>NZ_CP138992.1:1065000-1665000 GCF_044595335.1 Polaribacter sp. R77954
CCACTACTAACGGAATCACTTTTGTTTTCTCTTCCTCCGGTTACTTAGATGTTTCAGTTCACCGGGTTTGCCCCTTTCGGTACTATGTCTTCAACATAGTGGGTTGCCCCATTCGGATATCTACGGATTATAAGGTATGTGCCCCTCCCCGTAGCTTTTCGCAGCTTATCACGTCCTTCATCGCCTCTGAGAGCCTAGGCATCCGCCATACGCCCTTACTTAACTTATTGTACTTTTTGCTACAGTATCTCTACTGCAACGAGCTCTTTTATATTTTTATAAAATTTACTTAAAATATCTCTATTTTAAATTCTCTATCTTTTTGATTCTTACGATATCATTTTACCAATATGTCAATGAACTTGTGGTCTATATTTAAATTGACCGTTGTGGAGAATATCGGAGTCGAACCGATGACCTCTTGCGTGCAAGGCAAGCGCTCTAGCCAGCTGAGCTAATCCCCCATTTTTCTAGTTGGCAGTCCACAGTTCTCAGTCTGCAGTCGTGAGCCGACTAATTAGGGTGAATAACCACTTCTAGAATTTCCTTAAAATATCAAAATTTGTAGTCCCGGGCAGACTCGAACTGCCGACCTCTACATTATCAGTGTAGCGCTCTAACCAGCTGAGCTACGAGACTATAATAGCTTTGATATTCTTATATTTTAAAATTAACAGCAAAGAGTAAAATTTACCTTTTGTAACTCACCATCTTTCTCTAGAAAGGAGGTGTTCCAGCCGCACCTTCCGGTACGGCTACCTTGTTACGACTTAGCCCTAGTTACCAGTTTTACCCTAGGCGGCTCCTTGCGGTGACCGACTTCAGGCACTCCCAGCTTCCATGGCTTGACGGGCGGTGTGTACAAGGCCCGGGAACGTATTCACCGGATCATGGCTGATATCCGATTACTAGCGATTCCAGCTTCACGGAGTCGAGTTGCAGACTCCGATCCGAACTGTGATATGGTTTCTAGATTCGCTCTCTGTTACCAGATGGCTGCTCATTGTCCATACCATTGTAGCACGTGTGTGGCCCAGGACGTAAGGGCCGTGATGATTTGACGTCATCCCCACCTTCCTCGCGGTTTGCACCGGCAGTCTCGTTAGAGTCCCCATCTTTACATGCTGGCAACTAACGACAAGGGTTGCGCTCGTTATAGGACTTAACCTGACACCTCACGGCACGAGCTGACGACAACCATGCAGCACCTTGTAATCTGTCCGAAGAAAACTCTATCTCTAAAGCTGTCAGACTACATTTAAGCCCTGGTAAGGTTCCTCGCGTATCATCGAATTAAACCACATGCTCCACCGCTTGTGCGGGCCCCCGTCAATTCCTTTGAGTTTCAATCTTGCGATCGTACTCCCCAGGTGGGACACTTATCACTTTCGCTTAGTCACTGAGATAAATCCCAACAACTAGTGTCCATCGTTTACGGCGTGGACTACCAGGGTATCTAATCCTGTTCGCTCCCCACGCTTTCGTCCATGAGCGTCAGTACATACGTAGTAGACTGCCTTCGCAATCGGTATTCTGTGTAATATCTATGCATTTCACCGCTACACTACACATTCTATCTACTTCCATATGACTCAAGTCAACCAGTATCAAAGGCAGTTCCATAGTTAAGCTATGGGATTTCACCTCTGACTTAATTGACCGCCTGCGGACCCTTTAAACCCAATGATTCCGGATAACGCTCGGACCCTCCGTATTACCGCGGCTGCTGGCACGGAGTTAGCCGGTCCTTATTCTTACAGTACCGTCAAGCTGCTACACGTAGCAGTGTTTCTTCCTGTATAAAAGCAGTTTACAACCCATAGGGCAGTCTTCCTGCACGCGGCATGGCTGGGTCAGAGTTGCCTCCATTGCCCAATATTCCTCACTGCTGCCTCCCGTAGGAGTCTGGTCCGTGTCTCAGTACCAGTGTGGGGGATCCCCCTCTCAGGGCCCCTACCTATCGTTGCCATGGTAAGCCGTTACCTTACCATCTAGCTAATAGGACGCATAGCTATCTTTTACCGATAAATCTTTAATTAAAAATTGATGCCAATTCTCAATACTATAGGGTATTAATCTTCATTTCTAAAGGCTATCCCCCTGTAAAAGGTAAGTTCTATACGCGTTACGCACCCGTGCGCCGGTCGTCATCTGTGCAAGCACAATGTTACCCCTCGACTTGCATGTGTTAAGCCTGCCGCTAGCGTTCATCCTGAGCCAGGATCAAACTCTTCATTGTATATCTTAAATATTTTAATGAATAAGTTTCAAAAGAATTACATTAATAAATTAATGCGGTTATTCTACTCTTTGTTTACGCTGTCAATTTCAATATTTTCAATGAACTTGTTGAACTCATAAATTAAATCTTTTTCAACCTAATTACTTTATCCAACTTTGTAGAAACGATAGAATCGAACTATCTGATTTTTTTAATTATCATTCCAAAATTTCTCTGAACGTTTTTGCTATTTGTGTTAGCGGCTGCAAATATATAAACTTTTTTAATTCTGACAATAAAAATTAAAATTATTTTTTTATTTATTTTTTAACCTTAAAAACTTGAACTTTTTTTCCGAAAAATTCGGACTGCAAAGATACTACAAGTTATTTATTTAATCCTAATAAAAATGTATTTATTTTTTTAAAAAAATAAACAATCTTGTTTTTTAAAAACTAACCCAACTTACAAAAATCTTTCAATGAACTGTCGCTAAAATTGTATAACTTAAAACTAAATCGTTTCTCGTTTTTCGCTTAGCGGGTGCAAATATACAACTCCTTTTTAATCTCACAACTATTTCTACAACCTTTTTTGATTTTATTTTTAATCCATAAATTAAATCTCTCTAAAACAATACCTTACATTTTAAAAAAAATAAGCTTTTTTAAGCTTACAAAGCTAATAAACCTAGACCCAAACTAAAACATCTTGATAGACATAGACATAAACTGCATAAACCATCTCTAAAAACACTAGACATAAATCGCAAGTGATCTTCTATATTTACCTTAAAACTTGAAATTATACCTCAAATAAACATACTAAAACTAAATTCATCCCAGATATAAATCAATATCTAGCTCTTTAAAAAACATAATGGCACCCTAAAAACCTTCTTTATAATTGATATGGCTACCTAGTTTTAGTTCAATACCTCATAATAATCATCAATATAATATTATAAAATATCTTCATATTCTTAAAACCATAAAAAAAATCAATCCTAATCTTTACGCATCTTTATCAAAAAAACTAAATCACACGTAAAACAAATCAACTCTAATCTAAATCATTCTAGTAACAATTAAAGTAACTTGTTGTTTAAGTAATCTCTTTAACTAATCAATAATAAAATAAAATCACTTGAAAAATTCAACTTATATTTGAGAAATCATCTTTAAGAAGAAAAGTAAATGTCTTTATGTAGATCAAAATTATGTTTGAGACCTATTGAACCAGAAGATTTGGAATTTTTATATCCTATTGAGAACAATGAATCTTTTTGGGAAGTAAGCCATACACAAACTCCTTTTTCTAGATATGTTTTAAAACAATATTTAGAAAATGCTCACTTAGATATCTATGAAACCAAACAATTTCGTTTTATTATAGAAAAAGTATCTGATAAAAAACAAATAGGAATGGTTGATTTATTCGATTTTAATCCTCAACACAACAGAGCTGGAGTTGGTATTTTGATACACCCTTATTATCAAAACAACGGTTTTGCTTCTGAAACATTAACTATATTGATTGATTATGTATTTTCTTATTTGAATTTACATCAATTATATGCGAACATTACTTCTGACAATTCTAAAAGTATTTCTTTATTTAAGAAACATAACTTTACACCAATTGGTATTAAAAAAGATTGGATATTTGCGAAAGGAAAATATAAAGATGAAATTTTATTTCAATTGATAAAAGAGTAATTTTGCAACATCACAAGAAATTTAAACACATTGACTAAAAAAATTATATACATTTTGGGTTTCCTTTTTTTATTAGGAGGAATTTTAGGATACAACTATTATCAAAAAATATTTGGTGCAGCAATTACCGTTGATTATGTACTTTATATAAAGTCTTCTGACAACTTAATAGATGTTAAAGAAAAAATAGCGGATTATTCTAAAAACCCGAATACTTTTTTATGGGTTTCAGCAAAAAAGAATTTTTCTGAACCAAAAACAGGTCGTTATTTATTAAAGAAAGGAATGTCTAATAATGATTTGGTAAATATGTTGCGCAGTGGAAATCAAACTCCGTTAAAAATTTCGTTTAATAATCAAGATACTTTAGAGAAGTTTGCAAGTAGAATAAGCGAGCAATTGGCTATAGATTCTACTGAAATTGTACAATCTTTTACAAATTCTGATTTTTTAGAAAAAAACAAACTCACTGAAAAGTCGGTTTTACAAATATGTATCCCTAATAGCTATGAATTCTATTGGACGGTTTCTGCAGATAAATTTAGAGATAAACTTTTAAAAGAATATCATCATTTTTGGAATAATAGCAGGCTACAAAAAGCAAAGGCTTTAAAATTATCTAAGAGTAAAGTAATTACATTAGCCTCTATAGTGCAAAAAGAAACTGCCAAAAAAGAAGAAAGACCAATTGTTGCTGGTTTGTATTTAAACCGATTAAATAATGGATGGCCATTACAGGCTGACCCAACTATAATATATGCAATTAAAGAAGTTAAGGGACAAGATTATATTGTAAAAAGGGTATTAACTGTAGATTTAAAAATTAATTCGCCTTACAATACATATATAAATAGAGGCTTACCTCCTAGCCTTATTGGAATGCCAGATATTAATACTATTGACGCTGTATTAAATGCTGAAAAACACGATTACTTTTATATGTGTGTTAATACTGACAAACTTGGCTATCATAAATTTGCTAAAAGCTTAGCGCAACATAATAGAAATGCTGCTAAATATCATAGCTGGTTAAATAAACAAGGTGTTAATCGTTAAAAAATCTACTTTATTTTAACCTAAATACTCATCATTTCATTAATCATTTCGTAAAAAGAAACGATTTAGTAATCCAATTCTCTTAAAATTTTCACACTTTATCGAGCTTATTTACAATTTTAGCGAAATTAAAGCACTGATAGTCAATAAACTCAAAATATGTTTTAGATTTGCGGTCGTAAAACAAAAGGATTAGTATGATCAAAAAGTTTTTATTTTTAGCAAGTTTGACTTTACTTTTAGTTAGTGCAACTAAAATTGGTAATAGTACAACTACCAAAGTAAAAGTCATTAAAAAAGAAGTTTCGTTACCTAAATATGTAGATTATAACATACCATATTTAGAAAGAAATTTTATTGCTTTTAAAGAGGCTGTTGCTTTTAAAGAATCGCAAGGAAGATATAGAGTTGTGAATACTTTAGGCTATTTGGGCAAATATCAATTTGGTAGAACTACATTAGAGCGATTTAAAATTTATGATACCCATGCCTTTTTAAAAAGCCATGAATTGCAAGAAAAAGCTTTTGCAGCTTTATGTAGTGTGAATAAATGGATTTTAAGAAAAGACATTAAAAGATCTGCAGGTAAAACCATTAACGGAATTAAAATTACTGAATCTGGGATATTAGCGGCTGCACATTTAAGTGGTGCTGGAAACGTAAAAAAGTTCTTAAGAAGTAATGGAGAGATTCGTTTTTCAGATGCCTATGGTGCTACAATTCAACATTATATGAAACGCTTTGCCAACTACGACGTTTCTAAAATAATTGCAGACAGAAAAGCAACTATTTAATTATTTATCAATAATAAAAATAGCAGGTTTTTTATGCAAATTAGGCTGTTGATTCTTCCAGTCTTTAATAGACATTGTTTTAATAAATTCCGAAGGCAGTGTAATATCTACAGCAACACACAAATTAGTTTGAGGAGAAAGTGTTGATTTTAAATCGGCAAACATTTTTTCATTTCTATAAGGTGTTTCAATAAAAATTTGAGACTGATTTTTATCTCTAGCCAAACGCTCTAAGTCTTTTATTTTTCTTTTTCTATCTCCTTTATCAATAGGCAAATAACCATTGAAAGCAAAATTTTGTCCATTAAAACCAGAACTCATCATTGCCATTAAAATAGAACTTGGCCCTACTAAAGGTACCACTCTTATATTTTTTTGATGTGCTAATTTTACAATACTAGCTCCTGGATCTGCAATTGCAGGTACACCTGCTTCTGAAAGTAAGCCCACATTAAAACCTTGAGCACAAACATCTAGGTATTTTTGTGTTTCCTCTTCTACTGCATACTTATCTAACAACTTTATGGTTAAATTGGGTTGTTGCTTTTTAGGAGATATTTTTTTAATAAACCTTCTTGCTGATTTTTCATTTTCAACAATATAATAGTCAATTTGTTCTATTACTTTTTTTACTGATAAAGGCATTACCTCTAAAGGCTCAGTTTCTTCACCTAAAGTGGTGGGGATTAAGTATAATTTACCAGTCATTTTAAAATTTTAGAATACTAAATTACAAATAATTTAAGACAATTTAGATGCAATAACATCACAGGCATCGTTTAACATATTGTATACGTTTTCAAAACCTTGTACACCACCATAATATGGATCTGGTACTGATTGATTTTTATTAGGATGCAACTCATTTAAAATTAAATACACCTTACTTTTGTCTTCATCACTTCTAGCCAACCTTAAAATATGCTGACAATTGCTTTCGTCCATAGCATAAATACAATCGAATGCATCAAAATCTGAAACTTCAAACTTTCTTGCTGTTTGATTTGTAATATTTATTCCGTTGTTTTTAGCTACTTTAATAGATCTTTTATCGGGCAAATTACCCACATGATATGCTCCTGTACCAGCAGAATCAACAAAAACATTTTCTGAATTAACTTTAGATTCTAAAATACCTTGTGCCAATGGCGAACGACAGATGTTGCCCAAACAAACCATTAGTATTTTTTTCATAGCAATGTAGAATTTAATTGTTTTAATAAAGCACTAAAAAAAATTATGAACTAAAAAATTTAAACAGTTAAAACGTTAATTTTTTTGTCAAATCATCTACATACTTTTTAAACTGCTTATCTGTTTCAGTAAGATTGTCTACAGTTTTGCATGCATGTAAAACAGTTGCATGATCTCTTTGCCCAATTTGGTTACCAATACTTGCTAAAGATGTTTTTGTTAATCTTTTTGCAAAATACATTGCCAATTGACGCGCTTGTACAATATGGCGTTTACGTGTTTTAGATTGTAATGTAGCTACATCCATATCAAAATACTTTGATACTTCTTTTTGTATGTAATCTATAGAAACTTCTTTTTTGGTATTTTTTACAAACTTATCTACAATTTGTTTGGCCAACTCTATAGAAAATTCTTTTCTATTGAATGAAGCTTGTGCAATCATAGAAATTAAAACACCTTCTAACTCCCTAACATTAGATTTTATATTTTTAGCAACATATTCTACTATATCATCTGGCATTTCTACACCATCTCTGTACAATTTATTTTGCAATATAGATATTCTAGTTTCGTAGTCTGGTGCTTGTAGTTCTGCAGATAAACCCCATTTAAACCTAGATAATAAACGTTGTTCTATATCTTGCATATCTACAGGTGCTTTATCAGAGGTTAAAATAACCTGTTTCCCATTTTGATGCAAATGATTAAAAATATGAAAGAAAACATCTTGAGTACCAGCTTTACCAGATAAAAATTGAACATCATCAATAATTAATACATCAATCATTTGATAAAAATGAATAAAATCATTTCTTGTGTTCGACTTTACAGAATCTATAAATTGTTGTGTAAATTTTTCTGAAGATATGTATAAAACTGTTTTATCTGGATATTTATCTTTAATATTAACCCCAATTGCGTGTGCCAAATGTGTTTTTCCTAAACCTACACCACCATATACTAGTAAAGGATTAAATGAAGTTCCACCTGGTTTATTAGCCACTGCCATACCAGCAGAACGTGCCAACCTGTTAGAGTCTCCTTCTATAAAATTATTAAAACTATAGTTAGGATTCAATTGAGATTCAATCTTAACCTTTTGTAACCCAGGAATAATAAACGGATTTCGTAACTCTCTTTTACTAGAATCTAAGGGTACTGTAACTCTTTGCGGTTTTAACGGGTCTCTGTTAGAACTTGGTATTTTTACGATTTGAGGCCTATTGCTGCTGTAATTATTTTCCATCTTAACATCGTAAATCAACTTGGCTTCATTGCCCAATTGTCTTACTAATGCAACACGTAATAATTTAATGTAATGCTCTTCTAACCATTCGTAAAAAAATTTACTTGGTACTTGAATCGTCAATGCTTCACCAGACAGTTTCACCGGTTTTATTGGTTCAAACCAGGTCTTGTAGGCTTGAGGCTTAATATTGTCCTTTATAAAGGTCAAACATTCAGTCCAAACGGATTCAGCAGTGTTATTCATGAATTATTTAAGTGATTTTTTGATTAAATTGTTAGGCTATATAGACCTTTATACCCTTTTTCTAAAGCACTACAAAAATGTGAATAAAAAACAGTATAAAAAAATCTATTTGCTATTGATTATTAATTATTTTTTACGTAGAATGGCATAAAATATTATACTTAATATGTTAAAAAATTCATTCGTAAATACTAGAGTACGTTATTCAGAAACCGATCAAATGGGAGTGGTTTATCACGGAAATTATGCACAGTTTTTTGAACTGGGCAGAACTGAGTGGCTTCGAAAACTTGGGGTAAGTTACAAAGATATGGAATTGAATGGAATAATGCTGCCAGTAATTTCTTTAAACTGTAATTTTATTAAATCTGCAATTTATGATGATGTTTTAACCATAGAAACTATTTTAGTTAAAAAACCAATGGTAAAAATTGCGTTTGACTATAAAATTACTAACCAAAATAACGAATTGATTTGTACTGGACATTCTGTTTTGGCTTTTATGAATCGTAAAACTTTAAAACCTACAAGATGTCCAAGCCATTTATTGGTAAGTTTAGGGTTTTAGCATTCGTGCTATAATGTAGCTTTTATCATTCTATAATTATGAAACAAATCTTTTCGTAATTTAATGTTTTGAAATCCCTTTTGTTTAAGAAGTGCTACAGTTTCTTTACTTAAATATTGATTGATTTCAAAAAAAAGCATTCCGTTTTTAGACAAATGTTGTTTAGCGAGTTCAGCTATTTTAGCGTAAAAAATTAAAGGATTATTGTTATCAACAAAAAGGGCTAAATGTGGTTCGTTTTCTAAAACATTTTTTTGAATTTCAGCTTTTTCTAATTCTCTAACATATGGAGGGTTTGATATGATGATATCATATTTACAATCTAGTTTACTCAGGTTTAAAATATCACATTCAATAAAGTTGATATTTACTTTGTTTAAAGTCGCATTTTTTGCTGCCACTTTTAAAGCATCCGAAGAAATATCTATTGCAGAAATAGTAGCGTTAGATAAATTTTTAGCCAACGAAATGGGTATACAGCCAGAACCTGTACCAATATCTAATATTTGTAAGCATTTACCTGCTTTATCTTTTATTTTTTGCCTTTTGACTTTTATCTCTTCCAGCGTCCATTCAACTAATTCTTCAGTTTCTGCCCTTGGAATTAGCGTATTTTCATCAACTAAAAAAGGATATCCATAAAACTCTGTTTTTCCTATTATATATTGTATGGGCTCTTGTTTCTTTAATCTTTGTAAAACCGCTTTTAGTATAGACAATTTATCTTCATCAATTATAAAATTGGGTTTCAAAACAGTATCAATTCTTTCTAAACCTAAATACGTTTCTATTAAAATGAAGAAAAAAGTATCTATTTCTGTACTTGGATATATTACTGAGAGTTCTTCAGTAAAAAATATTTTGAATTGTTTTAATTTCATAATACTACAATAATGGGCTTAAAAAACGACACAAACGCTCTAAGGTTTTTTGTTTGATAGATCTTTTATTAAATGTTTCTAAATGAATTTGAGTGGCTTTATTTTTTCTTTCATCAAACTCTTGCCTAATTTCGGCTGTAATTTTATCATCATATAAAATTACATTCAATTCATAGTTGTGTTCAAAACTTCTACAGTCAAAATTGGTTGAGCCTACAGAAGCAATTTCATCATCAATAAAAATAACTTTACTGTGAGAAAAATCATCTCTTAAATAAATTTGCACACCTGCTTCTAATAAACTTTCAAAATAAGAATACATACTATAGGTTGCAATCTTAGAATCTGTTTTTTTGGGCAATAACAATGTTACTGCTATGCCACTTAAAGCCGCAATTTTAAAAGCCTCTAAAATTGAAAATGTTGGCACAAAATAAGGATTTAAGACACAAATACTTTTTTCTGCTAAATTTATAAAACTTAAATATTGTTGCATTACAACTGATTGATTATAATCTGGCCCACTAGCAACTACTTGAAGTTTTGTATCGCCTTTAGTAGCAAATGTTGATGTGTATTTTTTGGTATTGGTTAGGTTTTTATAGGATGCATAATAAAAATCGTTTAAAAAAGATTTGTGAATTGAATGAACCCCACTACCTTTTATTTGTAAATGTGCATCTTGCCAAATGCCCAAATCTGTATTTTCTGTAATATATTCATCAGAAATATTTACACCACCTGTAAAGCCAATTTTATTATCGATAATTGCTATTTTTCGATGATTTCTAAAGTTTAATGAAAAAATAAAAGACCCATATTTAAATGGTGTTTCAGGATATAACTCTACACCAATATTTTTAAGTTTTTGTTTTGTTTTTTTCTTTAAATGAAAACTTCCTATAGAATCGTATAAAATTCTAATTTCTACATTTTGTTTTCTTTTTTCTTCTAAAAGTTTGATAATTTTATTGAGTATCTGCCCTTCTTCTAAAATAAAATACTGTAAATGAATAAATTTTTCAGCACTTTTTAAGGCTGCAAATAATGCTTCAAAAGTTTCTTTTCCGTTTTTTAAGAGGGTAACCTCATTATTTTCTTCTACAGTAGCATTCGTAGTGCTGTAAATTAATTGAGAAATCTTTTTTTGCTTGTTGGTGTCAAAAAAATTAGTGTTAAGATTCTTTTGCGATTTTATAGTTTTTTTAATAAAATCCTTTCTTTTTTTTGTTTCTTTTAGTTCAAAAAATTTAATTTTTCTTCTATTAATTCCGAAAATAACAAAGCATAGCACGCCTAAAAACGGAAAGAATAATGTAATTAAAATCCAGCTTAAAGATTTTGAAGGTTTAACCCCAAAATATAAAATATTATAGAATGCCCAACAAAATAAAATAAGATGTAAACTGCCTAAAAAATAGTATAACATCAAATTAAATTTTCTTAATCATCCAAACATTACAAGAATAATGGCTGGTATTACCCATGGGCGCATTTAAATTTTTAAAACCATATTTTTGATATAGTTTTACTGCTGCTTTCATGTAGGGTAAAGTTTCTAAATAACAATTTTCGAAACCAAATTCTTTCGCTTTTTCTAAACATACAGCAATCAGTTTTGCTCCTAACCCTATGCCTCTAGCAACTGGTAAAAAATACATTTTTTGCAACTCGCAAATATTACCCTCAAAATTATCTAATTGTGCAATTCCTGCACCACCAACTACTTCATTATTGTATTCTACTACAAAGTATGTTGCCTTTTCTTTTTGATAAGTTTCAAACATTTGGTCTGTAGCTTTATCTTCATAAGCAGTGCCAATTTTAGGTGCACCCATTTCTAGAATAACACTACGTATTACTTTAGCCAATTGCGAATTGTCTTTAGATGCTATTTCTCTTATGATAAAATCTTCACTTGTCATTTATTACTGTATTTTTGCAAGAGCAAGTTACCTATTTTTTAAATGATTTTTAATGAAAAAAACATTCTATTTTTTTGTTTTATGTATAATAGCTTTTAGTTGTTCTGTTAATAAAAAACCAGTTTTTATAAAAATTGACCATCTACAATTAATTAGTGTAAAAGCAGATACTATACGTTTAAAGGCAGATGCCTTTTTTCAAAACCCAAATGATGTTGGTGGCAAAATAGCTACTGATGAAATTAAAGTAATGGTTAATGATACTGAAGTTGCTTTAGTTTCTTCTGATTTATTTGAAGTTCCTGCAAGAAATGAATTTACAGTTCCTCTAAAAGTGGTAATTCCGACTAGAAAAATTTTTGAAAATCACAAAAACGGAATCTTAGGTGGTTTATTAAATTCGGTATTTAATAAATCTGTTAAAATACAATTTAAAGGAAATTTACAATATAAAGTTTTTGGGTATTCTAGTGATTATCCTTTAGATATTACCCAAAATATAAAAATTAAACTTTAAAAATCTATTTACCCTAAAAACCTACTATTATTACTCACGAATTTTACATAAAAAGATGTTTGCAACTAGCAAAAAATGGAATTGGGACTACCAGACCAAATCCTTCTGTTGGTGCTGTTATTGTGCATCAACATAAAATTATTGGCGAGGGTTTTACTTCTAGTTATGGATGCAATCATGCAGAAGTGAATGCTGTAAATGCCGTTGAAAATAAAGCGCTTTTAAAAGAAGCAACCATTTATGTTACTTTAGAACCTTGTTCGCATTTTGGCAAAACACCTCCTTGTGCAGATTTGTTGGTAAAACATCAATTAAAAAATGTGGTAATTGGTTGTTTAGACACCAATAGTTTAGTAGCAGGAAAAGGAATTGAATGTTTACAAAAAGCTGGAATTAATGTAATTGTGGGTGTTTTAGAAGAGGAATGTAAAATACATCACAAACGATTTTTTGCCAATCAGAATAAAAAAAGACCCCATATTATTTTAAAATGGGCTGAAACTCAAAATGGTTTTATTGCTCCATTAGAAAAGGATATTCAGGCTCCAATTTGGATTTCCAACAAATATTCGCAACAATTAGTTCATAAATTAAGAGCAAAAGAACATGCTATTTTAGTGGGTACAAATACAGTTATTGCTGATAATCCCTCATTAAATGTAAGAAGTTGGACAGGCAACAATCCAATAAGAATTGTTTTGGATGCCAATCTTAGAATTCCTGAAAATTTGAATGTTTTTGATGGGAGTGTGAAAACGATTGTTCTAAAAGATAAAAGACAAAAGACAAAAGACGAAAGACGAAACTTGGTTTTTGAAACTATTGACTTCACTAAAAATATATCTGAACAAATTTGTGAAGTTTTACAAAAACACAACATCCAATCTGTAATTATTGAAGGTGGTACACAAACTTTACAGACATTTATTGTTGCCAATTTATGGGATGAAGCGTTTGTTTTTATTGGAGAAAATGTGTTTAAAAACGGAATAAAAGCGCCTATTTTATCAGCAAAAATAACATCCGAAGAAAAAATAAAAAACGATACATTAAAAATTTATACAAATGATTAAGAACATCATCTTCGATTTTGGAGATATTTTTATCAACTTAGACAAACAAGGCACCTATAAAGCAATGGCTAATTTGGGCGTTACTAAAATTACTCCAGAAATGATGGAAGTATATCAAAACTATGAAAAAGGATTGATGACTACTCACGCATTTATATCCTTTTTTCATGAGAAATTTAGAATTCCTAATGACAAATTAGTTGAGGCTTGGAATGCTGTTTTGTTAGATTTTCCAAGAGAGCGTTTAGATTTTTTAAAAAAACTAGCCACAAGTAAAAAATACAGACTGTTTTTATTGAGTAACACCAATGATTTACACATAAAATCGGTTATAAATTCTGTTGGTGAAGCCTTTTTTAATGAGTTTAAAAACTGTTTTGAGCAATTTTATTTATCGCACGAAATCCATTTTAGAAAACCAGATGTAGAAATTTATGAATTTGTAATCAACCAAAATAACTTAATTGCTAACGAAACTTTATTTGTAGACGATTTACAAGAAAATACAGATGCAGCAAACACATTAGGCATACAGACTTGGAATTTGATTCCGAATCAGGATGACGTAACTGAGTTATTTTTAAAAAACAAACTCGATTGATTTACTTAATACTCAGCATCCTAATTTCTACAGGATTATTTGTTATTTTTAAATATTTTGGCATTTATAAGGTTGATGTTCTAAAAGCAATTTTCATCAATTACATTGTTGCTTTTATTATGGGTTTTACTTTTGCAGAACGAAATTTTTCTGTGTTAGAAATCCCAAATCAACCTTGGTTTTTAGGAGCTTTATGTTTGGGAGTTTTATTTGTTTCCGTATTTTTTGTAATGGCAATGACTGCTCAAAAAAACGGCGTTTCTGTAACTTCTGTAGCAGGAAAAATGTCTGTAGTAATTCCTGTTTTTTTTGGTGTTTTTTTATATGATGAATCCATAACATTTTTAAAAGTACTCGGAATTTTAATTGCACTAATTGCTGTTTATTTAGCTTCTGTTAAAGAAGATAAAAAAGCCTCTAAGCAAGCTGGCTTGTTATTACCCATTCTATTATTTTTAGGCTCTGGAGCTATAGATACCATTCTAAAATATGTAGAAGTTACTTATGTACCTAAAAATGATGTTTCTATCTTTTCTGGAAGTTTATTTGGAATTGCCGCTTTTATTGCTGCTGTAATTTTGATAATTAAAGCCATTAAAAAAAGAGAAAACTTTGGCTTAAAAAACATCATTGCTGGTATTGTTTTGGGAGTTCCTAATTATTTTTCTATCATATTTTTAATTAAAGCTTTGCAAACAGAAGGTTTTGAAAGTTCTACGTTATTTACCATTAATAATGTTGGTATTGTTATCGTTTCTACTCTTGTAGGTATTCTTTTGTTTAAAGAACAATTCAGCCTAAAAAATAAAATTGGTGTGGCTTTGGCTATTTTAGGAATTGTAATTGTAGCTTTGGCTTAAATCTAATTCTTATTTTTTGCCACGAATTCTTGAATTTTTCAGTAATTCTTTTTTAGATGAGTTTAAAATTTATGTATCCTTGGCTCTAACTAAAATTTAAATTTATTCTTACACTATTTTTTACTAAATTGAATATGGAAGATTGTTACAAAACCATTCTAAACCCCTCTAAAGAAACGCTATTTAAAGATAGAAATAGTAAGTTTTTTGGCTATGCTTTTCCTGTTTTTAATGAGGATGATGTAAAAACTTGTTTAGAAATTTTACGCAAACAACATCATTCAGCGCGTCATTTTTGTTATGCGTATCAAATTGGTATTGAAGATATTAAATACAGAGCAAATGATGATGGTGAACCAAATAATTCTGCTGGTTTACCTATTTATGGGCAAATTCAATCTTTTGAAGTCACCAATATTTTGGTAGTTTCTGTACGTTATTTTGGAGGCACAAAATTAGGTGTTGGTGGTTTAATTAATGCGTATAAAACTTCTGCTCAATTAACTTTGGAAGCTTCTGAAATTGTAGAAAAAACCATTGCTGTTTTTTACAAGATTAGTTTTAATTATGATATGATGAACAAAGTAATGCGCATCATCAAAGAGAAAAACATTACGATTACTGCTCAAAAATTAGAATTGACTTGTGAATATACCATCTCTATTAGAAAAAAAGAGGCGAAAGCAATTTTTGATATTTTCAAGAATTTGTATAAAGTGGAAATAAAGGTTTTGGATTAGATATTTATTTTTTAAAATATTTAGATTTGTCAATGGTAACTACTCCTAAAATATTTTGACTACAATTTGTAAATAAAAGTCTAAAAAATGAAAAATTTATTAATAAATTACATATCAGAGCATATAGAATTAAATGAAGATGAAAAAAATGCAATTGATTTGCTAAATATTTTTCATTCATTTAAAAAAGGAGAAATTCTTCTAAAAGAAGGACAAATATCTAATAAAGGATATTTTGTTTTAAAAGGCTGTGTTCGTTCTTACTATATTATTGATGGAGAAGAAAAAACAACAAATTTCTATACCGAAACTGAAGGTATTACTCCTCACTGTGTAATTAATAATAAACCCTCTGAATATTATTTAAATTGTGTAGAAGATACTATAATCTTAATTTCTAACGCTGATATGGAAGCTGAAATGTTTGAAAAATTCCCAAAATTTGAATCACTATGCAGAATTCTTTCAGAAAAACTTTTAACTAAAAAACAAATTGACTTAGATAAATTTAAAATTTCTTCGCCAGAACAACGCTATAAAAATTTATTAAAAAATAGACCTGATTTAATTCAACGAATTCCTCAACATCAATTAGCAAGTTTTTTAGGGATAAAACCACAATCTTTAAGCAGAATAAAAGCAAGAATTTTAAAAAATGACGAGAGATAATTGGTTTACTTAACTAAAGTGAACGTTTTTAACTTTTCTTGAAATGTAAATTTGCATCAAAAAAAATAAATGATGCATAAAACCAAATCCATTTCACTGTTAATTTTTCTACTTTTTACTTCTCTAATTATAAATGCGCAATACACTATAAAAGAAATACAAACAAAACGATGTTTTATAGGAAGTAGCGCATTTGTATTAATGAATTTAGACTCCGAAGAACGTCCTGATTATGCACAATTAAATATTGGATACAGAATTACTGAAAAAGATGCCATTTCTTTAGAGTTAAAAACATGGCGTTATTTTGAACCTTTAGGAATCCCTTATGGTAAATCAAAATCTGACCCCAATGAAAATTTCCCTGGTTTTATTAGAGAAAAAGGATTTGCCTTAGCCTATCAAAGATTCCTTTGGAAAGGACTTTATGCAGGTTTTCACGTAATGAATGCTTGGCAAGATTTTATAAATATAAAAGATCAAAAAATTGATACTGGTTTTCAAATTTTTAATACCTATCGAATTGGTTATCACGTTAAACTTTTTAAAGCAAACTTTTTTATAGAACCTTCATTAGCCATAACACATCGTCCTTATCATACTAAAATGCCAACTGAATTTAAAAAAATGGACGATAAATGGTCTAAATTTTTTTTTGCAGAACCTGGTTTACATTTTGGATTTAATTTTTAAAAATGAAAAAAAACAACTATTTACTATCGCTACTTTGGGTATTTTTAACAGTAAACTACATCTTTTGCGATGTGTTTTCTTTATATCATTCTAAGTTTTTAAATGAACTCTTAACTGGTACCATTGATGGAATTGAATTTACAGAATCATTTCTTTTAGGTTTTTCTATAATTATGGAAATACCCATGCTTATGATTATTCTTTCAGTACTATTAAAAGCTAAAACCAATCAAATTATCAATATAATTGCTGCAATATTTATGATTATAATTCAGGTTGGTAGTTTATCAACAGGAAAAAATAGCCAGCATTATATTTTTTTCAGTAGTATCGAAATTGGTGCTTTGCTATTTATAATTTACAAGAGTTGGGTTTGGTATACACAAACCCAATCTTCCATTAAAAAATCGTAAATGGATGTTCACTTAAAAAATTAAAAACCTACAATACGAAAACTGGGTTTCTAATAATTTTAATAAAGTGTAAAAACAGCGTTTACATTATTTTTTACACTTTATAATTTCTATCAAACATCGTTTTTAGGATACTGATTTTATCTCACCTGAATAAAAAATACAATCTGATTCATTTTTTGCATTCGCAGAAAGAAGCGTTAAGTGTTAAAAAGTTCTAGAAATATTGAAGCCAAAGTGAATGTCTCCTCCAAAAAAATCACCTGTATTTTCAGCTATAAAACTTTTTTCAATCATGGTAATTGCATTCGATAAAATCAACTGAAATACATGTCCTCCTGTTTCAATATCTACACCAAAAGCAAGCGAATTTCTGGCATCAATAGAAGTAGATTCATCAAAAGCCCAATAGTATTCGCTATTTAAAGATACGCGTTTGCTCAATTTTATTCT
This sequence comes from Polaribacter sp. R77954, assembly GCF_044595335.1. GTDB lineage: Bacteria > Bacteroidota > Bacteroidia > Flavobacteriales > Flavobacteriaceae > Polaribacter. The sequence goes on from NZ_CP138992.1 coordinate 1,082,872, forward strand.
TCCACCAAAACCTACAGCAAAAATGCTATGAGGGTCTGCAACGTCTCTTACTGTATTTCTGTGAATATAGGTTGGTGTTAATTGTAACGATAAAGATTGATTGAATTTTCTCGCAATCAAAACCTGACCAACATAAGATAAGTTTTCAGAAAAAGTTCTTTCAGCTATAGGAAATTCTTCATCTTGTGTTTTAGCGGCTATACTTCCAAAAGCGGAAATTGCCACAGGAAACGATTTTTCGCCTTTACGTTGTTTTACTAAACTGTATTTAAAAAAAGAGTCGAATGTTTTCTCGAAACTGCTTCTACCTAAACCCACTGTTAAATTATCTGTTAAACCATATTCTAAAGCAAAACGTATATTAGATTGATCTAAACCAAACAACTCGTCAAAACCTAAATTTATAGCACCAAATCTATGAGAAATGATAAACTCTAACTCTTTGTCTTTTCTATTTTCTATAGAATGGCCGTTTAAAATTCGCGTACCTTTAAAGGTAGCTGTTACAATATCTTCTGTTTTATTTTCTGGAGTTTCTTCATCTAAAATATTAAACAAATCATCTTGACTGTACAATGAAATACTTATTGAAAATAGAAAAACAGCTAGTAGTATTTTTTTCATCTTTGGTAGTTATTATTTCTTGTATGGTTTGTGATTAAAGTTGAAAGTTACTTTTATATTTTCTGCAATTTTCATGAAAACAATTTTTGGTATTTTAATTTTAAAATCTTCTAAGGCCACCATAAAATTGCCAGAAACTTTAATAAAATCTGCGGTTTTAATGCAATTCGCTTTTATTTCTATAGCTTTAGTTACACCATGAATTGTAATTTTTCCTTTAACCGTAAATTCTTTAGAGTTTTCATCCATGGTATTAAAATTTAAAATGTTACCTTTAAACATAGCTGTAGGATAAATATCTGACTCTAAATAGTTTTCGTTAAAATGCTCTTGCATTAATTTCTTTTTAAACTCAAAATTCTTGATGCTAATTTTTATAGCCATATCTCCTGTAGTAGCGTCTATAATACTAGACACTTTATCATTATCGGCTGTAATATCTTCTAATGTTGCTTTAGAGAAAAAATTAATTTTACCAGAAGTTGTAATATATCTTTCTTGAGCACTAGTATGCAGTATTAAAAATAACAGGCAAACTGCGCTAATCCATATTTTTTTATATTTCATCATTATATATTTTAATTATTTTGTGCTCCTGCATCTACCCAACAACTTATTGCTAAAATATCAGCATCACTCAAAGGGCTGCCTTGAGGCATTCTTTTGGTTACAACTTCTTCTTTTACAATTGCTGCATTTGCACTTATACCATTATAGGTTGATAAATTAGGAAACTGACCTCCATTATGGCAACTTACACAATTGCTATCAATAATAGGTTTTATGTGCGTTGTAAACGTAATATCTGCACAAGGATTTAAATTACCTAAATCAATTTCTTCCACTTCATCTACATTTGTTAAACAGGACGAAAGCAATGCCATTACAAAAAATAGCAAAAACGATGTTCTAAATTTATGGATGCTCTTCATTTTAGTTGGTTTTTAAATTATATACCAAAGTAACTAAAATAAAGGAGTTTATAAACTATCTTGTTGTACGAAAAGGAAATAAAAATAGTTGAAAAGGAAAAAAAAGAGTTTAAAGGATAACAATTTTATCAAAAAAAATTAAAAAAACTACATATTAAGCCATTGTTTAAACTCTGCTGCTTTGTTTTTACTGATAATAATTTCTTCTGATGTTTTAGATTGCAATACTATTTTTAACTGACTATTACCGTATTTTATAATCTTGTCTATAGCTGTAATACTAATAATAAATTGTCTATTCGCTCTAAAAAATAAGCTGGAATTTAAATTGGTATACATATCGTCTAAACTCATATTTGTAGTAGAGCGTTTACCATCAAAACAAACTACGTAAGTAATTGTATTTTCTGTATAAACGTAAGCAATATCTTTAATAGCAACAGGTACCAACTCGTTTCTAACATAGGTAAGTATCCGTTCTTTTTCTTTGTCTTTATCTTTTTCTGTAGATTTTTCAGGTTCTATGTTAACAGGGGTTTCAGCTACCTTTTCTTTATAAGAAACCAAATCTGTATTCAGTTTAGATAGATTTACAACTTCGGATGTTAAAGTAGAATTTTTCAACTCTAATTGTTTTTCATAAGCACTACCAATAATACGTACAGCTAGAAATGATAGTACAATTACCAGAATTCCCATCACCAAAAAAATAAGGTAAAAATTATTTTTTAAAGCACTCATCTGATTTTTAATACTGTTTAGATTTACATTCGCTGCTACAATTAAATCTGACTTTTTTACAGGAGCAATGTAAATAATTTCTGAAGATGCAGAATTGCTATGTGCTACTAAAATATCAAATAAGTCATCAGAATTATTTTTTTCTTTTAAAGATTCTAATAAAGTTTGATTAGAATTTACCAACTGCCCAACTTGTGTTTTATCTGGATTAGCAACTTCTTTGCCTCCCCAATTCATAACACTTATAAACCAATTATCTGAATTTGAATTTTCTATAATTGCTTGAATATTTTTTACTATAGCGTCTTTTTCTATACCAGATGAGAGTTGAAAATCGATAAGTTTAGCGATTTCGTTTGCCTCTCTTTTACTAGATTCTACTTGCACTTCTATCAATTGGTTTGCACTAACTTTTATAAAATATGTAGATGCAAAAAAAGCTACCAACATAAAAATAGCAGCAATAGATAAAAACGTTAAAAAATAAAGTTTATCTTTTTTCATACGAATATTAAGAGTCGAAATATACTACTATTCTTTTCTTTTTAACAAAGAAAACTTCCTCTTCACCTTATTTTTTTCCTTTTCAATGGCTTTTGTTTTCTAAACACAATAGTTTTTATTTTCTTTGAGTACATGATAACTCAAAAAAAGTTTTTTATAATTGTTATTCTTTCAGCCCTGGTTTATGTGGGGTACTTTGCATGGAGTGCTACTACCCATTCTTCTAATTTAAGTTTAGAAAACAAAAAAGCCAAAATTAACATCAGTGCTAATAATTTACTGAATAATTATAATACTAATGAAGACCAAGCAAACCAATTGTATTCTGGAAAAATTATACAAATTACGGGCACTATAAAAGATATTACTTTTTTAAATGATAGAACAACCATAATTTTAAACACGCAATCTAAAGATTTTGGTGTAATTTGTGACCTTAACAAAAATCAAGAAAACAACATAAAAAACCTCTATAAAAATCAAAATATCATTGTAAAAGGCGTTTGCAAAGGTTATTTAAAAGATGTTATTTTATTGAACTGTACCATTGAACAAGAAACAAATGAATAAAATATTACCAGTCTTATTGCTGTTTTTTTCTTTTGCTGATTTAGATGTAAAACAAAATCAATTTATTGCTAGGCAAGGCCAAATTTCTTTTTTTAGTTATACTTCTGTTGAAAATATTGAAGCTAAAAATAACCAAGTACTAAGTATTTTAGACATCGAAAAAGAAGAAATTGCCATTAGTATGTTAATGCGTGCTTTCGTATTTAAGAAAGATTTAATGTACGAGCATTTTAATGAAAGTTATATTGAGTCTGATTTGTATCCGAAAGCTAATTTTGAAGGTAAAATCATTGATTTTGATGCAAAATCAAAAGAACAGCAAACTAAAATAATTAGAGGTCAATTAACCATTCACGGCATTACAAAAGAACTAGACATTAAAGCTTCTATTGCAAACAGCAATGGAAATTATATATTATCAGGAGAATTTGATATTTCAGTAAAAGATTTTGAGATTAAAATTCCGCCAATTTTAGCAAGTAATATTGCCAAAACCATTTCTATTCAATTTTTATTTCAATACCAGCCTTATGAAGAATAAAAACATTGCTCAATTTTTTGTGTTACTTTTTATAATGATGGGTTTTAAAGCAAATGCACAAAGCTTATTAGATAAATTGAACGACGAGTTTCCTGATAAACCCGTTTACGAAATTGCAACATTTAAAACCACACGAATTGGTTTAGGGCAAGCCATAGAAACACGTAAAAAAGGTGCTTTAGAATTTTCTTTGTACAACCGATATTGGAACATCCCAAATTTTGAAGGACAACGTTTTTTAGCTGATGTGGTAAGCACACGTTATGGCTTAGATTATGCCTTTTCTGATAATTTTACTGTGGGCTTAGGCTATACCAATCACGATAAAATTACAGACGGATTTTTAAAATATAAACTTCTTAAACAACGTAGAAATTCTAAAAAAATGCCTTTTAGTATAACTTTAGTACAAGCCCTATCTCATCGAAAAGTAGAAAACACCAATGGCAATATTTACCAACAAACAACAAGTTCTTCAGATAAATATGCCTTTACAAGTCAAATTTTAATTGCTAGAAAAATAAATACAGACATATCCTTACAAATTTCACCTACGTTTATACACCGAGAAGAAAATTCGTTAACAAACGATCCAAACAATCAATTTGCGGTTGCTTTTGGAGGTAGACATAAAATTAGCAATCACGCGGCTATTGTTTCTGAATATTTTTATGTGGCAAACCCTTTAAAAACTATTGAAACCTATAATGTATTTATGGTAGGTGTAAATTGGGAAATAGGCGATTTATTACTCCAATTTCAAATGACGAATGCCAGAAATTTTGCTGAGGATACTTTTATTACACAAACCAGAAATAACTTTAATGCTAAAGATGGTAATTTCCATTTTGGGTTTAATGCAACTTGGGTGTTGCAAACCAAAAAGAAAAAGTTGAAATAATCTATATCTTTCTTTTTACACATACTTTAAGTAAAAAAACTTAATTTAGCAAAACTTGATTATTAAAGCTAATAATCTTGATTCGCTTATTATTCCTTTTTATTTTTATCACACTATTCCCTCTCGATTAACATGATTTTTATATAAATCACATTATATACCTATTATTATACTATTTATGAGTCATAAATTATCTCAAAAAAACTCGCTTACAAAAGAACATACACAAAATTACAGACAATATTTTGCTTTAAACAGAAATGCAGCAGGTTTTACAATAAAAAAGAAGGAGCTTATTTACACTTTAATTTCTGACAAATCTGATGGAGCCTTTATTTGGGATATTGACAATAATAAGTATATAGATCTCACCATGGGCTTTGGCTCTATTCTTTTTGGTCATAATTACCGACCGATTCGTAAGGAAATTGAAAACCAACTAACTAAAAGTTGGTCTGTTGGACCAATTTCATCTTTAGCAGGAATTTTAGCAGAAAAAATTACCATTGCTACAAAGACAGAAAGAGTTGCTTTTTTTAATTCTGGTACAGAAGCAATTATGGTTGCGCTAAGAATAGCAAAAGCAGCAACAAAAAAAAATCGTATTGTTTTTTTTAAAGGAGCTTATCATGGAACATTTGATTCTTTACTTACCTTAAAAAGTGATCAAGAAACCAAAATAGCCAAAGAATCTATTCCAGGAATTACTCAAAATATTTTAAATGAATCCTATTTTTTTGAATATGGCTCTGATGAATCTCTAGAGTTTATTAAAAACAATAAAGATGAAATAGCTGCTGTACTTGTTGAACCTGTTCAAAGCAGAAACCCAAGTTTTCAACCCATTGATTTTTTAAAAGAACTACGAAAAATTACAGCACAAAGTGATATTGCTCTTATTTTTGATGAAGTAATTACTGGTTTTAGAATTGATATTGGGGGTTGCCAAAAAAAGTTTGATATACAAGCAGATATTGTTACTTATGGAAAAGTAATCGGTGGTGGTTTACCTATTGGTATTGTAGCTGGTAAATCGAAATTTTTAGACGCTATTGATGGTGGTTTCTGGCAATATGGAGATGAATCAATTCCGAAAGCAAAAGCAACTTTTGTGGCTGGTACATTTTGCCATCATCCATTAGCTATGGCAACTTCATTAAAGACATTAGAAATTTTAAACTCTACTAAAGGCGAGTTATTGATTGAAATAAATATGAGAACAACAAATTTCTGTGCTAGAATGAATGCTTTTTTTAAAGAAAAATTCCCTAAATTATCAATTGTTCATTTTGGGTCTTTATTTCGTTTTGTAACACCAGGGAAATATAAAGAACTTTACCATCATCTTCTTTTAAATGGGGTTTACATTTGGGAAGGTAGAAATTGTTTTTTCTCAGCAGCTCATTCTGATGATATTATTGTTTTATTAGAAGATAAAATTAAATTAAGTTGTAATCAATTGTTAGAAAACGGAATTATAAAAACTTAAGCATCATTTATTATGAAAAAAGAAATCTTATTTACTGAAGGAAAATACACCATACAAAGACATGAAGGAATACCTAAAGAAGCCATGCTCTTTTTAGATAGTATTGCTTGGGGAAATGAAGGTGCTATCTATGAACATAAAAATACAGAAGAACATATAAAACTGATAAAAAAACCAGTACTTCTCGCTATTTTTGAAGGTGAAAAAATAAGGGCAACTGCAGTTTTTAATATGACTAATGTTACTACTAATGGCGAGAATTTTAATTGTAATTATATAAGATATTTTGCTTCTTCAAAAGAGATACGTGGTAAAGGCGTTATGAAAAAATTTTCTATAAAAGTGATGGAATTAATTCGTGAAAAAGAAAAAGAAAAAACCATATACTTTGCTTGTATAGAAAAAGCAAACAAAAGCTCGTATAAGGTTGTAGAAAGTGCTGGCTATAATCCTTTAGGAACAGTAAAAACCGTAGGTTTTAGTCGTTTTTTCCCAAAAAAAGAAAAAAAAATTGCGCAAATAACTTCAAAAGAAGAAAAAGCAGAAGTACTCAATATTCTTCATAGCACATATAACAATCATACATTAACACAATTTGATTCTTTATTTATTAAAGATAATTATTTTGTAATTCGAGAAAAAGGAGAAATTATAGCCGGTTGTCAATACCATCGTGCACATTGGGTTATTAACAATATGAAAGGTTTTTCAGGAAAAATAGTAATGAACGTGGTTCCGCTTATACCAGTACTTAATAAATTATTTAATCCAAAAAAATTCGAGTTTTTAGCATTTGAAGGCCTTTATTTTAAACCTGGTTATGAACAACAATTATATGCTTTATTTGAAGGGTTACTGGCTAAAGAAAAATTAAAATCTTCGATGTTTTGGCTGGGGAAAACCTGTCCAATTCGCAAGAAAATTCTAGCCAAAGGTAAATTAGGGCTAATTCATTCGTTTATAAAAGATTCTGATGTAGAAATTATGACAGCTTATAAAAATATTGATGAAACTAAAATTGATAAATTAAAATCAAAACCAATATTTGCATCAGCTTTTGATTATATTTAAAATAAATTTATGAAACAATATGAAGATTTCGCGAATTTACTTATCAATTCTAATGGTGCTGTTCCCATTTATAACTGCCTTCTTCATATAAATAACGAAAATATCGATTATAAAATTGCTGTAGGTCAAATAGGCAATTCTAAAGAAAAATTATTGCATAACTCTCGTTTTAGAACAGGGAGTATTACTAAAATTTTTACGGCAACAATTATTCTTCAATTAATGGAGAAAAATCTTTTAAATTTGGAAGATAATTTTTTTGATCTTTTGCAAAGCAATGAACTAAAACAACTCGCATCAGAAATATTATTTTTTGACGGAATTAATTATTCTACACAAATAAAAGTAAAAGATTTACTACATCATAAAAGTGGTCTTAGAGATTATTATAGTGATGATGAAAGATTCTTTGCGCACATTAAGAAAAATCCAAATCAAAAGTGGAATTATAAAATTGTTTTAAAAAAATATTTTGAATTTGATTTGCATAAAAAGGGCGTCTCTAAGCCAAACGAACTCTTTTATTATTCTGATACAAACTATTTATTATTGGCAATTTTAATTGAAGAAGTAACCAACAAAAAGTATCATAAAGTATTAGAAGAAAATATTTTAAAACCGCTATCTCTTCATGACACATACTTAGAGTTTCATCAACATAAAAAAGGCAATACTCCTATTATATTTCCATATCATGGAACATATTCATTAAAAAACACAAACACTTCCTTTGATTGGGGAGGCGGAGGATTAATATCATCGACAGAAGATTTAACTGTTTTTATAAGATCGCTTTTCACTGGTAAATTATTTACTGATAAAAAAACACTTCAAAAAATGATGAATTTTGAGGACTGTGCAATTGACGCAATTCCCAAAAAAAGAAATATTGATTATGGAATTGGACTTCAACGAAAGAAAATAGGGAAACATAATTATATTGGACATAATAGTGCTTATGGAGGTATGGCTTTTTATAATTTAGAGACAGGTACTAGTTTTATCCTTACTATAAATCAAGTTTTAGCACCTCATAAAGCAGAATGGCTTTTAAAAAAATCAGTTGAGGCTTTTTTTTCTAATGAATACTAATAAAATTAGTAACAAACAAACAATTATAAAACGAGATTTACTTTTCTAAAAACTAGTAACTTTTATTTTGATTTTAATTCTACTTGAGTTTTTCAAATTAAAAAGAAAAAATTGAAATATAAAGTTTTTTCCTCTTGATTTCCTTGTAAAAAGGCGACCTTGCTTAACACCGGTTTAAACACATCAAAACCATATCATAGTATTATTAATTTAGCAATAATTTAGATTATAAACAACTAACTTGAATCAATTAATAACCAATTAAAGAGTTGTTCTTTTCATAATTAAAAATTACAGATTTTTTTAAAATATTCGCACAGCAATTGATTAACAAAGTACTAACCATAAAACAAAATTTAAAATGAAAAAACTATTACTAGCCGTCATAATTGGAACAATTGGACTTTCTGCCAACGCTCAGACATCAGAACAAAATGAAATGAGTAAAAACAGTATCTATTTCGATACTGGTTTAATTCCTGGTATTCACGCATTTGTTAATTATGAACGTAGTTTGTACCAAGGAAAAAAGGTCTCTTGGTATGGTAGAGCAGGGTTTGGATATGGTGGTATTCTTCTTGTTGATGGTGGATTTGGAGGATTAGGAGCAATAACAATGTTAACTGGAAAGAAAAATTCCCATTTTGAATTAAATACTGGTGTTTTCTCAGGGGTTAATACTGATGACTCAGATTCTGTTACTTTACCATTATTTGATGTTGGATATCGTTATCAAAAACCTGAAGGAGGATTTGTTTTTAAGGCAAAAATAGGGATTCTTGGAATTGGAATTGGTTTAGGATATGCATTTTAATATCACAATTAAAAAATAACAAATAACGCTTGAAAAATCAACAATTATGAAAAAAATACTATTCCTAATTTTTACATTACTACTACTAAATACTTTAAAAGCACAAAATGGTTTTGAAACACAAGTAAGTTTAGGTCTTCCAAGTAACACTTTAAGTAAGGAAACATCTTCATTCAATGCAGCATTAAATCTGGGCTCATATCTTTGTTATATTCAAAGATATCTAAATTTTCTATCTTTAGAATTAGAAATTGATAAACAAGACCAAGTAGCAAAATTGTATCTGGGCGAAATACATCTGTTGATGATATTGTGGACTTTAGGCTAATCTACTTGGTTTTAATTACATTTAAGTTTCAATAGTACTTAAGCACTAGTTTTACAAATTAGATGCTGCATAAAAAATGAGCGAAGACCCTTGTAATTTTTTTGTTTATCCTAAAATATTAAAAGATGAATTTAAAGTATTCAGTAGGTTTAGATGTTTCGAGTAAAAAGATTGATGCTTGCATAAGCGTTATCGATCAAAGACAAAGAGTAATTGTAAAATCTAGCAAAAAGATTTTAAACACAAAAAAGGGATTTGAGGATTTAATAGTTTGGATTTTAAAACATCAAAAAGATTCGATTCCAGTAGTAATATGTATGGAAGCTACAGGTATTTATCACGAAAACTGTGCTTATTTTTTGCACGAAAAAGGATTTACAGTTTCTATTATTTTGCCAAATAAGGCAAAAAAATATTTAGACTGTTTGGGTTTAAAATCTAAAAACGATTCTATTGATGCCAAAGGATTATCACAAATGGGGGCTGAACAATGTTTACAAGCTTGGGAACCTATGGGTGTTTTTTTCTATGAATTGCGTTTGTTAACAAGACAGCGTCAAAATCTCACGGAATTAAAAACAATTATTAAAAATCAATTAGATGCTTTAAGTCACGCAATGCATCAGCTAGCTTCTGTCACAGCACAATTAAAAGAAAATATTAGTTTGTTTGAATCACAAATTAAAGAATTAGATAAAGCGATTTTAGGACATATAGCGTCTAATAAAGAAGTTTTAGAAAAAGTTGAAAATATTTGCACTATCAAAGGTTTAGGTATTTTAACAACTTCGGTAATTCTTGCAGAAACGAATGGATTTACACTCTTCAATAATTACAAACAAGTAGTCTCTTATGCAGGTTTTGATGTGGTTGAAGCACAATCTGGAACTAGAGTTGGAAAGACAAAAATATCGAAAAGAGGAAATTCCAGAATCCGACGAGCCTTGTATATGCCTTCTTTAGTTGTTATTCAATGTGAAGTACAACAATTTAAAGATTTATATGATAGAACTTATAAAAAGCACGGAATTAAGATGAAAAGCTATGTTGCTGTTCAGAAAAAGCTATTAACAATGATTTATTATTTATGGAACAAAAACGAAGCTTATGATCCAAACTATAAGGTGAAATTCCAAGAAGAGGAGCAGGAGCTTTACTCTCTGTTTGCCTTTGAAAAAGGCATAAAAAGTAGCCCCAATAAAATTGAGGCTACACAAGGTAAACTTCCAGTGAATGATCACAGTGTGTTTCCTCTCTGTTAAAACAAAAATAATGAAAAATTAATAGAATAAAATTAGGAATTAAAGATAGTACCTATATGTTTTCTACAAAAAATGATGATCTTGAAGATGATGACTTTGACTTGTCTTTAAATTCACCAACTTCATGGCAATATGGTATTTCTGTTGGCTACTCATATACAATCAGAGATAAAATTTATGATAATTTACAGTTATTACCAATTTCAGCTGTTGTACGAATGTACTATCTTAGCTTTTTTTCGCTTGGTATGGCAGCGGGTTATGATGTAGATTTAAAATCTGATCCTGAGAATAGCGGAATGTTTGGTGAAGCTACCCTTGGTATAGGTGTTCCTCAGGGTTCATTCTTTTTTGCAGTAAAAGGAAATATCTTTGATAAAAACACACCATTGTCGTCGACAATGTCGATTGGTTTAAGATTATTACTTGTGAAGCAAAAATAATAAACTCAGGATTTAATCAATCCTGAGTTTTTGAAACTTACACACTTTATGAGACAGTGACAAAAAATACTTAGAAATTAATAAGAACCAAATACCAATTATCTTCGAATTAACGTTAATTCCAAATCTGAATGATTCTTTTATATTAAGATGGTTTATGGAAGTTGAAATTGGCAAAAACTATTGTCTTATAAAATTAATTTCTAATGCAAGCTTACTAACAAAAATCATTATGAACTTTATGTCTGCTATTTATTTGCTAACTTTTCTCATATAACAAAGTTAGCTACTAATAAAAAACCTCCAATTCAAAAAAAGAATTGGAGGTTTTTCAATATTAATATGTAAGTAACTTTACTTATTCAAATACATTTTACGTCTCGAATATAAATCGTAAAACGCATCATCTTTTAAACTATCAATAAATAAAATGCTTTCTCCTGTAGATTTCATTTCTGGTCCTAGTTTCTTATTGACATTCGGAAACTTATTGAAAGAGAAAACCGGTTGCTTAATGGCAAAACCTTCTAATTGCGGATTGAAATTAAAGTCAGTTACTTTATTATGCCCCAACATTACTTTAGTCGCATAATTTACATAAGGTTCTTTGTATGCCTTTGCAATAAAAGGTACCGTTCTAGAAGCTCTTGGGTTGGCTTCAATAATATAAACGATATCGTTTTTTATGGCAAATTGAATGTTAATTAAACCTACCGTTTTTAATTCTCTTGCAATAGTATGTGTGTGATCTTTAATTTGTTGCATTACAAATTCGCCTAAATTAAAGGCTGGTAACGTAGCATTAGAATCGCCTGAGTGAATTCCACAAGGTTCTATATGCTCCATAATTCCGATGATATATACATTGCCATCAGCATCACAAATTGCATCTGCTTCTGCTTCAATTGCACCATCTAAATAATGGTCTAACAACAATTTGTTATTTGGTATTTTACGTAATAAATCTACTACATGTTCTACCAATTCTTCTTTGTTGATGACAATTTTCATTCCTTGACCACCTAATACATAAGAAGGTCTTACTAAAATTGGAAAATCTAATTGATCTGCCAATGCTAAAGCTTCGTCTGCATTTTCTGCCACACCAAACTCTGGATAAGGAATGTTATTTTCTTTTAATAAAGTAGAGAATCTACCTCTATCTTCTGCAATATCTAAAGCTTCAAAAGAAGTTCCTATAATTTTAATGCCGTATTTGGTTAACTTTTCTGCTAATTTTAGTGCAGTTTGTCCACCTAATTGAACAATTACACCTTCTGGTTTTTCGTGTCTGATGATATCGTAAATGTGTTCCCAAAACACAGGTTCGAAATATAATTTATCAGCTGTATCAAAATCCGTAGAAACAGTTTCAGGATTACAGTTGATCATAATAGTTTCGTAACCACATTCTGCAGCTGCTAAAACTCCATGCACACAACAATAATCGAACTCAATTCCTTGTCCAATTCTATTTGGTCCAGAACCTAAAACAACTATTTTCTTTTTATCCGTAACTATACTTTCGTTTGCGATTACGATATCTCCATTAGGCGTTTCGATCTCATTTTCGAAAGTTGAATAATAATAAGGTGTTTTTGCTTTAAATTCGGCAGCACAAGTATCTACTAATTTAAAAACACGTTGCACTTTTAGTTCGTCTCTTTTAGCATAAACTTCACTTTCTAAACAATCTAGCATGTGTGCTATTTGTCTATCTCCATAACCTTTTTGTTTGGCTTCTAAAAGTAAATCTCTTTGAATAGTGTCTATAGTGTATGTAGATATTTCTTTTTGCAATTGAAATAACTCTTCATATTGCTTTAAATACCACATGTCTATTTTAGTGATAGCATAGATTTTGCTTAAAGGAATCCCCATAGCAATGGCATCATAAATGGCAAAAACACGATCCCAACTTGCGTTGGTTAATTTTTCTATAATTTCATTGTAATTGGTATATCCTTTACCATCTGCCCCCAATCCATTTCTTTTAATTTCAAGAGATTGTGTTGCTTTGTGTAATGCTTCTTGAAAAGAACGTCCAATACCCATTACCTCTCCTACAGCTTTCATTTGTAAACCTAGAGTTCTGTCTGAACCTTCAAATTTATCAAAATTCCAACGTGGTATTTTAACAATCACATAGTCTAAAGTTGGCTCAAATAAAGCTGATGTAGATTTTGTAATTCCGTTTTCTAATTCATCTAAAGAATAACCAATAGCTAATTTTGTAGCCACTTTTGCAATAGGATAACCAGTTGCTTTACTTGCTAATGCAGACGAGCGTGAAACTCGCGGATTAATTTCAATAGCAATAATTTCTTCCTTTTCATCTGGAGAAACTGCAAATTGTACATTACAACCGCCTTCAAAATCGCCAATAGAACGCATCATATGTATAGCCATATCACGCATTTTTTGATAAGTTTTGTCAGAAAGTGTCATTGCAGGAGCTACTGTTATAGAATCTCCTGTATGAATACCCATAGGATCCATATTTTCGATAGAACAGATAATCACTACATTATCATTTTTATCACGCAATAATTCTAATTCGTACTCTTTCCAACCCATCATGGCTTTATCAATCATCACCTCATGAATTGGTGATGCTTCTAAACCTCTACTTAATAATTCATCAAAATCTTTTGGGTCATAAACGATTGAAGCTCCTGCCCCACCCAAAGTATAAGAAGAACGAATTACCAAAGGAAAACCAAACTCTTGTGCAATTTCTTTACCTTTTAAGAATGATGTTGCAGTTTCTTGAGGCGCCATTGGCACACCAATTTTACCCATCAATTCTCTAAACTGCTCTCTATCTTCTGTAACATTAATCGCATTAATATCAACACCAATCATTTTTACATCAAAGTCTTTCCAAATGCCTTTGTCATCTGCTTCAATACAAAGATTTAATGCAGTTTGACCACCCATTGTTGGCAAAACAGCATCGATTTGTGGATGCTCTTTTAAAATTTGAATGATAGACTTGGTGGTTAAAGGCAACAAATAGACGTGATCTGCCATTGATGGATCTGTCATAATAGTTGCTGGATTTGAGTTGATTAGAATAGTTTCTATTCCATCTTCTCGTAAAGAACGTAAAGATTGTGATCCAGAATAATCAAATTCGCAGGCTTGACCAATAACAATAGGGCCAGAACCAATAATTAAAATGGATTTAAGGTCTTCTCTTTTTGGCATTGTAAGTTGTTGTGTTTATTAGTGTTACAAAAATAAGTAGTGCTTAGGTATAAAAAAAGGTGTTACTTAAAAAGTAACACCTTATATATTAACAATTGTTAATCATTTTATTTTTTATGTCTAGTTTCAGTTGAAACAGATAATTTCTTTCTTCCTTTTGCTCTTCTACGAGCCAATACTTTTCTACCATTAGCAGAAGCCATTCTTTCCATGAAACCGTGTTTGTTTCTTCTCTTTCTCTTTGATGGTTGGTACGTTCTTTTTGGCATTATATGTATTTTTAAAAATCTTCTTAATTATTTTTTTGTTAACGATGTTACCTCGTTAAAAGCGTGGGCAAATATACAACTGTTTTTATTTATCACAAAAACAAAATGTAAAAAAAATTAAATTTATTTTATCCTTCTAAAAATTCTTTTAAAACACTTTTTTATTAATTGATTTTCACTTTTGTAAGTGGCTATTTTAAGGTTATCTTCATACTGATTTGTATCAAAATTAAAGTTTGGATTATCGTAAACCGAACTTTTGCAATTCAATTCTAGAGCAATTGTGTTGTTTTTTACATCAAAAATCTTTAAAAAAACAACAGAACCAGCCAAAACATTACTTTTATATTGTAAAGATTGATATTGTGGATAATATGGATTGTTTATTTGGCTAGCAGTTAATATTTTAGTGAGTACAATGTAATCTAAGTCTGTCGTTTTTTGCAAATTTTCTTTATATTCTTTAGACAAATCATAGTCAAGTGTAAAAGGAACAATTATTTTGCCATTTACATTCTTATAATTTTCTTTTAAATAGCTATTTTCTTTCAATTCTTCTTTAAAAAAAGCTACTAATTGCTCATTATAATCATCTGTGCTTTTTGCAATATAATGTAATTGTGTGGGGTTTACTAAATATTTTACATCTCTATTTTTGTCTAATTTAGATGTAAACCAAAGATTTTGGATTGTAAAATTAGCTGGTTTGCGTTCAAAATGTTTTGGAAATAAGAAAGAGCAACTGCTGAGTAAGCCAATGCTTAGTAAAATAAATGTTTTTTTCATAACTGCCATTTTATCAATAAGTATTCCAATTATAGCTCAATTTAATTATTTGTTTAGAATTATTCATCTTTTTATTTGCATTAAAACCTAGAGTTAGTACTTTTGCGCAAACCTAAAAGAACCATGCACAACACTAAATACGTTTTTGTAACAGGAGGCGTAACATCTTCACTTGGAAAAGGAATTATAGCAGCTTCATTAGCCAAATTATTACAAGAAAGAGGATTTTCTGTAACCATTCAAAAACTAGATCCATATATTAATATAGACCCAGGAACGTTAAACCCTTATGAACATGGCGAATGTTATGTTACTGATGATGGGGCTGAAACTGATTTAGATTTAGGGCACTATGAACGTTACTTAAACATACCAACCAGCCAAGCTAATAATGTTACTACAGGTAGAATTTATCAATCTGTAATAGACAAAGAGCGTAAAGGTGAATTCTTAGGAAAAACGGTACAGGTAATTCCGCACATTACTGATGAAATTAAACACCGAATTCAAATTTTAGGAGAAACTGGCGATTATGACATTGTTATTACCGAAATTGGAGGAACTGTTGGTGATATTGAATCTTTACCTTATGTAGAGTCTGTAAGACAAATGCTTTGGGAAAAAGGTGAAGATAACGCTATTGTAATTCACCTAACATTAATTCCATTTTTGGCTGCTGCAGGTGAGTTAAAAACAAAACCAACACAGCATTCTGTAAAAAGTTTAATGCAAAGTGGTGTGAGCCCTGATATATTGGTGTGTAGAACAGAACACCAAATTTCTGATGATATTAAACGTAAACTGGCATTATTTTGCAACGTAAAAAAAGAAGACGTTATTCAATCTATTGATGCTGAGACTATTTATGATGTACCTAATTTAATGTTAGAAGAAGGTTTAGACGAAGTAGTTTTAAAGAAACTGAAATTAACTTCGGATAAAAAACCAGAACTTAAAGTTTGGAATAACTTTTTAAGAAAACATAAAAATCCAAAATCGGAAGTAGAAATTGCCTTAATTGGTAAATATATTGAGTTGCAAGATTCTTATAAATCGATTACAGAAGCTTTTATTCACGCTGGTTCATCCAACGAAACGAAAGTAAATGTACGTTGGGTACATTCCGAAAGTTTATCGCCTGCTAATTATGAAGAAAAATTAAAAGGGGTAGATGGAGTTTTAGTTGCACCAGGTTTTGGAGACAGAGGTATTGATGGAAAAATAAAAGCAGTACAATATGCACGTGAAAACAATATTCCTTTTTTCGGAATTTGTTTAGGAATGCAAATGGCAGTTATAGAATATGCTAAAAATGTACTTGGTTTGGTAGATGCTTTTTCTACAGAAATGAAAAAGAATTGTAAAAATCCAGTCATCAACTTAATGGAAAGTCAAGAAGATGTTACTGACAAAGGAGGCACCATGCGTTTAGGAGCTTGGAACTGTAAATTATCTAAAGATTCTAAAATCTATGATGCATATCAGCAAGAAATGATTAGCGAACGTCACAGACATCGTTATGAGTTTAATAGCGATTATAAAGATCAAATTGAACTAAAAGGAATGAAAGCTACAGGTGTTAACCCAAGAACTGGTTTAGTAGAAGTGGTAGAAATTCCTAAACATCCATGGTTTGTTGGTGTACAATATCACCCAGAATATAAAAGTACTGTTTTAAAACCACATCCTTTATTTGTTAGTTTTATTAAAGCGGCTTTAAAATATTCTAACCAATAAAAAATTAATAGGTCAGTTAGGTATTCAAAAAAAAAACTAAACCGTATTTTAGGAATACCCAACTGACATTTTTTTGTTGTTAAAAATAATTGCTGAATTGCCTTTGATACTTTAAAGCCCTTTAGCATAAAAATGGAATAGGATTTGAACTACATAAAAGGATAAAATTTAAAGCCCTAAAATCATATTAAAAAAGGGTTTTTAACTACATTTGTCGCGTTTTTATCAAGAAACTTTCTTGAGCTAATGACAAATTGACATTTAATTTACACATGGAACAAAAAAAATTCGATTACAATTCTTTTATTGGAATGATTCTGCTTGGTGGAATCATGTTATGGTATTTTGGTACTAACAAACCTGAAATTGAGCCTGAGCAAACTACTACAGAACAAGTAGTTAAAGCTAATGCAGACAAAGCAAATACAGCTTTTGAAGCAAAACCAACTTTTGCTAACGATTCTTTAAAACAAATTGCATTAACCAATAAACTTGGCGCTTTTGCTCAAAGTGCTATTAATGGTTCTGAAGGAACTACAGCAATAGAAAATGAGTTGCTAAAATTAACCATTGATAATAAAGGTGGACAAATTGTTAAAGCATTAGTGAAAAATTATAAAACCTATGATTCACTTCCTTTATATTTAATAAAAGAAAATAATGCTTCTTTTAACATCAACTTTGGTACTACAGACAACCGAATTTTAAATACTAAAGATTTATTTTTTGAGCCTACATTTACTAAAAATGGTGACAATCAAGTGCTATCTATGAAACTAAAAGTTTCTGATACTCAATTTTTAGAATATAGATATGAAATTAAACCAGACAATTATATGGTTGATTTTTCTGTACGTTCTCCAGGTTTAAGCAATGTGATTAACACCTCTAACCCTATTAATTTAGATTGGACTTTAATAGGATTTAGAAATGAAAAGAGCATCAAAACAGAAAACACGATGTATTCTCATTTTTACTATAAAGCTGATGGAGAAGTTGATGATTTAGGAGCAGGTAATACAGAAGTAATAAATAATGTAAATTGGGTAGCGTATAAACAACATTTCTTTACATCAAATTTGTTGACAAATACACCATTTAACAATGCAACAATTACTTCTACTGATTTAGTGAAAGATGAAAAAATAGACACTGTTTTTACGAAAAAATATGAATTAAAAACTCCTTTAACACTAACTAACGGAGAATTAAATTATAATATGAAATGGTTTTATGGACCAAGCGATTATAATTTATTAAGTAGTGATGCTTATGCAGCCACAGATTTAGATGAAATTGCAGATTTGGGCTGGGGAATTTTTGGTTTTTTAAACAGAACCGTTTTTTATCCTGTTTTTAATCTTTTAAAAGGATTTTTATCAAACTACGGATTAATTATTATTTTGATGACCATTGTTGTACGTATTATTATGTCTCCATTGGTATACAAATCTTATGTATCTAGTGCAAAAATGAAGGTGATAAGACCAGAATTAACTGCATTAAATGAAAAATATCCTGGAAAAGAAAATGCAATGAAGCGTCAGCAAGAAACCATGGCTATTCAACGAAAAGCAGGGGTTAGCATGCTTTCTGGTTGTATACCAGCACTATTGCAAATGCCCGTTTTCTTTGCCTTGTTTAAATTTTTTCCTACAAATTTAGCTTTAAGACAAGAAAGTTTTTTATGGGCACCAGATTTATCATCTTATGATATCATCTTTAAACTTCCTTTTAATGTTCCTTTTTACGGAGACCACGTAAGTTTGTTTCCAATTTTAGCTTCTGTAGCCATTTTCTTTTACATGAAAATGAACCAAAGCCAGCAAGCAAATATGCAAGCACCTACTCAAGAAGGCATGCCAGATATGAGTAAAATGATGAAGTATATGATTTACTTCTCTCCTATTATGATGCTATTTTTCTTTAACAATTATGCAAGTTCTTTGAGTTTGTATTACTTTATTTCTAACTTATTAACTATTACAATAATGTTAGTTATTAAAAATTATGTTATTGATGAAGATAAAATTCATGCACAAATAGAAGAAAACAAAAAACGTCCTGAAAAAGCGAAAAGTAAATTCAGACAACGTATTGATACTGCTATGAAACAAGCACAAGAGCAACAAGCAAAACAAAAAAAGTAACTAATTTTGCCTTAAGATAATTTAAAGCCCAAAACAGTATTGTTTTGGGCTTTTTTGATGATTTTTATCACCCTAAATATAGATAGCAAATCGTATTTTTGTAACCCAAAATTTAAGCATTTATGCAATCAAATCGTACACTAACGCTTTCGGAAGAAGAAATGAGAGCTTATGGTTATAAAGTAGTAGACACTATAGTAAATCACTTTAAAAATCAACATAAAAAAGATCCTATTTTTAATGCGAGCAGACAAGAAATGGATTCTTTATTTTTAGAACAAGCTCCAGAAGAAGGTAAAGACAGTAAAGAAGTTTTAGATTTTGTAATTGACAATGTTTTAGAAGCTACAGATATTTTATCGCACCCAAAGTCTTATTCTTTTGTTCCAGGGCCAAGCAACTATATTAGTGCAATGTCAGATACTTTAGCAACTGGGTTTAATATTTTTTCTGGTGGATGGGTAAATGCACCAGCTGCAGCAGAATTAGAAATTGTAACCATAAATTGGCTTTTAAAATTGTTTAAATTTCCTACCAAAAAAGGAGGAGGTATTTTTACAAGTGGTGGCTCTATGGCTAACTTAACAGCCTTAGTTACTGCCCGCAGACAAAAATGTGGTGATGATTTTTCTAAGGCAATAATTTACTTGTCTGACCAAACGCATTCGTCAAACATTAAAGCCATAAGAACCATTGGTTTTCGTAAAGAGCAAATACGAATTATACCTACAGATATAGAGTTTAAAGTGTCTATAAACAAACTTAAAAATGCTATAGCCAAAGACAAATTAGAAGGCTTACAACCTTTTTGTTTAATTGGTACTGCTGGTGCAACCAACACAGGCACTGTAGATCCGCTAGTGGCCATGAGTAAAATTTGTAAAGAAGAAAATATTTGGTTTCATGTTGATGCTGCTTATGGAGGTGCTGCTATTTTGGCAAAAAATGGGCATCAACTTTTAAAAGGAATACAAAAAGCAGATTCTATAACAGTAGATCCGCATAAATGGTTTTTTCAACCTTATGAAATGGGATGTTTGTTGGTTAGAAATCACAAATGGTTGAGCGAAACATTTACTGAAAAACCAGAGTATTTAAGAGATATTGAAGGCAATACCTCTGAGATAAATTTTTACGACCATGGAATACAATTGACAAGACGTTTTAGAGCTTTAAAATTTTACATGTCTATTAAAACATTTGGTTTACAATCTTTTAGAGAGGCTATTGATTATTCTATTGAATTGGCAGAAAAAACAGAAACTTTTTTAAGAAAAAGTGCCAATTGGGAAATTGTAGCTCCTGCTACTCTGGGTATTATTAATTTTAGGTACAATCCTATTGTAAAAAAACTATCAGAAACGGCTTTAGATCATCTCAATCAGAAAATATCTCAAGAAATTATAAATGCTAAAGAAGCCATGTTAGTGACAACAGTATTACAAAAACAGATTGTATTGCGCATGTGCTTAATAAATCCTAGAACTACTTTTAATGATGTAAAACAAACCTTAGAACAATGTGAAATTTTTGGAAGAAAACTGACTGAATAAATTAGACTTTGTTATAAAAATCTGATGGAATATTTTTATTTTCTTTGTTCTTGTATAAATTATAACTAAAATATTTGTGAATGGAATAGGCGCCTGTTTCTCCTTTTTTATTTACGGCAATATAACCTACTTGAAAGTTTCTAAAATCTTTGCCAGGTTTATTAACTATTCTACCAATTGCTTCTTCACAGGCCTTTTGAGGAGATTTACCTTGACGCATTAATTCTACAATTAAAAAGCTACCTACAGTTTTTAAAACTTCTTCTCCTAAACCAGTTGCAGAGGCACCACCAACTTCATTATCAACAAAAAGTCCTCCTCCAATTATTGGAGAATCTCCTACTCTTCCTGGCATTTTATAGGCCAAGCCACTTGTGGTACAAGCACCAGAGATATTTCCTTTTTTATCAATAGCCAACATTCCAATGGTATCGTGATTTTCTATATTGATAATCGGTTTATACTCTGATTTTTCTTTCCATTTTTGCCAAGCTTTTTTAGAGGCTTCAGTTAGTAGATTTTCTCTTTTAAAACCTTTAGCAACTGCAAATTGTTCTGCACCATCACCTACAAGCATAACATGTGGGGTATCTTCCATAACTTTTCTAGCCACAGAAATTACATGTTTAATGTTTTTTACTCCTAACACTGCACCATAATCTCCTTTATCATTCATAATGCAAGCGTCTAAAGTAACGTTTCCATCTCTATCTGGTAAGCCACCTTTACCAACAGATTTTCCTTTTTCATTCGCTTCTTCTATTCTACATCCTTGTTCTACAGCATCTAAAGCGTTGCCTCCTTTTTCTAAAACTTTAGCTGCTGTTTCCACTGCTAAATCGGTTTTCCAAGTTGCAATAACCATGGGTTTTACCCCATCAGCAACTGCAATTACTTTCTTATTTCTTGCTAAAGGTTCATCACAATGTGTTAACACCGAAGAAACTGTTACCAAACCCAAACCTGTAACTGAGGCTTTTTTAATGAAGTTTCTTCTTTTCATAACGTTATAATTTAATGTATCTAAATGTTTTTAAGCCTTTCTTTTTTGTTTTAAACTTAACGGTTTAGCTGCTTTTTTTGTGGGTGTACCATACAAATCGTAATCGCCAGCATCATGAATGGTAATATCTACAAACTCGCCAATTTTTATATAATGTTCTCTGGCATCTACTAAAACATCGTTATCTACATCTGGAGAATCAGATTCTGTACGTCCGTAGAAATATTCACCATCTTTTCGATCAAATAAACAACGAAAGGTTTTACCTATTTTTTGTTGATTCAATTCCCAAGAAATTTGAGATTGCACTTCCATAATTTCATTCACTCTTTTAAACTTAACATCAGCAGGTACATCATCTTCTAAAACATAAGCTCCAGTATTTTCTTCGTGCGAATATTCAAAAGCGCCTAATCTTTCAAAACGCATCTCTTCTACCCAATCTTTTAATTCTTGAAACATTTCTTCGGTTTCTCCTGGATAACCAACAATTAATGTAGTTCTAATGGCCATTTCTGGCACCACTTCTCTAAATTTATGGATTAAGGCTGTTGTTTTTTTGTGTGTTGTGCCTCTTTTCATCGATTTTAACAACTCAGTATTAATATGTTGCAAAGGAATATCTAAATAATTACACACTTTAGGCTCACGTTTCATCACCTCTAAAACATCCATAGGAAAACCAGTAGGAAAAGCATAATGCATTCTAATCCACTCTATTCCTTCAACTTTTGCCAAAGCTTCTAATAATTGAGCTAAAGCACGTTTTTTATAAATATCTAAGCCATAATACGTTAAATCTTGGGCGATTAACATAATTTCTTTAATGCCATTGGCTGCTAACTTTTCTGCTTCAGTTACAATATCTTCAATTGGTGTAGATCTGTGTTTACCTCGCATTAAAGGAATTGCGCAGAAAGAACAAGGACGATCGCAACCTTCTGCAATTTTTAAATAAGCATAATGCTTTGGGGTTGTTGTTAAACGCTCTCCAATTAATTCGTGCTTATAATCGGCTTCTAGAGCTTGTAATAAGTTTGGTAAATCATGCGTACCAAAATACTGGTCTACGTTGGTAATTTCTTTTTCTAAATCTGGTTTATAACGCTCACTCAAACATCCAGAAACAAAAACTTTATCAATTTCGCCAGCTTCTTTTCTTTGAGCGTAGTGCAATATAGTATCTATAGATTCTTCTTTGGCTTTTCCAATAAATCCACAGGTATTGATAACCACAATATTTCCATCATCATTTTCATCCTCATGAACAACATTTTTACCATTGGCTTTTAGTTGCCCCATTAACACTTCACTATCATAAATGTTTTTTGAGCAACCTAAAGTCACTACATTTATTTTATTTTTTTTGATAGATTTTGTACGCATTCCTTTCTGTTTTATCAACTGCAAATATACATTTTAAAAAAATTATTGAGATGGTATTTATTTTTTTATAAAATCGATTTCGAGTAAATTAGCTTTACAAATTGATAATAACCAAAAACCCATATTATACGGATTTATTCGATATAAATATTAAAAGATACAACAACAAATGACAATACTTAAATTAGCTTTAGATTGGACACCAAATACCAATCATATAGGATTTTTTATCGCCAAAGAATTAGGATTTTACAGTGATGTTGATATTGAACTTGAAATATTAAATCCGAAAGAAGATAATTATGCAATGACACCTGGTAAAAAGTTAGAATTGGATTTAGCCGATTTTGCAATTGCCCCTTTTGAGACAGTTATCAGTTTAAATAACAAAACTAATAAAGTAAATGCAGTTGCCATTTACGCTATTTTACAAGAAGATTTAAGCGCTATTGCTTCTTTAAAATCGGCAAATATTACTTCGCCAAAAAACTTAGATGGTAAAATTTATGCTTCTTATAAGGCTCGTTATGAAGATCATATTGTAAAAGAAATGATTAAAAATGATGGCGGAACTGGAAATATACTAATTAATTATCCTGAAAAGTTAGGTATTTGGAATACTTTATTAGAGGGCAAAGCAGATGCTACTTGGATTTTTGACAATTGGGAAGGTGTTGAAGCAGCAACAAAAGGTATTGAATTGCATCAATTTTCGATGAAAGATTTTAATGTGCCTTATTGTTATTCGCCAATTATTTTAGCAAAGCAAGAGCATGTAGAACAATACAAAGACGTTTATTCAAACTTCGTGAAAGCCACTCAACAAGGTTTTTTATATGTTAAAAACAACATAGAAGCTTCTAAAGAAATATTAGCCAAATATGTAACTGAATATGATTTGAAAAATATCGATTTAGAAAAATCTTTGCAAATGTCTGCTCCTTATTTTGGTGATGCATCAAAATGTGGACAAATGAAAAAAGAAAGAGTAACTAACTTTTTAAAATGGTTGGTAGACAATGATTTAGAATCAAAGAAAATTTTAAGTCAATATTTATTTACCAACGAGTTGTTTACATAAATTATTTATAGTTTTCAGGCATTTTTCTAGCTTTCGTTAACTGCTCAAAAGCATAGCCAATTTCTAATAATTTGCGTTCAGAAAAACGCTTACCTACAAAGGTTAAACTTATGGGCTCTCCAGAAGTTTTATAACCCATAGGCACTGTTAATGTTGGGTGTAAAGCAACAGCTGCAATACCAGAATGATAATTATTGATAGACAAAATAGCGTCTAAATTTTCATCGTTTAAAGCTTGTAAATATTTTTCGCCCTCACTTTTTAAACTAGCTTTTACCACTTCCAATTCTTCTAAAGTAGTAGCATCTTTTACTATTCCATCAAATAATTGTTGCCCATAAGGTGCTCTTAGCAAAGAATCTTTAAGGTTAAAATCCACCACACTTTTAACATCTTTTACATAGATAGATTTATCAGCTTGTTCTGCTAAATATGTTGGTAAATCGTGTTTCATATCTATATTAAGTAAGGTTGTAAAACCGCTAAAAGAAATTTCTGGTGGCGTAATTTCTACAATTTCTGCACCTGCTTTTTTTAATTGATTAATATTTAAAGCATAAATTGAATCTGATAATAAATTTTTTAAAACGCCTAATTTTATACCTTTTAAATCATTTTTAAAACCATTGTTATAGTGTTTTTCTTTGATTTGTTTTGATGCAGTATCATTTTTATCAAAACCTAACATGTCATCCATAAAAATGGCATTATCAATTACATTTTTAGTCATGGGTCCAGGAGTATCTAAAGTTGATGAAATTGGTACTATACCTGTTCTACTTAATACACCAATTGTTGGTTTTAAACCAACCACAGAATTTTGACTTGAAGGAGAAGTAATTGAGCCTGCAGTTTCTGTACCAACAGCAGCTACTGCAAAATTTGCAGCAACTGTTACACCACTTCCTGCAGAGCTTCCTCCTGTTTCAAATTCGCCTCTTCCATAAGGATTTAAAGTTTGACCACCAATAGCAGAATATCCTAAAGGACAACCAGAACAGAAAAAATAAGCCCATTCACTCAAGTTGACTTTTCCTAGAATTAAAGCACCATTTTCTTTTAATTTCTGAACAATAAAAGCATCATTTTTAGTAAAATTTCTTTGCAAAGCCAATGCTCCTGCAGTAGTTGGCATTTCTTTGGTGTTAATATTATCTTTCAATAAAATTGGCATTCCATACATAGAAAATTCAGAAACACTCGTTTTATTTTGATCTTTTGCTCTCGCTTCTTTTAACACATCAGGATTTAAAGCGATAATTGAATTTAGAGATTTTGTAGAATCACTTTCAAATTTTCTTATCCTATATAAATAAAACAACGTTAGTTTTTCATAGGTTAATTTACCTTCTTTAACACTTTTTTGCAGTGTAGGTATATTTTGCTCTAAAATTAATGGTTTTAAAGATTGATAATCATCTTCTGAAAAATAGGCTAAATCTTCTTTAAATGGCTCAAAAACCGAATTCATATCTAAAACTTTAGATTGAAAAAGTTTGAACTGCATTCTTTTTTTAGAATGGTTTTGTTGCTTTTCTAATTCAGCTGTTTCATCATATTTTTTAAAAACAACTTCTGGCTGTTTTTCTTTTGTTACGCAAGAATAAAAGATTACAATTGAAAATAATAGGTAAATAAATTTCTTCATGATGAGTATTTTTACCAAAGATACCATTTAAACCTTTTTCTAAAAAATTCGTCTAATGTAAATGAGCCAATTTTCTATTTTATACTACTTTTTTGTCTATACAATTGCAGTTCAGACAAAACTGTTTCTGCAATTCAACAAGAACCCATTGATTCTAGTATCTATTTTCCGCCCATAAATTCATCAGAATGGGCAACAAAATCAATCGCAGATTTAAACTGGAATGAAAATCAACTTGAACCTCTTTTGACTTTTTTAGAAGAGAAAAACACTAAAAGTTTTATGGTATTGCACAAAGGCAAAATTGTTATTGAAGCTTATTTTAACATACAGCAAATACAGCTTGGTATTGGGCAAGTGCTGGAAAAACACTTACATCTACATTAGCAGGAATTGCCCAAGACGAAAGTTTGATAGACCTAAACACTAAAGTTTCTGATTATTTAGGTGTTGGTTGGACAAGTATTCTTAAAGAAAAGGAAGATTTAATTCTATGCAAAAACTTATTGTCTATGGATTCTGGTTTAGATGATACCCAAGGGGATGCTGTGTCTCCCGAAAACTTAATTTATCTTGCTGATTCTGGCAGTAGATGGGCGTATCATAATGTTTATGTAAAAATGCAAGAAGTAATTGCTACTGCAAGTCAACAAGATTTTTCTACCTATTTTAATGAGAAGTTAAAATATAAAATTGGTATGTCTGGAATTTGGAGAAATCTTGATGATCTTAGTGTATTTTGGAGCAATACAAAAAGTATGGCTCGTTTTGGACTTTTAATTGCTTCAAATGGAAAATGGGAAAACGACCAAATTGTATCTGAAGATTTTTTGAAAGATGCTACAAATTCTTCTCAAAATATAAATAAGGCTTATGGCTATTTGTGGTGGTTGAATGGAAAATCATCCTATAAATTGCCTCAGAGCCAATTTGAATTTCAGGGTAAATTAATTCCGAATGCACCCAATGATTTGTTTTGTGCTTTGGGTAAAAATGACCAAAAAATTTATATAATCCCTAGTCAAGATTTGGTGATAATAAGAATGGGAGCGTCTGTTGAAGGATCTAATTTTGCGCTGTCTAACTTTGATGATGATTTATGGCTAAGAATAAATAAAATATTAAACTAAAAAAAACTCCAAAACTAAATGCGTTTTGGAGTTTTATTATTTTAAAAAAAAGTCTATTATTTTAATTTCTTTTTAACTGCTACTTCTTTATAAGCTTCAATAACATCACCTTGTTGAATATCATTATAGTTTTTAATTTGTATACCACAATCATATCCTTTAGCAACTTCTCTAACATCGTCTTTAAATCGTTTTAATGATGTTAAACCACCATCGTGAACAACGATACCATCTCTAATGATTCGTATTTTAGAATCTCTATAGATTTTACCAGACATTACCATACAACCAGCAATATTACCCACTTTAGAAATCTTATATACTTCTCTAATTTCTACATTACCTGTAACCTCTTCTTTCATTTCAGGAGATAACATTCCTTCCATGGCATCTTTTAGGTCATTAATTGCAGCATAGATAATTGAGTATGTTCTAATATCTACTTCTTCTCTATCTGCTACTGCTCTTGCATTACCTTGTGGTCTAACATTAAACCCAACAATAATTGCGTCTGATGCTGTTGCTAATAATACATCACTTTCGGTAATTGCACCAACACCTTTATGTAAAATATTAACTTGAATTTCTTCAGTAGATAATTTTTGGAAAGAATCTGTTAACGCTTCTACAGAACCATCTACATCTCCTTTTAAGATGATGTTTAATTCTTTAAAGTCTCCTAATGCAATTCTACGTCCAATTTCATCAAGGGTTAAAGTTTTCTGAGTTCTTACAGATTGCTCACGTTGTAATTGCGATCGTTTAGAGGCAATTTGTTTTGCTTCTCTTTCGTCTTCAAACACGTTAAACTTATCACCAGCCTGTGGTGCACCATCTAAACCTAAAATAGATACTGGAGTTGATGGACCTGCTATTTTTAATTTCTTTCCTTTATCATCAAACATAGCTTTTACTTTACCACTATGTTTACCTGCTAAAATATAATCGCCAATTTTAAGAGTACCTGCTTGTACTAAAATTGTAGTTACATACCCTCTACCTTTATCTAAAAGTGCTTCTACAACAGTACCTACAGCATTTTTATTAGGATTCGCTTTTAATTCTAAAACTTCGGCTTCTAATAAAACTTTCTCTAACAATTCATCAATTCCTTGACCTGTTTTTGCTGAGATATCTTGAGATTGAATATTACCACCCCATTCTTCTATCAATAAATTCATTGAAGAAAGTTGTGTTTTTACATTATCAGGATTTGCGTTTGGTTTATCAATCTTGTTGATTGCAAAAATAATTGGCACTCCTGCTGCTTGTGCATGAGAAATTGCTTCTTTAGTTTGCGGCATTACATCATCATCAGCAGCAACCACAATAATAACTAAATCTGTAACTTGAGCACCTCTAGCACGCATTGCTGTAAAGGCTTCGTGACCAGGTGTATCTAAAAACGCAATTTTTTGATCGCCAACATTTACGGAATAAGCACCAATGTGTTGTGTAATACCTCCACTTTCGCCATCAACAATATTTGCTTTTCTAATGTAATCTAATAAAGATGTTTTACCATGATCTACGTGCCCCATTACAGTAATAATTGGTGCTCTTAACTCTAAATCTTCTGGTTTATCTTCTACTTCTTCTATTGATTCTTCTACTTCTGCACCAACAAATTCTACCTTATAGTTAAATTCTTCTGCAACAATAACAAGGGTTTCAGCGTCTAAACGCTGATTCATTGTTACCATCATTCCTAACATCATACAAGAAGAAATAATTTGAGTTACAGGCACATCCATCATTGTTGCAACTTCACTTACAGTAACAAACTCGGTTACTTTTAAGATTTTATTGTCTAATGCTTGTGCTTCTAATTCAGCTTCTGTTTGCTCTTTATGAGCATCTCTTTTGTTTCTACGATATTTGGCACCTTTACCTCTAGAAGATTTTCCTTGCAGTTTTTCTAGAGTTTCTCTAACCTGCTTTTGGATTTCTGCTTCTGTTGGTTCTTCTTTTTTAACAGGTGTTCTTTGATTACCTCTACCTCTAAATCCTGGTCTATTATTTGCTTGACCTGGTCTATTATTTCCTCTATTGTTGTTATTACCTGGTCTAGAATTTGCGGGCTTACTAATACGCTTACGCTTTTTCTTAGGATCTGTAGTAGCTGGCTTTTTAGCTTCAGGCTTTTTCTTTTTAGGTCTTTCAAATTGTTTAAGATCAATTTTTTTACCTGTAAAATTAGGGCCTTCTAACTTTTTATATTGTGTTTTAATTGCTTCTGCATTTTCTGGAGTAACCTCTTCAGTTTTTGCATCTGCTTTAGAACTATCGTTTTTATTATCTTTTTTAATATCTACCTTAGAAGCTGCTTTTTCTATAGCAGAAACTGTTTTTTTAACAGGAGGTGTTTGCTTAACAACTTTAGCTGTTTCTACCACAGGTTTCTCTTCTTTAGTTGGTATTGGAACTTCGGCTTTTGGAGTTTCTATAACCTCAGCTGCAGGCGCAACTTTTGGGGTTTCAACTACTTTTGGTTCCTCTGCCACTTTTGGTTCCTCTACTTCTTTTGGTGCTTCAGCTACTTTTGGTGCTTCAGCCACTTTTGGTGCTTCAGCCACTTTAGGTGCTTCTTTTGGCTCTATTGGTTCTACAGATTTTTTACCTGCTTTATCAATATCTATTTTGCCAACAGTTTTAAACGCTAATTTATCTGCTTTGGCCTTAAGGACTTCTTCTTTTTTTGCTTCTTCTGCTCTTTTCTTCTCTAATTTAGCTTCTAATTCTAAACGAATTGCCTCTTTTTCTTTTCGTTTTTCTTCACCAACTTCTTTAGATGCCGCCTTTTTATTTGCGTCAGTTTGAAAGCCATCTTGAAGCACTGAATAGATTTCACCAGAAATTTTAGTGGTTGGTCTCGCTTCTATTTCGTGACCATTTTTTGCTAAATATTCTACTGCTCTATCCAAAGAAATGTTTAATTCTCTTAGAACTTTGTTAAGCCTTATTGTTTTGCCTACAGACATATATTCTTTTTAACTTTATAATTGTAAAAATATAATTTTTACTTTACTTCTATACTATATTATTCTTCGAATTCTTCTTTTAGAACTCTTTGAACGTCTATAATGGTTTCTTCTTCTAAATCGGTTCTTTTTACCAATTCTGCAACACTTGTTTCAAGTACGCTTCTTGCAGTATCTAAACCTATTTTAGTAAACTCACTAATAATCCAACTTTCTATTTCATCTGCAAATTCTGTTAACTCTACGTCTTCTTCTTCTAAACCTTCTCGTTTAACATCAATTTCGTAGCCTGTTAACTCACTTGCCAAACGAATATTAACACCACCTCTACCAATTGCTTTTGATACTTCTTCTGGTCTTAATAAAACGCTAACTCGTCCTTTTTTACCATTTTTTTCTTCTTCATACATTTCAATTTCCATTGAGGTTACCTTTGCAGGACTCAATGCTCTTGAAATGAATAATTGTTGGTTTTTGGTATAATTAATCACATCAATGTTTTCGTTTCCTAATTCACGTACAATTCCGTGAATTCTAGAACCTTTAACACCTACACAAGCACCAACAGGATCTATTCTATCATCATAAGAATCTACAGCTACTTTTGCTTTTTCTCCTGGTATTCTTGCAACACCTTCTACAGTAATTAAACCGTCGAAAACTTCAGGAATTTCTTGTTCGAATAATTTATTTAAAAACGCAGGTGCTGTTCTAGATAATATGATTGCTGGTTTGTTACCTCTTAATTCTACAGATTTAATAACACCTCTTACAGAATCGCCTTTTCTAAAAAAATCTGAACGTATTTGTTCGCTTTTTGGCAATACAATTTCGTTACCATCATCATCTAACAAAATAATTGCATTATGACGAATGTGGTGCACTTCTGCACTATACAGATCGCCTTCTAAATCTTTAAATTGCTTAAATATGTTTGTACTATCGTGCTCGTATATTTTAGAAATTAAATTTTGACGTAATGCTAAAATTGCTCTTCTACCTAAATCAATTAATTTTACTTCTTCAGATACATCTTCACCAATTTCAAAATCTGGCTCAATTAATCTTGCTTCGCTTAATTCAATTTCTTCGTTATCATCTTCAGAAAAGCCATCTGCAACTACTACTCTATTTCTCCAAATTTCTAAATCTCCTTTATCTGGGTTAATAATGATATCAAAATTATCATCAGAACCAAACTTACGTTTTAAAGCAGCTCTAAATACTTCTTCTAAAATAGACATTAATGTTACTCTGTCTATGCTTTTATTATCTTTAAATTCTGAAAACGAATC
This sequence comes from Polaribacter sp. R77954, assembly GCF_044595335.1. Classification (GTDB taxonomy): domain Bacteria; phylum Bacteroidota; class Bacteroidia; order Flavobacteriales; family Flavobacteriaceae; genus Polaribacter. The sequence goes on from NZ_CP138992.1 coordinate 1,114,413, forward strand.
AATTAACGCTATATTTTCCATTACATCTTTACTTAAAATACAATCTTCACTTTTGCTTCTTTAATATCTTTGTATGTTAAAGTTGCTGTTTTTTGTACAGTAACTTTTCCTTTACCTATGGGTTTTGGTTCTCTTGCTTTCCAATTGAGTACTATTTTTTCGTCATCTGCTTCTGTTAAAGTACCCTCTAACTCTTCATCTGCAGTTTTTACTTTTAGTATTCTGTTGATGTTTTTCTTATACTGTCTTTTCTCTTTTAAGGGATGTGAAATATCTGGAGTGGTAACTTCTAAAGAAAAATCTTCTTCTTCTCTATCTAAATTATGCTCTACATTTCTACTAATTCTAATGCACTCACTTAAAGGAACACCATGATCACCATCAACAGTAACTTGAATTTTATTGTTTGTTGATATAGATAAATCTATCAAAAACAACGATTCATTTAACGCTAAAGCTTCTTCTACTAAATCTTTTACTTTGGTTTGATTCATTTTTAGAGTCTATAAAATTATCAAAAAAATATTGATTTTGAGTATAAAAAGAGGGGACTTTAAGTCCCCTTCATTTACCATTTATTGTTAAAATCGGTGCAAATATACAAATTGTTTACAATTAAACAAAGTGATTCATATTCAATTATTTTTGTAACTTTAAATAAACCTAATTCTATTTAATTTTTTAACTATGAATAAAATACTTGTACCTATAGATTTTTCTAAAAAATCTGAATTTGCTTCTAAAATGGCAGCTAAAATTGCTAAAAAATCGAAAAGTGAAGTATACCTTTTACACATGATAGAATTACCAACTGGAATTGTAGATATGGGTGCTGGAACAAATTTTAGTATTCCTGAAAGCATGTTGTATTTGAGAAAAGTAAAAGAACGAATGCTTGAGTTTAAATAGCTTTATTTTTATAAAAACACAGAAGTACATCATGCTATTCGCTTTCAACATCCGCATGAAGGCATTTTAAAATATGCAGATAAAATTGAAGCAGATTTAATTATAATGGGTTCTAAAGGACACTCTGACTTTGAAGAAATTTTAATTGGCTCGAATACAGAAAAAGTGGTACGAACATCAAAAGCACCTGTTATTGTTGTAAAAAAAGATACTAAAAAATTTAAATTAAGAAACTTGGTTTTTGCCTCTAGCTTTAAGAATGACGATAAAAAAGAAGTGTTTAAAAAGTTTTTAAACTTTACCAATCACTTTAAAAGTGAAATACATTTGCTAAAGGTAAATACACCTTCTCGTTTTGAAAGCACACAGGAGTCTACTAAAAGAATAAAGCTTTTTATTAAAGAATTTGATTTACCCAAATATGCTATTCATATTTACAACGACACTTCTATTGAAAAAGGTATTTTAAATTTCTCTAAAGATATTAATGCTGATTTAATTGCTTTAAGCACACATGGTAGAAGCGGTTTAGCTCATTTATTTGCTGCCAGTGTTACCAAAACCTTATCTAAAAAAGCATTGAAACCTATTTTAACCATTAAAGTTTAATGTGTTACTAACTCTTAATACTCTGTTCAAAAGGAATTCTATTTATTATACTTCTACCCAAAGTAACCTCATCTGCATATTCTAATTCATCACCAACTGCAATTCCTCTTGCTATGGTTGATGTTATAATCTCATATTTTTGTAGTTGTTTATAGATGTAAAAGTTTGTAGTATCACCTTCCATAGTAGAGCTTAATGCAAAAATTAATTCTTTAATTTCTCCACTTGCTACTTTTTGCACTAATGAATCGATTTTTAAATTTTGTGGTCCAATGCCTTCAATTGGCGATATTTTTCCTCCTAAAACATGGTACAATCCATTAAATTGAGAAGTACTCTCAATGGCCATTACATCTCTAATATCTTCAACTACACAAACTATTTCTGGATTTCTTTTTGAATTCTGACAAATATCGCACAAAACAGTATCAGAAATATTATGACATTTTTCGCAACTTTTAACATCGTTTCTTACATGCAGCAAAGCTTCAGACAAATATTTGGTATGTTCAGAAGGTTGTTTTAACAAATGCAACACCAAACGCAATGCTGTTCGTTTTCCTATTCCTGGCAAACGTGAAACTTCACTCACTGCATTTTCTAAAATTTTTGATGAAAAATCCATATTGCAAAATTAGGAATTAACAATTACGAATTATAAATTATTGCATTATTTTTTAAATAGATTATATTCGTATCTCACAATTCGAAATTCGTAATTTACTAATGCAACCACTTCATATCATTTTATTAATCGTTGGATATTTTACTGTACTGATTCTTATATCTTATTTTACAGGAAAATCTGCCAATAACAAAACATTTTTTAAAGCAAACAACTCATCTCCTTGGTATTTGGTTGCTTTTGGTATGATTGGTGCTTCGCTTTCTGGAGTTACATTTATTTCGGTTCCTGGTTGGGTAGAAGCGCAAAGCATGAGTTATATGCAAATGGTATTGGGTTATGTTGTTGGTTATGCTGTAATTGGATTAGTGCTATTACCACTTTATTATCGACTTAATTTAACATCAATTTACACCTACTTAGAAGATAGATTTGGAAAATATTCTTACAAAACAGGTGCCTCTTTTTTCTTATTATCTAGAACAATTGGTGCTGCTTTTCGTCTGTTTTTAGTAGCAAACGTACTTCAACTTTTATTGTTTGATGCTTATGGAATTCCTTTTTGGGTAACTGTTACTATCACTATTTTATTGATTTGGTTATACACCTTTAAAGGCGGAATAAAAACTATTGTTTGGACAGATACGTTACAAACTTTATTTATGTTAATTGCTGTTGGGGTTTGTATTTACACGATTTCTGACGAAATGCAAATCAGTAATATTTTTTCTTATGTTGCAGATAATGAACTATCTAAAACCTTCTTTTTTGATGATGTAAAAACTGGCGATTATTTCTGGAAACGTTTTTTAGCAGGTGCTTTTGTAGCTATTGTTATGACTGGCTTAGACCAAGATATGATGCAAAAAAACTTAACCTGTAGAAACTTAAAAGATGCTCAAAAAAACATGTTTTGGTTTACTATTGTTTTGGTAATTGTAAACTTTTTCTTTTTAGCATTGGGAGTGCTTTTAACAGATTATGCACAAAAAAACGGAATTGACGCACATAAAGACCAGCTTTTTCCAATAATTGCAACCAAAGGCACTTTAGGTTTAGCAACTGCTATTTTCTTTTTATTAGGATTAATTGCTGCTGCTTATTCTAGCGCAGATTCTGCATTAACCTCTCTAACTACTTCTTTTAGTATTGATATTTTAGAAATCGACAAAAAGAAAACTGAACTTGAACAAGAAAAAACACGAAAAAAAATCCATATTATTTTTTCTTTTGTTTTAATAGCAACCATTCTTGTTTTTAAATATTTTATTGCTGACGAAAGTGTAATTGCCAAAATATTCACCTTTGCTAATTATACTTATGGACCACTATTAGGCTTGTACGCTTTTGGATTATTTACCAAAGCAAAAGTAAATGATAAGCTTGTACCTGCTATTTGTATTTTATCGCCGTTTATTACCTATTTTATTAATTTTATATGCTTGACTTATTTTAGTTTCGATTTTGGTTTTGCTCTGCTAATTTTAAATGGGTTAGTCACTTTTGTAGGATTATTTTTAGCTAAAAAAAAGACATTAGGTTTAAGATAAATTACAATATTTAAAACATAAGTAATTGTGTCTTATGGTATATTATTTTCGGTAATTTTAAATTCGTTAAAACTTATCAAGAAACACAAACTACTGACTAACAAACAATAACAAACACATATTTAACCTTAAAAAGTTTGTGTAATTCCATTTTATATTTATATTTGCACACCCTTAACCCGAAAAATTTAAATTAAAACCCGACAAATCCAAAGAACCTAAAACAAACTAATACCTTTTGCAATAGTAATCCGCTATTCATTATAAGGCAATCAAATAGCGTTATCTTTTAGTCCATTTTTTACTCAGCATCATCAATTTAGCTGTTTAAAAACCCTTGTATTTTCCCCAAATCTTACTAATTATTTATAATTCTTTTACAAAGAAAGAAAATTGTAATTGAACGATATGAATTTGTTTTCTACCGAAGACAACCCCATAAAAACCCTTAAAATAAATAATTTTGTTATTGAAATTTAAAGTTATTACCCTTAACTAAAGACTTTTAAAATGGATACGAATACATTACTTAGACTATTAAAATCAAAAAAAACACAATATACAAATACAGCTTAAACAGCTAAAAACCAAACCAAAAGTCATCTTAATTAACAGTTGACGCTATTTAGTTTTATTCTTTTACTACACTAATTATTTTCTGACCAAAAATAATTATTAAAAAAAGATTTTAGTTTTTCATAAAGAACCTCTAATTATAATCCTTTTCACTATGTTAAATGGAATTACACACAACAGGACAGTAAGCTCAAACACATTTTCATTTTTTAATAATTTAAAAGCATTTCTATTTCAATCGCACAGCAATAAGATATTGCTTTTAGTTTTAATTTCATTTATCTATTCTGCTGATTTATATTCTCAAAACAATCTAAATTACGATAGTAAAGAAAGTATACGCCTGTCTAGTGGAATCATGTCAAAATCTAAAACCAAAACAAGTGTTGAAGATTTTTCTGTAATAAACTTGTACTCAGCAGCCAATCAAAGTAGCGTTTGTTCGCCTGAAACCTCTGTTTTAATAACAGAAGGCTCAAGTTATGGTATTTCTAGATCAACTTTAAACAATAGTGGAGTACCATCTTTTTGTTTAAGTCTTGGAGATGATGCACCAAAAGAAAATGACATCTACAATACTACATTAACACCTGCAAGTGATATCAGTTTTAATAACCCAAACTTGTCTGCATCTATAATAAGAGAGAGAGTACAACGTACAATGTCGGTTATAGAACACCCCAATTATGCACCAAATTCTCAACCCTCTTCTTTAACAAATAATTTTTATAAAGCAATACAGATAGTAGTTTGGAGTTGGACAAACAATCTTAACGTTTCAGATTATAATTACAGTTGGACAGGCAAAAATGGAAATACTTATTATGCTACAAATTTAAAAAATTGGGTAATTAATGAAACATTACAAAAATCTGATGTTTATTGGTTATTACCTGTAGATAATAATTTACAACCAGAAATTTTACTAAATCAAAACACATCTTCAAATTGCTGCCCAACTTCACCTTCAATTACCACAAGTGTAAATACACCTAATAATGGTGAGATTATTTTAAATTCAGCTTCTAACGCATATTTTTATGGGGTTAGCACTTTGAATGCTGGTAGCTATGATGGACCTACAACAATTGCAACTGCAACAGAAATTCCTAGTTCATTGCCTTCTACATTAGTATCAAACACCTCTCAAAACGCGGTAAGTTATATTGTAAGAGTTTTTAATAACATCGATAGTTGCTTTACAGATTATAACTATACTATACCAGGGGTTTCATGTACATCAACTTACGCTTCTTATCAAAGTGATCAAAACAATGTAAATGGAAGAAATAATGTTTCTGGTGCTGCTGATGGTAATTATGCAGAAATACATAGCAGTAATCAACAATTAATTTTAGATTTCAATCAGGTTTTCCCTGCTGGGACTGAATATAAAATTACATGGCGTGTAAGAAGTGGTGTAAACGGAACAGCTTATATTGATTTATCTGAATCTACTTCGGCTAACTCTGGTTTTACAAATCATCCTACAACACCTCAAACTTCATCAAATAGTTTTATTACAACTACTGTTACCGCTAACAAAGATTTTAGATACTTAGCGTTTGATAAAGGTAACATTAATAATACAGATTACGATTTAGATGCAGTAGAAGTAAGCATTTGTGTAACATGTGATGTTGCTGATAACACAACAACAACAGCTTCAATTACAGAAAGCGAAACTAAAACTTTATCTGGTTCACCTGCAGGTGGTACTTGGTCTATAGTTTCTGGTGGTGGTGCTATTAATGGTACTACATATACTCCTGCAGATGTTAACACAAATACAAATGTAACCTTAAGATATACAATTGCTGCAGATGGATCTTGTGCAGCTACTTCTGATGATGTTACGTTTACAGTAACTCCTGTGTGTGATGTAGTTGCTGACAATACTACATCAAATACAACAATAAGCGAAGTAGAAACAAAAACATTAACGGGTTCTCCTGCTGGAGGAACTTGGTCTATTATTTCTGGTGGAGGAACTATCAATGGAAACACTTATACTCCAGCAGATATCATATCAAATGAAACTGTAAAAATTCGTTATACAATTGCTGCTGATGGTGATTGTGCTGCTACAACTGATGATGTAACTTTTACAGTAGAAGCATTACCAACTGCATCAGCAACAAAAACAGATGTTACTTGTTACGGTTTAGGTGATGGTTCAATAACTATTACTTTTGGAGATAATACATCAAGAACTAACATTGTATTTAGTTTAGATGGTGGTAATAATTATCAATCTAAAGTAGGTGATGATTCTGGTAGTGTAACTTATTCAAATTTAGCTCCAGGTACATATGATGTTTGGGCAAAATGGGGCGATAATGATTATCCTATAGATTTGGGAGCAGATTTAACAATATCTGAACCTGCTGAAATAACAATTAACAATACTACTTCTGGAGCAAGCATTACAGAGAATCAAACCAAAACATTAACAGCTTCACCTGCTGGTGGAACCTGGTCTATTGTTTCTGGTGGTGGAACAATAAATGGTAATACTTATATTCCAAACAATATTAATACAAATACTACTGTTAAGTTAAGATATACTTTACCAGCAAATGGAACTTGTAGTGCTATTTCAGACGATGTAACTTTTACAGTAACTCCAATCTGTATAACAGCAATCAATACAACTCCAACTGCTTCAATCACTGAAGATGAAACTAAAACTTTAAGCGGTTCGCCTGCTGGTGGTTCTTGGTCAATCGTGTCTGGTGGTGGTTCTATCTCTGGATCAACTTATACACCTGATGATATCAACACAGATACTACTGTCGTAATTCGTTATACGATTGCTGCTGATGGTGACTGTTTGGCAACTTCTGATGATGTTACTTTTACTGTAACTCCTGTTTGTGATGTAGTTGCTGACAATACAACTTCAACTGCTTCAATCACTGAAGATGAAACTAAAACTTTATCTGGTGCACCTGCTGGGGGTACTTGGTCAATCGTTTCTGGTGGTGGTTCAATCTCTGGATCTACGTATACACCTGATGATATCAATACTAATACTACTGTTGTAATTCGTTATACGATTGCTGCTGATGGTGACTGTGCTGCGACTACTGATGATGTTACGTTTACTGTGACTCCTGTTTGTGATGTAGTTGCTGACAATACAACGTCTACGGCTTCAATCACTGAGGATGAAACTAAAACTTTATCAGGATCTCCTGCTGGGGGTACTTGGTCAATCGTTTCTGGTGGTGGTTCTATCTCTGGATCAACTTATACACCTGATGATATCAACACAGATACAACTGTCGTAATTCGTTATACGATTGCTGCTGATGGTGACTGTGTTGCTACTTCTGATGATGTTACGTTTACTGTAACTCCAGTTTGTGATGTAGTTGCTGACAATACAACGTCTACGGCTTCAATCACAGAAGATGAAACTAAAACTTTATCGGGTGCGCCTGCTGGGGGTACTTGGTCAATCGTTTCTGGTGGTGGTTCTATCTCTGGATCTACGTATACTCCTGATGATATCAATACTGAAACTACTGTCGTAATTCGTTATACAATTGCTGCTGATGGTGACTGTGCTGCGACTACTGATGATGTTAGCTTTACTGTAACTCCTGTTTGTGATGTGGTTGCTGATAATACAACTTCAACAGCTTCTATTACTGAAGATGAAACTAAAACTTTATCTGGATCTCCTGCTGGGGGTACTTGGTCAATCGTTTCTGGTGGTGGTTCTATCTCTGGATCAACTTATACTCCTGATGATATCAATACTGAAACTACTGTCGTAATTCGTTATACAATTGCTGCTGATGGGGACTGTGTTGCTACTTCTGATGATGTTACATTTACAGTGACTCCTGTATGTGATGTAGTTGCTGACAATACAACGTCTACTGCTTCTATTACTGAAGATGAAACTAAAACTTTATCTGGTACGCCTGCTGGTGGTACTTGGTCAATCGTTTCTGGTGGTGGTTCTATCTCTGGATCAACGTATACACCTAATGATATCAACACTGAAACTACTATCGTAATTCGTTATACAATTGCTGCTGATGGTGACTGTGCTGCGACTACTGATGATGTTAGCTTTACTGTAACTCCTGTTTGTGATGTGGTTGCTGATAATACAACTTCAACAGCTTCTATTACTGAAGATGAAACTAAAACGCTTTCAGGATCTCCTGCTGGGGGAACTTGGTCAATCGTTTCTGGTGGTGGTTCAATCTCAGGATCTACATATACGCCTGATGATATCAACACTGATACAACTGTCGTAATTCGTTATACAATTGCTGCTGATGGGGACTGTGTTGCTACTTCTGATGATGTTACGTTTACTGTTACTCCTGTATGTGATGTAGTTGCTGATAATACAACTTCAACTGCTTCTATTACTGAAGATGAAACTAAAACTTTATCTGGATCTCCTGCTGGGGGTACTTGGTCGATCATCTCTGGTGGTGGTTCTATCTCTGGATCAACTTATACACCTGATGATATCAACACTGAAACTACTATCGTAATTCGTTATACAATTACTGCTGATGGTGACTGTGCTGCGACTACTGATGATGTTACTTTTACGGTAACTCCAGTTTGTGATGTAGTTGCTGATAATACAACGTCTACTGCTTCAATCACTGAGGATGAAACTAAAACCTTATCAGGATCTCCTGCTGGGGGTACTTGGTCAATCGTTTCTGGTGGTGGTTCTATTTCTGGTTCAACGTATACACCTGATGATATCAATACTGAAACTACTGTAATAATTCGTTATACAATTGCTGCTGATGGTGATTGTGCTGCTACTTCTGATGATGTTACGTTTACTGTGACTCCTGTTTGTGATGTGGTTGCTGATAATACAACGTCTACGGCTTCAATCACTGAGGATGAAACTAAAACTTTATCAGGATCTCCTGCTGGGGGTACTTGGTCAATCGTTTCTGGTGGTGGTTCTATTTCTGGTTCAACGTATACACCTGATGATATCAATACTGAAACTACTGTAATAATTCGTTATACAATTGCTGCTGATGGTGATTGTGCTGCTACTTCTGATGATGTTAGCTTTACTGTAACTCCTGTTTGTGATGTGGTTGCTGATAATACAACTTCAACAGCTTCTATTACTGAAGATGAAACTAAAACTTTATCTGGATCTCCTGCTGGGGGTACTTGGTCAATCGTTTCTGGTGGTGGTTCTATCTCTGGATCTACATATACTCCTGATGATATCAACACTGATACTACTGTTGTGATTCGTTATACAATTGCTGCTGATGGTGATTGTGCTGCTACTTCTGATGATGTTACGTTTACTGTGACTCCTGTTTGTGATGTGGTTGCTGATAATACAACGTCTACGGCTTCAATCACGGAAGGTGAAACTAAAACTTTAACAGGATCTCCTGCTGGTGGTACTTGGTCTATAGTTTCTGGTGGTGGTTCAATCTCTGGTTCAACTTATACACCTGATGATATCAATACTGATACTACTGTAGTAATTCGTTATACAATTGCTGCTGATGGTGATTGTGCTGCGACTACTGATGATGTTACTTTTACGGTAACTCCAGTTTGTGATGTAGTTGCTGACAATACAACGTCTACTGCTTCAATCACTGAAGATGAAACTAAAACTTTATCTGGATCTCCTGCTGGGGGTACTTGGTCAATCGTTTCTGGTGGTGGTTCTATCTCTGGATCAACTTATACACCTGATGATATCAACACTGATACTACTGTTGTGATTCGTTATACAATTGCTGCTGATGGTGACTGTGCAGCTACTTCTGATGATGTTAGCTTTACTGTGACTCCTGTTTGTGATGTGGTTGCTGATAATACAACGTCTACGGCTTCAATCACTGAGGATGAAACTAAAACTTTATCAGGATCTCCTGCTGGGGGTACTTGGTCAATCGTTTCTGGTGGTGGTTCAATCTCTGGATCTACATATACGCCTGATGATATCAACACTGATACAACTGTCGTAATTCGTTATACAATTGCTGCTGATGGTGATTGTGCTGCGACTACTGATGATGTTACGTTTACGGTACTACCAAATGACTTAGGGTCAATTGGAGATTTAGTTTGGTTCGATACAGATGGAGATGGAATTAAAGACCCAAATGAAAATGGTTTAGGGGGCGCAACTGTTACCTTAATTTCTAACAGACCAAATTATGCACCTAATAAAACTGTTATTACTGATGTTAATGGAAATTACTTATTTACTGATTTACCTAGAGGTTCGTATACAGTACAAGTTGATGTAAGTACAGTTACATCAGGTCTTCCTGCTGGTATAACAACTACAGATTTAGTACAAACTTATGATTGGGATAGTGTTGGTACCGAAAATAGAAGTACCATTAATTTATCAAGAGGTGAAGATAATTTAAGTCAAGATTTTGCGTACGGAATTAGTTCAGGAAACACTTCAGGAGGTAACTCAGGTGGTATCGAATCTGAATCTTTGGGGGATGCCATCTCTAAAATCTACGTAGGTAGAAAAAAGAATTCTGTTCCAACTGAATTTGTAAAATCCTCTGAAAACTTGTACAACAAGTCTAAAATGAAATCAGTTCAACCTTATCAAGGTAAAGGGCAAACTTTATTAGATATGTTTCCTGCTGAATTAGTAGCTGGTAATGTAGCAAATGTTACGTCACCAACTGATATTTTAGATTACACCATCGCTGATGAAGTATTGTCTGTAGATTTTTCTATTGATGGAAAAACTAAGGGTGTTGTATTAGGTATAAAAACATCAGATAAAGTGTACAACCACACTAAGGCATCTTGTGATAGGTTGCGTGGTGCTGAAATCTTAAATGTTATGCCTCTTCAAATCAATGGTTATAACTTTTTAATGCAAGGTATTAAGCAACGAAGTGGCGAGGTTGAATACGCTGTTTCTTTTGCTGTTGCTAAAAATAATAATGATAGTAATTATACTATTCAGAGCAACTGGTATGTAAATAATTACAACAAGTTTAATGATATGTTCAACTTCCAAGTTTGGACAACAAAACCTGCTGATACGCAAAAATTAGTTACTGATGTTTTAAACAACTTAAAAACATTTATGCCAATAGTACAGACAGAAACTCAAAAAACACCTGAAACCTATGCGTCTAAAATTTATAGAGATAAAGGTGAATTAATTGTAAAATTAAGAAGCACAAAAGCGGGCAATACAGCTGAGGTATCTATGGTAGAGTTATATTCTGAAACCGCTAATAATATCAAACATAGGTACAATTCAATAGCTACTGAAATACAACAAAGTTTATCTGTTGATATTGCTGATGGTTATGAATATGATGCCTTAATCAAAGTAGATGGTGAAGTAGAAGATGCTTTTTATCATGCTGATGGTAACTGGGGATTAGATTATGACAAACGTTATACTGAAATAAAGAATTACTTTGTATGGAATGATTTTGATAGAGAGTATCAAGATGATGAATATACCATCAACAGAAACCCAGAAGTAAAAGCAACTAGCGAGTATGATTATTTAACATTGTACAAGTCTTTATTACCTGGTACTTTATCTGCTGATTATTCTCAGTACAACTATGTATCTTTCAAAGCTAAAGGTTCTGGTTTAATAGAATTAGGATTAATCAAATCTTCTATCGAAGATTGGAAAGCCCAATATAGAGTTATGGTAGACTTCTCTGAAGAAGAACAAACCTACTATGTTCCTTTCGAGTACTTTACTTCTAGTGCATCTCAGGCTAAATTAAACGCTAACGATCTAACTACTTTAACTTTTACTTTTTTACCTGTGGAAGCACAAACTAAAGAATTAGACCTGAAAATCTCTGATGTGAAGTTTACCAAAACTGCGGTTGAAGATCAAATCATAGCCAAAATTGAAAAATTTGAAAATGAGTTTATGGCATACCCTAACCCTTCTAAAGGTAATGTAAACTTATTATTATTCAGTGAAGCTGATACAGAAGCTAATATAACCTTATCTGATGTAACTGGGAAAGTAATTTACAACCAAAAAGTACAGTTAAATGCTGGTAAAAACGAATTAGATTTTAACTTTAAAGTAAAAACAGGTGTAATGCTTCTTAAAGTAGCATCACCAGAAACTAATTATGGAACTTCTAAAATCTTATTTAGATAAAATTTATAGACAAGATAAAATAAGTAGATCAACCTTATCAAATCAACACCTTAATGCATTCAAAAGTGCTCAGATATTTTAAGAAAAAATCAATAGTTTATTAAATTTTTTAGGGGTATTAATTTATAACTATTGATTCTAGAGGGCTGACTTTGTCAGCTCTCTTTTTTATGCTTCATATTTCGCATTAACAATTCGTTTAATGTCCCGAAAATTGTTTTTATGTTCTCTCATAAAAATCGTTTGAATTCAATTAATATAACTTTTTTTTAAAAAAAGTATCAACACAAAACTCTTGTTAAGCCATAATTCATTATTTTAAAGCACTTAAATGAATTTATTTTTTTTTTATGAAAAGAATGTAATTATAAAATCATTAGACAAAAACACAATAATAGGAGTTTAGACCAATACCATTCGTCAACACTTTCTTTCTTTTTATCTAGATGAATAATACAATTATCTCGATTTAAAAAAATAAAAACTAATATTTTATAGTTTTGTAACGTAAAGATTAACCATTTAATTGAATATAAAAAAAACAAAAGATTATGAAAACCTTTCCCTCTAGTTTACTATTAATATTGCTTTTAATTTTAAGCTCATGCGAACATAAGTTCCCTCAAGAAGATTTAACCCCAGAGACCACCACAATTAACAATTTAAAAGCAAGCGCTAACTTTGATTGGAATAATTCTAACAAAACAAAAATATCACTTTTTACAAAAGACAATGCAAACAATCCTGTTGCTAATGTTAAAGTGAGTATTTGGACCAATTTAGAAGAGGAAGAAGGAATAGAAATAACGAATGGTGTTACAAATAGTCAAGGTGAATTAAGTTTTGATTATGACTTTGAAGCAGATATTACTGAGGTAGTTTTAAAAACAGATTTTATAGGTTTTATTCCAGAAGTAAAAGTGCCTATAGAAAATGGAAACATATACTATACATTTGGTGGTAGAGTTAGTGGTAAAGCTAGAGTAGACTCTAAAAACAAAGCATTATATAACAAAGTGGAAAACACTCTTCAAAAAAACTTTAATGCAAATATAACTATCAATTATATAGGTGGTTATGATGGTAATGGTGTGCCAAATTATTTAGAAGATGAGGCAGACTATGTTAGTGGAGATTTTTTAAATGATGTTAACATTGCATTACCAGAAAATAACCCAGTACCAGAATATCACCCAGAATATTTAACTGGTGTAAACGAACAAAACTTGGTGATTTTAGACAAGGCTGATGTTTGGGTAACCTTTGTTTCTGAAGGTGCTGGTTACAGAAATGCGCTTGCTTATTATACTTACGATAGAGATTTTCCGCCAACAACAACCGATGATATTAAAGAATGTAATGTAATTTTCCCAAATGCGTCTTTCGAATTTTCTGGTGGTGGATTAAGATCTGGAGATAAAGTTTACTTAGGTACATTTGAAAAAAACACAGTTGTAGGTTGGATATTATTAAGAGATGGTTGGCATGGACCATCACAAGAGGTAACAGAAGGTAGAGGCTTACTATATTCTAACCAAGAATTAAACCCAGAAGAAAATGCCGAACATCGCCAGCATTCTATACTCCTTTTAGACCAAGAAAGAGACGTAATCTTAATTGCATTCGAAGATTTAATTCGTCCTTATGGTGATAATGATTTTAACGATGCTGTTTTTTACGCAACAGCAAACCCTATAGAAAATGTTGAAATTGAAAATATCCAGATATCAAATCCTGATCCTGTAGATACAGATGAAGATGGCGTTTACGATAGCTTTGATGATTATCCTGAAGATCCTGAACGTGCATTCAATAATTACTATCCTAACAGTACCAATTTTGGATCTTTAGCTTATGAGGATTTATGGCCATCAACTGGAGATTATGACTTTAACGATTTAATTATAGATTATAATTTTAACAGAATTACCAATGCCGACAATAACGTAGTTGAGTTAGAAGGTAAATTTATAGTAAGAGCTATTGGTGCCAATTATGAAAATGGTTTTGGATTTACAATTGATGGCATAGCACCTACCTTAATAGAGTCTGTTACTGGCACAGAATATACAGAAGGTTACATACAAAATAACGCAAATGGTACAGAAGCTAACCAAAGTAGTGCTACTATTATAGTGTTTGACAATGCAAAACAACATGGTTTTGCCAATACAAGACAAGATCAATTATTTCAACTGGCAGATACTTTAAAAGTAAATATTAAATTAGCAACACCTGTAAATCAAGATGCATTTGGGGTAGCACCTTACAATCCTTTTATCATTATTAATAAAGAAAGAGGTAAAGAAGTACACTTGGCAAATTATGCTCCTAGTGATTTAGCTGACACTTCAATCTTTGGTCAATCTGCTGATGATAGTAACCCAAACAGTGGTAAATATTACAAAACTGTTGAAAATTTACCTTGGGCTATTAATTTTCCAAGTAGATTTGAATATCCTATTGAAAATGCAAGTGTAGATACAGCGCATCTAAATTTTATAACTTGGGTTTTAAGTGATGGTTTTGAATATAATGATTGGTATAAAAATAAGCCCAACTACAGGAACTCTAGTAATATTTATAGCAAGTAGTTTTTTGTAACAAAACAATTAGATCGTCTAAAATTTCTTTTAGACGATCTTTTTTTTTTACAAAACGTATTGTATTCTATTTTAAATACTTTTAACCAATCTTATAAATTCGGCCCTGTAACCATCTAAATCATCTCCTCTCCCATTTTTTGCCAGCTCTAAAATAATTGAATTTTCTACATTTTTAGTGTATTGAGATTTTCTCAATTTCATACCAAAAAGGGCTACAGCTGCAGCAAACTGCATGTCTTTTGAAGGTTGAGTAATTTGATTTTTCTGAACTTTAACCATTTCTATACTTTGAGTTCCTTTTGGTTTTTTATACCTAAACTTTACCGTAAATAATTCATCCTCATTAGATAAAGTTATTTTTTTGGGTGACTTGTATTTTAGTTCTGGTACATCCTTTAAAAAATCACTTTTTTCACCTTCAAGAATAATTTCGTACAATGCTGTAACTTTATGACCAGCACCTAATTCACCAGCATCAATAGTATCATCTAAAAAATCTTCATCATTTAGCAATCTATTTTCATAACCAACTAATCTATACCCTTTTACTTTATTAGGATTAAATTCTACCTGAATTTTAACATCTTTAGCAATAGTATGCAAAGTACCTCCAAATTCTTTTCCAAAAACCTTTTGTGCTTCTAGCATAGAATCGATATACGCGTGATTGCCATTACCTTTGTCTGCTAAAATTTCAAGTTTTGCATCTTTATAATTACCATAACCAAAACCTAAAACCGATAAAAACACGCCAGATTTTCGTTTTTCTAGAATCAATTCTTCCATTTTTGTATTTGTTGAAGCACCAACATTAAAATCTCCATCAGTAGCTAAAATCACTCTATTATTACCTTTCTTTTTAAAGTTTTTCTCCGCTAATTTGTATGCCAATTCTATACCTTTTCCACCAGCTGTTGCACCACCAGATTCTAGATTTTGCAATGCGTTTAAAATAATTTCTTTTTTATTTCCAGCAGTAGGCTGTAACACAACACCAGCTGCACCTGCGTAAACCACAATAGACACTTTATCTTTTGCTCTGAGTTGATTTACCAAAAGTTTAAAAGCAGATTTTAATAGTGGTAATTTGTTTTGAGATGCCATAGAGCCTGAAACATCTATTAAAAAAGTAAGATTAGATGGGGGTAATGCTTCTTGCGCATAATTTTTTCCTTGCAAACCAATTTTAACAAGTTTGGTTGTGTTATTCCAAGGTGTTTCAGAAAATTCTGTATGAATTGCAAAAGGATGGGCATCTTTTGGTTGTGCATATTGATAATCAAAATAGTTAATCATTTCTTCGATTTTAACAGCATCAAAGGGTACTTTTTGTCCATTATTAATCATTCTTCTTACATTGCTATAAGAAGACTTATCTACATCAATAGAAAAGGTAGATAACGGATTTAAGGCAACTCTTTTAAAAGTGTTTTCGTGTATTTGCGCATAAGACTCCTCATTTTCTAATCTATAATTCCCTTTTTTTGTGGTAATTACAACACAACCATTTTTTGCAGCTGCACCAAAAATTTTTTTTGCTTTATACCTTTTGTACACATTAACCTTTGCAATATCGTTCGAATTTAAATTTTTAATGATCGTATTATAGCTTTTTTGAATAGGAACACCGTCTACAATGTATAAAGGTTCTTTTATTTTGGTTGTTAAACTTGTACTTTTTGTACTTTGTTTTTTGTCATTTTTAATTGAATTTTTAATTCGTACTCCAGCAACACTTCCTTTAAGCGCTTTACTTATTTTGTTATGATACGCTTTTCTTTTTTGTGCTTTAATAGCAGATACTGCATAGCTAGAAGTATGTGTTTTACCTCTAGAGTTTCCATAACCAACAATTACAATTTCTTCTAAATTATTTTGATTTTCAATTAAAGAAACGTTGATTATTGTTGATTGACCTACCTTTCTTTTTATGGTTTTAAAACCCAAATACGAAAAGACTAACACGTCATTAATTTTTGCTTTTATAGCATATTTGCCATTAAAATCGGTTTGTGTACCAACAGTTGTTCCTTTAATAACAACAGAAACTCCTGGCAGCCCTCCAGAAGCATCAGAAACAATTCCGGTAATATTTTTTTCTTGAGATTGTGTTGTTAAATATCCGAAAAGTAACAACAGATAAAAAAGTATTTTATACATAGTGTAAGTTTTAAAGTTGATATAAAACTAACTACGAATTATAAATTAAAAAATACGGATTGAGTAAACACAATCGTTTTAAAAGTAAAACGGTATTTTTATTTAGTGAAGATTTTTTGAAGGGTTTGTGTTCTTTGTATTTTACCTGTTTTGGTTTCTATAAATTGTGAAGTAAAATAAATTTCTTTGGGTTTTTCAAATTTTGATAATGAAGTTAAATTTTGAATTTTACTTAAAAGGGATTTCTCGGCTTTACCTAAAATATCATTTTTAGGACTAGCCTCTAGAATTAAAATCAATTTTTCACCTAACTTTTCATCATTGATTCCTGCTACAAAAAAACGATTTTCAATTATTTTCGAAAGTTTTTCTTCAATTTTCTCTGGGTGTAACTTTACACCTCCAGAATTGATTACATTATCAAAACGTCCTAGCCATTGAAATTGGGTATCAGAAATTAACTGAACAACATCATTGGTTACTACTAATTTTTCTGCCACTTTTGGTGCAGAAATTACCAAACAATTTCTTTGATCTTTATAAATGGTTACGTTGGGTAAGGTTTGATAAAAAGAATTTACTTTAGTTTCAAAAGAGGTTTTGGTAATTCTACCTATAAAAGACAAAGGCTTGTTTAATTTTTTTACAGCTATATGTGTAATTGTTTCTGTCATTCCATAGGTTGCAAAAACTTCTGTAGAAAGGTGTTGTAACTTTTTTTGCAACAAATTAGAAACCACACCACCACCAACAATAAGTTTTTTTATTTTCTTGATTTTCAGCAATGAGTTTTCTAATTGTAAAGGTACCATAGCAGAAAAATCGTAGTTTTTTTCTATCTTTTCTAAAGGATTTGAACTAGGTTCTACAACATCTAAATGCCAACCTAAAGTTATTGCCCTAACCAACATCATTTTACCAGCTATATATTGAGTTGGCAAACACAGTAATGCAGTTGTATTTTTAGGTAAATTAAAAAAAGCACCTGTAGCTAATGCAGAATTTTGCATCAATTCTTTTTTTAGTTGAATTGATTTTGGCAAACCTGTAGAGCCAGAAGTTTGCACTAAAATAGCATGCTCTGCAGCAAACCAATTTTCTAAAAACTGATGTATATCAACAGAAAAATCTTTAGTATACCTTAAGATTTCATCAACAGTATTAAAAGAAATTCCATTGAGTTTAAAACTTTTATGAAATTTATTCTGTACCAAGATCGTCTAAAACTCTATAGTTTTCTTCTAGATGTACTGGTTTTTCTATGGTTCCAGCAAGTTTTTCTTTCCAGTTGTTCCATTTGTATTTTTTTGCAAAAGCTAAAATCAACAAAGGAAAAAAGACAAACACAGGCACAAAAACATCAAATCCTAATTCGGGTTCAGAAAGATCTATCAATACAGAATCTGTTTGAAAAACAGTCCAATCTGCAGTAACCAACAAGGCCGTGATTAAGTTATTGGCTGCATGGAAACCCAATGCCAATTCCAAACCTTCATCCATTAAGGTGATAATCCCAAGAAAAAAACCTGTACCAATATAATACACTAAAATTCCGTAACCCAATTTATCTACTTCAGGATTTGCAATGTGCAATAAGCCAAAAACTACAGAGGTAAAAATTAACGGAAACCACCTGTTTTTTGTAACAATACCTAAACCTTGCATTAAATAACCTCTAAAAAAATACTCTTCGAAACTGGTTTGTAATGGAATTAGTAAAATACCAATAACAGCAAGCATCAAAAATTTATCTAAATTAAAATTCCATTGATAATTTTCTGGAGATAAATTATAATCTAAAACCAAGAAAAAAGCAGTTACACTGCCCCAAAGCGCAAATGCAAAAAAGATACGTTTCCAATCAACTTTTGGTCTTGATGTGGTTAATGAAGTTAGCGTTTGTTTGTGTAGAAATTTCACCCAAAGAAACAAAGCAATTAAACCGATTGCAAACGGAATTAAATTTTCTATCAAAAATTGGCTTGCACCTTTAGCCGCAATTTGATCTTTCATCATTTGCTCAATATCAAAGTTTGGATCTAAGTTTTCTAGAATTATCAATCCGATAAAATTCAAGGCCATAAACCCGAAAAATAAACCTGCAAAAACCAGGTATTTCCACATCCCTAAATCTCCTTTATAACCTTGTTGTATGTAATTCATTTTATTTTCTTTTGAAATTCTGAATCAATTTCAGAATGGCTTTACACTAAATTAAAATTCCAATTTTGTGTTAGATTGTATTGTAACGTTCCGTTTTTAACCTCTAATGGGCTCTCAAAATTATTGGTAAACAAACTCCCTGTACCTAAACCTTGTGGTAGTTTATTTTGCAATTGATACGTAAATTGTGCTATGGCATTTAACCCAACATTACTTTCTAAAGCAGATGTAATCCACCAACCAATATTTTGCTCTTCAGCAAATTTAATCCATTCTGTACTCCCTGCAAAACCACCTACTAAACTTGGTTTTAGAATAATGTATTGAGGATTAATTTGGGTAATTATTTTTTGCTTTTCTTCGGATGAAAAAACACCTATTAATTCTTCATCTAAGGCAATTGGCAAAGGTGTTTTATCACACAAGCTAGCCATTTCTTCTAATTGACCTTGTTTTATAGGTTGCTCTATAGAATGGATATCTAGGTCTGATAATCGTTGTAATTTTTCAAGCGCATTTTTAGGATTAAACGCACCATTTGCATCTACTCTAAGTGTTATATCTTCTGATGAAAATTGATTTCGAATAGACCTTAACAACTCAATTTCAGCATCAAAATCAATAGCACCAATTTTCATTTTAATGCACGAAAAACCAGCTTTTAGTTTTTCTTTGATTTGATTTTTCATAAATTGTTTTTCGCCCATCCAAATCAATCCATTAATGTTGATGAATTCTTCTCCTTTAGTAAATTTTGAGGGAAATAATTGAAATTTATCTTTGCTATCTAAAGATAAAAAGGCTTGTTCTAAGCCAAATTGGATTGATGGGAAGTGTGCCATTTTAGCCAATAAAAAATCTAAACCTTTGCCAATATTTGTACAAACCCAGGCTAACGTTTCTTTGTAATTGGCAACATCATCTATGCTTAATCCTCTAAACAATCCTGTTTCTCCAATACCAATTTTATTGTCTTTTTCTATAATAATAAACCACGTTTCTTTGGTTCTTAAAACACCTCGTGAAGTACCACTTGGATTTTTAAAATTGAGAATATACTTTTTATAGGTTGCTTTCATTACAATTTACTGCTTTTCTATAAATTCCTTAAAATTGTTTAAATACAATTGGTCTTGTGTTTGAAATGTACCTTTAAAATACGGAAACATACACGCCATAATATAAGAATCGCTTTGGCAACTTGCATTGAGCGTAATTGTTGTTGTTCGGTTTTTTTTGGTAAACGAATAATCGTCTGTCTTTAACATATTTTCGGCATCAAAAAATAAAGTAACCTTTTCATTAGGTATGTAAGCCATTACTTTTTCTGTCATTGTAATTTCTTGTCCTTGATTTTCAACTACCATTTTATAAGTACTACCTGTTGTTCCTAAATTTTCGTTTAATACTTCAACAGATTTTACTTCTGGAATCCAATTTTTGATATTCCCTTTTTTATTAAAAGCCATAAATACCTCTTCAATTGGTTTATTAATGGTAACTTCTGCAGAGTAACTTGTTTCTTTAACCACCAAACCTGTTGCAAAAAACACAAGTGTAATTGCAGTAATGATTCCTAAAATTATTTTTACTGTTTTCATTTATAATGTGAACGTTTATTGTTTTAAAAAAATGTATTCCCAATCCCAAAAAGAATGGCGAATAAAAAAGTACTTAAAGCAACTTTTTTCAACTCGCTATCTAATTCACTAGGAATTTTATTTTTAGCGACTGTTCGTATATTGATTATTAAAGGAATAAAAGCAATTAAAAACAAAAATTGATATTCACTTTTAAAATTCAAATACGCATAAATTATGGCTGTAACCAAAGCTCCAAGAATTAAAAAATAATGGTATTTTTTGGCCTTTTCACCTCCTAATTTTACTACCAATGTATTTTTATTGTTCTTTTTATCTTCTTCTCTATCTCTTAAATTGTTTAAATTAAGCACTGCTGTACTTAATAGGCCTATAGAAATTGCAGGTAAAAATATTTCGAAATTAATGGTTTTAGTGTACAGAAAATAACTACCAACTACACTTAACAACCCAAAAAACAAAAACACAAAAACATCACCAAAACCAGAATATCCATAAGCAGAATTACCAACCGTATATTTTATTGCTGCTGCAATAGATGCAATGCCAAGAAAAAAGAACAATATAGAATAACCGAAATTTTCACTACCAAAAGCTACATAAATTAATAATAAAGCAATTAGTAAAGTGATGATTGTTGTAATAATCATTGCCATTTTCATTTGTTTGGGCGTAATTGCACCAGAAGATACCATTCTTGCTTCACCTGTTCTGTTTTTGTCTGAACCTTTAATTCCATCTCCATAATCGTTTGCAAAGTTAGATAATACCTGAAAGCCGATTGTGGTTAAAATACATAACCATAAAATACTTGAATGTACTGGAATAGGAACATACATATCAGCAGTACTCATCATAAATTCATCTCTATTACCAAGAAAACTTCCCACAATAATACCAGAAACAGACAATGGCAAAGTGCGCAATCTGGCTGCTTTTATAAAACTTTTTACATCCATTCTTTTTGGCTAGTTTCTACTTTATACAAGGTATGATTATAAATTTTAATAGCATCATGAAAAGGAATACAAGGAATTTTTATTTTACCTGACGCTGTTTGCAACACCAAATCTGCAACATTGCTTCTTTTTTGAAAAATAGTTTGTTGCATTTGTATGTTTTGTACTTTAAAAATTTCTAAATACGTATGATGTGTTTCTAATAATCCTTTGCCTACCAGCAACATATCATCCGATATTTTATAAAATCGTTTTTTAACCTTTTTAAGAATCAAAAATACGACAAAAGGGATTACTAGAATTACTGAATAGAAGATTTCGTAGTGTTGGAATCCTAAAAAAATACTAAAATAAGCAATAATCAAAAATAAAAATGTAAAGGTGAAAAGTCTTCTTTTAAAATAATGATCTGGGTATTTTTTTTCGCAATTTTCAACCTCATCAGCATTGAATAGACTTGATTTTATTGTTTTTACTTGGTCTTTTTTACAACCCACAATTCGTATTAATTTGTCTTTCTTTTTGTGATTTAATTTACCACTAACTGCTTGTTTAAAGGTAACAAAAGAAATGCCAATAATACGCTTTAAAGGATTTGTAGAAATGGTAATATTCTGCACTTTTGCCTTTTTTAAAACAATAGATTTCTTGGTAAATAAACCTTGATTGATTTCGAAAGCGTCCTTTTTTAAGTAAGCTGTTAAATTAAAATGAATTAGAAAAATTCTAACAAAAGAGGTAAGTAATGCAATAATTGTAAGAGAAATTAGCATAAAGAAAATAAAAAAAAGACTCGCAGAAAAAGCATTGGCATTTTCTTCTATAAAACCATCTAAATTTTCTATTTGCCCTAAACCATCAAAAATCTGTTGAATTTGATTGAATAACCCAAATAATAATGCTAAAAATAAGAATAAATTTTGGAGGTGATTTTCGGTTAAACTTACTTTAAACAACTCTTTAACACCAATGTTTACTAATGGTTTATTTTCTTCTTTTAGAAAATCTTTTTGATCAACACTTTTATTTTTAGCTATAAATTCTTTTAAAGCTGTTGCTTTTTCTAACGATAACGCTTTTATAGATATTTCTGTTTTGCTAGAGCCTGCAGTTTCTATACTCACCTCAAAAACTCCAATAATTTGTTGAACAAGATTTTGTTTAAAATTAATATTTTGAATTCTTTCAAAAGCTATAGAAGTATTAGTTTTTTTAAGAATACCTTGTTTTAAGATAAAATGTTCATTTTCTATTTTAAACTGAAAATTTTTATAAATCAAATACGCTCTTACCAATAAAACTAGTAGAAGCACTACAATACCTAAATAAATATAGGTTGTATTTGTAGTTGAAAGTTTAGAAAAACGCTGTATAAAAATGAATAAAAGTATCCATAATGCTTTTACAACCTTGTAAATAAGATTTACATAAATAACAAAAATTCCTTTTGCAGATTGTTTTGAAAATTGAGAAAAATCGAATGAATTAGGCATCTATTTTTGTACTAATAAATTCTTTTATTTGTAATGCTGTTTCTTTGGTTAACCCTTTAATTTCAAGATCATCACTGCTATCTCCAGCAGTATAAACACTTAAAGAAGATAAGCCAAAAAGTCTTGAAATTGGTTTTTCATCTATTTCTACATGTTGTATTCTTGTAAAAGGTACCGTAGTTAATTTTTTAATTAATAAGCCACGTTTATAAGAAATGTCCTTGTCTCTTAGAGCATATTTTCTTAGCGGAAAACTGAATAGAATAAAGCCAAAAACACATCCAAAGCATAAAAAAAAGACACTATAAATATACATTACAAACTCATTGAATTCTTCTGTAAAAAGAAATTGATGTAAAACAATTAACCCCACCAATAAAGAAACTAAAACTAAAAAAAAATTGATACTGATTACTTTTAAGTAACTTTTATCAATTCTATTAAACTCAATTTTAGTGATATCTGGTAATTCTAAAACGATATCGTTCTGAAATTGTTTTTCCATAAAACTAGTTTTGTAAAGCTTCTGTTATTGATATTGGCTCACCATTTTTTAATGCCTGAATAAAAGCACCTTTATATTTCTTTAAAATTTGCAATCTGAATGCTCTAGCTTCTTTATAAGTTTCAAAATCACCTAATCGAAATTTTGTCAATCCGTTTTCATCGTAAGTATTGATACCTTCAATACTGTATAAATTATTATTTTGTTTACTTAATGCCGCAATTTGAACGGTAAAAATTAACTCAGGTACATACTCTTGAATTTCGGGCTCTTCAATTTTTTCTAACTTAGGTACTACTTTCTCTATTTCTTGTTCTTTAGACTCTGTGGTCTCTTTTTCAACTTCTTTTTTTCCACAAGAAAATACCATCAAACAAAACAGAAATACAATAAATACGTTTTTCATGGTTTATAATTTATTAGCTTCAGCAATTAACTCTGCAATATCTTTTACCAAAACTTGATTTTCTTTTTCTTTAAATTTAATACCATCTGTCATCATTGTATTGCAATAAGGGCAACCTGTTGCAATAATGTTTGGTTTGGTTTTTAGAGCATCTTCAGTTCGTAAAACGTTTACTTCTTTATCACCAGGTTCTGCATCTTTAAACATTTGTGCACCACCTGCACCACAACATAAAGCTGTTTCTTTATGGCGTTTCATTTCTGTAAGATTTACCCCCAATCTTCTAATTAAATCTCTTGGAGATTCGTACACTTCATTGGCTCTACCTAAATAACAAGGATCGTGAAAAGTAACTCTTTTTCCTTTTAACGTAGCATCATTTATACTTAAACGCCCTTCTGAAATTAAGTTTTGTATAAATTGTGTATGATGATACACCTCGTATTTACCTCCTAAAGCAGGATATTCATTTTTTAGTGTATTGAAAGAATGTGGATCACAGGTTACAATTTTTTTCACTTCATAACCATTTAAAACCTCAATATTCATCATAGCTTGCATTTGAAATAAAAACTCGTTTCCTGCTCTTTTTGCAGCATCTCCTGTTGATGATTCTTCTGTACCTAAAACTGCAAAATCTACATTGGCTTGGTGTAATATTTTAACAAAAGCTCTACTTATTTTTTTGGCTCTATCATCATAACTTCCTGCAGCACCCACCCAAAATAATACTTCTGGTTTTTTGCCTTGGGCCATCATATCTGCCATTGTTGGTACGTTCATACTAAAAGCCCCTGATTCCCCAAAGGGGAACACACGCAAGGGTTACGTTGTTTATGGTTAAAAAAAAATCTAATATTTTACTAATTTACGAAAAAAAATTTCCATTAGAAGCTACACTTTGCTCCCTTTTGGGGAAACAGAGGCAACTTACTCTTCGTTTGCCCAGTTTAATCTGTCTTGTTGATTGTATGGCCAAGGAGCACCATTGTTTTCTACATTGGTCATCATCATGTTTAACTCTTGTGGTGCTGCACTTTGCTCCATCACCAAGTATCTACGCATATCCATAATAATAGATAATGGATCGATATTTACAGGACATTCTTCTACACAAGCATTGCAACTTGTACATGCCCATAATTCTTCTGGCGTAATAAAATCGTATAACAGTTGTTTACCATCATCTTTAAACTCGCCATTATTTGCATCAATATTTCTACCCACTTCTTCTAAACGATCTCTGGTATCCATCATAATTTTACGAGGAGATAGTTTTTTACCTGTTAAATTTGCAGGACAAGCAGAGGTACACCTACCACATTCTGTACATGTATAAGCGTTTAATAATTGCACCCAATTTAAATCGGTAACCTCTGAGGCACCAAATTTTTCTGGAACTTCGTCTTCAGCACCTTCTTCTGGCATTGCATACGGATCTGCATCTGGATCCATCATTAATTTTACTTCTTTAGTAACCGACTCTAAATTATTGAATTGTCCTTTAGGATTTAAATTCGCAAAATAGGTGTTTGGAAACGCCAATAAAATATGTAAATGCTTAGAATAGTATAAGTAATTCAGAAAAGTTAAGATTCCTAAAATATGAATCCACCAAGCTGTTCTTTCTATTATATGGAGAGCTTCAGGAGAAAATCCATCGAATAAAGGTACAAGAAATTGACTGATAAGATTACCAGATCCTGCTTCTTGAAAAGCAGTATCTGTAGCATTCATTGTTAGAAACAAGGTCATTAAAACAATTTCGAAATACAAAATGTAGTTTCCATCTTTTTTGGGCCAACCTTTCATTTCTCTGCTCATAAAACGCTTGATATCAGAAACATTTCTTCTTAACCAAAAAATAATGACGGTTATTAAAACAAGAACTGCTAAAATTTCAAAAGTGCCGATTAAAAATCCATATACTGATTTTGGAATTACGTTTAGAAAAACTCGGTGTGTACCAAACAATCCATCAATAATAATTTCTAAAACCTCGATATTTATAATGATGAAACCCACATACACAATGATATGTAAAAACCCAGAAAATGGTCTTTTAACCATTTTAGATTGCCCCAAAGCAATCATCATCATATTTTTTAAACGTTCCGATTTTCGATCTGTTCTGTTTACATCTTTTCCTAATTTGATGTTTCTTGATAATTTTTTGACATTCATCACAAAAAAACCAATACCAGCTATTAACGCTAACGCAAAAAATATGTTGGGTAAATATTGCATGTTATTTTTCCTATTTATAAAGGTTTACTCTTTAATTACTTGCAAACTATCAGGCAAAGATGGGCTATATTCTTTTGGTTTTTTACCAAATACTGAAAAATGAACGTATCTTTTTGGGTTCAATTTTAAGTCTCTTAATAATTGCTCTAGTTCTTTAGTTGCAGCCTCAATATTATTGTATAATTTATCGTCATTTAACAACTTACCCATTGTACCTTGGTTAGCATTGAGTTTTTTAGATAACTGATTAAAATTATCTATCGCATTTTCTGCTTTTGCAACAATACTATTAATGTTTACTGTTGTTAGTGTGTCTGATAACTTATTAAGATTTTCGGTAATATTTTTAGTGTTTTCTATAGTAGTTTTTAGGTTACCTTGATTGTCGGCAACCATATTATTTACAGACCTTATGGTTTGCTTTAATTCTGAAATTATTACAGAAAAATCGGTCACAGAGTTGTTAATTCCGTCTATAGTTTCATTATTTAAAATTTTATTAATTCCTGCAAAAAGCGTGTCAGCCTTTTCAATAACTTTTTCAACTTTAGTCTGTAAAGGGTCTAACCTTTCGCCTATAGAAGTAAATAAGCTCTCTTCCATTTCACCTTGTAATGTATCTCCAGAAACTGCAGGTTGACCCTCATAATCTGGAATAATGGCTAAACTTGATCCTGCTAACGGATTTGGTGAGTATATTCTAACCACACTATTTTTAGAAAATTCAAAATCATTTTCTACGTTAAAGGTAACAATAAGATGCCCTCTTGTTGCTACTCTTTCATCAAAAACAATATTGCTAACTTGCCCTACTTTTAGGCCATTTAAAGTAACAGCACTTGCTTTATTTAAACCCCCAATTTTAGAATATTCAACGTTAAAAGTACGCGCTTTACCATCTAACAAATCGTGGCCTTTTAAGAAATTGAATCCCCAAAAAAAACCAATTATAATTAATACAATTACTATACCTGTTTTTAATTCTTTTGACATCTTTAGAAATTTGTTAACAATATTACTAATTATTTTTGTTAGAGTATCCCAAATTTACGGCAATTTATTTACTTCTTTTACAGATACTTTTTCTCCGTTTTTAAAAGCTACCATAAATGCAGATTTAAAACCTTTTTGCTTTGCAATTTTTATTGATTTTAATGCTGCTTTGTAAGAAGAAGTTACCCCATAATAATATTTATAATAACTACCTATTTTTACTCTTTGAACATTATTTAGACCTTTAAAATTGTAAGGTTTTGTTGGTATTTTATTTTTACCAGATGCTATTTGTATTTTAAACTCTACAACATCTTTAACAACATTATAATCATCAAGAATTTCATTGGTAAATACTGTATTTAGTTTTAAATTACGTACATAATTTTTTACAGCATCTGCAATAGCTTTTGCCATTTGTTGTTGCCCCTTTTTAGAATTTAAAAACCTACCCTCTTTTTTATTGGTTAAAAAACCCAACTCTACCAAAACACTAGGCATAATTGTTTCTCTTAATACTTGAAAATTATCTTGTTTTACTTTTCTATTATTCCTTTTTAATTTATACGCAAAGTTATTTTGAATAAGACTGGCTAACTCTAAGCTTTTATCTAAGTTTTCTTCTTGTAAAAGCGATAAACCGATTACAGATTCTGCAGAATTTGGATCAAAGCCCTTATACCTTTTTTCGTAGTTGTCTTCTAAAAGAATCGAAGCATTTTCTCTTTTAGCAATTTCTAGGTTTTTTTTATTACCTCTTAATCCTAAAACAAAAGTTCCTGCCCCATACGCATTAGAAGTATGTGAATCGCAGTGAATAGATACAAATAAATCTGCTTTGGCATTATTTGCAATTTCTCCTCTTTTCCAGAGTTCTGGATACACATCTTTTTTTCTAGTATATATTACTTTAATATCTTTTTCTTTATGCAGTTGATTGCCAACCTCTAAAGCAACTTTTAAAGCAATATTTTTTTCTTTGTACCCATTTCCTAAATTACCAGGATCTTTACCACCATGACCCGCATCTAAAACAATGGTATACTTTTTTTGTGCATTTACCGTTGATAAAGAAAAAAATACAACCAAAGAAAATCCTAAAAAAAACAAGTTTTTTAGTTTGGTATTAAATTTGTGGGTTTGTAGAAAATTCATCAATAAAATTTAACTAATTTTGGCATCATTAATTTTGTGATTCAAATATTGAGCCATACTTTTACTCATCTACAAAAATAGTATTTATAGCATTGCAATCAAACCTATCATACTTACTTTTATTTAGCTGTTTCTTTATTACAAGAATTGGTTTTTCACAAGATATAAAGTCGCAAGGAAAAATTGAAGTTCCTATTGTTTTAAAAGATTCTCTAAAAACGAATGGAAAAGACTCTCTAAAACTACTTAAAAAAGACACGTTATTATTAAAAAATAAAGACTCTATTGTAAATGATTCTATTAAACCAAAAGAATCAATTGAAGATATTATTAAACACATCGCAAAAGATTATACCATTCAGAATGCGAAAGAAAAAACAGTAACTTTATACAACGAGGCCAATATTACTTATACTGATATTGATTTAAAAGCCGGTATTGTAATTATAGATTATAAAAAAAACACCCTTTTTGCAAAAGGTATTTTAGACAGTACTGGCTATAACCAAAGACCTGTTTTTAAACAAGGTGGCCAAGAATCTGAACAAGACTCTATACTCTATAATTTTAAAAGTAAACGTGCTTTAATTTATGGTTTAAAAACCAAACAAGGCGAAATGTTTACTTACGGTACCAAAACAAAGCGCGTAAACGATTCTACAATCTACATTCGTAAAATACGATTTACTACTTCTGAAAAAGAGGTTCCTGATTATTATATAAGAACTAATAAAGCAAAATTAGTACCTGGTAAAAAAATTATTGTTGGACTTAGTAACTTGGTTTTAGCAGATGTGCCCACGCCTTTAGTTTTGCCTTTTGCTTATTTTCCTATGAGTGAAACTAGTACTTCTGGATTTCTAATTCCTGCTTTTGATACAGGTAGTAGTGATAGAGGTGTTGGTTTACAAAATGGTGGATATTATTTTGCTATAAATGATTATGTAGATTTAACCCTTACAGGTGATGCTTGGGCGAATGGAAGTTGGGGACTAAGAGCAAACTCTAACTACACAAAACGATATCAATTTAATGGAACTTTTAATTTTAATTATGAAAGTAACATTAGTGGTATTAGAGGTTTTGATGATTTTAGTAAAAGCAACCAGTTTAATATACGTTGGAGTCATAGCCAAGATGCAAAAGCTAGCCCCAACTCTAGGTTTACAGCATCTGTAAATTTGGGTAGTAGTAAATTTTTTAGAGAATCTTTAAATCAGTTTAACGCTGCACAAAATCAAAATAACACCTTAAATTCATCTATAAATTATAGTAAAACCTTTGTTGGTACACCTTTTAATATGGCTGTAACCGCATCACATCAACAAAATACAAATACAGAAAGTATTACCATGACTCTGCCTTCGTTAACCCTTAACATGAACAGAGTATATCCGTTTGTAGGTAAAGGTGGTGTGAAGAAAAACCCAATTCAAAAGCTTGGTTTTAATTATAATATGCAAGGCCAATATTTAATTAACACTACAGATGATGAGTTTTTTACACCAAGAATGTTTCAAACTGCAAAATCTGGGGTACAACATAGAACAGGTACAAATACAAACATTAAAGCCTTTAAATATTTTACATTATCACCAAGTGTTAATTATCAAGAAAGTTGGAATTTTAATTATATTGATAAACAATACGACGCAACCAATAAAGAAGTAGTAACAGATACTTTAACAGGTTTTAAAACATTTAGAACTTACAATGCAAGCGTTAGTTTATCTACCAATATTTATGGTACTTTTAATTTTAAAAAAGGAAGATTAAAAGCAATAAGACATACCTTTAGACCAACAATTTCTTACAATTATACACCAGACTTTGGAACAAAATTTATAAGACAAGTACAACAAAGTGATGACCCAACTGATGTACTAAGTTATACTATTTTTGATCAAAGCCTGTACAGTGCACCAGGAACTGGGTTAACAAATTCTGTTGGTATTTCTATAAACAATGTCTTAGAGGCTAAAATGGCCCCCAAAGACCAAGATAGTGATGAGGAAGATGAAAAAGTAATGCTATTAAATAACCTTAATTTTAACACATCTTATAATTTTGCAGCAGATAGTTTACGATGGGCCAACGTTAGTTTTAATGCAGGTACACGATTGTTTAAAGACAAACTTGCCCTAAACTTAAACGGATCTTTAAATCCTTATCAAGTAAATGAAGATGGACAAACTATTAACCAATTTAATCCGAACATTTTTAGATTGCAAAGTGCAACCCTAACAGCTAATTATTCTATTTCTAGTACTGATTTTGACAAAGACAAAAAAAATGATGACAAGAATGGTAATGGTGCCAATAACCCAACAGATACTATGGGCGCACAAATAGACCCAACAAACAGGCAGGGAGTTCCTGGAGGAAATCAAAGCATGAATAATAAAAAAGGAGAAACAAAAAGAACAGAATTGTATAATGCAAAAATACCTTGGTCTGTAAGTTTAGTTTATGCTGCTAATTATAGAAACACAGGGCTTGAACCTGGAGAAATTCAAAATCACACCTTAGGTTTTAGCGGAAACATAGAACTATCACCTAAATGGAAAATTGGATATTCTTCTGGTTATGATATTAAAGGAGGTGCATTTTCATTTTCAAGATTTAATTTTTCGAGAGATTTAGACAGTTGGCAATTCAATTTTAATTGGGTTCCTTTTGGCTCAATTTCTTCTTATACCTTTTTTATTGGTGTAAAATCGTCTACTTTATCTGATTTAAAATGGGATAAAAATAAACCACCAGATAGATTATTTTAATAATCAACAACCTAAAAAACTTGTAAAACTTGAAGTTTAAAAAAATGAAGAAAATAATTACAACAGCTAAAGCACCTACACCTATTGGCCCATACAATCAAGCCGTTTTAAGCGGAAATACTTTATATACTTCTGGTCAAATTGCAATTAACCCAGATTCTGGAGATTTGGTTTTAGATTCAATTGAAGCAGAAACTACACAAGTAATGGAAAATTTAAAAGCTGTTTTAGATGCTGCTGAAATGACTTTTGAAAATGTAATAAAAACATCTATTTTTATTGCTGATATGCATCAATTTTCTAGCATAAATGCTGTATATGGAAAATATTTTCAGGAAGCAACAGCACCCGCAAGAGAAACTGTAGAAGTTGCTAATTTACCTAAATTTGTAAATGTAGAAATTAGTGTAATTGCTATTAAATAGCACTTATTAATAAATCTGCAGTTGCAGGATTTGTTGCTAAGGGCACATTATGTACATCGCAAATTCTTAATAACATAATAATATCTGGTTCATGAGGATGTTTTGCATGTGGATCTCTAAAAAATAAAACCATATTACATTTACCTTCTGCTACTCTACTTGCTATTTGTGCATCTCCACCAATTGGGCCAGATAAAAATTTAGTTACTTTAAAACCTGCTTTCTCTGCCTTAGACCCTGTTGTGCCTGTAGAAATTAACTTAATTTTTTTTTGAAGTAATGTTTCTTTGTGTTCATTTAAAAATTGAACCATTTCAGCTTTCATACCATCATGAGCAATAATTGCTATTTCCATATTATTATATTTTAAATTACTAAAATAAAAAAACCCAATAGCATGTAACTATTAGGTTTTATTTATTTTTAATTACCTTTTGTTATTACAAAGAAGCTGCATATTCAATTAAATCTACAATCTTAGTTGAATATCCCATTTCGTTATCATACCAAGAAACAACTTTTACAAAGTTATCATTTAAAGCAATACCAGCTTTAGCATCGAATATTGAAGTTCTAGAATCTCCAACAAAATCTTGAGATACCACCATATCTTCAGTATAACCTAAAACACCTTTCATTGGTCCGCTTTCAGAAGCTGCTTTCATTGCTGCACAAATTTCTTCGTAAGAAGCCGCTTTTTCTAACTTTACAGTTAAATCTACAACAGATACATCCATAGTTGGTATTCTAAAAGCCATACCTGTTAATTTACCATTCATTGCAGGAATAACTTTACCTACCGCTTTTGCTGCTCCTGTAGAAGAAGGAATAACGTTACCTATTGCAGAACGTCCACCTCTCCAATCTTTCATAGATGGTCCATCAACAGTTTTTTGCGTTGCTGTTGCAGCATGCACAGTGGTCATTAAACCTTCTACAATACCAAAGTTATCGTTTAAAACTTTAGTTATTGGCGCTAAACAGTTTGTTGTACAAGATGCATTAGAAAAAATCTTTTGATCTGCTTTTAATTCTGTATTGTTTACCCCCATTACAAACATAGGTGTATGATCTTTAGAAGGTGCAGATAATACTACTTTTTTAGCTCCTGCTTCTAAATGTTTACCTGCTGTTTCTTCTGTTAAGAAAAAACCTGTAGATTCAATAACATACTCAGCACCAACTTCATCCCACTTTAAATCTGCTGGATTTCTTTCTGCTGTAATTCTAATTTCGTTACCGTTTACAACTAATTTACCATCTTTTACCTCAACATCACCATCAAATGCTCCATGAACTGAATCATATTTTAACATGTATGCTAAATAATCAACGTCTAATAAGTCGTTAATTGCAACAACTTGTACGTTATCTCTTGATACTGTTTGTCTGAAAGCTAATCTTCCTATTCTACCAAATCCGTTAATTCCTACTTTTATCATTATATACTTAATTTAAGATGTTATGTGGTCATTATGTCTGACACACGTATTAATTCTTGATTTATTTCTGATTTTCCTTTAACTGCTTGTTCTAAATGAGTAACCGCTATTTTATCGCTAATTAACCCCACCATTAAATTTGTTTTGCCTTTCATTAAGTCTTCTACTGCTCTTACGCCCATTCTACTTGCTAATACTCTATCAAAACAAGATGGTGAACCTCCTCTTTGCATGTGGCCTAAAACAGATACTCTTACATCATACTCTGGCATGTGTTCATTTACGTAATCTTTTAATTCAAAAACATTTCTACCTGTTTTATCACCTTCTGCCACAACAACAATACTAGATGATTTACCAGATTGTTTACTTCGTTTTAAAGAATCTACTAAACGCTCTAAGCCTAAATCTTCTTCTGGTATTAAAATTTCTTCGGCACCAGCTCCTACTCCTACATTTAGTGCAATATGACCTGCATCTCTACCCATAACTTCAATAAAAAACAATCTATTATGTGAAGATGCTGTATCTCTAATTTTATCAATTACATCTACAACAGTATTAAGTGCTGTATCATAACCCAATGTATGTGATGTACCAAAAATATCGTTATCAATAGTACCTGGTATACCCATTACTGGAAAACCATATTCTTCGTTAAAAACCAAGGCACCTGTAAATGTACCATCTCCACCAATGGCTACAATAGCATCAATTTCGGCTGCTTTTAAGTTATCGTAAGCTTTTTTTCTACCTTCTTTGGTCATAAATTGTTTAGACCTTGCCGATTTTAAAAAAGTTCCTCCTTTATTAATAATACCTTTTACACTTCTTGCATTAAGATTTGTAAAATCACCTTCAATCATCCCTTCATAACCTCTGTAAATACCAACACATTCTATTTTGTAAAAGGCACAAGTTCTTACTACAGATCTAATTGCTGCGTTCATGCCTGGAGCATCTCCTCCAGATGTCATGACTCCTATTTTTTTAATTTTCTCCATAATTTATGATGTAAATTTACTGCTTTTTAATCATTTAAAATAAAAAAATTACGAAAACGTTATAGGCTACAAACCCTTTATTTTAAAAGGGATAATAGTCTTTTGAAACCGAAAACGTTTGCGTTTATCATCTCATTTTTATTTAACTCTTTTTGGCTGAAACAAGGCCTTTAATTCCCTTCAAAATTAATTAAATTGTTTCTTTTTCTTATTGTAGAATCTTTTTTAACTGGTTTTTTCTTTTTAATTTCTTTTTTTAAACCTATTTTTTTAAGCAAGCCAGATAATGTATTAAAGTTTACTTGATAAGAAAAACCTGCACCTTGCGTATAGCCTTCTTCTTGCTGAGAATATTGTATTTCGTTTTGCCTATTAAAAATAACGCCTCTAAAATTTCCTTCTGGGTTTAATAATACTTCAATTTTAACTTCGCCTATAACACTAGACTGGGTTTCAGACCCAACAGGCACACCAACTTTACCATTAATGATTACCCTATCACTTAAGTGCGTACTTACAGATAAATCTACTTGATTGTCTATATTCAAACGATCAATATCATTTACTTCTCCTTGTTGATAATCTAACCCTAACTGAAACTTACTATCTGGACTATTTAATAAGCTAGAAAATGCACCAGCAATAGCGCTTGAAGCTGTACCTGCTAAAGTATTATTTACATCAAAACTAACTCTATCTGGGTTTCTAAACGTGCCAAAAGCTAATAATGAAATGAATTGAGTTGTTTTTTCGTTTACATTATTATCATTTAAAATAAATTCTAGTTCACTTGCTATGGTAGGATCTACATTGGTTAATTGAATATCTAGTTCTTGTTTAGAATCGAATAAGCCCCCTGTTATTCTTGTAACTAAGTCTATTTCTTCTTTTCTATTGGTACTAAAATTTTGCAATAAAACCCCTGGATTTGCTTTTGCCTTATAAATGGCAGTTACATCTAAATTGGCTTCATAAGGGTTACCATTCCAAGATACTATACCTCCTTTTTGAATGATAAAAGGTTTATTAATAATACCTCCATATTTAAAATCATAGACTCCATTGTCTATTCTAAAATCTCCAAACATGTTAAATTTACCTCTAGTATTAATTCGTATTTGAAGATTTCCTGAACCTCTACCTGTTAATTGGCTTCCGTTTTCTTCATCAATAACCACTTGTGCTTCTGCATCTTTGGTTACCTCTAAATCTATATTTAAATCTAAGCCTTTAATGGCTTCTTTTGCCAATTCTCTTTGCCTCTCTTCTGTGTTGGTTTTATCGGTTTTAAAATGAATTAGGCTATAACTATCTACAGTTTCTACATCTTTTAAAGGTACTACAAACGTGGTGTTTGGGTTTGTTTTTGCATTAACATTAATTGTAATTTGATCGGTTAAACCTGTTATTGAAACAGAACCATCCATAAAAATAGTACCATAATAAAGTGCCTCTTCACTATCTTTAGTGTCTAGTGCCACTAAATTGTCTGTTAGAATTTCTAAATCTAAAAACCACTGTTCAAAATTTTGATGTGTAATGCTTCCTAAAAATTTACCTTTAGATTTGTATTTGGTATCTAATAAATTAATATCATCTAAAATAAATGATTGCTGATCTAAAGAGATTGTTGCATCACCTGCAAAATCATAATCGACATTTAAATAAGGAAATTTTAAACCCGCATTTTTAAGTGTTAATGTACCTTGCATATCTGGATTTCTTAAAAAACCCCTTAAATTAAAATTACCTGTTACACTGCCTCTTAAAGATGATATTACATCTTGCCCTAAAGGACTGAATGCTTCTAAATTGTATTCTTCTAGAAAAACTTCAAGATCTATTAAGGGCCTTGAGTTGGTAAAATCTAAATCTCCTCTAGCTGCAATACTTTTTACTTTTTCATTTTTTATAGATAAATCTACGTTATATTTTTGGTAAGAATTGTCTCCAATAATACTAATAGCCAACTCACCCTGTTTAAAGTTATTTACTTCAAAATCTTTGATAATTAAAGCAGCTTCTGGTTTGTAAATATTGTTATTCTGAATAAAATCTAGATTTCCAGACACTTTACCTTTTAATGCCAAACTATCTATTTCTGGTAAAAAACTTTGTAGTTTTACTTTGGTAAAATCTGCTGATAGATTTTTTTCTGATGTACCTTTTACACTTCCTTTAAATTTAATTTCTTGTTCTCCAGAAACCAACTTGAACTGACTAAAGTTAAAGTCGTTATTTTTTAAATCGAATATAATTTTATCGGTATTATTTGCATCAGGATTAATATTCCAAGCTGTATTTTTAATACTAAAGGTTGATTTTTCGAAACCGACAACAGATTTTTTATCTTTATTAATGGTATAATAAAAATCTAAATTAAAATTTTCGTTGTTTTTTAAACCACCATCAAATTCTGATTTAAAATATAAAGTATCATTTTCTGTTTTATTGATAAGGTTAAGTTTTGATACTTTATAATGTTTTGTATTGACTTCTGATGCTGTTAAATGCGAATTGTAAAAAGGATTTTGATTATCTGTTCTTAATAAAATTTCTTTCAATTCGTTTCCATAAATATCTATTCTTGGTGATGAAAATGTTACTTTTAATTGATTTTTATTAGAGGCAATTTTTCCTTTTACTTTGGTATTGTCATCAATATAAACTTCTGGAAAAAAGACATTTACTACTTGATTATAAACTGTAAAATTAAAATCTAAAAACTGATTAGGTGCTACTTTATAAGGTTGATAGTTGGTGTAAATACTACCCAAAGCATTTTGTGCTACTTTTGAAACTTCTGAAAATGTAAATTTACCAGTAACATATCCTTTTGCAATATCTTCAGATACTAATTCTATAGTTTTAATACTGTCTTTAAGTGATGACGATACTTTAAACTCTTTAAAACGGAACTCTTCTTTTTGATTGGTATAAAAAACATTTTTAAAAACAGCGTTTCCTATAATATCATCAAATGTATTACCTTCTATATCCAACTCAATTAATCCTTTTAAATCAGCAATACTATCTCTTGTAAAAAGGTTGGTTTCTTTTAAATTTAAATAGGTTATTGCTGATTTAAAATCGAATTTATGAACTTTAGAAGATAAATCTGCCAAACCATTAAATTTCATTTTAAAATTCTGATCATCTATGGTTAACTCGCCATCAAACTTATTATTTTGATATTCACCATTTGCAGAAATATTAGTATAGCTATAATTTTTGAATTGAAATTCTGAAATATCTCCTATAAATTTAGTGTTTACATTATCCAGTTTAAAACCACTTCCATCAACATCGCCCACTAAAGATATTTTACCGAATAAAGGATCGTTAAAAAACTTACCAATATCAAAATTCTTAAACTCAATTTTGCCATGGTAATTGGCATAATCAATATTGTCTATTTCTAATATTTGTAAATCTGAAATTGCAGCACCAATTTCGGAATTTACTTTAATATTTGCTTGAATTTGTTCTGGCGTAACTTTTACAAGGCCGTTAATATTGAATTTGCCTAGTTTATCGAATTCTGATGGCAAATTTTTACCCAATACGTTAGGCAAAACACCTCTTAATTCTTTATAAGTAGCTGTTAAATTATCTAAATTGCCTTCAAAAATAAAACCTCTTTCTGTATTTACAGAATTTACGAAAGATAAATCACCTTTAACCTTAAGGCCTTTTTTAGAATATAAATCTAATTTATGGACATCAAAATTATTTAATTTCCCTTCTAATTTCCCTTTAAGCGTAAGTATATCATTACCATTTAACTCTTTATAAAACTTTTTAATATCTTGTATGGCAACAGAACTCTTTTTAAAATTGGCATTTATTTGTACTTTGTTGTTAAAGTCTGCCAAATCTTCTCGTTTATAGGTAAAATGAATATCGGCTTTTATATTAGATTTTTTTGTTTGTAAAGTTGTTGCTACAAAATGCATTGCAGTTTTAGAATACGAAAAATCTGTAGTTAAATTAGAAACCTGTAATCCGTATTTATCAGTAAAATGTAAACCTCTTATTTTTGATGAAAAGTTTGGCCCAATTATAGCCAAATCTTGTAAATTACCAACAGCATTTTTTACGATATAATTTACAGAATCTTTTAAATTGGCATTTGTAATTTTATAATTTAAATTATTTACATAAACGTTAGATGTTTTTAAAACAAAAGGATTTGCAAGCGTATCTTTAGGTTTACCACTATCAAAAGAAGCTATAAACACAGCCAAATTATCTTCATCTTCGCCTTTATACTTCTTCATATAAAACGATGCTTCTTCTAAATAAATACTTTCTAAATTAACCTCGCTATTTAAAATTCGTTTTGCATTGAGAAGAGATGTTTGTAATTTATTAACAAAGATTAAAGTGTCTTTATGATGGTCTCGAATTTGTACGCCTTTAAGCTGAACACTACCTAAAAGAGAAAGATCTACTTTACTTATAGTTAAATCTGTTCCAAAATCTTGATTAATTTTGTGGGTATAATAATTCCCTATTTTAGTTTGTACAGCAGAAACAGAAAGCAAAATACTCATCAACACTAAAAAGAGCACAAAGTACCCTAGCCATTTTAGTATTTTTTTTCTCGTTTTTTTGATAAGACTTGTATTTATAGAAATTGAATATTTCTTAATAATAATCAAAAATATTGCCAATTCTTACAAAGAACGTGCAAATTTAACAAACTATTAAATATCTATTCTTAAAAAATAGAATCAACGATAAATTTATACTTAATTTTGCTATTCTTTAACTTTTATAATGGGTAAATCAATTTACATTTTAGGTATAGAATCTTCTTGCGATGATACTAGTGCTTCTGTAATTTTAAACGGCAAGGTGTTAAGCAATGTTGTTGCAAATCAAGAGGTACACTCTAAATATGGTGGTGTTGTACCTGAATTGGCATCAAGAGCACACCAACAAAATATTGTACCAGTAGTACAGCAGGCTTTAGCCCAAGCAAACGTTAACAAAACGCAATTGTCTGCCATTGCATTTACACGTGGTCCTGGTTTAATGGGCTCGCTTTTAGTGGGTACTTCTTTTGCTAAATCTTTGGCATTTGGCTTAGAAATACCATTAATTGATGTCAACCACATGCAGGCGCATATTTTAGCACATTTTATAGAAGATGCAAATAATAAGCAACCTCCTTTTCCTTTTATTTGTTTAACCATAAGTGGGGGTCATACACAAATTGTAAAAGTTACTGATTACTTTAAAATGGAGGTTTTAGGCGAAACAATTGATGATGCTGTAGGTGAAGCTTTTGATAAATCTGCCAAGATTTTAGGACTGCCATATCCTGGAGGTCCTTTAATTGATAAGCACGCACAATTAGGCAACCCAAAAGCCTTTGCATTTACCAAACCTAAAGTAGGCAATTTAGATTTTAGTTTTAGTGGTTTAAAAACAGGAATCCTTTATTTTATTCAAAAGCAACAGCGAATTAATCCAAATTTCATTGATGAAAACCTGAATGATATTTGTGCATCAATTCAATATACCATTGTAGAAATTTTAATGGATAAGCTAAAAAATGCGGTAAAAGAAACAGGAATTAAACACATTGCCATTGCTGGTGGTGTTTCTGCAAATTCATCTATTAGAGAACGTTTACAATTGGCCGAAAAACATTTTGGCTGGGCAACATATATACCCAAATTTGAATATACTACAGACAATGCTGCAATGATTGCCATAACAGGATATTTAAAATATTTAAACAAAACCTATGCTGATGTTTCTGTAACTGCGAAAGCTCGCTTAAAAGTTGTTGAGTAATATCTTATAATTACGATTAAAATTAATTTTTATTCCATTGAAAAGTTTTAAAAACAAATTATTCTTTAACTTCCAATATTTTCTATTTTGGATTATCTACTTTGTGTTTGCGCGCTTATTTTTTATGTTGTATTATTTTAATCAAACACAAGCACTTGGTTTTACTACTACCTTAAAAGCATTTTTATACGGTTTGCGTTTAGATGCCGCATTTGCAGGGTATTTAGCTGTAATTCCGTTTCTGTTAATTATATTTTCCACTTTTGTTCGCAATACAATTATAGCTGCAATAATAAAATGGTATAGTATTGGTGTTATTATTTTTATCACCTTATTATTATTGATAGATGCTGGTCTTTACCAAGCTTGGGGAGTTCGTTTAGATACGTCTCTTTTACCCTATTTAAATACCCCTGAATTAATGATTGCCTCTGCCTCTACTTTTCAATTAATTTCTGGCTTAGTAGGTTGGTTGGTTATCTCTTTAATATTTATAAGAATATTCAACAAATTTTTTCTCAAAAATTTAAAAAAAATTAAATCGAGCTCTTGGTTAGAAGTCCCGTTTTTTTTGCTACTTACAGCTGCTTTAATTATTCCTATTAGAGGTGGTTTTCAAACCATACCTGTAAATCAAAGTAATGTGTATTTTTCTA
Organism: Polaribacter sp. R77954; assembly: GCF_044595335.1. GTDB lineage: Bacteria > Bacteroidota > Bacteroidia > Flavobacteriales > Flavobacteriaceae > Polaribacter. The sequence continues at coordinate 1,155,237 of NZ_CP138992.1, forward strand.
ATAAAATGTTTGCTAATCATGCAGCAATAAATTTTGTTTGGAATTTTTTTAATACCCTAACTCACAAAACAGATGGTAAAAATCCTTATGTTTATTTTGATGATAAAACCGCTTCAGATATCATCAATAAAACTAGAAACAAACTTTTAACTCCTGATATTGATTCTGTTTTAACAGTAAAAAAACCAAACATTCTATTAATTTTATGGGAAAGCTTACCAGCCAAAATTGTAGGTTCTTTGGGTGGTGAACCAGATGTTACACCAAATTTAAATAGGTTATCGAAAGAAGGCATTTTATTTACTAATTTTTATGCCAATGGAGATAGAACAGACAAAGGTATTCCAGCCATATTAAGTGGTTATTATCCACAACCTATAAAAAGAATTATGCGCATGCCCAATAAAACTAGAAGTTTGCCAATGTTGCCAAAAAAAATGGAAGATTTAGGTTATGAAACTTGGTTTTATTATGGTGGAGATTTAAACTTTGGGAATATGAATACTTATTTACGAAATGCAGGAATAAAAAATTTTGTAGATGGTAGTAATTTTGATAAAAAAGATTGGAACTCTAAATGGGGTGCTTATGATGATGTTTTTATGAAACGTTTATCTAAAGATTTAAATGCAAACAAAAAAGAACCTTTTTTTAAAATTGCATTAACCTTAACAAGCCATGAACCTTATGAAATAAAAGGTGAATATGTTTTTGGTGATGATACACATGACAATATGTTTAGAAGCGCACATCATTATACAGATGATGTAATTGGTAATTTTATTGAAAATGCAAAAAAACAAGAGTGGTATAAAAACACCTTGATAGTAATTATGGCAGATCATGGGCATAGCTCTCCAAAACACGAAGGCCCATATTTTTCGCCAAAAAAGTTTCAAATTCCAATGTTGTGGTTAGGTGGTGCTGTAAACACTACTATTAAAGAAATTGCCACTTTTTCTAGCCAAGTAGATTTTTCTTACACGTTGTTAGATTTATTAAGTGGTGATAATTCTGATTTTGTTTTTGGTAAAAATATTTTTAACGATAATAAAAAGCAATACGCGCATTATATTTTTAATAAAGGTTATGGAACCTTAAGTGAAAATGGTTTTTATGTTTACGATTATACCAGTAAAAAACCAATAATAAATACAGGAATTACAAACGATTTAGATTCTTTAGGAAAAGCAATTACTCAAGAATCTTATGAAGATTTTTTAAATAGAAAATAAAACAAATAACAAAACTAATTCAAACGTCAATCAATATCTTGATGAGTTTTAAACCCAAACTTATCATAAAACATTCTTTTTCCAATTTTTGGAATATCTCGATAAACTAAAACAGAAAGAACTGCCTGATCTTGTCTATGATTACCTCTATTACTTCCTTTAGGAGCAATACATTTTTTAAGTTTAGCACAGTTACTCCAATCTCTTATTAAGTTTCTTACTTTAATATTATTATAATTAGCTGAAACACAAGCTCCATTTAAATTTTGTTGATTCAAAATAAATTTATTTTCTCGAACATTTAAACAATCTAATGTCTTTGGATGAGTCCATTGTACAACTTTTCCTCTAGAAAATGGTGAATAAAAACCATATAATTCTAATATTTTTCTAATAAAATTTAAAGGTTTTGTTAGCTTATTACCACTATCCAACCAACAAACAGAGGACTTAAACTCATTTAAAACCTCATTTATGATAACTGGCTTCCAAGCATACTCACCAGCATTTATCTTAATATTAAAGTATGAAGGGTAGTTAGAATATTCAAATTTCCTTAATTCGAAATAAGGATATTCGTTTTCTAAACTTTTACTTCTGATTGTAAAAGACCTAAATCATAAATTAAAACTTTTGTGTTTTTCTCGTAAACTGTTAAGCTATACAAAAGTTGTTGTAAACTTTTAAAATGTGAACTATCTGAACCAGTAACAATAATTAATTGTTGTTTTGGTTTAAAAAACAGTAATCGTAACTTCAACAAAAAAGCTCTTAATCCTGATATTAATTTCATAGTATGGAGTTGGTTTTATAAATTATATTTAATTTCTTAAACTCCAAACTGTCGTAAATGATGATCTAAATGTTTATAAAATAAATTATTCCATTCTTTAGCTGTTAAATTGCCAAAAGAAGGAGATGCTTTACCTTCAAACTCTTTTTCGCCAAGTTTTTGTGTTTTGTTGATAAAATCGATTAAACGTTTCTTTTCGGTTTCAAATTCTTTTTCATCAACAATTAAAAACTGAGGTGCAGTTCTACCATTTTTAGCATATGGTTTCTCTGAAACTATGATTTTTTTTATAAATAACTTCATTATAAACTTTGTAAATGCATTGGGTTTTGGATGCTTATTTGTATACACCATTTCATAAGTAACACAACAATGTGCTAACATTTGTGCTACAGACATTGTACCCCAAATTGGTTGACTTTCAGAAGTTAAATACTCTATTCTACTGGTAATTTCTTCGGTAACCTCATTTGTGAATATGTTTTTCATCTTAATGTAAAATTTTAAATACTAGTTCTTTTAATATATCTGCTTGAGTTTGGCTTGCGCCAACACCTTTACTTTTAACATCTGCATCTCTTAAAAAAGCAATTACTTGCGCTACTTTTCGCATCGGATAATTTCTTGATGCAGCAAAATAATCATCAATAAAATAAAAACTAACCCCTAAAGCTTTAGACACAGCACTTTTAGATTTATCTTGTAACCCATGAAATAACAGCAGTTTTGTAAAAAAGTTGTTTAGCAAAGAAATCGTCATTACTGTAGGGTTGTTTTTAGGATTTTCTACAAAATAATTAATAATTCTGTTTGCCTTTAAAACGTTTTTAGCACCAATTGCCTTTTGCAACTCAAAATTATTAAAGTCTTTAGAGATTCCTATATTCTCTTCAATATGTTGATCGTTAATGATAGTTTCTTTAGGTAAAATCAACATCAACTTATCTAATTCATTGGCAATTTTACTTAAATCTGTACCTAAAAACTCAACCAACATTTGTGCTGCTTTTGGCTCAATTTGATATTTTTTTCCGCTTAAAACTTTACGAATCCAATCTGAAACTTGATTTTCATATAGCTTTTTACTTTCATAAATCAATCCCGATTTTACAATTGCTTTATGCAGTTTTTTACGTTTATCTAACTTTTTATATTTGTAATTTAAAACCAATACTGTTGTTGGCTGTGGGTGTAATGCATAAGAAACCAATTTTTCTATACTTCTGCTTAAATCTTGTGCTTCTTTAACAATAATAACTTGTCTTTCTGCCATCATTGGATAGCGCTTAGCAGCAGCAACAATATCTTCTACACTTGCATCTCTACCATACAAAACTTGCTGATTAAAGCCCTTTTCTGCCTCATCTAAAACTGTACTTTCTATATATTCCGAAATTTTATCAATATAATATGGCTCTTCACCCATTAAAAAATAAATGGGTTTTATATTTCCTTTTTTTATATCTGAAACTATGGTTCTTATTTCGTTCATTAAGGTACTCTAGCGTTTTGTAAAAGAAAAAGAATTCAATTATATTGTTGATATCAGTTTGTTATTTGAAATTAAAACAAGATGTTTTATTACATTTGATTAATGATAAAACTGAATTTACCAGATTATAATTTCAAATTCAAAAATAGCGAAAATAAGACGCTTATTTTTGATAATCTTCGAAAAAAATATATGGTTTTAACTCCTGAAGAATGGGTGAGGCAAAATTTTGTATCTTATTTAATTGATGTAAAAAAATATCCAGCCTCTTTAATTGCTTTAGAAAAACAGTTGACCATCAACAACCGAAAAAAAAGAACAGATGTTCTAATTTTTGATAAAAATGGAGCACACAATATTATTGTAGAATGTAAAGCACCACATGTAAAAATAACTCAAGATACTTTTGATCAAATTGCACGCTATAACTTAAAACTAAAAGCCAATTACTTAATAGTAACCAACGGTTTAGCGCATTTTTATTGTAAAATGGATTTTACAAAAGAAACGTATATATTCTTACCTGATATTCCTGATTATAATTAAGATAAAATTAGAACTTAACTGATTTTTAAAATGTAAATTCGCACCCTTGAAAACTGCAATTGTCATATTAAATTGGAATGGTAAACAACTACTTGAGCAGTTTTTACCGTCAATCGTAAATTTTAGTTTACAGCAAGCTGATATTTATGTAGCTGATAATGCTTCAACAGACAATTCTATTGCTTATATTCAGAAAGATTTTCCTTCGGTAAAAATTATAGAAAATGCCACAAATGGCGGTTATGCAAAAGGGTATAATGATGCTTTACAGGCTGTAAATGCAGATGTATATTGTTTGATTAATTCTGATGTAGAAGTTACCGAAAATTGGCTATCGCCTATTTTAAATGTTTTTAAAAACGATGAGAATACAGCAATTATTCAGCCTAAAATTTTAGATTATAAAGATAAAACCAAATTTGAATATGCAGGTGCAGGTGGTGGTTTTATAGATTTATATGGCTACCCTTATTGTAGAGGCCGTGTTTTTAATCATTTAGAAAAAGACACCTCACAATTTGATGATATATCAGAAATTTTTTGGGCTTCTGGAGCGTGTCTTTTTATTCGGTCTACAATATATCACAAAATAAAAGGCTTTGATGAAGATTATTTTGCGCATCAAGAAGAAATTGATTTGTGTTGGAGAACACAAAATATTGGGTATAGTGTTAAATATGTTGGCACTTCTACTGTTTATCATGTAGGTGGTGCAACTTTACAAGAAACAAATCCTCATAAAACTTATTTAAATTTTAGAAATAGTTTGTTAAATGTGGTGAAAAACGTACCTAAAAAATGGTTTTTATTTGTGGTTTTTTCACGTTTAATTTTAGACGGTATTGCAGGTTTAAAATTCATTATTGAGCTAAGACCAGTCCATACTTGGTCTATTTTAAAAGCACATTTAAGTTTTTACAAAAATTTTTACAAATTTTTAAAGAAACGCAAAATATTGATTAAAAAACAAGATTATAATTTACACACTAGTATTGTTTGGCAATATTTTGTTTTGGGTAGAACAAAGTTTAAAGATTTAAAGTAAGGTAGTTGTTTTATAAAATATCTAAACTTCCTTTACCCTCTCTAATAACTTCTGGTTCTGAATGGGTAAGATCTATAATTGTAGAGGCATAATTATCTCCATAACCACCATCAATAACAATATCAACGATATTTTTCCATTTTTCAAAAATCAATTCAGGATCTGTGGTGTATTCTAAAACATCATCATCATCTCGAATAGATGTTGAAACTATTGGGTTTCCTAACGTTTCTACAAGTATTCTTGCAATATTATTGTCTGGAATTCGAATACCCACCGTTTTTCTTTTTTTAAATGGTTTTGGTAAGTTTTTACTGCCAGGTAAAATAAAGGTGTAAGGCCCAGGCAAAGCTCTTTTTAAGAGTTTAAAAGTTGGTGAATCTATCTGCTTTACATAATCAGACAAATTACTTAAATCATTACAAACAAATGAAAAATTTGCTTTATCTAATTTGATACCTTTAAGTTTGGCTATTTTTTCTAATGCTTTTGTATTTGTAATATCGCAACCTAAACCATACACAGTATCTGTAGGATAAATAATTAACCCACCATTTTGTAGTGTTTTTACAACTTTTTGAATCTGATTTGCATTAGGATTCTCATTATAAATTTTAATAAACGTTGCCATATTACAAAAATTAGAAAAAAACTCAACTTTAAGCAAAGTTGAGTTATTTTATAAGGAAGTATTCTTTTTATGATTTATCTACCAGCCTAAAGCCTTCTCCATGAATATTTAAAATTTCAACATTATCGTCTTCTTTTAAATATTTACGCAACTTGGCAATGTAAACATCCATACTTCTTGAAGTAAAGTAATTATCATCTCTCCAAATTTTGGTTAATGCTAATTCTCTTGGCATTAAATCATTTTTATGAATGGCCAACATGCGTAGCAGTTTACTTTCTTTTGGTGATAGTTTTGATGGTTCACCTTCTTCACCAATAGATAAATGGCGTAGTTTAGAGTTAAAGAAAAAAGAGCCTATTTTAAACTCAAACTGTTCTGAATCTGCAGTTTTATCGGTTTCTTTACGTTGTAAAATTGCTTTAATTTTGTGCAATAAAACTTCAGAATCAAAAGGTTTATTTAAATAATCATCTGCACCCACTGAATATCCTTTTAAAACATCTTCTTTTAATGTTTTTGCAGTTAAAAAAATAATTGGCACTTCTTTATTGGTAACCCTAATATCTTGTGCTAAAGAGAAACCATCTTTTCTAGGCATCATTACATCTAAAATACATAAATCATAATCGCTATTTTTAAACATAATTAGCCCCTCAATACCATCTTTTGCATGTGTAACGTTATAATCGTTTAATGCTAGATAATCTTTTAAAACGGTTCCAAAATTTGGATCGTCTTCCACTAATAAAATCTTTTTACTTCCCATTTCTATACTTTTAAATTAAAGGTAATTTTACTGTAAATATGCTTCCTTTTCCTTTTTCGCTTTCAACAAAAACTGTTCCATAATGTTTTTCTACAATTTCTTTTACATAAGCCAAACCTAAACCATGACCTTTAACATCATGAATGTTGCCTTTTTGCTCTCGGTAAAATTTATCAAAAACATGTTTCTGAACCGTTTTACTCATGCCAATTCCTTCATCTTTTATCTTAACAATAAAAAATTTGTTGGTACTTTCTGTATAAACATCTAATACAGGTGCACCCTCTGTATATTTAATTCCGTTTTCTAAAATATTAACAAATACATTGGTTAAATGAAACTCGTTTCCAGATATTTCTGTAGTTATAGCTTCAAAATGTGTTTTTATAACTCCGTTTTTATCTTGCATCAATAAACTAACATGGTTCATTGCATCTTCAATTATGTCGTGAACGTCTATAGTTTCCTTACTTATATCTAGTTGATTTTTTTCTAATTTAGAGATGCGTAATACGTTTTCTACTTGAGTATGCATTCTTTTATTCTCATCTTTAATCATATTAATATAACGCAAAACCTTTTCATTATCACTTATAATTTTCGGATTCTTAATAGAATCTATTGCCAAATTAATGGTGGCTATAGGCGTTTTGAATTCATGCGTCATATTATTGATAAAATCTGTTTTTATTTCTGATATTTTCTTTTGCTTAATGAGTTGATACAAAGAACTAGAAAAAGCAATAATTATGATAAAAATGAAAAACAATGAAAGTAATAAAATACTTGATATTCCTGATAATATATGATTGTCTTGTTTTGGAAAAGTGATATATAAGATGTGCTCAGGGTTTCCTTCTGAATCAGAAAACAATTCTCTTTTATAACTGCCTTTAGGTTTAATGGTATAATAACCCGATTTTAAAGGAGTTGCTAAACCATCTCTAGTATATACTCCATATTTAAAATCTAAATTAATATCTCTTTTTCTAAGTTCGTCTTTTATTGTAGCATTTAACTCTCTATTGCTTACTCTTTGGTTTATTGGGTTATGTTTTTTGTAACTCTTTGAAATTTCAGAAATTTGACCATCTTCAAGAACTTTCATTCTACCTGTAAACGAATATCGTTTTTCATCTACCGAATTTAAAATGTCGTCTGCAGATTTTATAAACCTTGTCTGTGAAAAGTCTTTTTTACCAGTAACTCTAGTAAAAATTATTTTTTCATCATCTAAAAAATCTAATGGAATTTCAAAATTTTCTTCTAAAATGGTAGTTCCAAACGTAATTTTTCTGTTGTTTGTGGTATCTATTTGCTGAAAAAGATAGTTTTTTATTTGCGCATTATCTGCTATTGATTTGGTTTTAATAAAATCTTGTACTTGTAACCGAATTTGCTCTTCTTCTTTTTCATTGATTCTTTCGGCTACACTACCTAAAGATTTTTGTACATCGTTCTTAAACTGCGCCTTCTTACTCTCTAATGCATTGTTAATCCAATACAGTTGAACAGCAATAATTCCTATCAAGGAAATGCTCATTAAAACCACAATAAGAACAAACATTTTTTTGCGCATAAATCAAAGTTAAGTTTTAATAAAATGGTAAATCACGTTTTTAACGTTGATTAACAAATTTAGAGTAAATTTAAGAGTGTTTTAACAAAAACACTGAAGATATTTAAACGATTTAAGAGTTAACTGTTAAAATATTATGGATTCTTTGCACTTGAAATTGAGTTTCATCGAGGTTTTCATTTACAATAACATAGTTAGATTGTAGCATTTTTTTATGGTCATGCCACTGGTTTTTCATCCTATCTAACACCTCTTTTTTGGTAGTTTTATCTCTAGAAATTACTCTATTAATTCTAGTATTTAAGTTAGCAATAACAGTGATAATAATATCACATAAAAGATAACTATTACTTTCAAATAAAATAGCATTCTCATACAAAATATACTTTTTTTTATCATTTATTTTGATAAAATTTTGAAAATGCATTCGCACTTCTGGATGCACAATACTATTTAATAATGTAAGTTTTTCTTTATTTTTAAATACAATATCAGCAATAAATGGTCTGTTTAATGTATTGTTAACATAAGCTTCTTCGCCAAAATTAGCAATTAATTTGTCTTTTATTTTTTTTGAAGAATTCATTAATTTTTTGGCTTCAACATCAGCAATATAGATTGCTATATTTTTATGGCTTGCAAACATTTTTGCAACTGTAGTTTTACCACTACCAATACCACCTGTTAAGCCAACTATTTTCATTTATTTTTGAATTAAAAAATCGATTTTAGTAGGGTTTATTTTAAAACTCTTCACAAAATCGGGCTTTGCAACCACTTTTGGTATTAAGTAGTCTAAGTTATTCTTTTCCGAAAAACGATAATCGCATTCTACTTTAAAAGATGCTTCTGATACTTTTACAAAATTAGATAAAGCCACCACAAAACCAATTTCGATATTTTGAGTTAGTATCGTTAAATTGGTGTTTGCAGGTAAATTTTTAATTGTAAAAGGTACTTGTAGTTTTCCTTCAGTAAACTTATCAACTTTACCAGAAATTGTTACTTTAGTACTATTAAATTTTAAATTTTTACTTTGTTCTGGTTTTTGAATACCAACTTGCTCTTTAAAATTAGATTTTACATCTGTAAGTGCTAGCTTTTGTAAATTAAGATGATTTATTTTTACTATTTGAGCTTCTGGACCTGATACAATTATGGAATCTGGTGTAATAGCAATTTCTTTTAGCAAATCATACCCAATATGATAATCGATTTCTAAATTGGGTTTTAATGCTATTTTTTTTGAGGTTAAAATGCCTAAATTTAAATAAATAGTATCTTGAATAATTTCTTGCAATTCTATACCAGAAAGCAGCTGATTTTGAACCTTTGCATGCTGATTATCTGCTAAAAAAAAGAATTTAGTTTTATTTTTTCTACTCAATTTTGAAGCATCAAGCTGAATAACTTTTTTAGAAAATTTTGCTCTTAAAATTTTAAAACCCGATGCTTTTATAGCCACATCTATTTCTTTAACAGGTGTTTCTTGCAGTAACTTATCTTGTGCAATATTGGTATAATTAACTGGGTAACTAATTACTGTTTTATATTCTTTAGAAAACGTAATTAATAACCATATTAAAGAAGATATTGCTAAAAAAGTGAAAAATGTTTTCGGTATTTTTTTTATCGGTTTCACCAAGAGTTTTATTTTATTGCAAAATACTTAAAAAAGCTTGTAAACAAAAAATGAGCTTTATCTAGTTATAGAAAAAGCTCACTTACTAAATTTTTAACTCACAATTATTTTTTTTCTGGAGCCATATATTTTTTACTCAATTCTAAAGATATTGCAGAGCGTTCAAATCTTATTTTTCCTGCTCCAGTTTCTATAGTAACTGTGTTATCAGAAGCATTAATTTCTGAAATTTTTCCGTGAATACCACTAGAGGTTACTACTTTTGTACCTTTTTTAATTTCTGCTAAAAATGCTTTTTCTTTCTTTTGTTTACTCATTTGTGGTCTTATCATAAAAAAGTATAAGACTAAAATCATTGCAGCGAAAGGCAAAAAACTAGCTATTGTTCCTGAATCCATTATTTAAATTTATTATTTTTCTTTGGGTGTAACCATACCTTTAAGCGTTAAAATTTCTCTTCCGGTTTCGGTATTGGTAATTAGTGTAATATTTTTTTGTTGTCTGTTTTTCTTTCCACTTGTGTTAAATCTTACTTTAACTTCTTCGGTTTTTCCTGGTTTAATTGGTTTTTTAGGCCAAACAGGCACTGTACAACCACAGGTAACTTTAGCATCTGTAATTACTAAATCAGTTTTACCAGAGTTGGTTAACTTAAATGTAGTTTCTACAACATCACCTTCATTTACAGTTCCGAAGTCATATTCTTTGGTTTCAAAAGATATAAAAGCAGCTCCTTTTTTAATAGCTACGTCTCTATCTTTAGCACTTGCTAAGTTTTCTTTATTAATTTTTGCTGTTGCATTGCTTTTAGCACAAGATACTATTGCGCTTGTAATTAGTAAAAAAGCAAATAAATAAGTTAGTTTTCTCATAATAATAAATTTATTTGTGTAAAAATAATAAATAATTGTTAGTATAAATAATGTTACAATAAACCTCTACCTATTTTAACAATTCTTTTATCTTTTAAAAACTCTTTAGAAATTTTATCTAATACACCATTTATAAAATAACTACTTTTTGATGTTGAATAATCTTTTGCAATTTCTATATATTCATTGATGGTTACCCTAACAGGAATTGATGGAAAATTTAAAAATTCTGATATTGCCATTTTAATCAAAATCATATCTATATCTGCAATTCTATCAGTTTCCCAATTGGGTGTTTTTGCAGTAATATCTTCCTCATAAGTTTTATGCTTTAAGATGGTTTTTTTAAATAAATTTGAAACAAAAGCTTCATCATCTTCATCTTTATACAAACTACCTAAATTAAAGGTTTTGTTGGGTTTGCATTTGCTTAATGTTTTTACTACCCAAGTATTTACAAACGGAATATCATCTACCCAAGAAATCATTTTATCTTCAAAATAATCAGCCAATTTTTCATTTGGTGCTATTATTTCTTTGAAAAAATCAATCACAAAAGCTTTATCAACTTTTGGTGAATCTTCTACTGTATTTAAATAATTTTTATACAAATCACTTTTTTGCAATTCATCAAAAATAATTTTAACATATTCATCATCTTCTTGCCAATGGTCTAGTCTATTTAATTCCACATAACTTTCAACACTAATACTTTCTGCTATTAGGTTAATAATTTTATTATCTATAAACTTGGTATTTGGCTTTAAATCTTCTTGAGTTGCAAGAATTTTCTTTTTAGATAATGCCATTTTTTTTGCAGCTAGTTTTTGCACTTCAATTATTAATTGAAAGTTTAAAACATACAAATCAAACATTTTTAAAATACTGTGTTTTAAAAATTTTTCTTCTCTTATAATATCACTATTATGAGACTGCTGCATTGCGTATACAGATTGCATTACTTTAACTCGAATATGTCTTCTGTTAATCATTGTAAAGAACTTAAAAAGCTTTTATTTTGCGTTGCAAAAGTAGTATTAATTTATTTTCTTAAGAGTACTTTTTTAATTCTTTTTTAAGAAAAATTATCTTTTTTAAACTTGTATCTTCGTACTTTATTTTTACTAAATTTTTTCTTTGAAAGCACTTAAATATTTAAATAAATATTTTTCGAAATATAAATGGCGTATTATAATAGGGTTAATCATTACCATATTATCTAAACTCTTAGCATTACAAGTACCTAAACTTATAAAACAATCTTTTAATGTTGTTGAAGATTTTAAAAACGACACTATAACAGATATCGATTTTGTAAAACACGAATTATTAATTAACGTACTTATAATAATAGGAGTTGCTTTGTTAAGTGGGTTCTTCACTTTTTTAATGAGACAAACGCTTATTGTAACTTCTAGATTAATTGAGTTTGATCTTAAAAATGAAATTTATCAACAATATCAAAAATTATCACTTAACTTCTACAAACAAAATAGAACTGGTGATTTAATGAATAGAATAAGTGAAGATGTAGGTAAAGTGCGTATGTACGTTGGCCCTGCTGTAATGTACACTATGAATATGCTTGTACTGTTTGCTGTTGGTTTTACACAAATGGTTCAGGTAGATTTAAAATTAACCTTATACACCTTAATTCCTTTTCCTCTTTTATCTATTTCTATATTTATTTTAAGTAAGGTAATACATAAAAGAAGTACTGTTGTACAACAATATTTATCAAAATTAACCACTTTTAATCAAGAATTCTTATCAGGAATAAATGTGGTAAAATCTTACGGAATTGAAGCTTCTATTATTAAAGATTTTGATGAAATTTCTGACCTAAGCAAAGAAAAAAACATCAATTTACATAAAGCAAACGCACTATTTTTTCCTTTAATGGTGCTATTAATAGGTATTAGCAATTTGATTGTAATTTATGTTGGTGGAAATTTATACATCAATGGAGAAATAAAATCGGGTGTTATTATTGAGTTTATACTTTATGTAAATATTTTAACTTGGCCAGTGGCAGTTGTAGGTTGGGTAACTTCTATGGTACAGCAAGCAGAAGCATCGCAAGCAAGAATAAATGAATTTTTAGAGCAGGTGCCAGAAATTAAAAACGAAAACGAAACCGCAACAGAACTTTTTGGAAAAGTTACTTTTAAAGAGGTAACTTTTACGTATGATGACACCAATATCACTGCACTTAAAAACATAAATTTTACAATAAACCCTGGAGAAACTTTAGCCATTTTAGGAAAAACCGGTTCTGGAAAATCTACAGTAATTGAATTAATCTCTAGACTATACGACACCACAGAAGGTGAAATTTTACTAGATGATTTACCTATAAAAGAAGCCAATTTAAATGATGTAAGAAATCAAATTGGTTTTGTACCTCAAGATCCGTTTTTATTTTCTGAAACAATTGGAAATAACATTAAATTTGGAAAAGAAGATGCTACAGAAAAGGAAATTATAGAAGCTGCAAAAAATGCAGTTGTACATGATAATATTGTTGATTTTGCTAAAGGATATGACACTATTTTAGGAGAACGTGGTGTAACACTTTCTGGTGGCCAAAAACAACGTGTTTCAATTGCCAGAGCTATTATTAAAAATCCTAAAATTTTAATTTTTGACGATTGCTTATCTGCAGTAGATACAGAAACTGAAGAAAAAATACTATCTAATTTAGAACGAGTTTCTAAAAACAAAACTACCTTTATTATTAGTCATAGAGTTTCATCAGCAAAAAATGCAGACAAAATTATTGTACTAGATAATGGTAAAATTACCCAACAAGGAACTCACAATCAGCTTATAAATAAAGCAGGGTATTATAAAGATTTATATGAACAACAACTTTTAGAAAAAGAAATTTAAGGTTTAACGTGGCTACATAAAATATTTTGTTAGATTTGTAAGCAACAAACAACAATTACTATTATTAAGATTATGGCAGAGAGAGTTGAACAGGAAGAAATTTTTTCGCAAGTATTAAGAGCTGGAAGAAGAACCTATTTTTTTGATGTTAGAGCAACAAAAGCAAACGACTATTATTTAACAGTTACAGAAAGTAAGAAATTTACCCATGATGATGGTTCTTTTCATTATCAAAAACATAAAATTTACTTGTATAAAGAAGACTTTTCTGATTTTCATGAAATGCTAAAAAAAGCTACAGATTACATTGTAGCTGAAAAAGGTGATGAAGTAATTAGTGAACGTCATCAAAAAGATTACAAAAGAGATGAAATTAAAGAAGAAACAAAATCTGCACAAAGTTTTACAGATGTTTCTTTTGACGATATTTAACAGTGTAATGCTGTTTGTATTCTCCCTTTTAAATAGCAATATTTAAAAATACAATACAAACTTAATTCAAATTTATTTTACACTTTACTAAAACAGCAAACTCATTTGAGTTTGCTGTTTTTATTTTGTAGCCTACAATTTTGATTAAAAAATAAACCTGCATCAACCTTAAAACTATATCGAACTTACGTTAAATTACACTATAAAATGCTGCAAGGTCTTTTTTTACCTTATAGCTATTCATGAATTAGTTAAAAAACACCTAAAAGATATCTAAAACCTTGGAGAAAAACGTACGTTTTTGGTGATCAATACACAAATAATCGAACTAAGCTTTATAAAACTTTTTTCATAGTTATACTTTTAGAAACAGTCTCCTCCCACTCTTTTTCGGCATCACTATCTTTTGTAATACCACCACCAATATAAATTGAGGCAATATTATTATGTATTTCCATACATCGTAAATTCACAAAAAGCGATGATTTTTGATTGATATTTAGCTCACCTAAAAAACCAGTATAAAAACTTCTATTATAATTTTCGTTTGCTAAAAGAAACTCTTTTGCACTATTTCTTGGTAAACCACAAACAGCAGGTGTAGGGTGTAATGCTCTAATTATAGCTTTTAAATTCGCATTTTTATCTAAAACACCTTCTACTTTTGTTCTTAAATGCAATAAATTTCCAGCTTTAATGGTTTCAGTTTTATCAATTTTTAAACTTGATGCAATATTTGCCAATTGATTTTCTATAAAATCTGTTACCAATTGTTGCTCTTCTAACTCTTTACTTTTCCAAACCACTTCTTTTTTAGGCTGATACACTTGTGTTCCTGCTAAAGACATGGTTTTAAAACTGGCACTTTGCATTTGCAATAGGGTTTCTGGAGTAGCACCTAACCACAAACCTACTTTTGGATGAAACCAAACAGAAACAAATGCATTCTGATAACTTTTTAAAAGCTTTTGATAGATTTCTAACAAATCAAAATCAGTAATCGCCACAGTTTCTTTTCTAGAAATCACTACTTTTTGCAATTTGCTCGTTTTGATTTTCTGTATTGCTTTTTCTACAATTGCAATATGACTCTGTTTCGAATTGTCATTATTTTTAAAGGTATTATTTTCGAATTTTAAATTATCTAAAACCAACTTTTCAGTAATAAACTCAGATTTTTCTAAGGCAAACAAAATGGCATTTTGATCAGCATCAAAAGGCGCAAACACAAATCCAGACTCAGAAAAATTTGTGCTAAAATCTAAATCATCATTCATCATAATAAAACCAGAAACAATATTTTCTTTTGGTTTTCTATATACTGCAAATGGTAATTTTAAATTATAAGAAGTAGTAATTTTATCAAAAATATTCATTCACTATTTTTTATCTAAAACAATGTTGGTTAGTTTACAAATTGATATCAATTGGTCATTTTCATCAACAACTTTTATTTCCCATAAATGGGTAGTTCTTCCTTTATGAATGGGTTTTGCAGTAGCGTAAACAGCGCCTTGTTTCTTACTTTTTAAATGGTTAATGCTAAGCTCAATTCCTTTAACTATTTTAATTTTGGTATCTACAAATAATGCAGAAGCACAACTGCCCACAGTTTCTGCTAAAGCGGCTGTTGCACCACCATGTAAAAGTCCATAAGGTTGATGAACGCTAGAATTTACTGGCATTTTAGCCGTTACAAAATCTTTACCTACATCCACAAACTCTATCTGTAAAGTTTCCATCAATGTATTTTTATTAAGATTATTTAAAGCAAAAAGCGTTTTATCAATATCCATTTATAAGAAATTTATCTATGTAAAAATACGCATAATTTATTGTATTTTTGTGTTACTATATTTTAAGAAATCTATGTACAAAATACGTGTAATTTTAGATACCAAAGAAGATGTAATAAGAACTATTTTAGTTGATGATAGCATCAATTTAGAAAATTTGCATTATGCAATAGCTAAAGCATTTGGTTTTGAAGGCCAAGAAATGGCATCTTTTTACAGAACAGATGATGAATGGAATCAAGGTGAAGAAATTCCGCTATTTAATATGGCTGAAGCTGGTGAAGAAATTTCAATGCAAACTTGTATCCTACAAGAAACCCTGCCTGAACCTAATAACAAACTGATTTATGTGTACGATTTTTTAAATATGTGGACTTTTTACGTTGATGTTGTAGAGATCTCAACAGAAACAAGAAACGACTTACCGAAAACCATTTTAGAAGTAGGTAAAATTCCTGATGAAGCTCCTGAAAAAGAATTTATTGCAGATAATATTGAGGACGAGGAGGAGGACGAATTTGATATTTTTGATGATTTCGATTTTAATGAGTATTAAATATGTATTTATTTGTTGCATTGTTTAACGTGTACTAAATTAATTCTTTTAAAACTGAAACTTTTTTAGCACAACAAAAAAGACCTGTGAATTTCTATTTCTTAATGGCATATACATTTCCTAAAATTCGGAAAATGTTTTTTCTAAAAAGTGAAAACGAAAACAAGAAAAAATCAAATGAAAAAAGAATTGTAATTTTTTACACTTAACCTTTTACACAATTCAACAATTCAACATTTTTAAAGTAACAAAATTGTACTTTAGTCGTCATACTTGTATAACTGACTAAATCAATTTCTTTGAAAACAATTTTATCGCTTAAAAATTTAGACAAAAAATACGGATCAGTACATGCTGTAAATAATCTTTCTTTTGATATTCAAAAAGGGAATGTTTATGGTATTCTTGGGCCTAATGGAAGTGGAAAATCTACCACTTTAGGAATTATTTTAAATGTTGTAAACAGAACTTCTGGTGAGTTTTCTTGGTTTGATGGAAAGTTATCTACCCACGAAGCCTTAAAAAAAGTGGGCGCAATTATTGAACGCCCTAACTTTTACCCTTACATGACTGCCACTCAAAATTTAGCATTAATTTGTAAAATAAAAGGGATATCCGCAGAAAAAATTGATGAAAAATTAACCACTGTTAATCTTTTTGAAAGAAGAAACAGTAAATTTAGTACGTTTTCTTTGGGTATGAAACAACGTTTAGCCATTGCATCTGCGTTATTGAACGATCCTGAAATTTTAATATTAGACGAACCTACAAATGGTTTAGATCCGCAAGGAATTCATGAAATTCGTCAAATCATAAAAAAAATTGCTGCAACTGGCACTACTATTCTTTTAGCCTCACATTTATTAGATGAAGTTGAAAAAGTATGTAGTCATGTAGTTGTCATAAGAAAAGGCATAAAATTATACGCTGGTAGTGTAGATGAAATGACAGCATCTAATGGCTTATTAGAATTAAAAGTTGAAGAAAATGAGGAAAAATTTATCGCATTTTTAAAAAATCATCAAGCCATTTTAAAAGTTAGTAAAGATCACGATACCATTATTGCTACGTTACAAGAAAATTTATCTGCTAGCACTTTAAACAAAGAATTTTTTAACAACGGTTTTGAGTTAAGTCACTTAGTAAAACGTAAACCTAGTTTAGAGCAGCAATTTTTAGATTTAACAAACAACAACTAACCAAAAAACAAGGTCATGCTAAGACTTCTTACTATAGAATTCCACAAATTAAAATACAACAGTGCTAGTAAAGTATTATCTATCATATACTTTGGGCTATTAACATCCATTGCATTAATTGCAGCGATAAAATTTGAATTTGGTAGCTTTAAATTGCATTTGGCAGATGCTGGTATTTTTAATTTTCCATACATCTGGCATTTTAACACCTATATTGCTGCTATTTTAAAGTTCTTTTTATTGTTAGTAATCGTATCTATGATGTCTAATGAATATAGCTATAAAACTTTAAAACAAAATTTAATTGATGGTTTAAGTAAAAAAGAGTTTATTCTATCTAAATTTTACACGGTTATTGCTTTTGCTGCTATATCAACACTTTTTGTTTTTGTGGTTTCGTTGATTTTGGGCTTGTTTTATTCTGATTATAATGAATTTGCAATTATTGTCTCAGATTTAGAATATTTATTCGCTTTTTTTATAAAACTAGTTGGTTTTTTCTCTTTTGGATTATTCTTAGGTATCTTGGTAAAACGTTCTGCTTTTGCAGTTGGAGCAATGTTTGTTTGGCTTATTTTAGAAAATATGTTAAGAGGTTTTCTGTTTTGGAAATTCAATGAAAATGAACACACCAGTAAAACTGTTGATCAATTTATGCAATTTTTACCACTAGAATCAATGGCAAACCTTATCAAAGAACCTTTTTCTAGATTAGGTGCTGTAAGATCAGCAGCAAATACCATGGGAGAAACGTTTAGTAAAAGCTATTCTGTAGATTTATCAAACATATTAATTGTTTGTTTTTGGACGTTTTTATTCATATTTCTATCCTATAAACTACTTTTAAAAAGAGATTTATAATTTTTTAACAATACTTAAACTTTTCTTGTAAAAAAAGGTCTAATCTTATAATAAGAATAGACCTTTTTCTGTTTAATTCTTATTATTTTTAGCATATAAATTTTATACATAATTATCCATTGAAATATAAATTATTATTATTCGTTTTTGTATTTCTACAAATTGACAATAGTTATTCTCAATTAAGTAAAAAACATTTTATACCACCTTTAACGTATGCAGAGGAAGGTAATGCCAATCCAGAAAACCACTATTTTTATATATCTACACCAAGCCTTAAAGACGTTAGCTATACCATAAAGCAAATTGGTTCACCTAATAACGATATCACAGGAATTATATCTAGAAATAATCCACGTGAACTATTTATAGCAAATGGCAATAGCCAACTTTTTGTTGATTCTAGACAAACTAGTATTGTTCATAATAATAAAGGTTATATTGTTGAGGCTACAGATGTAGTTTATGTATCTATTCGTGCTTTAGCAGGTGGTGGTGCACAAGCTGGTGCATTAGTAAGTAAAGGTTCATCTGCCTTAGGTACAACCTTTAGAGCTGGCATGTTTACCAATGAAAACCCGCAAAGTAATTACCTTAATTTTATATCAGTTATGGCATCCGAAGATAACACTCAGGTTACTTTTGATGATTTACCAACTGGAATATCAATTAAAAACTATACAGGAACTTTGCCTATTTCTGTAATTTTAAACGAAGGAGAAAGCTATGTTGTAGCTACAAATGCCGCTGAAAACACAATAAATAGAGATGGTTTAATTGGTACTTTAATCAATTCAGATAAACCAGTGATTGTAAATACAGGTGCTGCAAATGGTAGTTTTCATAATGGTGGAGGTAGAGATTATGGAATAGATCAAATTGTTGGGTTAGATAAAGTTGGTACTGATTATATTTTTGTAAAAGGTGATGGAGAAAATGGTTGGGAAAATGTTTTAATTGTTGCTCATGAAGATGGAACCGAAGTGGAAATCAACAATAATGGAGCTACAACAACAATTAACAAAGCAGAATATCTTTTGATAGAAGGTAATGAGTTTGATACAAATGGTAATATGTTTGTAAAAACATCAAATCCAGTTTTTGCTTATCAAGGTGTGGGTGCAAGCACAAGTGAAGCCAATCAAGGTATGTTTTTTGTACCTCCTTTAAGTTGCGAAAGTAGAGGAAAAGTAGATAATATACCCATTATAGAAAGTATTGGAAACGTTACTTTTACAGGTGGTGTAACTGTTGTCACCAACGCAAACGCAAATGTATCTATTAATTCAGAACCTATTGCCAATTTTTCTACTTCTGGACCTTATAGTATAGATATTAATAATGATGGTATACCTGATTACGAAACGTATAAAGTTACTAATCTTACAGGAAATGTAAGCGTAGAAAGTAGTGATGAGTTGTATTGTGCGTATTTTAATGTTAACGGAGCTGCAACTTCTGGTAGTTTTTACTCAGGTTTTCCTACTGCTCCAGAAATTAATTTTGATACAACCATAACTTCGCTTGGTAATTGTATTCCTAATATTACCTTACAAGCCGCAAACACCGATTTATTTGACAGTTTCGAGTGGCAATACTTTAATGAAAGTACACTAACTTGGGAGTTCAGGAGTTTCGATTCTAATTACAAACCTATTGAATCTGAACCTGGAAGATATAAATTAATAGGCGCTGTAGTTTGTACTGGCGCTACTTTTGAATCTATTGAAGTACCTGTAAGTATTTGTCCTGATGATTATGATGGCGATTTAATAATAGATAATTTAGATGTTGATTTAGATAATGATGGTATTTTAAACTGCGATGAATCTTTAGGAAACGCAAAAATAGATTTAACTAACATAAACAATCCTAATGTACTTTTTCCTAATGGAGATATAAAAGATATTATAACAAGCACTTACACTGCAAACAACACTTCAAATACTTTTACCGGAAATAATGCAGGTGTATTTGTAAGTACATTAAACCCTTCTTTAAATACTTCTGAATCGTATAAATTAGATTTCGCCCAGAAAACTAATCTAATTATAAGACAAGCAAATGAAGGTACACACACACCTGTTGATGGAGAATTTTTTACTTTAAATGTTTTTCCAAATAATAAAAACATTACTCTTTTAAATCCAGACAATACTTTACTTATTGACACAAATTTTGACGGAGAATACGAATCTGGTATTACATCTATTTCAGCATCAGAAATACGCTTTAAATATAATGTCCCTAATTCTGGAACAGCTAGTAGTATAGAATTTTTTGCCAATCAAATTGAAGGAATTAGTTTTACACACTCTGTTACTGGTACATCAGAAGTATCAACTTTTAGAGGAAATTTCTTAGTTAGTTGCTTTGCAAGAGATTCAGATAATGATGGTGTTGAAGATTCGTTAGATTTAGATTCAGATAACGATGGTATTCCAGATGTACATGAAGCTTTTCCTCAACCAAGTTCTCTTTCTGGAGTTGATGCTAATTTGGATGGCTTAGATGATATTTTTGATGGTATTTTAAATGTTGATTCTGATAACGATGGTATTTTAAATTATTTAGATTTAGACTCCGATAACGATGGTATTTTCGATTCCACAGAAGCTGGTCATAATTTAGATACTGATTTTGATGGAATTGTAGACAACGCAAATAGTTTAGTAGGAATTAATGGTTTAGTTGACAATTTAGAATCTACTCCAAATGCAAAATTACTTTCTTTAAATTACACAATTGCAAATACAGATAATGATACAGATTTTGATTTTGTTGAGTTAGATGCAGACAATGATAATTGTTTTGATGTAACAGAAGCTGGTTTTACAGATGCTAATAACGATGGAATTTTAGACGCTTCTACCTTTGCAGTGAATGATAATGGAAAAGTAATTAACAATTTAGATGGCTATACCAGCCCAAATTTAGATTACATAACAAGTGCTCCAATTGTATTAAATACTCCTTTTGAAGACGTTACTTTTTGTGAAAACGAAATAAATACGATTACTATAGACACAACAGCTGACACTTTTCAGTGGGAATTTTCTTCTGATGGCACTACTTGGATTACAATTTCAGATGATATAATTTATAATGGAAGTACAACCAACAGTTTGCAAATCAACAACACACCTATAAATTACCATAACAATCAATATCGTGTTATTTTAAAAAGATCTGGCAATGCCTGTACAGAAACATCTAATGCTATTACTTTAAATGTAAATCCTTTACCAATTTTAAAAGCAAATCCAGAACTAAATCAATGTATAGAAGTAACAAATACCAATACAACTGTTAATTTAACTTTAGCACAGCAAAACGTTTCAGAAACTCCAAACGTAACATTTGAGTTTTATGAAGATATGGCAGGTACTAACTTAATTACAAATCCTACCAATTATCCAATTCAAGTTAATATCCCAGAAAGGGTATTTGTAAAAGTAATTTCTGAATTTAATTGCGAATCTGAATTGACCGAACTTACTATAAATGTCGGTCAAACAGTTCGTAATACTTATGATGAGCTTCAACCACCCGTTTGTGACGATTTTTTAGATGCTCAGGGCAATGATACTGATGCAAATTCTGATACTGATAATATCACTAATTTTTCTTTGGATAAAGATGCCATTATTAACAGCATCAATCCACCTATGAATACAGAAGTTTTCTTTTATGAAAATGAAAGTGATAGAAACAATTCTTTGAATGAAATTGATATTACCAATTTTAGAAATGATATTACTAAAAACGATGTTACTAATATTCCTAACGGAATTCAATTTCCTATTTATTATAAAATATTAAGTACTATCAATAACGATTGCCAAGGTTTAGGTCAGTTTTACCTGCAAATAAACGCTGTGCCTTCAGCCAGTCAAGTTCCAGACTTAGAATTATGTGATGATGGTATTGATGGTGATAATGCAAACGGAATTGTCCAAAATTTTGACTTAGATTCCCAAACCTTAGCCATTTTAAATGGGCAAAATCCTGATGATTTTACAGTTACTTATCACGATTCTGCTGCAAATGCGAATACTGGTACTTTGCCCTTAACATCTCCTTACGCAAATACAACTCGCGATTTGCAAACCATTTTTGTACGTGTTACTAATAATTCTACTGGTTGTTTTACAGATCATACATCCTTTAATTTAATAGTTAATCCTGTACCAATTGCCAATTTTGTAAAAGATTTAGAGGTTTGTGATGATAATGCTGATGGCTCTGCTAGAAACGGCTTTTCGCAATCTATTGATTTAGATTCCCAAACCTCTGGTATTTTAGGCTCTCAAGATTCTGGTATCAATACTGTTACTTACCATCGTTCTTTTGCTGAGGCTCAAAATGGCAGTAATCCTTTAGTTTCTCCTTATTCTAACCAAACACCCAATAGAGAAACTATTTACATCAGAATAGAAAACACAGATACAGGATGTGTAAATAGTATTTCTAATTTTGATGTTATTGTAAATCCTGAGCCTACTTTTGTAGTACCTACTAATCTAGCTTATTGTGATGATGCGCTTGATGGTGATGACTCAAATGGCATCATTCAAAATATAGATTTAGACAGTAAAATCCCTGAAATTTTGGGCAACTCTCAAAGTCCTAATGATTTTAATGTAACCTTTCACAAATTGCAAGCTGATGCTTCTTCTGGTGATAATGCTGTAACTTCCCCTTACCAAAACACAGATCCTACTGAACGCTTTTTTGTTCGTATTCAAAACAAACAAACGCTTTGTATTAATGACAATGCTTCTTTTGAGGTGATTGTAAATCCTTTACCTGATTTTGAAGTCACTACCCCTCAAACTTTATGCTTGAATGATTTGCCTTTAAACATTGCTGTAGAAAATCCAAGAGATGTATATACGTATCAATGGATAGCACCAAATGGAAACCCAATTAACACTACTTCTGTTGAGTATATTGATATTACTGTTCCTGGAAAATATACGGTTACTGCAACAACCACTAATGGAACGCTTTGTGAAAGAACAGAAACTATTGAAATTAAGGAATCGAATATTGCTACTTTAGCACAAAGTTTTATCACAATTATAGATGAATCGAACAATATTGGTAGTCAAGATCTTATATCTATTTTTATTGATACCATAAATAACGATTTAGGACCTGGAGATTATCAATTTGCTATTTTTAATCAGGATGATAATGAAAGAATACCCATGATTGGGTTTCAAGATGAACCTCTTTTCGAGAATTTAACAGGCGGTATTTACACCATTATTGTAAACGACAAAAACGGATGCGAACCTGATACCACTTTAGAGGTTTCTGTAATTCAGTTCCCAAAATTCTTTACTCCAAATGGAGATGGAAATCATGATACTTGGATTGTAAAAGGAGTTAACAAAACCTTTTACCCAAATTCTAGCATCAATATTTTTAATAGATATGGAAAATTAGTAGCACAAGTACCTATAGACAGCCAAGGTTGGAACGGAATTTATCAAGGAAATCTACTTCCTGCTGATGATTATTGGTTTAACATCACGCTTATTCCGCCTGAAAATTCTAACAAACCTATCATCAACAAAAAAGGAAATTTTTCGTTGTTGAGAAAGTAAGATCAACAAAAATTTTATAAAAAGTTTCACAGTATTATTTCTTAATTTAGCCTAAACTAAAGAAATCATATTTCTATGGATATCAACTTCAACAAAAACGAAGATTACAATAAACTATTAGTATCAGATTTAAAAAGACGTTTTGCAAAAGTAAAATTAGGTGGTGGTCAAAAAAGAATTGATAAACTTCATGAAAAGGGCAAAATGACTGCTCGAGAACGTATTGATTACTTATTAGATGCTGATGCAACATCAATTGAAATTGGTGCTTTTGCAGGAGAAGATATGTATGCAGCACATGGAGGTTGTCCTTCTGGAGGTGTTGTTGTAAAAATCGGTTACATTAAAGGCAAACAATGTATTGTAGTTGCCAATGACGCAACTGTAAAAGCAGGAGCTTGGTTTCCGATAACAGGAAAAAAGAATTTACGCGCCCAAGAAATAGCTATGGAAAATAAAATTCCGATTATTTATTTGGTAGATTCTGCTGGTGTGTATTTACCATTGCAAGATGAAATTTTCCCAGACAAAGAACATTTTGGACGTATTTTTAGAAACAATGCGATAATGAGCAGTATGGGTATCACTCAAATATCAGCAGTGATGGGTAGTTGTGTTGCTGGTGGTGCATATTTACCAATTATGAGCGATGAAGCCTTAATTGTAGACAAAACTGCCAGTATATTTTTAGCAGGGAGCTATTTGGTAAAAGCTGCAATTGGCGAAAGTATAGATAACGAAACTTTAGGAGGTGCAACAACGCATTGCGAAGTATCTGGAGTTACAGATTACAAAGCCAAAGACGATAAAGATGCTTTAAATAAAATAAAATTTATTGTGGATAAAATTGGCGATTATGATAAAGCTGGTTTTAGTAAAACAGAAGCTTTTCCGCCAAAAGAAAATGAAGATGATATTTTTGGGATTTTACCAAAAGAAAGAAACGCACAATATGATATGCTCGAAATCATAAAACGTTTGGTAGACAATTCTGAGTTTGAACAATACAAAGAAGGTTATGGAAAAACCATTATAACTGGTTATGCAAGAATTGAAGGTTGGGCTGTGGGTATTGTTGCCAATCAACGAAAGCTGGTAAAAACTACAGCATCAAAAACCAAACCCACAGAAATGCAATTTGGTGGTGTTATTTATAACGATTCTGCAGATAAAGCTACTCGTTTTATAGCCAATTGCAATCAGAAAAAAATTCCTTTAGTATTTTTACAAGATGTGACTGGGTTTATGGTGGGTTCTAAATCAGAACATGGAGGGATCATAAAAGATGGTGCAAAAATGGTAAATGCATTAAGCAACTCTGTGGTTCCGAAATTTACAGTGGTTATAGGAAACTCTTATGGTGCAGGAAATTACGCAATGTGTGGCAAAGCTTATGACCCTAGGTTAATTGTAGCTTGGCCAAGTGCAGAATTGGCAGTTATGAGCGGAAATTCTGCTGCAAAGGTATTATTGCAAATAGAAACAGCTTCACTAAAAAAGAAAGGCGAGGAAATTACACCAGAAAAAGAAGCTGCACTTTTTGATAAAATAAAATCGAGATATGACAAACAGATATCACCTTATTATGCAGCTGCCAGAATTTGGACGGATGCTGTAATCAATCCATTAGATACTAGAACTTGGATTTCCATGGGTATTGAGGCTGCAAACCACGCTCCTATTGAAAAACCTTTTAATATGGGAGTATTGCAGGTATAGTATTAAAAGTTAATTACAATTTATAATCGGGGTTAAAAAATAAAAAATCATAAAAGCACTTAAAATATTGAGCACTTTTATGATTTTTTTTTAAATCTTTTGAACAATAAAAATAATTTATTTTTAGATACCCAAAACTCTCTTGTAAAAAGGTTTTTTATCTTGCTCTACATAGCCATAGCCATAACCATAGCCTCTATTTGTATTGGTATCATTTAATACAATTGCCATGTTAGGTAATTTCTTTTCCTTGTAAAGTGTTTTTGGTACAATTAGCATTCTCTTATCAATGTAATTTGCCCTTGTTACATATAAAACCACATCAGCCATTTCAGCTATTAACAAAGTATCTGTAACCAAACTTACAGGAGCTGTATCTGCTATAATATAATCATAATCGTTTTTAACGGTATTAATAAGTTCTTCTACTCTTGGGTTTAATAATAATTCTGAGGGATTAGGAGGAATTAAACCGGAAGATATAAAATCTACATTTTGGATACCAGGCACAGTAAACTTAATTTCATCTAAATCTAACTTTTCATCTAAAATATAATTGGTAACCCCTTTACGATCTTCTATCTCTAAATAGTCTGTAATTTTAGGAGCTCTTAAATCTAAACCAACTAATAAAACTTTTTTATTGGTTAATGCTAAAGTTGCAGCTAAATTTAATGAAACAAAAGATTTACCCTCTCCACTAGTTGTAGAAGTTATAAATACCACCTTAGCTAAAATATCTTTGCTAGATTTTGCTAGCATAAAATTTAAATTTGTTCTTAATAATCTAAATGCTTCTGCCGAACTTGTTCTAGCTTCTTCTTTTACAATAACCTTTTCAGTAAACTCTGTATGAGGAATGTCTCCTAAATACGGAATATCTAAATTATCTTCTATATCTTTTCTATTGTGCAGCTTGGTATCTAATCTCATTTTTATAAAAATCAGCATAAACGGAATAAAGATTCCTAGACCAAAAGCAATCATATAAATTTTCTTTTTTCCAGGTGATACTGGGCTTCCAGAACTAAAAGCTACATCTATTACCTTGGCATTAGGTACTGTAATTGCCAAAGAAATTGCAGTTTCTTCTTTTTTCTTTAACAAATAGGAGTACAACTCGGAGTAGATTAGTTTTTGCCTGTATGTATCGATAATACCTCTTTCTATATTGGGTATTTTATCTACTTTATCCTGAAGTTTTTTTAACTCAGCATTGGTTTCTTTTATTCGAATTTCTGTAGATTTTTTTAAATTTCTTAAACTTGATAATAAGTTTTGTTGTAAATCTTGTATTTGATTATTTAAGGTAATTACTCTAGGATTTTTTTTACCAGAAAATCTCAATATCTTTTTTCTTTCGAGAAGTAATGTATTTATTTTATCTATGCCTTGAGAAATACTTTCGTCGGAAAAACCAAGATTTGTAGGAAGTATATCGTTTTTTGTCAATAAATTTTTGATTTCTTCTTCTGCCCAATTAATTATAGTGAGTTCTGTAATTAATTGATTTTTTTTTCTGCTATTATCTGAATTGGTTTCTATGGCGATTTCATTTTCTATAGGATTGCCAGAAATACCAAATTCTATTTTATACGTTTTTAAACTATCTTGAATTACCCCTAAGCTTTTACCTAGTTTTTTTAATCTTGCATCTAAAAATGCTATTGTTTTTTTAGAAACAATATTTTTATCAATTACAGCATCTAAATTATACTGCTTAATCAATTCATCTAAAATATCTTCTGCCTTAGATTTATTAAAATCTACCACTTCTAAATGTAAAATACTTGAAAAATCGCTGATAGGAGTAATTTTAATTCTAGATGCATAAGAGCTTATTACACTTTTACGTGGTTTTATTATTACCAAGATGTTGTTCTCTAGGTTTGTTTTGGTAGCTAGAACTTTAAAATCACCTAACTTTTTACTTTTAATAATTTGATTGCTGCTAGCATATTGAATGGTATCACCCTCAATACTCTTAAAAACCAACTTATTATCTGCCAAAACATTAACAACAAACATGGTATCAATAGAATGATGTAGAGCTGTTTCTTCTTTATTTATAAAATTTATTTTAATACCACTATTTAAATAAGCTTCTCCATTACTAATATCAGCATCTTTAAAATAACTAATATTTAGATCTAAAGAGTCTACCATTTTACCAACAATCTTCCTAGATTTTATAATAAAAATTTCATTCTCTGGGTTATTGGTAGAACTATTACCAACAATCCCTAAATCTGACACAGCCTTAAACTCATCTGAAATACCTGATTTCAAATTATCTTTTATCATAATGTAAGCCGAAGCACTATATTGTTTAGGGGTATATTTTAAATAGAAGAAAGCTGCAGTAAAAGCAACACATAAACCTATTAAAAACCAACCCCAATAAGTTAAATACTTTTCAATTTCTTCTCTTAGATTAATATCATCAATATCTTCTAGAAATTCAAATTGATCGTATTCTTGAAATTTTTTCATACTAATTTATTTGTAGGGGAAAACTTTATATGTTTTGTATTTAATATCATCTTTTCTGTAAAGATTTAAGAAAAGAGTATTTATCTTTCTATTTATTTTTTTATGGATGATTCATAATTTTACATCAATAATTTCTTAAGTAAAAAACATAAGAATTCTTAATTTGTATATCATTTTTTTAAAAAAATCAAATATATTATTCTTTCTTAGGTTGAAAAAGAAAAATTTGTTTTTATATGATCATTATAACTCGTTTTATCTACAAATATGAATATTACTTATTTTTGTGAAAATTGACTTTGTAAAAAACCCAATCCATAGCCTAAAAACTGAGTATATGAGGTAATTATGCTTAAAAAAGCTACCTTTAATTGTTTCGTTCTAAAGAAAGCGTCTATTAAAAGTAACAACGTATAAAATATATAAAACTGTATTAAAATTGTTATTCCTATGAACAGTGATGCTATGCTTATAAAAAGTCCTAAAATAAAAATACTAGGAAACCAAAATGTAATTTTTGCACTTTTAGGGTATTTTTTATTCAAAATTGGTCTTGCTTTACCAAACGCATAGGTTTGCTTAAAAAACTGCTGTAAGGTACTTTTTCGTTTATGATATACAAAAGCAGCTGTTACCAGTTGCGTTTTAAATCCGTTTTGCCATAATCTAAAAGTTAAATCAATGTCTTCGCCAGTTTTCATTTTAGAGAATCCATTTACAGTTTCAAAGGCTTTTTTAGAAAGTCCTAGATTAAAACTTCGTAGTTGAAATTTTCCTACTCCGTTTTTTTTACCACGAATACCACCAGTAGTTAAAAAACTAGTCATAGAATAGTTCATTGCTTTTTGCAAAGCTGTAAAACTTTGATGTGCTGCATCTGGCCCACCAAAAGCATCTGTATAATTTTCTTTTAATGCTTTTTTAACTGCTGATAAATAATGTTTTGGCACAATTACATCTGAATCTAAAACGATAAAATAATTGCCTGAGGCTTTTTGCATTCCGTAATTTCGGCTGGCTCCTGCTCCACTGTTTTCTTTGTAAAAGTAATTTACATTTAATGTTGATTTGTACTTTTCTACAATTTGATTGCTTTTTTGTGATGAACCATCTTCGATAATTAAAATTTCGAAATCGTCTTCAAAATCT
Organism: Polaribacter sp. R77954; assembly: GCF_044595335.1. GTDB lineage: Bacteria > Bacteroidota > Bacteroidia > Flavobacteriales > Flavobacteriaceae > Polaribacter. The sequence continues at coordinate 1,184,553 of NZ_CP138992.1, forward strand.
AGTTTTGTTAAACTAGTAAGTAATTCGTCTATTTCTTTAGGACGATTGTAGACTGGTACAATTATGGAAAAACTGAGTTGCAAAATTATAAAGTTGTAAAGTTAGGAAATAAAAAAATTGAAAGCTGTTGGTTTGAGCAGCTTTCAATTTTCTAGTTTTCTAAAAATTGGCAAACTGGTTTAGCCCTGATTGAGCGACTTGTTTGAAATCTTTTTTGTCCTGAAAGGCAAAAAAATTGAGTAGCGAAAGCAGGAAATAGCTTCAAAAAACTATTAAACTGAAAAGTTGAACGAAATTCTGTTCAACCCGACTTTGCCTCTATTCAAACTTTTCCATAACAGGATCACTAACCCCCATATTTGAAAAGCCTCCATCATGAAATAAATTCTGAAGTGTTACTTTTTTAGTTAAATCTGAAAATAAAGAAATGGTATAATCTGCACACTCTAAAGCTGTTGCGTTACCTAAAGGACTCATTTTTTCTGCATATTCTATAAAACCATCAAAACCTTTTACACCACTACCTGCTGTTGTTGGTGTTGGCGATTGAGAAATTGTGTTTACACGAACTTTGTGATCTCTACCAAAAAAGTACCCAAAACTACGTGCAATACTTTCTAAATAGGCTTTATTATCTGCCATATCATTATAGTCTGGAAACACTCTTTGAGCAGCCATGTAGGTTAAAGCAACAATAGAACCCCATTCTGACATGGCATTTTTATTGTACAAAACATTCATTACCTTGTGAAACGAAACTGCTGAAATATCCCAACCTTTTGTGGTAAAATCATATTTTGGATCTGTGTAATGTTTGCCTTTTCTAACGTTTAAAGACATGCCAATAGAATGTAAAACAAAGTCTATTTTTCCTCCTAAAATTTCCATAGATTTTTCTACCAAGTCAGATAAATCGTCCATAGAAGTGGCGTCTGCAGCAATAACTTGCGAACCTGTTTTTTCTGCTAAGGCATTTAATTGCCCCATTCTTAGTGCAATTGGTGCATTAGTTAATACAAAAGTTGCTCCTTCTTCATGCGCTCTTTCTGCTACTTTCCAAGCAATAGAATGTTCATTTAATGCGCCAAAAATAATTCCCTTTTTTCCTTTTAGTAAGTTGTACATTATTTAGTTTTTAGTTGTTAGCCCCTTTGTCTTTCAGACATTTCCCCAAAGAGCAAAATTGAGAAGCCAATTAGATTTTTAATTATCTTAGTGCAAAGATATTAAACTCTTACTTTTTTGAAACATCTATTACTCAAAAGTCCCCTTTGGGGATTTAGGGGCTGAGTAATTCTTTTGCGTGAGTTAAAGCTGATTCTGATATGTCTTTTCCACTTAACATTTCTGCAATTTCTACAACTCTTTCTTCATCAGAAAGTTGTTTTAAATTGGTAGTTGTTACGCCTTTGATTTCTTTTTTAAATACTTTATAATGGTGTTTTCCTTTGGCTGCTATTTGTGGTAAATGTGTAATGGCAATAACTTGCATATTGTTGCTCATTTGCTGCATTATGCCTGCTATTTTGTTTGATACTTCACCTGAAACCCCTGTATCAATTTCATCAAAAATAATGGTTGGTAACTTTGTGTTTTCTGATAATACTGTTTTTACAGACAACATTATTCTTGATAATTCTCCTCCAGAAGCTACTTTTTTTAACTCTCCGAAATTGCCACCTTTATTTGCAGAAAACAAGAACGCTAACTCATCTTTTCCGTTAGTAAAATAATTGGAAGTTGGCTTTATATTGATAGAAAAACGTGCATTTTCCATGCCTAATTCCGCCAATAAATGTTGTAGTTGCTTGGTTAATTTTGGCACAACCGCTTTTCTACTTTTTGTAATTAAGCCTGCTAATTTGTCTAATTTTATGGTAACATCATTAATTTCATTCTTTTTATTGGTAATGGTTTCTTCTGCATTTTCTACTTGACCTACTTTTACTGATAAATCTTCTAAAACTTCTAATAGTTCTTGATTTGTAGCTACTGTATGCTTTTTCTGTAAATTGTAAATCAGTTGTAAACGATTGTTCAATTCTTCTATTTCATTCGGATTGAAATCTACATTTTCATTAGCCTTTTCTAATTCTGTAACCACATCATCAATTTCAATTTTAACAGAAGTAACTCTTTCTGATAATTCTTGATAATGTTTAGAAAAAGCTGCTATTTTTAACAATCTATTTTCTAAAGTATTTAATAAACTTTGTACTCCAATTTCTTCGTTAATAGAAATTTCTAAAGCCTCAGATAAATTGAGTTTGATATCTTCTATATTATTTAATTGCTCTAGCTTTTCTTCTAATTGTTCTTGTTCATCAACTTTTAAATTGGCCTCCTCTAACTCATTAAACAAGTGCAGATTGTATTCGTATTGCTGATTTGCTTCTTTTTGTTGAACTTCTAATGCTTCTAATTCTTTTTTAAGTTGATTTAATTTAGAAAACCCTCTTTTATACGAAGCGATTTTATCTTTATTTTTAGCTAAAGCATCTACAATAGAAAATTGAAAACTGTTGTCTGATAATGCTAAGGTTTCGTGCTGTGAGTGCACATCTATCAACTTGGTTCTTAATTGGTTTACTACAGAAAGCCTAACAGGAGTATCATTTACAAAAGCTCTAGACTTACCCGATGGTAAAATTTCTCTTCTGATTATTGTTTCTGCTTCGTAATCTAAATCTACTTCTTCAAAAAAATCTTGTAAATCATAATTGGCTATAGCTACTTTTGCTTCTACAATACACTTAGTAGATGTATCTTTTAAAGAAGACAAATCTGCTCTATTACCCAATACCAAGCCTAAAGCCCCTAATAAGATAGATTTTCCTGCTCCAGTTTCACCTGTAATAATAGACAAACCTTTATCAAAATCGATAGTTAATTGATTGATTAATGCGTAGTTATGTATAGATAGTTGTGTGAGCAAGTTCGCTAATTTTTAAGGTATAAAATTAGTGAAATTTTAGTAAATACTAAACTAGTTCTTTCCAATAATCACTATAAAAATTTGAAGTTTCTAACAATTGATTGTGATTACCTTGAATAACAGTTTTACCATCTTGCAAAACATAAATGGTGTCCGCATATTTTTTTAAAGTTTCTAAACGATGAGAAATAAATAAAATTGCCATTTCATTTTTTAATTTAGAAATTAAATCAATACTAAATTTTTCAGTTTTTCTATCCATTGCAGCAGTTGCTTCATCCAAAATTAGTAGTTGAGGTTTTTTGTAAAGAGCTCTTGCCAAAGCAATAATTTGTTTTTGACCACCAGATAAGTTTACACCTTCTTCTCCTAAAATTGTGGCATAACCTTGTGGAAAATATCTTATAAATTCCTCAAAACCATATTCTTGGCAAAATTTAGCTACATTTTCTGGTGTATCTTCTTTACCTAATAAAATATTATCTAAAACATTGCCACTAAAAATGGTAATTTCTTGCGGAACAATACCAACCAAATCTCGCCAACTTTCTAATTGAATATCATTAAGATTATTCTTGCTATTTATAGTGATACTCCCATTTTCGAAGCCATAAAACTTTTGTAAAACTTGCCCTAAAGTACTTTTTCCACTTCCACTTTCTCCAACAATGGCATTTAATTGTCCTTTATTTACTGATATATTTACATCTTTTAGTAATTGACTTCTACCAGCAAAACGAAAAGAAAGATTCTTCATTTCTAAAGAATTAAAATCTTTCAATACAATTTCTCCTTGTTTTTCTTTTTCTATAGATGTAAATTCAAACATTCTATTGAAAGCAATTTTTGCCTCGTTAATAGGAATAGCAATTAGAGCTAAATTTGTAATTGAAGGTAATAATGAACCAGCAATACCCAAAATAGCCATCAATTCTCCCAATTGCATTTCCTTCTTATAAACTTGTAGAGATGTGTAAGATAAAATTGCCATTAAAAACAAAACACCTGCAATACCAGCAAACAAAGATAAACGAACATTTATTTTTCCTAAATCTACAATTTTGTTTTGCAAATTACCAAAAACCAATTGATTTACTTTTTGAAAAAAAGATTGTCTGTTAAAATTTTTGATAGATGCAATACCTTGCATAGAACTTATGTAATTGCTCTCACTTAATGCATAACTTTGCATTACCTCTTTTTGAGACTTTATAATTTTACTATTAAAACGATAAATGATAAAAAAGTAAATTGGTATGCTTATTAAAGCAATTATACCCACTTGCCAAGAATAGAAAAACAGAAAACCGAAAGAAACAAATACTACTAAAACATCTATAACAAAGTTACTTGCAATAAACTTAATTACTTTTTGCACTCTATTTGTATCATTTAATCTAGCAACCAACTCTCCAATTTTTCGAGTATCAAAAAAAGGTTTTGGTAAATGAAGTAGAGATGTATAAAAAGAATCTATAATTCTGTTGTTAAAGTCTTTGGACTGTCTTATTAACACTAACTCACGTAATGTAGAAAAACCAACTCTTACTAATAACAGAAAAGTAAGTAAACCAATACCAGAAATTAATTTTTTGGTATTGTGAGATGGCAAAATATCATCTATTAGCTTTTGAGAAAATACTGACATTGCCATTCCTAAAACTGCAATACCAATACCTAAAACTATACTAATAATTAAGAGTTGTTTATCTTCTTTTAATAGTTTTAAAAACCATTCTTTTTTAGATTTTTTGGTTTCTTTAGCTTTAATAAAGTTTTCATTAGGCTGTAATGTTAAGCAACTATTAGAAACCCAAATTTTATCTAATTCTTCTTTTGTATAAAATACAATACCTTTTGCAGGGTCTCCAATAATAAATTTATCATCTTTAAAACCATAACAAACTACATAATGTTGTAATTTATTTTCTATAATTACGTGCAAAATAACAGGTGATTTATGATCTATTAAAGCTTGTATGTCTGCTTCATTACCTTCTGCTGTAAAACCTATTTTATTTGCAGTTTGGTACAAGCCTAATAAAGTTGTCCCTTGCTTTGTTGTACCACTTAACTCTCTTAATTTTTCTAAAGAATTACTACCTCCATAATATTGTATTAAAGAAAGTAAACAAGCAACTCCACAATCTGATTGATCTAATTGTATAGTATGCGTTTTGGTTATTAATTTTTGATTCATATTCGTTTATAATCCTAAAGAAATCAGGAATCTATATTATTGTAAATAGTTTATTATTTTACTTTAAGAAGTTTTAGTTTTAACCGGGTTCAACCAGAGACATCATTTTTATTTTATAACAACTAAAATGTCATCTATTTTTGTAGCTCCTTTAAATTTTTGAAGAAAATTTTTATCAGCATCATAGACAACTATATAAGGTATAGAATTAACATCAAAAATTTGAGAGAAAACACCTTTTTTATCTTCTAAAAAAACAACATTTTCTTTGTCATACAAGTTATATTGTTTTGCAAAAGAAATAATACTTTCTTGTCCTTCAAAAGACACAAATACCAATTGTATTTCTTTAAAATCGACTAAACGTTCTTGAATTTTAGCAGCTTCAGATTGGCAATAATCACAATCTGAATTAAAATAGACAAATACAATAGGTTTATTTGGTAAGTTTTTATTTGAATAACTATTGCTATTGATGTTTAAAAAAGAAAAGTTGGGTATCTTTTTAGTACGCTCAAGAACTTCTTTTTTATGATTTAATTTGCTAGTAATTTTATAGCCTAAAAATCCAACAATACATATTAAAAAAATTACGAGAACAATTCTTTTTTTTTTCTTCATTTCATTAAGAGAATGAGTTCATTTTGGAATCTTCATTGAGCATAAGCGAAATATGACGATTAAAATGGGATTTATACAGGGTTTAAGACATATTTAAAGTTAAAAACATAACCAAACCTAACCAAATAACTAAACCTGAACCATAACTTACAGCTACAATCTCAAAACTTTTAGAATATTTATTTTTAAGTAATTTGTGTAAACCATAAACTAAAACGAAAAAGTAGGCAATTTCAAATAAATTTATAGTTTGTAGTGGGTAAATTAGCCAAGGATCTATTTTAGAGAGATCTAAAAAATTGATGTAGCTTAATGGATAAAATTGTTGAAATTCTAATAAAGTATATTCTGGTCTTATTAGAAAAAAGTAGAAGAATTTAAAACAACTCACAAAAATTAAAACAAATTCCCCAATAAGTGCCACCCTATATAGTTTGTTAAAACTTACTTTATTATTTACATCATATAAAAATAAACCTATATTTAAACAAAATGTTAGGAGTAAGGTTCTAACTACTATAATAATAGGAATTAATAAATAAAATAACCATAACCACTTTTGTTTGAAAATAATCAATTCTGAAACTTGCTCATTAGTTAAATTTTCTAATAAATTTTGTTCAGTCAGTATTCTTAAATTTAAAAAATGTTCAGTTAGAATGGAAATTATTGCTAAAAAAAATACTAGTATTATAAATAAATTTTTAGTTTTAAATTTACTTAATAAATTAACATCTATCATTTTTAAAATCTTTACTAAAAAATGTAAAATATATTAAGTATGTTATGGATAAAACAAATAAAACATGTTTTAGATTTTTATAATCTTCACAAATATCTAATAAATTAAAAATACTTAAAAGAATTAACAACAACGAACATAATGCTAGTAATAAGGTCTTAAAATTCATATATAAAATTTAAAAATACATCTTGTTAAGAAAAACAAACAAGATGTATAATTTATAATTAATCAATCATTCCATTAACAGCACAAGTAACGGCTGCACTTGCAACAAATACACCTAATGCTACATTTAAGCCTGGTATAGCTGCAAACCAACCAACTTTTACTCCAAGTGCTGCAAAACCTAACACACCTGCACCACCTGTAAATCCATGACACATTCCGTCTATAAAATCATTACCCGCTTGTATTTGCTCTAAATCGTTAATATTTAATTGTACCATATTATTTATATTTTATTTTAACAATCTTCATTAAACACTCCATTAATCCATATTGAAGCAGCACCAACCATGTAAATACCTGCTCCTAAACCTACTCCTCCAGTAGCAACAGTTACAGCTGAAGCACTAGCTATTGCAGCTGTCATAAAACCTCCAATCAATAAAGCTGCTCCAAAGCCAAAACCTTCACCACAGGTAATACCTCCTGCTTCTAGAGCTAACATTTGATTTAATTCTAATTTTTTCATTTTAAAATTGTTTTAAAAATAAATGTATTTAAAAGTAGTATAATTTTTATAATTTTAAAAGCATTTATTAATTATTGTTATCAATGATTTATTTTGAGTCACTCATAGCTATATGACCATCATTGCAATGATTTTGTAAATTTAAAACAGAACAAACAACTTGTCAATATCAAAAAACTTATAAATTATAAGTTTTTCAGCTCCCCATAAATGGGGAGGCTTCTCCCCATTTATGGGGAGAAAAAAATTTCACCATTTATGGGGATTGTGAGAGTTAATTATTATCAATAATTTTGTTACAGTTACCAACTTCCCCAATAATAATAATAATAATAATAATGGAAAAGAAGTTAATTTCTATTAGAAAGAGAATAAAATTAGAAAGAACAAAAAAAGAATATACTCAATATTATATGAGTTGTAGGTTAAGTACAACTCAAGTTGCCTATCATAATCTAGAAAACGGAAAAAGTAATTTAAAAATTGATACTTTGTTAAGAATTGCTACTATTTTAGAGATAGATGTTAAAGATTTTTTTGATTTTGAGGAATTGGAAGTAGTTTAATTAAAATTAAGCTTTCTCTTGATTGAGATTATACCAAAATTTAAAAAACTCTCTTCCAAAAATAGTTTCCTGCTTAAAAAAGAATGATAACTTATTTATAAAAATACTACTCAATATTTTTCCACTTTGAATTATTATTAGGTGAAATTTTACCCAATACTGTTGTTAAACGTACGGCATTTCTTGTTCTTGGTCCATCAGAATAAATATTAACAATTTCATCTGCTTTTGCATCAAAAAACAATCGTATTAAATAATTTCCCACAGTTTTATTAAATAGGTTTTGCATTTTTAAAACACTATCTTCAATAGTTTGTTTTGCAAATTCTTTATTATTTACAAAATTATCTAGGCCTTTAATATGATAATCATACAAAACATCTCTGTATGTTTTTAATTTTGGAGCCAGTAAATTATCTATCAATAAAAAACGGTTTTGTTTCCCTACAACATTTTGCCAAGAAGATAGTCCACTTTGTTGCGCTTGCAACATTACATTTTGCGCTTCTTTTAATTCAAAATCTCCACCATATTTAGCAAAAGTGTCTGCATCTACTCCTAAAATTACATAAGCGTAAAAAACAATAGTTGAAATTAAATTGCTATCAAAAGAGTTTCTGTTATAAAACAGCGGATCAAATTCATTATATCTAAAAGTAAAATCGTTGTCTTTTAAATTTAAAAGCGTTGTAGCGTAGGACGAACCATAAACAGGTCTTGAAGATTGTACTTGTAGAGTAGCTGTAAATGTATTATTATCTCTAGAAGTAATGATAATATTCATTGCACAATCTACTTTTTCCTCTGTTTGTACAACCCTATTGGTCCATTTTGTTTGATTGACAAATTCTGAAAGTGCAGTTTGTAATGTTGTAAATACTTGCCTGTTAGACCCTGGTATTTGCTCGTAATTTATATTTACCAAACAGTTTAATTCTTGCGAATTTAAATTCACATTTGATAAAAACAAGGCTATAAAAAAAACAAGTTTACGCATTTTCAGTATTCAGTATTCAGTGTTCAGTGTTCAGTATTCAGTATTCAGTATTCAGTATTCAGTATTCAGTATTCAGTATTCAGTATTCAGTATTCAGTATTCAGTATTCAAAATTCAAAATTCAAAATTCAAAAAAACTATCAGAATAAAAAATGGATTTATTTTTATTGATACTTTCTTTTTATCGTCCTATAAACTTCAAATATTTCGTCTCTTTTCTTAAACTTATAGTCTAACCTATATCGTCTAATTTAAAAATAATCTCATTCATAATATCTTTTGCAACTTCTACTTTAGATTTTAATTCGAATGGTTTTTGATTGAAATTTTTATCAATAATAGTAATTTTATTTGTGTTTGTGGCAAAACCAGCACCTTTATCTTGTAAAGAATTCAAAATAATAGCATCTAAATTTTTACGCTTTAGCTTACTTTTTGCATTTTCAATTTCATTATTTGTTTCTAACGCAAAACCTACCAAATATTGATGCGTCTTAATAGCACCTAAAGAAGCTAAAATATCTTTTGTTGGTGCCAACTCTACTATTAACGATGCATCTTTCTTTTTTATTTTCTGACTAGCAACATTTTTTGGTTTATAATCTGCTACTGCTGCAGATAGAATGGCAATATCAACTTGTTTAAAATATTGATGAGCAACTTTGTACATTTCATCAGCAGACACTACATCTACTCTATGTACTAACGAGTGTTTTATTTGCTGATTACTTGGCCCAGAAATTAAAATTACCTCTGCACCTAAATTAGCAGCTGCATTTGCTATGGCAAACCCCATTTTTCCTGAAGAATGATTCCCAATAAAACGAACTGGATCTATAGCTTCGTATGTTGGGCCAGCTGTAATTAATATTTTTTCACCTTTTAAAGGCAGTTTGTTTAAAATATCATTTTCAATAAAAGCAACAATATCTTCTGGTTCTGCCATTCTTCCTTCACCCACTAAACCACTGGCTAATTCTCCAGAAGTTGCAGGAATCATTACATTACCAAAACTTTGTAATTTTTCTAAACTTTTTTTTGTTGATGGATGGATGTACATATCTAAATCCATAGCTGGTGCAAAATACACTGGGCATTTAGCAGATAAGTAAGTGGCTAACAATAAATTATTACATGTACCATTTGCCATTTTAGACATGGTGTTTGCAGTTGCAGGCGCAATTAAAAAATAATCTGCCCATAAACCAAAATCAACATGATTATTCCACAATTCATTTTCATCTTCTTTATCATAAAAAGTAGAATGAACAGGGTTTTTAGAAAGTGTAGAAAGTGTAAGAGGTGTTATAAAATCTTTAGACGCAGGTGTCATAATTACTTTGACATCTGCGCCTAATTTTATAAATAAACGAACTAAAGAAGCCGTTTTATATGCAGCAATTCCAGCAGTAATGCCTAAAAGGATTTTTTTACCACTTAAAACAGACATTTATTCTGTTTCTGGAGTTCTAAAATATACTTTATTATTTAACCATTCTTCAACAGCTATTGCAGTTGGTTTTGGTAAGCGTTCGTAAAATTTAGAAACTTCTATTTGTTCTTTATTTTCAAAAACTTCTTCTAAACTATCATTATACGTGGCAAACTCATCTAATTTATCTACCAATTCTTTCTTTAAATCAGCATTAACTTGATTTGCTCTTTTCGCGATGATTGAAATTGCCTCATAAATGTTTTCTGTTTGTGCTTCAATTTCATTCTTGTTATAAGTAATGGTACTTATAGCTGCTTCTGTATCTTTATAATCCATAATTTATTATTTCTATTTTGAATTTTACTCTGTATCCTTTTTCTCTAAATCTTTAATCTTTTCTATAAGATCGTCAATTCTTTTTTCTTCTTTTTTAAGCGTAGCGAACATCTCATCTGCTTCTTCTGCAAATTGAGTTTCAGGAAAATTTCTTTTCAACTTATCGTAAGCCTCAATTGCATCTTTAATTCGCTCAAATTTTCTTCTATCTGTACTTTTTAACACAAAATCATGTGCTGCTTTTAATCTGTAAAACAAAGCTTCTTCTTTAAACTCAGAACCTAAATAATCTGATAATAAATTGTCGAAAGCTTGAATAGATGCTTTGTAATTTCTTAAATCGTAATCTGCAGTAGTATAGTACACTTTGGCGATTTCGAAATACTTTTTCTGCAACTTGTATCGTAAATCTTTATAATGTTGATTTGCCTCATCAAGTTTATCTGAATTAGGATAAGTAGTAATAAAGTTTTGAAATGCTTCTAGTGCTTTGTTTGTATCTGTAGGATCTTGGCTAAACACTGGCGATGCTAATTTATAACTATAAGCTGACAAAAACGCAGCATCCTCATTCTTAGAACTTTTTGGATAATTATTTTTAAACCTTTCAAAATAATAAGCAGCTTGTATGTAATTTTTAGTATTAAAATTAGATTGAGCCACCATAAATTGAATACGTTCCATTTGTGGTTTACCTCTATAAGCTGGCGTTATTTTTTCGAATAAACGTAAAGCTTTAGAGAATTTTTTAGTTTCGTAGAGTTTGGTAGCCATTTTGTATTGTTCTTCAATACTACCTTTGTTTAATACTTTTTGATACTCTCCACAAGAGAATAACATTAGGCTAAACACTACTAAATACGCTAAATTTTTAATTTTTTGCATCGGGCAAAATTAGTAATTAATTATGGATAATAAAAGTATTTATTTTTCTCGAAATAAATTTTTACTTTTAGTTTTTTGAACCTTCAATTTTAAAGTAAATCTATAGATTATGTAAAAACTAAATTGCAGTGCAATAATCCACAAAAAAGAGTGAAAAAATTAATAAAACGATACTAAAAGTTTGTTAAGAATACCTAAACGTGATGTTTTTGTATCAAAATACTAGAATTCGCTTACAAATTTAGCTATTTTGGCATGTAATGTTGCACTTGCCTTAACCAATGGCAAACGAACGTCATTAGAACAAATGCCTAATTCTTGCAAAACGGTTTTAATTCCTGCTGGGTTATTTTCTTCAAAAATATAGTCTACTACATCCATCATCTTAAAATGAATTTTATAGGCTTCTTTATTTTTTCCTTCTAATCCTAATTGAATCATTTTAGAAAATTCTTTTGGAAAAGCTTGTCCAATCACAGAAATAACTCCTGAACCTCCAGCCAAAGCAACACCCAAAGCCAAATCATCATCACCAGAAATAATTAAAAAATTTGCTGGTTTATCTTTTAATAAGGCATTGTATTGTTGCTGATTATTACCAGCTTCTTTAACCCCCACAATATTACTAAAATCCTTTGCCAAACGCATAGTGGTTGAAGGCTCCATATTTTTTGCAGTTCTACCTGGTACATTATACAATATAATTGGCAAATCTGTTGCTTGTGCAATAGCTTTATAATGCTGATAAAAACCTTCTTGTGTTGGCTTACTGTAATATGGTGCTACTGATAAAATACCATCGATTCCAGAAAAATCTCTAGTTTTTAGCTCTTTAACAACTTCTAAAGTATTGTTACCTCCAACACCCAAAACTAAAGGAATTCGATTATTGGTTGTTTTTACAATAACATCAATAATCAATTGTTTTTCTTCTTTAGTTATGGTTGCACTTTCTCCAGTAGTACCATTTATCACCAAATAATTTGTTCCATTTTCAATATTGAAATTAACTAGTTTTATAAGCGCATCAACATCTACAGTTAAATCTTTTTTAAAAGGAGTAACCAAAGCAACACCTGTACCAACAAATTTTTGCATTATTTAATTATTTAGGGGGTAAAATTACAATTTTCAAATTGAATCTTTTCAAAAAATAATAAGTTGTGACAAAGAATACACAACTTTTAATGTAAAGTTTAATTTTTTAGTTTGTTTAGTATGATTAAATACTTCTTTAATTCCGATAGAAAACTTTCTATTTTTGTTGGTGTTTCTACAATTTCCATATCATACAAAGCTTGGTTTACGTTGGCAAAACCTACTTTAAATTTTGCTTTAGACCTTAATACAGCATTTTCTAGATATAAATTATTTTTATTAAAATAACCTATAAGCAAATCATGTGGTTCTTCTATAAATGATTTGAAATATTTATTTTTCACTTCACCTTTCCAATTAAAATCTTTCTCGTTAAAAAATTTATAAGAAGGTACATCCATTTTACTGTAAGGTCTGTAATTGTATATTCTAACGTTACCTAAACCTAATATTTTTTCAACCTCATTTTCTATTTTAAGCCATTTATATATTTCTCCAGAAGCTATAATACCCACAGTATAAACCTCTTCATGAGATATTTCTCTATCCGCTTCTTTTTGTTTTAAAAGCTTATTGAAACGTTTTTTTATGAAAGATTTTTTCAAAAGACCTCGATTAATTTTTTGGTTGAGTTTTGTAAAAATACTATTTATTTTCTTTTACAACCACATCAAAACATATTGTGAATTATTTTTTTCACAAAAAAAACAAAATTTTACAAAATTGCTGTTTTGGTAAATTGTTATTCTCTAACATCAATCTAAAATGGCTAACGCTACTTTAAACGAAGCCTTTTTTTTATAATTAAAACCATGTCAACACTTAACAATTTTAAAGTTGAATAAAAACAAGATACAAATTGGTTAAACAGCGCAAAATTAACACCTAGTTATCTTAAATTTTTACAACAATTATCACTATTTTTATCAACAATAAACAAAATAACTATAGCGTAAAAAAAGCATAAATCAAAATCACATAAACCACTATGATACAACCATTTCACATCGCGATTCCCGTTCAAAACTTAGAGCCTTGCAGAACGTTTTACAGAGATATTTTAAAATGCGAAGAGGGTCGTTCAACCGAAAACTGGGTAGATTTTAATTTCTTTGGGCATCAATTGGTGATTCATCAAAAAGACGATTTTAAACCGCAACGAATTTCAAATCCTGTAGATGGTTTTGATGTTCCTGTGCCACATTTTGGTGTGGTGTTAACTTGGGAAGATTGGCATACTTTAGCTGATAATTTAAAAGCCGCAAACACAAAATTTGAAATTGAACCTTGCATCCGTTTTAAAGGAAAAGTTGGCGAACAAGCCACGATGTTTTTTAAAGACCCAGAAAACAATGCTTTAGAATTTAAAGCTTTTCAAGATATTGGGCAGTTGTTTGCAAAGTAGTTTTTCTTTAACTTTTTTCATTCTTATTTTCAGTTCGATTTTCTTTACCTTTAAGGCACAAATCAAACTACTTTATTATGAAAAAAATAATCGTTCTTCTTTCTTTCATCATTAGCTATTCTGCTTTTTCTCAAGGCACCAGATTATTAAGACAACCCACTTTATCTTCTGAAAACGTTGTTTTTGTGCACGCTGCAGATTTATGGAAAGCGCCTTTAAATGGTGGAAATGCAATAAGACTAACCAGTGATGATGGTTATGAATCTAATCCTCGTTTTTCTAAAGATGGGCAATGGATTGCCTTTACAGCTCAATATGATGGAAATAGAGATGTGTATATTGTTTCTGTAAATGGTGGTGAACCCAAAAGACTAACCTATCATCCAAATAATGATTTTGTGCAAGGATGGACACCTGATGGAGAAATTTTATTTCGATCAGATAGAGCCTCTAAACCTACCCAAACTAATAAATTTTATACCATTTCTACAAAAGGGGGAATGCCAAAAGCTTTTGACATTCCAAGAGCTGCTTTTGGCGAAATTTCTGAAGACAACAAATACATAGCTTACACACCAATTACAAGTTGGGACGCAGAATGGAGAAATTACAGAGGTGGACAAGCAATGCCTATTTGGATTGTAGATTTAAAAACAAAAGATTTAATAAAAACACCTCAATTAGATGGCGAAAGACACGTTAATCCTGTTTGGTATAAAGGTAATGTGTATTATATTTCTGAGAGAGATTATACCGCAAATATTTGGTCTTACAACATCAACACAAAAACAGAAACACAAGTTACATTTCATAAAAAGTTTGATGTTAAAAATATTGATGCCAACACAAACGGAATTGTTTACGAACAAGGAGGTTTTTTACACAAATTAAATCCGGAGACAAAAGAAACCAAACAAATTATTATCAATGTAAAAGGAGATTTAAACTATTCAAGAACAAGATGGATGGATGTTTCTGGACGTAGTTTAACCAATCCAAATGTTTCTCCAAAAGGAAAAAGAGCCATTTTTGAACATCGAGGAGATATTTTTACGGTTCCTAAAGAAAACGGAACTTGGAGAAATTTAACCAATTCTTCTGGTGTTGCAGACCGTTCTCCTATTTGGTCTCCAAAGGGCGATCAAGTTGCTTGGTTTTCTGATAAAAATGGAGAATATGAATTGGTTTTGGCAGATCAAAAAGGAGCCAATCAAGAATATATAAAATTGCCAAATCCTACTTTTTACTTTCAACCAGATTGGTCTCCAGATGGAAAACACATTGCTTATACAGATACCAATTTTGTAATTTGGATTATCAATTTAGAAACTAAAAAATTAACAAAAGCAGATGCTGATAGTTTTGCACATCCTAACAGAAGTATGAATCCTAAATTTTCTCCTGATAGCGATTGGATTACCTATGCAAAACAGAATAACAATAGTTTTAAATCTATTTATGCTTATCAGCTTAGTACTAAAAAAACAGTTCAAATTACAGATAAAATTGCAGATGCCATTACACCTGTTTGGGATGCATCAGGAAAATATATTTACACTTTAGCAAGTACAGATTATGGTTTGCAAACAGGCTGGTTAGATATGAGTTCTTACGACCCAAGTGTTACAAGAGCTTTGTATGCAATTGTTTTAAATTCTAAAGACAAAGCACCGATTTTGCCAAAAACAGATGAGGAAGAAATTAAAAAAGATAAAGAAACCAAGAAAGAAAAAGGTGATGAAAAAACGAAAGACACACCAAAAACCATTATTGATGAAAATGGATTATTTGACAGAGCTGTAGTTTTAGATTTACCTGCAAGAAATTATGTAGGCTTATTAAAAGCCCCGAAAAACAACGTTTTTATTGCAGAAGCTATTCCTAACTCTAGTGGATTAACCTTACATTCTTATGATGTTACCAAAGAAAAAGCTACGGTTTTTGCAACCGGAGTTTCTTCTATGACTTCTTCAAACGACAGAAAATCAATATTACTTTCAAAAAGAGGCAATTGGAGTTTAAACAATACTAGCGCTGCAAAAGCAGGTAAAGAAACTTTACAAACAAATCTTAAAATAAAAGTTGATCCTAAAGCAGAAGCGCATCAAATTTTTAAAGAAGGATGGCGTTTTATGCGCGATTTTTTATACGTAGATAATGTGCATGGAGCTCCTTGGGATGACATCTACAAATGGTATGCACCTTGGATAAATGATGTAAAACATAGAACAGATTTAAATTATGTAGTTGATATTATGAGTGGTGAAGTTGCTATTGGACATTCTTATGTTTCTGGTGGAGATTTCCCTGATTTCGGTTACATTCCTGTTGGTCTTTTAGGCGCAGATTTTGAGGTTAAAAACGGAAAATATCAATTTAAAAAGATTTATAAAGGAGAACGTTGGAATCCGAATATTTTTTCTCCTTTAGGTTTACCAGGTATTAATGTAAACGAAGGCGATTATTTACTGGCAATTAATGGCGTTTCTTTAACTTCAGAGATGAATCCTTATCAATTATTAGAACAAACTGCTGGTAGAGAAATATACATCACAGTAAATAATAAACCCTCAGAAAAAGGAGCTAGAACTGTTTTAATAACTCCAATTGCAAACGAACGCAGATTGAGAAGTATAGATTGGGTTGAAAGTAACAGAAGAAAAGTAGATCAACTTTCTAAAGGTAAACTAGCTTATGTGTATGTGCCTAATACAAGTAATCCTGGTTTTACTTCTTTCAATAGATATTATTTTTCGCAACAAGACAAAAAAGGTGTTATTATTGATGAACGTAATAATGGAGGTGGCTCTGCTGCAGATTATATGATAGATATTATGTCTAGAGAAGTAGTTGGTTATTTTAATAGCAAATCTGAAAGCAGAAAACCTTGGACAACACCAATGGCTGGAATTTGGGGCCCAAAAGTGATGATTATAAACGAAAGAGCGGGTTCTGGAGGAGATTTATTACCTTATATGTTTAAAGAGAAAAATTTGGGTCCTTTAGTGGGCACAAAAACTTGGGGTGGATTAGTTGGTACTTGGGATACTCCACGTTTTATAGATGGTGGAAGAATGGTAGCACCAAGAGGTGGTTTTTATGATGTTGATGGAAATTGGGCTGTTGAAGGAGAAGGAGTTGCACCAGATATTGAAGTGCATCAAACCCCAAAAGAAGTTTTAAGTGGTAGCGATCCTCAATTAGAAAAAGCAGTTGAAGAAGCTTTAAGATTGTTAAAAGAAAATGAGTTTATAATAAAACCCGAGCCTAAAGCGCCTATTCGTTCTAAAAGACCAAAAGGTTATAAGTCTGATAATTAAAAATAAAGAGGCTCTCTAAAGAGTATTAAAATTTGTCATTTCGACTGTAATGGAGAAATCTTGTTTATTGAAAATCAATTCTATAGATTTTTCGACTTCGCGTAAAATGACAGCTAAATTAACTTTTTAGACAGCCACTTTTAATGACTCTATATTGATCATCTCAGAAACTTATATTGCTACAAAACAAGAAAAACCAATTCGTTTTCAAGAATATGGAGTGGGAATTTTTAAAACGATTCCAACTAAATCTGGCATTAAAAAAGCAATTAAAAAAGAACTCATTTTTATTGATGGTGTTTTAGCAAGCACTTCTAAATATATTTATGGAGGAGAAAAGATTGAATTGTATCAATCAGAAAACGAATTAACATTTGAGCGATTAAAACTTGATGTAGAAGTTTTATTTGAAGATGATTATTTAGCTATTATCTACAAACCTGCTGGGATTTTAGTAAGTGGAAATAAGTTTGTAACTATTACAAATGCGTTAACTCAAAATCTTACCAAAAGTAACCAAACTGATGCTGTTAAACCACAACCCATTCACAGATTAGATTACCCCACAAGTGGAGTTTTACTAATTGGAAAAACAAGTGCAGCCCTTTTAAAATTGAATAAATTATTTGAAAATAAAGAAATCGAAAAAACATATTATGCCATTACTATTGGTAAAATGTGTTCTGGTGGATTCATAAATTTTAAGGTTGATGGTAAAAATGCTTCCACTGAATTTAAGGTTATACTTTCTGCAAAATCTAAACGTTTTACGGTTTTAAATTTGGTTGAACTCAAACCAAAAACAGGTAGAAAACATCAACTTAGAAAACATTTATCTAGTATTGGCCATCAAATTCTAGGAGACAAAAATTATGGAAAAACCCATTTGGTGTTGAATGGGAAAGGTTTGTATTTACAAGCCCACGAGCTAAAGTTTATACATCCTTTTACAAAAGAAGAAATTATAGTTTCTAAAGATTTACCTAAAAAGTTTACAAAAATTTTTAATGCTAAAATACAATAATCATAAAAAATCATTCCTACAAAAAAAGCAACGCTAATCGTTTATAAAAACTATTCTTTAGCCAATTATTGATAAAAAACAGTTAATTATAAAACCTCAAATACGTTTCAGATTATTATCACCAAAATAAATAAAGGAATGATTAAAAATTGATAAATTAGCTAATTAATTTATCAATTTTTTTATGAAGAAGTTTTTAAAAATCACAGGAACCATTCTTGCCTTATTTATTGGTTTTTTTGTTGTGTATTATTTCATCAATAATGAAGATTTACCAAAAGGTAAAAAAGGTAAAGAAGCAGATGCACTAGCCATTAAAATGTTCAATGCAATTCATCACGAAGCTTTTGAGAACACAGAAGTTTTAGAGTGGAGTTTTAGAGCGCAAAACTTCTATAAATGGTACAAACAAAAAGGAATTGTAGAAGTAAAGTGGGACGAAAATAAAGTGATACTGAATACCAAAGACAATTCTAAATCAGTAATTTTTATCAACAAAAAAAAGGTTGATAATCCAGAAATTTTGCAAAAAGCAATCCGCTATTTTAACAACGATTCTTTTTGGTTAGTAGCACCATATAAAATTTTTGATCCAGGTACTGAGAGAAGTATCGTAAATTATGAAGGAAAAGACGCATTACTTATCACCTATACTTCAGGAGGTTCTACTCCTGGCGATTCTTACTTATGGATTTTAGATGACAACTACTTCCCTACTTCCTTTAAAATGTGGACATCAATCATTCCTATTGGAGGCGTTTCTGGTTCTTGGTCTGATTGGAAAAACACAGAAGCAGGAATCAAACTCCCAACAAAACACACACTTTCTTTATTTGGAATGGAAATTTCTATGGGAAATGTAAAAGCGTACAATCAAAAAGCAAACTTATTAGCCCACAAAATTTTAAAAGCCATAAAACACGAAAACTATAAAAACACTAAATTTATTGAGTGGAGTTTTAGAGGAAGAAGAAATTTTAAATGGGATAAAGAACAACATATTGTAGATGTTTCTTGGGATAAATTTAAAGTGATTTTACATCCGCAAGCAAAGGAAAAAAGTACGGTTTATTTTGAAGGAATAAAACAAGAAGATACTGATGAAAAAATTGTAAAAAGAGCTTGGGATATTTTTAATAACGATTCATTTTGGTTAGTGGCTCCTCACAAATTATTTGATGATGGTGTGGTTAGAACCATAGAAAATATTGAAAACGAAACTGCTTTAAGAGTTACGTATACAAGTGGAGGCACAACTCCTGGTGATAGCTATGTGTGGCTTTTAGACGAAAACTACGTTCCAAAAAGCTATAAAATGTATCTTAAAAATGGCAGAATGAATGGCACACCAGCCACTTGGCAAGATTGGATTACCACAGAAAGTGGCACATTATTACCAACAAATCACACATTTTCTGGTGGTAATCAACTGAGTATGGGAGAGGTAAAAGGTTACAATTAAACTATGAACAACGATTTATTAAACAGCCTATTAGAGGCCTTGCAATTTTCACCAAATAATATTCCTTTAAAATTACAAATTGCAAAACTGTACATTCAAAATAATGACGTTGATAAAGCAGAAAGCTTTTTAACAGAAATATTAGATTTAGATCGGAATCATATTGATGCGAAATTTGAGTTGGCAAAAATCTATTTCAAACAAAATAAATATGCTCCAGCAGAAATTGTTTTAGAAGAAATTACAGAAACTTCATCGGATGAAAAACATTTAGAATTGTTATGCTATTGCTATTTGCATCAAAATGAAATATCGAAAGCAAAAGACATCTATATTACTATTTTAAATCAAAATCATAATTATAAAAACGATGATTTTGATAAAAAGTTAAGAGTGAATGCAACTCCCTCAGCAGATGAAGATTTTGTAGATGATGATGCACTTCAATTCCTAAAAAAACCAACCATCAAATTCAAAGATATTGGAGGTATGGAGCAAGTAAAGGAAGAAATTGCATTAAAAATTATAAAACCTTTACAACATCCTGAATTGTACAAAGCTTATGGTAAAAAAATAGGTGGTGGAATTTTATTATACGGCCCACCAGGTTGTGGAAAAACACATATTGCTAAAGCTACTGCTGGAGAAATTAATGCGAATTTTATCAATGTAAGTATCAACGATATTTTAGACTTGTGGATTGGAAATTCGGAAAAAAACCTCCACGAAATTTTTGAAACTGCTAGAAGAAATACACCTTGTGTTATCTTTTTTGATGAAATTGATGCACTTGGCGCCAACAGAAACGATGTAAATAAATCTTCTGGAAGAACAATTATCAATCAATTTTTAAGTGAATTAGATGGTTTAAATAATGATAATGAAGGGGTTTTAATTTTAGGAGCCACAAACACACCTTGGCATTTAGACCCTGCTTTTAGAAGACCTGGAAGATTTGATCGAATTATTTTTGTTTCTCCACCAGATCTAGAAGCCCGAAAAGCTATTTTTTCCATCAAACTCAATGGCAAACCAACAAATATTGTTGACACTACAGACATTGCAAAAAAAAGCAATCAATTTTCGGGTGCAGATATTAATGCTGTAATTGATGTGGCTATTGAGCAAAAATTAAGGGAATCGTTTAAAGACGGAATTCCGAAACCTTTACAATCTAAAGATATTTTAAAAGCGATTAAAAAAGTAAAACCAAGTACAAAAGAATGGTTTAATTCTGCAAAAAACTACGCTTTATACGCTAATGATTCTGGCCTGTATGATGAAGTATTAACCTATCTTAAAATTAAAAAATAATGGAAAATCAGCATTATTTAAGAGGTGTACAACTTTTTAGTTTGGGCAGATATCAAGATGCAATTCCTTATTTTCAAAAAGCGTTGCAAGATATTCCAAATGATTTCAATTCGCTTTTTCATTTGGCACACGCTTATCTAAATTTAGACGATTTAGAAAAATCTGAAGACATAGCAAATGCATTATTAAAAATAGATCCAGATGATGAGAATGCATATTTTTTACTTTCTCAAATTTATTTTAGCAAAAGTAATTTTAAAAAAGCACTCGAATTTATAGATAAAGCCATTAGTATTTATCCTTATGAGGCTGATTTTTTTGGGCAAAAATCTTACATCAATTTAAATGAGAAAGAGTATGAATCTGCTTTAAAATTCGCCAATGAAGGTTTGGCATTAGACCCTAATAATAAATTATGTTTAAATGCACGAGTGCAAGCTTTAACCAAATTAGAACGTAAAGAAGAGGTTTCATCAACCATAGAAAATTTATTAGAAAAAGATCCAGAAAATGTATATTCTCACGCAAATGTTGGCTGGTCTAAATTAGAAAACGGCAATACCAATGAAGCATTACATCACTTTAAACAAGCGTTAGCTTTAGACCCTAATTTTGATTATGCCAGAGAAGGAATGAGTACAGCATTAAAATCAAAAAATATTATTTACAACCTTTATTTAAAATATTCATTTTGGATGAGCAAGAAAAGCTCAAAACAACAATGGGTTTTTATTATTGGTATATATTTAACCTATCGTTTTTCGGTAAAATTATTGTCAAATACAACCTACACTTTTTTAGTAATTCCTATTATCATAGCTTACTTACTTTTTGCTTTAGGTGGCTGGCTAATGGAATCTTTATCTAATGCTATATTAATTTTTGATACTTATGGGAAGTATTTGTTAGATGAGAATCAACAAAAAAGTGGTCGTGCTTTTCAAATATTACTTTTAGGAGCCATTTTAGCAATAGTAAGTTATGCTGCGTTAGACAATCAATATTTTTTGCTTTTAGGATTTGCTTTTCTTTGTAGTTTAGTACCATATCCTAGAGCATTTCTTATCACCTCAAAAAACAAAAAACTGTTTCATTTTGGTGTGGGTATAGCAATGTTGGCAAGTGCTTTTCTTGGATTGTTATTCACTGATGATTTAATGCTGTTAGGCTCAATTGTTTTAATACTTTTAATTGCTTTTACTTGGTTAGACAATATTATTAAGTAAATTTATACCTCTTAATACTTTATTTTTATGACTTCAAAAACAATAGCAAACGGAATATTAAGAGCCTTGGCAGTTATTTTAGGCATATTCTTACTAGGCTATTTTTTACTTAAAATTCAATCTGTAATTATTTACATAATTATAGCCGGAGTTTTATCATTAATAGGTAGGCCATTTATTCTTTTTTTAGTTAGAAAATTAAAGTTTCCAAACACCTTAGCAGTTATCACTACAATGGTTTTTATGTTAGGCTTATTAACGGGTATCGTAATTTTATTTATTCCTTTAGTTTTAGAGCAAGGCAGAAGTTTATCTTTATTAGAGGTTGATAAATTACAAGAAAACATACAAGATGTTTTTAATCAAATTACCGCTTATTTTTCATCAAAAGGTATTGACATTTTAAAAGAAATTGAAAGCATGGATTTTGCGAATCAATTTAAAGCAATTCCCAATTTATTTAACTCCATAATTGCTGCTTTAGGGTCTTTAAGTATTGGATTATTTTCGATATTATTTATCTCTTTTTTCTTTATGAAAGATAGTCAATTACTCAAAAAAGGTATTTTAACCATCATCCCAAATAATACAGAAAATCGTTTTTCAAAATCTTTAGAAACCATTAACGATTTACTTTCTCGCTATTTTTTGGGGTTAATTATTCAAATATTAATATTGTTTATTATTTACACCATTATACTACTATCATTTGATATTTCTAACGCAATTGTAATTGCTTTTTTATGTGCTTTATTAAATTTAATACCTTATGTTGGCCCATTAATTGGGGCAGTTTTAATGTTTATTTTATCAATGACAAGTAATATTGGCTTAGAGTTTCAAACAGAAATTTTACCTACTTCTCTTTGGATTTTATTTTGCTATGGTCTTGCTCAAATTTTAGATAATTTTGTGAGCCAGCCTATAATTTTTTCAAAAACCACAAAATCTCATCCTTTAGAAATTTTTCTTATAATTGTTATTGGCGGTTTACTTTTTGGAATTATAGGCATGATCACTGCTGTGCCTACATACACTGCACTTAAAGTTATTTTAAAAGAATTTCTATCAGAAAATAAAATCGTTAAATCTTTAACCAAAAGCCTATAATTTCTTTTGAATTCACATATTCTAAACCCAGAAGTTCAACAATTTATTGCTGATCATTTAAATACTGAAATTACAAAACTGATTTTAAAAGGTAGTCCTTTTAAAGAAGTATCTGTACAAGAATTGGCCAATCAAATTATTGCAAAACAAAAATGTAAAAAAAAGCTACCTACTTGGTTTTCTGCTAAAAACTTGTATTATCCACCTAAATTAAGCATTGAACAAACCTCTTCAGAAATAACTGCAAAATATAAATCAGGTTTGGTTTTAGGTGATAAAATTATTGACATTACTGGTGGCTTTGGTATAGATTGTTACTTTTTTTCAAAACAATTTAAACAAGTAACACATTGCGAAATTAACAAAGAGTTGTCTGACATTGTAAAGTATAATTATCAACAATTAAAAACAGAACATATAAAAACCACTGCAATAAATGGGTTTGACTATTTAAAACAAACTCAAGATACTTTTGATTGCATTTATATAGATCCATCAAGAAGAGATGATATAAAAGGTAAAGTGTTTTTATTGAAAGATTGCCAACCTTACATTCCTCCAAAAATCGATTTCTTTTTTACAAAAGCTAAACATATTTTAATAAAAGTTTCTCCTATTTTAGATATTTCAAACACTCTTAAAGATTTAAAAAATGTTAAAGAAGTTCATATAGTTGCCGTAAATAATGAAGTAAAAGAACTGCTCTTTTTACTACAAAAAGAGTTTAAAGGAGAAATAAAAATTAAAACCATTAATTTTCAAAAAAACTCCGTCCAAGAATTTGAATTTATTTTTGAAGATAAAGCTGAATCAAAATACGCAATGCCACTCACCTATTTATACGAACCCAATGTGGCCATTTTAAAATCTGGTGGATTTCATCAAATAGCGAAACAATTAAATATTTTTAAATTACACCAACATTCTCATTTATACACATCAAACGAAATTATAAATTTTCCGGGAAGAAGATTTAAGGTAAATCAAACAATAACCTATGATAAGAAAAAACTCAGAAAATTATTGCCACATAAAAAAGCAAATATAACCTCAAGAAATTACCCTAAAACTGTTGCCCAGTTTAGAAAAGAAACTAAAATAAAAGATGGGGGCGAAATATATATTTTCTTAACAACAAACGCTAAAGACAAGCAAATATTAGTTATTTGCAGTAAAATTAGCAATTAGCTAACAGATTAACAATATTTTACGCTTAATAATTTAAGTAATTAAAATTATTTTCTATATTTGTAGCTACTTTATGTGTTTTATTTTTAGGGGTATAAGACACTAAAGCTCAAGTCTCGGTTTTCATCGAGACTTTTTTTATGCTCATAGTTTTTCATTAAATTTGTAAATAGCAGACACATAAAAATTTATGCATACAAGCAATTTTCAAGGTTTAAAAATCACTTCTAATAATCATTTAAAAATTGATTGTGGTTTGTATTTGATTAATAAATCTAGAGACATTAATTTATGCATAACTTATTTATATAAACCAAATTACAATGTAAAATCAATATCAAATCTGGTTCTAAAAACAATCAATTTATGATGATTCATATAGAAATTCATTACCAATATCATACTATTTTAATAGCGTGAATAATAGAGATGGAAGTATTCTATACGAACTTAGAATAAATTTGATAAACAGTCAAGTTATACAATATTTAGATGCAAAAAAATGAGCTTTAGCAAGTCATTTAAATCATGAAAAACGAGAGGCAAAAGTTTTTTTCAACCCCCTATAACCGTAAAAAACAAAGTACAGCCGCTCTTTTAGTAAAAAAAGGTATTAAAAAACTTTAAAAAGTACTGCAAAATGCAGCAATTCAACAACATTAAAAGTAATAATAATAACCATTACAAAAGATAATTTATAAAAATGAAAAAAATATTTTTTTTATTCGTGTTTTCAATAACAAGTGTTTGTATTATTGCTCAACAAAAAAATGTTCCTGAAAAAAAGCTTCAAAAAGCATTTGGTAAAATAGATTTCCTCTCTATTGATATGCCTATTACAAGCATCCCAAATGAAAAAAATATGGGTTTCACAGGTATTCATTATAATTTAATGCTAAATGATTGGGCGTATGCAGGTGCAGGTATTTATGGTGCTGTTAGTGGCAACAGAGGTGGATTTTTTACTTTAGGTGTAAATGCAGGAATAAAAAAATATATTGGAAAAGATTTTTATGTAGATTCTGGCTTTCATTTAGGTGCAGGTGGTGGTGCTTCTGCTCCAGATGGAGGTGGTATATTTATCTTACCTCATTTTAATTTGGGGTATGATTTTAAAAGCTTCTCTTTAAATTCAGGTTGGAGCTATGTAGATTTTTTTGATGATGGATTAATTAAAGGACACCAATTTAATGTTGCTTTAGAGATACCTTTAGACTATACCTATTCAGATTATAACGTATCTGAAAACGAATTTAATTTTGATGATTTACAAAATTCTAGTTGGAATATTGATTCAAAGAGAACATCATTACTATTTCATCAAAATAATTTAAAAATAAGAGGAGATATTGATAACCCTAATATTAGGCGATATGGAAATGCTACAATTAGATTGGCAGGTTTTGAATTAGCCAACTATTTTACCGATAATTGGTTTGCATTTTTAAAAGTTGATGGTGCTTTTGATGGTATAAAAGCCGGTTTTATGGATGTATTTTTAGGTGGTGGTTATCTTTTACCCATTTATAAAAACAACACCAATATTTTAGCAAAATTTGGGGTTGGTGCTGCTGGTGGTGGTGGTGTTGATACTCAAGGTGGTTTTTTATTATATCCTGATGTATCAATTGAACAACGAATTTTTAATGATTTCTTTTTATCTATAAATAAAGGTTTTGTAATCTCTCCAAACTCACATTTTAACACCTCTTCTTTAGGTGTGGGTTTAAAATATTATGTAGAAAGAAGTGGTATAATTTCCGATAAATCTTTCACTAGCGGAAAATTTAAAGGTTTTGAAGTAGTTGTTAAACATGATGTTTATTTAGATGCTGAAAGAGATGGAACAATACCAACTGAAGATTTACACCAAATAGCATTACAAATCAACTTCGATTTAACTAAAAACATTTTTGTTGCAGGCCAAACCGCTTTTGCCAGTTTTGGAAATGCTGGAGCTTATGCAGAAGGAATTGTAGGTTTTGGTGCAAAATCTAACCCCTTTTTAAATGATAAAGTTACGCTTTTTGGTCAAGTTTTGGCTGGTGCAGCTGGTGGTGGAGATATTAGTACTGGTGAGGGTTTAATTTTTAAACCGGCTGCTGGTTTTAATTATAAACTTAATAATAGTTTAAGTTTTAGAACTTCTGGAGGTTATGTAAAAGCTAAAGGAGGTGATTTAAGTAGTGTAATGTTTAATTTAGGTATAAAATATCACCTATCTTTTTTAAAAATGAATCAATAAAAACGTATTTTTTAGATACAATGGCATATCTCAATTCAATAAAAAATAACAGTATTTTACTTTTTAGTATGTTCTTTTGGTTTACGACTTTAATGATGAATGCACAAAAAACACATATTACACCCAAACCTCAAAAAATAATTGAAGGAACAAGCTCTTTAAAAATTAGTAATGAAACTCAAATTGTTTTTGATAACACTAATAAAACAATCGCTACTCACCTTCAACATTATTTTAAAGAAAGTTATGGTTTATCTTTAAAAACTACAGATTATCAAAATTTAAAAAAAAACTACATCAGTTTTCAAGTAGATGAAAACTTAACTGAAGAGGCTTACGAATTAACAGTTGAGAATAATAAAATTATTATTTGCGCAAAAAACAAAGCTGGTTGGTTTTATGGCGTTCAAACTTTAAAACAACTTTGCGATTACAATTCGTATTATTCTAAATATGAAAAGTATATAGAAATCAAAGATATAAAAATCATAGATGCTCCAAGATTTAAATGGAGAGCTTTTATGTTAGATGAAGCACGCTATTTTAAAGGTATGAAGCAAGTTAAAATGCTTTTAGATGAAATGGCATTTTTAAAAATGAATGTATTTCATTGGCATTTGGTAGACGACCAAGGTTGGCGTATTGAAATCAAAAAATATCCAAAACTCACAGAAATTGGATCAAAAAGAAAAAGCACACAAGTTGGCCCTTTACAATGGGACAGCCCAATACAATCTGGTGAAACTCATAAAGGCTTTTATACACAGCAGCAAATAAAAGAAATTGTAGCTTATGCTAAAGAAAGATGTATTACTGTTGTGCCAGAAATTGAAATGCCTGGGCATTCCTCTGCTGCAATAGCTTCTTATCCTTGGTTGGGTACTTCAAAAAAAGAAATAGAAGTACCTATAAAATTTGGTGTTGGTAAAGATGTTTATGATGTTACAAACCAAAGGGTTGTTCAATTTTTAAAAGATGTGTTAGACGAAGTGATGACACTTTTTCCATCAAAAGTAATTCATATTGGGGGTGATGAAGTAAAATACAATCATTGGAAAAATGCTGCTTCTGTTAAAAAATATATGAAAAGTAATAATTTGGCAACTCCTGCTGATTTACAAGTTTATTTTACAAATAACATCTCTAAATATTTACAAAGTAAAGGACGTAGAATGATGGGCTGGAATGAAATTATGGGACATAATTTGCATCATTATCAAAATAAAAAAGACACCAAAACTACTCAAAAATTAGCACAAGAAAGTATTATCCATTTTTGGAAAGGTGATGTAGATTTAGCAACAACTGCTGCAAGTAATGGCTATGAAATAGTAAATTCGCTACATACTTTTACCTACTTAGATTATAAATATAAAAATTTACCCTTATCTAAAGCTTACTCATTTAACCCTGTACCAGAAAAATTAAATAAAAAATACCATGATAAAGTAATTGGTTTGGGTTGCCAAATGTGGGGTGAGTGGATACCAACAAATGGAGAAATGCATTACAAAGTGTTTCCAAGGATTGCAGCTTACGCAGAAGTAGGTTGGACACAAAAAGAAAACAAAAATTTTAATGATTTTAAAGTAAGACTTAAAAACTTGCAGAAACATTGGGAATCTAGAGGAATTTATTTTGCTCCTGATGAATATGTAGAAAAAAAATAATCAATTTTGGAGAAAATTATTTCAATTGCGCCAGGAAGAACATGCCTATTTGGAGATCATCAAGATTATTTAGGCTTACCAATAATAGCTTGTGCAATCAACAAACACATTACATTAACCGCAAAAAAAAATAATTTTAATACGTTTCAAATTGATTTACCTGATATCAACACAAAAAGAACCATAGGTATTTATGATAAATTTGGCATCTTAGAAAAAGAAGATTTTTTTCAATCTACACTACAAGTTTTAAAAAGATATAATTGCACACCAAATCATGGGTATAACATTCACATAACAGGTACAATACCAATAAACTCTGGCACTTCAAGTTCGTCTGCACTTGTTGTAGCATGGGTACAATTTTTAATTAAAGCTTTTGGTGATGAAGCATTGTTAACGCCAGAAAAAGTCTCTCAAATTGCCTTTGAAGCTGAAGTATTAGAATTTAATGCACCTGGTGGTAAAATGGATCAGTACAGTATAGGTTTAGGAAATATTATTTATTTAGAAACTGGCAATGATTTTTCTTATCAAATATTAAAAGCTCCTTTAACTAATTTAATTATGGCAGATTCTGGTGTACCAAAAGAAACCTTAGGCTTATTAAAACAATTAAAAACAAACGCTTGGAAAGCTATTGAAGAAGTTAAAGATAAAGTGCCAAATTTTAATTTAAATACAGCAAAAATCGAAGATTTACAAAGGTACCTCAATCATGTTTCTGATGATATACAACCTTATTTTGAAGCTGCTTTGGGCAATTTTGATGTTACAAAAAAAGCTTTAGCATCCTTTAAAAAAGAAAAATTAGATCTTGTTGAAATTGGAGATTTAATGAATCAACATCATCATTATTTAAAAAATCTTTTAAAAATTACAGTACCAAAAATTGATATTATGATTGATGCTGCTATTGGTGCTGGTGCTTTAGGAGCAAAAATTGTGGGTTCTGGTGGTGGTGGTAGTATTGCAGTTTTATCGCCTAAACATAAAGAAAAAGAAATTTCTAAGGCCATTTTAAATGCTGGTGCAAAAAGTATTTATATCGCTAAAATTGATGAAGGCGCACGAATTTCAGTAACCAATTATTAACTCAAAAAAATGCATACTAATTTAATAATTTTAGCAGGTGGAATATCTTCAAGAATGAAAAAACCAGCTACTTCAACATTGGTAAATGAAAAAGAAATTCTGCAAGCAAATCAAAGAAGTAAAAGCTTAATTAGTGTAAGTAATTCTGGCAGGCCTTTAATGGATTATTTACTATATAATGCAAAAAAAGCAGGTTATAAAAACATCTATATTGTTATTAATGAACAAGGTAGTTTATTCAAAGAATTTTACGGTCCAAAAAAAGCAAATAATAATTTCTACGGATTAAACATATCATTTCCAATTCAATATATCCCTAAAAACAGAGAAAAACCTTTTGGCACTGCAGATGCTGTTTTTCAAGCAGTTGAACAATTTCCAAATCTGAAAAATCAACAATTTACGGTTTGCAATAGCGATAATTTATACACTATAAATTCATTAAAATTACTGAGAAAAACAAACTCTAAAAACGCATTAATATCTTATGATAGAGATGCTTTAGAATTTTCTTTACAGAAAATATATTCTTTTGCAGTTATGAATTTAAATGATGAAAATTATTTAAAAGATATTATTGAAAAACCAACTACAGAAAAAGTTAAAGAATATGAAGATAAAGAGGGAAAAATACGAATAAGTATGAACCTGTTTAAATTAGATGGTAAAATGATGTTTCCTTATTTGAAAAACTGTCCTATTCATCCTATAAGAAATGAAAAAGAATTGCCAACTGTTGTTTTAAATTGTATTGCAGATTATCCAAATTCTTTTTTAGGAATTCCTGTTTCTGAACACGTGCCAGATTTAACCGCTAAAGACGATATCATCATTATAAAAGATTATTTAAAAAAGCATTATCCTAAAACTTTAAATTGGTCATAGAATTTTTATATTGCAGCAATTGTAATTAAATAACAATTGGTATATGATTAACTTAAGTACGCTAGATTATGTTTTAATTATTTCTTTTTTTCTGATTACCTTATTTATTGGGATTTACGTTTCAAAAAAATCAGGAAAAAACGCAACTGAATACTTTCTTTCTGGTAGAAATATGCCTTGGTGGTTGTTAGGAGTGTCTATGGTAGCCACAACTTTTTCTACTGATACACCTAATTTTGTAACCGATATTGTTAGAAAAGATGGTGTTTCCTCTAATTGGATGTGGTGGGCTTTTTTAATTACAGGATTACTAACTGTTTTTATATATGCAAAATTATGGCGAAAATCAGAAGTAAAAACAGATATAGAATTTTATGAATTACGCTATGGAGGAAAACCTGCAAAGTTTTTAAGAGCGTTTAGAGCTTTATATTTAGGTTTCTTATTTAATATTTTTGCAATGGCTGGCGTAACTTTAGCCGCCATAAAAATTGGTAGTATAATGTTAGGGCTACAACCTTGGGAAACCATTATATATGCTGGCACAGTAACTGTAATTTTTAGCGCCATTGGCGGATTTAAAGGTGTAGTTTATACAGATTTTATATTGTTTTTTACAGCAATGGCTGGTGCTATTGGCGCTGCTTATTACTTAGTAAACTTACCAGAAGTTGGCGGAATTGAAGCATTAATTGCACACAAAAATGTTGTAGACAAACTATCTATTTTACCAGATTTTAGTAATACAGAGGCCTTAATTACACTTCTTGTAATTCCATTAGCGGTACAATGGTGGAGCTCTTGGTATCCTGGAGCAGAACCTGGTGGTGGTGGTTATATTGCCCAAAGAATGTTAGCTGCAAAAGATGAAAACCACGCAATTGGAGCTACTTTTTTCTTTAATATTATGCATTACGCTTTACGTCCTTGGCCTTGGATTTTAGTAGCCTTAGCTTCTCTCATAATTTTTCCTGATGTATCTAGTATACAAGAGGCTTTTCCTAATATTTCTCAAGATAAACTGGGTGATGATTTGGCATACTCTGCAATGCTTACAAAATTACCTAGTGGTTTATTAGGTTTGGTTTTGGCTTCTTTAATTGCAGCATACATGTCTACAATTTCTACGCATTTAAACTGGGGATCTTCTTATATTGTAAATGATTTTTACAAACAACACATAAAAAAAGATGCTTCTGAAAAACATCTAGTTTCTGTAGGACGTATCTCTACCTTAGTTTTAATGGTTTTTAGTGCTGTGTTTGCTTTATACCTTCAGAATGCAAAACAACTTTTTGATATTATAATTATGTTTGGTGCTGGTACTGGATTAATCTTTATTTTACGATGGTTTTGGTGGAGAATAAATGCTTGGAGTGAAATTTCTGCAATGTTAGTATCAGGAATTATTTCTTTAGTTTTTTCATCAGAAAATATAAGTAGTTTGTTTTTTGGTGAAGCTGGCATTTTTCCAATTTGGTTCAAATTGCCAGTAATAGTTTTTACAACTACGCTAATTTGGTTAATTATAACTTTGATAACAAAACCTGAAAAACAAGAAGTCCTCATTAAATTTTATCATAAAACGCAGCCTGGAGGGCCTGGTTGGTTGGCAGTTTTAAAAAAGTTACCAAAATCAGAAAAAATAATTGAAGAAAACAAAAATTGGAATGTTCCTTCAGGAATTTTAGCAATGCTCTTAGGTTGTATTTTAATTTATAGCTGTTTATTTGCCACTGGATACTGGATTTATGGTAAAACTACAAATGCAATAATTACATCATTATTAGCAGTAATTTCAGGGTTATTTCTTACAAGAATTTGGAAAAAAATAAAAACTAATATTTTTTAAATGTCTAAATTTCAGTAATTTCTTTAAGATATTTTTCATTTATTTTCAAAAAACCGTAAATTTACGACTCATATAACTTTTTTATCCCCCGATTATGAAAAAAAATACCGCAAAACAACTGTTTATGCTTGTTATATTGTCAGTTGTTCTTTACTATTCAGGAATACACGTATTGGCTATAAAAAATTTAAAATCTTTATCTGATGGTTTAGTCATAATGATTTTCTTTTTTGCCATCTTTCCGTTTTTAAGCTTGTTAACTATGTTAAGTATAAAGTTCCTTAAAAGCCTTTTAAGCCCAAAAAATTACTAAATCTATTTTTAGTTTTTGACCACATTACCAAAACAAAAAGTCTAGCTTTGAATACACTATGCTAAAAAAATTACATAAATAGCGGTTATGTAATTTATTAGTTTTTGACAATTTTTTTAATCCCAAATCCTTTATTAGTTTCAACTTTTAGAATATAAATTCCCTTTGACAAGCCTTTTAAATTTAAAATTTTACTATTATTTATATCCATAAGAATTTTTTCTCCTCTTAAAGAAAACAATTTGTCTTACTCACTCATCCGTTTATCAAAATACTTTTTTAAATAAGTAAATTGAATAGCAATCATTAATCCAAAGAAAATAAAAGCGTAAACAGTTGTGGTAGACAAAGAAAATCCTTTTAAAATATGGGAATCTTGAAGTAAATCAAAAAAAGAAAAATTAATTTTTGGAATATTCAAATTATCTTTTCTTGAAGTATTAAAAGCCAAAAGCAACGTTAAAATTGCAAATGCAGCAATACTAAACCAACCTTTTTTAGAGATTAAAGCCTGTGTTTTAAAAACGTTAGCCTTAGGCTCTAAATGTATTTTTTGCATCAAATTTGATGTAAAATCAATAGGAAGTTGTTCTTGTGGAATTTCTTTTACATACTTTCTCGCAAAAACATCCAATTCCTTTATATGTTTATTTTCTCCCATAATTTTCTATCATTTCTGGTGCTAAATTGTCTTTAACAATAGCGAGTAATTTCTTTCTTCCTCTGTGTAACTTTACTTTTAAGTTCGCCTCAGATAAGCTTGTTACTTCAATAATTTCTTTTAAAGATAGCTCATCGTAATAAAACATCCAAATTAAAGAACGTTCTTCATGGGGTAATTTTTGCAAACATTTATCCATTAAAACAGACCTTTCTTTACGAGCAATACCTTGTAAAATATCTTCTACAGCTGCTATCTGATTAAACATAATTTCATTAATTTCAAAAGTATTGTTGTTGTTTTTTTGCTTTTTAATAGCATCTAAACTTGTGTGATACGCAATACGATACAACCAAGTCGAAAATTTAGAATCACCTTTAAATTTTGCCAAATTCTTATATGCCTTTATAAACGTATCTTGACTTATTTCTTCTGCCTCTTCCCTCTTTTTCGTCATTTTAAAAGCCAAACTAAACACCATATTCTTATAGTTATCAACAAGATAGGCAAACGCATTTGTATCTCCGTTGATTACTTTAGTAATATAGTGTTGGTCGTTGTTGTGAGTCATTTTATCTTTGACTACATCTTTACCATAAAGGTTACACTTTTTTTAAATAAAACCTATTTTCGCAATAAATTATTGCCAATTGCACATTGTAAACACCTTTTTGCGGTGCAATATTTATTTTTTAATTCCAACAATGCCTGACTTTCCATCGCATTTTTTGCTTTGATGTGCAACTCAGAAAATTTACTGATAATACTATTTTTTTCTGGTTGTATTTGTTTTATCAAGTTTAAGAATTCCTCTTGATTCAAGGAATTTCTATGTTGTAAATACACAAATTTTAAAGGAATAATAGTGTTGATAAGAAGCAAATCTATAAACGATTTCGTTAGTTTTTTGGGTGATTTTTTCGAGGCTTTTTCAAACGTATAATGAGTTTGCCAAAAGGCATTAATTTTAAAACTGAACAACGCATAAAAATCTTCCTTTTTAGAAATGGACATTAATGTTGAAAACAAGTTTTGATGAGCTATGTATAAACTTACTAATTGCGCAATTCGAATGGTAGGAAAATTATTTGGGCGCATTCTAAAAAACTGAAAATTATTCTTAGCAATTGGTTTTAATTGATATTTGTGTTGTACATATTGATATGTTGATTTTAAATCTTGATGATAAACATCTTCCAATTCTTCATCTAAAAAACCAGCTTGACCAAATAATAATGCCATCAACTCATTTTCATTAAAACGCACTTTTCGTATCACAGAAAAATCGATAGAATTTGCCAATTGTAAAAAGGCATCTCCATTTATTTTTAGTCCAAAATTCTTAGCTAATAACTTGAATAAAACAGCTTCAAAATCGTCATTAGACTTTTCTAATAAGTCCTTTATTAAAGTAGATTTCTGCTGTAAACGTTCAAAATACAAACGTTCTAACCAATGATCAATCAAAAAACCATCAACCCTAGAAATTTGATTCGCACAAGGAATCCAATATTTTTGCCGATAAAACAACGATTTATAGTTCATCAAAACACTGTTATCAACAAAATGTTTTAATTCTAAAGTAGGCAAAGGTTGGCTGTTTTTCATAAATATAGCAGCATCATATTCCCAAACCACATGCAAAATTACAGCATCATAATTTACAT
This sequence comes from Polaribacter sp. R77954, assembly GCF_044595335.1. Lineage (GTDB taxonomy): Bacteria > Bacteroidota > Bacteroidia > Flavobacteriales > Flavobacteriaceae > Polaribacter. The sequence goes on from NZ_CP138992.1 coordinate 1,219,502, forward strand.
CTTCTTCGTGTTTATGCAAATACCAATCAGACGATTTTATGTGCATTTCTACATTCCCAACCCAAAGTTGCTTGTCAATTTCAACTTGTGCATTTAAAAAATCTGGCCCAGTATGTGTATTCTGTAAACCCGATTTACGAATATAAATTTCTTTATTTTCGGTGGTGTATAAAGTAGTTTTAGAAAAGAGTTTATATTGCCAAATATAATACAAGAAGTCCTCATTCATCATTTTTTGATTTCAAGGTACAAAAAATTTATGTTCATATCAATTTTACCAATCACAACTAGGGTTATTAACATTGTTTTGCCTGTATTTTTGCATTATAAATAAAAGATATGAATGCAATAGAAAGTTTACAATGGCGTTATGCTGTTAAAAAATTCGACACTAATAAAAGCCTATCAACCACACAAATAGAAACCTTAAAAGAGGCATTTAATTTAACTGCAACCTCTTATGGTTTGCAACCTTTAAAGTTGTTGGTCATTAAAAATAAAGATATCCAAAAAGAATTGGTGTCACATTCGTGGAATCAACCTCAAGTTTTAGAAGCATCTCACGTATTAATAATCTGCATCCCAAAAGAATACTCTACCAATGAAGTAGAAAAATACTTTAATTTGGTGCAAAAAATTAGGGCAACTCCAGATGCTGTAATTGATCCTTTTAAAAAGTTTTTAACTACTGAAATTGAAAAGAAAACCCAAGAAGAATTATTAACCTGGAATAAGAACCAAGCCTATTTAGCATTAGGTAATTTACTAACAGTATGCGCTTTAGAAAAAATTGACGCTTGCCCTATGGAAGGTTTTATACCTGAAAAATATGACGAAGTTTTACAACTAGACCAACATAATTTGACTTCTGTTTTGGTTTTACCAGTTGGTTTTAGGGCAGAAGATGATTATATGAAAGATTTGAAAAAGGTAAGAAAAAACATTGAAGATGTAGTTATTGACATTTCTTAAATTAAGCTCATTTTTCTTTGCCTCGAATACACAATTTCTTTTGTGCATTCGAGGCAACGTTTTTTATGTACATTAGAATTATAAAATCCTAAACTTTTAATTAAATTTGACGTTAAATTCAAGAAAACATATGAGCCAAAATATCAGAAATATTGCTCCAAAAAGCGTTTGGAATCACTTTGCAGATTTAAATGCTGTACCTAGACCCTCAAAAAAAGAAGAACGTATCATCAAATTTATGGTTGATTTTGGTAACCATCTTAATTTAGAAACTGCTGTGGATAAGGTTGGGAATGTAATCATCAAAAAACCAGCTACATCTGGCATGGAAAATAGAAAAGCAATTGTAATGCAGGGGCATTTAGATATGGTGCATCAAAAAAATGCAGATACGGATTTTGATTTTGATAATAAAGGCATTAAAATGTTTATTGATGGTGATTGGGTAAAAGCAAAAGGTACAACTTTAGGTGCAGATAATGGCTTAGGTGTTGCTGCAATTATGGCTGTTTTGTCTGCTACTGATATTCCACATCCTGCAATAGAAGCTTTATTTACCATTGATGAAGAAACTGGAATGACAGGTGCAATGGGTTTAGAAGGCGGACTTTTACAAGGTGAAATTCTGTTGAATTTAGACACCGAAGAAGATGATGAAATTGGAATTGGTTGCGCAGGTGGTGTAGATGTAACTGCTACAAGAACTTACCAAGAAGAAGCTATTGTAGGCAATGTTATTGCTTACCATATTGCTGTAACTGGTTTAAATGGTGGGCATTCTGGAATGGATATTATTAAAGGATTAGGAAACGCAAACAAAATTATGAATCGTGTTTTGTTTGATGGTTTAGAAAACTATGGATTACGAATCTCAGAAATTAATGGCGGTAGTTTGCGTAATGCAATTCCTAGAGAAAGTTTTGCAACTGTTGTAATTAACAGTACTTGTAAAGCAACTTTTTTATTAGAAAGTGAAGCGCTTATTAACAACATAAAACAAGAGTTTAAAACATTAGAACCTAATTTATCTATTGATATTCAAGAAGTTGAAATTCCAAAGAAAATCATGGAAATCGATGCTCAAGAAAAATTTATAAAAGCTATTTATGCAGCTTTAAATGGCGTGTATAGAATGAGTCCTGATGTGGAGGGTTTAGTGGAAACATCTAATAATATTGCAAGAATTATTGTAAAAGAAGGTAAAATTAAAATAGGTTGCTTAACACGTTCATCATCAGAAAGTAACAAATGGGATTTAGCGAATTCGTTACGCGCCTGTTTTGAACTGGCCGATTTAAATGTTGATTTTTCAGGAACCTATCCTGGATGGTTACCAAATATGAACGCTTCCATATTAAAAACGGTAGAAAGTACTTACATCAATTTATTTAATACACAACCCAATGTAGCTGCTTGTCATGCAGGTTTAGAATGCGGAATTTTGGGACAAAATTATCCGAACCTAGAAATGATTTCTTTTGGACCTAATATTAAAGGAGCACATTCTCCAGACGAGCGTGCGCAAATTTCATCAACTCAAAAATTTTGGCGATTACTTAAAGAGGTATTAAAAAATATTCCTGAAAAAGAGTAGTGTTTGTAACTTACAATTGCATTTTTAAAAATTGTTTAAAAACAAAAGAAAAACAAGTGTATTCTATTAATTTACAATATCTTAAATTTTTATCTTTTTGTTAACATCTTTCATTTCTTTACACAAGAAAAAAATGTAATTTTACCTTTTAGTAACATACAATTTTTATGGGAAAAATTATTGCTATTGCAAATCAAAAAGGAGGAGTTGGAAAAACTACCACAAGTGTAAATTTAGCAGCTTCTTTAGGGGTTTTAGAAAAAAAAGTATTATTGATTGATGCTGATCCTCAAGCAAATGCATCCTCTGGTTTGGGTGTAGATGTTGATGCTGTTGAGTTGGGTACTTATCAAGTTTTAGAGCACACTATAAGTGCAAAAGAAGCTATTGTGAGTACAACATCACCAAATGTAGATCTTATACCTGCACATATAGATTTGGTTGCCATAGAAATTGAATTGGTAGATAAACAAAATCGTGAGTATATGTTACAAAAGTCAATCATGGATATCAAAGATGATTATGACTATATTCTTATTGACTGTGCGCCTTCACTAGGTTTAATTACCTTAAACTCTTTAGTTGCTGCAGATTCAGTAATTATTCCTATTCAATGCGAATATTTTGCATTAGAAGGATTGGGTAAATTACTAAACACCATAAAAAGTGTGCAAAAAATTCACAACCCAAATTTAGATATAGAAGGGTTATTACTAACCATGTTTGACTCTCGCTTACGTCTTTCAAACCAAGTAGTTGACGAAGTTAGAAAACATTTTTCTAGCATGGTTTTTGATACTATTATAAGAAGAAATACACGTTTAGGTGAGGCACCAAGTTATGGTGAAAGTATTATTGCCTACGATGCTACCAGTAAAGGTGCTGTAAATTACTTAAATTTGGCACAAGAATTATTAAAAAAGAACGCGTAAAATGGCAAAAGCAACTAAGAAACAGGCTTTAGGAAGAGGATTATCTGCGTTGTTGCAAGAAACACCAAATATAAATTCTGCATCAGACAAAAATGCAGACAAAGTTGTGGGTAATATCATAGAAATTGATTTAAATTTAATTGATGTAAACCCTTACCAACCAAGAACTTATTTTGATGAAGAAGCACTTAGAGAATTAGCAAGTTCTATTAGAGAACTAGGTGTAATACAACCTATTACCGTTCGTAAAATGGCGGGCAATCAGTTTCAATTGGTTTCTGGTGAACGAAGATTTAGAGCATCAAAATTAATTGGTAGTAAAAGCATACCTGCTTACATTCGTTTAGCTAACGATCAAGAAATGCTAGAAATGGCATTGGTTGAAAACATTCAGCGTAAAAATCTAGACCCAATTGAAGTCGCACTTTCTTACCAACGTTTAATTGATGAAATTCAGTTAACTCAAGAAGAATTGAGTACAAGAGTGGGTAAAAAACGATCTACAGTTACCAATTATTTACGTTTATTAAAATTAGACCCAATTTTACAAACAGGTATGAGAGATGGTTTTATTTCTATGGGTCATGGACGTGCAATGATTAATGTTGAAAATACAGAAGATCAATTGGCCATTTATGAAAAAGTTTTACGTGATAAATTATCTGTTAGGCAAACTGAAGATTTAGTAAAAAACTTAAAAACAGGGGCTATTGCTAAACCTAAAAAGAAAGCAATACCTACTTTTGTAAAAGAAAGTAAAAATGAAATTAGTGCTTTTTTTGGTCATAAAATAGATATTACAGTAAGTAATAATGGTAAAGGAAAAATATCAATTCCTTTTCATTCAGAAGAAGATTTTAATCGAATTAAAAACTTATTAAAATAAGTGTTTTTTAAAAAACATATCTGTTTTCTTTTATTCGTATTTTTTATTACGACACTTTTTTCGCAAAAAGATTCTACTGCTGTTAAAGTTAAAGATCTTAAAATTGATGGTAAATTAAATATTCCTCAAGGAATTTACGATCCATTAAAACCATCAAAAGCCGCTTTTTATTCGGCTATTTTTCCTGGTTTAGGGCAGATATACAACAAAAAATATTGGAAAGCGCCTATTGTTTGGGGCGCATTAGCCATACCAACGTATTATTATCAAATAAACAATAGCGATTATAAGCGATATAGAACTGCATACAGATTAAGAAAAACAGGCTTACAAGATGAGTTTACATTAGATGATGGCTCAGAACTTTTATCTACTACTACATTAGAAACCGCTCAAGAACAATTGAGCGAAAACAGAGATTTTTCGCTTTTATCAGGAATAATTTTATACATTTTACAAATTGTAGAGGCCAGTGTAAACGCTCATTTATTACAATTTAATACAGACGATAATTTATCACTAAGACCTACTTTTATTGCAGATCCTATACAGTTCGAATCTCCAAAAGTAGGCTTAACATTTAAATATACATTTTAAAATGAAGATTGCACTTTTAGGTTATGGAAGAATGGGCAAAGAAATTGAAAAAATTGCAATTTCTAGAGGTCATGAAATAGTAATTCGTAAAGATGTTGATGATAAAATTGACATTACTTTGGCAGATGTTGCTATTGATTTTAGTGTACCAAATTCAGCCTTTACTAATATTACAGATTGTTTACACAACAACGTTCCTGTAATTTCTGGAACCACTGGTTGGTTAGACAAATATGAAGATGCTGTTGCGTTATGTAAACAAAAAAATGGAGGCTTTATATATGCTTCTAATTACAGTGTAGGCGTAAATATCTTTTTTGAATTGAATAAACAGTTGGCAAAAATGATGAGTACTTTAGAAGACTATAACGTTTCTATGGAAGAAATTCATCATACCAAAAAATTAGATGCTCCAAGTGGTACAGCCATAACTTTAGCAGAAGGTGTAATTGAAAATACTACAAAATCGGCTTGGGTTTTAGGTGATGAAAATACTGAAAATGAAGTATCCATTGTTGCAAAAAGAATTCCTGATGTACCTGGCACACACACTGTTTGGTACAATTCTAATGTAGATACTATTGAAATAAAACACACTGCACACAACAGAAAAGGTTTTGCTTTAGGTGCTGTTATTGCTGCAGAATGGATTTTAAACAAAAAAGGTGTTTTTACAATGAAAGATGTGTTAAACATCTCCTAAAAAGTGTAACATAAAATTAAAGTAGTTACTAACTACTATCTTCTCGATTGATATTTGAAAACAAAAAATGTTAGACAATACAAACGCAGTTTTCGAGAGGTTTTAAAAAATAAATAGAGTTCTAGACTGCGATAGAACAAAAAAGCAATATTGAGGTTATGACGTATACACAATGGTTGATTTTTATTTTAGCTATACAGGTAATTCACTTTTTGGGTACTTGGAAATTATATGTAAAAGCAGGTAGAAAAGCTTGGGAAGCAGCAGTACCTATTTATAATGGAGTGATTTTAATGCAAATTATAAATCGTCCAAAATGGTGGATAGTATTGCTTTTTATCCCTATTGTAAACCTATTGATGTTTCCTGTAATTTGGATAGAAACCATAAGAACCTATGGTTTTCATAAAAAGTTAGATTCGTTTTTAGTGATTGTAACTTTAGGTTTGTATATTTTTTACATCAACTACGCAACAGACGCAAAATACAATGCTGAAAGAAGCCTAAAACCACGATCTGAATTGGGTGAATGGGTAAGCTCAATTACTTTTGCTATAATTGCAGCTACATTGGTTCACACCTATTTTATGCAACCTTTTACCATACCAACATCCTCTTTAGAGAAATCGCTGTTAATAGGTGATTATTTATTTGTAAGTAAATTTCATTATGGTGCTAGGGTTCCATCTACAGTTATTGCAGCACCAATGGTGCACGACTCTTTACCATATACAGGAGCTGCATCGTATTTAAAAAGTCCTCAATTGCCTTATACACGTTTGCCAGGTTTGCAAAAAATAAAAAATAATGACATTGTTTGTTTCAATTGGCCTGCAGATACTTTAGCCACAATGTGGGGCGATACTTCTGGTAAATTTACCTACAAACCTGTAGATAAAAAAACCAATTATGTAAAACGTTGTGTAGGTATTGCTGGTGATTCTTTAGAAATGAAAGATGGTTATTTTTATATAAATGGTAAAAAGAACGAACTCCCTTATAGAGCTAAATTGCAATTTTATTACACCTTTGAGTGCAAAAAACCCATTAGCCAAAGTACCTATCCTAAATTTTTATTGGATAAAGAACGAACTGGTGTTTATAAAATTTTAACAGAATACTGGGAAAATGAAAAAGTACAGGAAGCCATAAAGCAAAATGGAAATCTTTCTAAAATTGGGCAAGATTCTTTATATACCGAAGTTGCTGGAGGGGTTAACCCACAGTTTGCACAAAGACTTAAAATGATTAATGTTGAAAATAAAATTAATATTAATTTAACCAGTGATGAAGTTGAACGTTTAAAAAAGTATCCACTTACAGTTTCTGTTACAAAAATTAATCACGCTAAAGATAAAGCCATTTTTCCTCATGTTAAAGCATTAGGTTGGAGCCAAGATAACTTTGGTCCAATTTACATACCTGAAGCTGGTGCTACAGTAAAACTAGATAAAAATTCGTTGCCTTTTTATGAGCAAATCATAAAAAACTATGAAAACAATGACTTATTAGTAAATGGTGATGATATTTTTATCAATGGAGAAAAAGCAACTTCTTACACTTTTAAACAAGATTATTTCTATTTAATTGGAGACAATAGACACAATTCTTTAGATGCTAGATATTGGGGTTATGTTCCTTTTGATCATGTATTAGGAAAACCTGTAATGATTTGGTTCAGTTGGGATGCTAATGCACCAACTTTAGGTGCAAAAATAAAATCAATTCGTTGGGACAGAATGTTTACCACTGTTGGTGGAGATGGAGAACCTGTATCTTATAGATATATCGTTTTTGCATTGATTGCTTTGTATATTGGCTGGAGCTTTTATAAAGGCAAAAAAAAGAATGCTTAAGCAAAAATAATGATACTCAGTTTTAACGCTAAATTGATAAAGATGATAAAAAACGCTTACAAACCTGATAAAATTTATCTTTAGATATTTCATAGAAATTTTTTATGTCATTATTTATACCAACGTACTTTTCTCCTATTTCTCAATATACAGAGATCGTAAAAGCAGACGAAATTATTTTTGAAATAGAAGATAATTTCCAAAAACAAAGTTATAGAAACCGATGTTACATTTATAATAGTAATGGTAAACAGTTGCTAAGTATACCTGTAAAACATCCTATAAAAAACGGTAGAAAAGCAACAAAAGACACATTAGTTGAAAACAATGTTACTTGGCAAGATCAGCACTTTAAATCTTTACAAGTTGCTTATAGAACATCGCCTTTTTTTGATTTTTTAGAAGATGATATTGCACCTATTTTTAATAAAAAATACAAATATTTGTTAGATGTAAACATAGATGCACATCTCTTTGTAATGGATACGTTACAATTAAACTTACATTTTGATAAAACTACCAGCTATCAACCTGAAAATATTAAAAATGATTTTAGAGTTTTGGCGGATAGAAAATATCAACCTAAAAAACAGTTTGATAACTATACACAAATGTTTGATGACAAGCATGGCTTTATCCCTAATTTATCTATTTTAGACCTTTTGTTTATGGAAGGACCAAATGCAGTAAGTTTCTTATAATATTTTTTGAATATTCAATATTTTTTGCTATCCTGTAGTAAATACAATAACAAAAATGTTTTCACTTCAACAATTTACTAATAAGTTCAAAGATTTACCAGCAAAAAGTCTAGATGCTTTCGTCAATTTGGCTACTGAAGAAACATTTAAAAAAAATGACTTTTTTATAAAAGAAGGCGAAGTGGGTAAAGATTTTTACATTGTTAAATCTGGTATTGTACGTTCGTTTTATGCTGATGAAAAAGGTAAAGAGCACACAAGAACCATTTTTACAGCAGGCAAAACCACTGGTGCTTTAAGTTCTTTAGTATCTGGAATGCCAAGTATATTAACTTACGAGTGCCTAACCGATTGTACAGTATATAAAATTGTATATCAAGATTTTATGGCACTTACACTAAAAGACCATCATATTTTAAGGTTTTACAACCAAATGTTAGAAAAAGTCTTTTTGCTTTTAGAAGCTAGAATTTATGAATTGGCTGTTTTAAATGCTACAGAACGTTATTTAAAATTAAAAAAAGAGATTCCACAGATAGAAACGCTTATTCCTCAATACCATATTGCGTCTTATCTAAATATTTCTGCAGTACAATTAAGTAGAATTCGCAAAGAAATTTACTCGAAGTAACTTATATCATAAAAAATAGTTTAATTAATTAACATATGTTAATTATACCTTTAAAATATTTATATATTTTTGAATTAATCAATTAAGAGCCCCCCAGTTATTTTATAACTTTTTAATTGTTTAAAAAGACTTATTTTTACAATAAGTCTTTTTTTATGCTAAAATTCACGATTCATTATTCACTGCATTTTGTTGCACCTCTTTTTATTGCCTTTTTCTTTTTTAGAAAGCATTGGAAAAAAGTATACCTTATTTTTATATGTGCAATGTTTATAGATTTAGATCATCTCTTGGCAAATCCTATTTTTGATAAAAATAGATGTAGCATTAACTTTCATCCACTACATTCTTATATTGCTATAGGTGTGTATTGCTTTGGATTAGTTTTTAAAAAGACAAGAATTATTGCTTTTGCCCTGCTCTTTCATATCTTAACAGATTGGATAGATTGTTATTTATAAAGTTTTTTGAACAGTATATTAATGTCTTTAGAAATATGAAGCTTGATTATTATAAAAAGATAAATAGGTACAATTATGATACTTTTTAGAATAATATTTATAATTGGATGAATTGGAAATTTGTATAAATAAATATCTTTTATTGGAAAATCCCAAAAACTAAACAAGAGATATAAACTTGCTATAACCATAAACATTACAAAGGTTTTATTTGTAAAGGGTGTAATTGAAAACTTACTTTTTACAAATATAAGTTTAAATGTATTTGCTGCAAAAATAACAATTAACGTTGCCAGGGCCAAACCATCTGTACCCATATCTAACGTATAATAAAACAATTTATTTAAAAAATATACAGAAAAAGCCATTGCTAAACTTAATGGCAATACAATTTTGTAAAACTTAGAATTGTTTATAATAGCACCATTATTACCCAAAAAGCCATTGTACATTTTTAATAAAGATATCATAAAAACAACTAAAGCACCACCTGCATATTCTTTAGGTAAAAGACTAAATAATTGATTGATATTCACATTAATTAAAATAAAGAAAAAACCACTAATCAGCAATAAATTAATTGAACTCTTTTTATATAAAGAACCTACTTCTTTTAAATTATCTTCATTTAAAGTTTTAGAAGTTAAGGGCTGCAAAATATTTAACATAGCTCTACTAGGTGCTTCAATAAAAGACCCTATAAAAACTGCAACTGAATAATAAGCTGCTTTTTCTAAAGATTCTTTGCCAGGTATCATAAACTTATCGATATCTAAAATTATTGCACCTGCACTACCTGCTAAGATTATGTATAAAGAAAAACGTAAAATTTCATTAAAATTATCGGGTTTAGAAAGTGTAAATTTCGGAAAATAGAGTGTAAATGCATAAGCCATCATTACAAACATTCTTAAAAAATAAGCACCTGTTAAATAGTAAATAAATTCTGCTTTTGTAATCCATTCAAAATAAACCGCAAAAAGTAAAATCATTACTACTACCCTATTCCAAAGTTCTTTTAAAATATTACCAAAAACCGATTGAAACTGTACTTTTGCCCAAGCATAAAATACCTCGAAATAAGCACAAGTAAAGGCTACTAAATAAATAACAAAGGTATAATTTTTAATAATTGGGTTTTCTTCAGATAAATAATTACTAATTTCTTCGTAAAACAAATTCCCTAAAAACCCCATGGGTACTGCTACCAATAAAGGTAAAAACAATACAGAAGTTAAAAACTTATCTTTCTCTATTTTAGTAAAATAACTAGAGAAAAATTTTACAATAGTATGATGTATTCCTAAGGCAATTAAAGGCATTAAAATATTAGAAGTTGCCAATAAATAGGTAACCAAACCATAATATTCATCTTCTAAAAAACGAGTATATAAAAACAAGGTATTTATACCACCAATAGCAAAACCCAAATATATAAAAAGTGTGTTTTTAAAAGATTGTTTTAATACGATTCCCATTCGTTATGTCAAACTTTTTATAATAGTTGATAATTTTCTAGTCAATTCTTTTCTGTGAAATTGGGCAATATTTTTAGACTCAAATCTTCGCATTCCTGCTTTATAATCTTTGTATAAACCAATAATTTCTAATTTTAATTTCTTTGGATTATCAAACCCAATTACAACTCCAGAATTTGTGGCGCTTAATATTTTTGATAAATCTCCTTGCTCGGGTCCTAAAGCTAATATAGGTCTTTTTGCAGTTAAATATTCAAAAAGTTTACCTGTTAAGATACCTTCTGATTTTTTTACATTTGGTATTAACAATAACAAAACCTGTGCTTTTTTCTGAAATTCAATTGCTTTTTGGTGTGTAACATAGCCCTTAAACTCAGTATTACCATTTAAATTGTGCAACTCAATTTCTTTTTTTACTTCCACTGAAATATCACCTATAAAATTCAATTGCAAGTCCTTTTTAAAATCAGCATCTTTTTCACAAAGTTCTTGTAACACTTTAAATAAGATGATAGGATTGCTTTGTTTTGGTAATAAACCAATGTAAGAAATGGTGAATTTTGTATCTAATTCCCGATTTTCAATTGATAATACCTCATCATCAAATCCGTTTGTAATAACTTCAACTCTTTTTGATGTTTTGGCAAATTCTTTTTGTAATGTATTACTTACCGTTAAAATACAATCTGCATTTTTTAAAACCGAATTTTCTAGTTTCTTATTCCTATTTTTTGCAAAACGCATTTGCTTAAAAGCATTATTGTAATACAAATCTGCCCAAGGATCTCTAAAATCTGCAATCCATTTTAGTTTATTTTGTTGTTGTAATTTTTGGGCAATTAAATGCATACTGTGTGGAGGCCCTGTAGATATTACAACATCTATTGTATTGGTTTTTAAAAAATTATTCAAAAATTTAACCGAAGATTTTACCCAAAATATTTTAGGATCTGGAATAAAAAAATTACCTCTAATAAATGATAACAAACCATTATTGGTCGTATTAGAAATATCTTTTTTTTGGTGTGTTCTCTTTTTCCAAAACATGATATCTGTAGGTTCCCAAATGGGTTGTTTTAATACTTCAATTCCTTTTGGCACTTCATTAAGTAACGTTCTATCTTCCTTAGGATAATTGGCATCGCTAACTGTATAAACTACTGGCTCTATATCAAAACTTTGTAAATATTTTACAAATTTCAACCAACGTTGCACCCCAGAACCACCTGCAGGAGGCCAATAATATGTTATGATGAGTACTTTCAATTTAAAAGATTATTGTATACATCAATCAATTTCTTAGATGTGTGTTCCCATAAAAATTGATTTTTCACAAACGATTCTCCATTGTTTCCTAATTCTGTTCGTAAAACTTTATTACCATATAAACTTAGCACTTTTCTAGAAAAATCTTCTACATCTTCAGCCCTATGTACTAAACCTGTTTTATGATTTTCAACAATGTTTTTTTGAGCAATTGCATCGCTCACTAATAAGGGTTTACCAAAACTCATGTATTGAAAAATTTTATTGGCATATGTAGTATCGTGATGTAAATTTCTGTGTAATGGTGATATACAAATAGCACTCGATAAAATATACGAACTAAAAAACTTAGGGTCTTTCCAACCTAAAAAATCGACATAATTGTTGATTTCTAAATCATCAACCATTTTTTTTAAAATAGTGTCTGTAGAGTTTTTACCAACAATTACAAGCTTTATATTAGCAATAGTGTTACGCAATATTTTTACAGATTGTATTGCAGTTTGTACCCCTCTTCTTAAACCTGTATCACCTATATACAATAACATAAAATTGCTTTTATATTCGTTTTTTATTTCTGGTAAAATGGTTTTATTTTCAAAAAAAGTTTTCCTTACGGTATTGGGTAATGCAATTACTTTATTAGGATGGATTGCAACTCGGTTTAAAATTTCTTGTTTCGCTTCTTGTGTTACTACAATAACTTTATCTGCTTTTTTTATAAATTTTTCTTCTTTTTGTTTCCATTTTTTTGGAGCAATTATAAACTTGCCTGGAAACTTAGCCAAATGCGGATAAAACTGCATTATTTCTGGTCTATTTTCATGTAAATCTAAAACTACAGGCAGGTTTGTTTGTTTATTTGCTTTAAAAACGGCATCTGCAATACGCATATCATGAATATGAATGGCATCTACTTTTTGAACTCTTATAAAGTTTTTTACTTTTTTTTCCATCAAAAAAGTATAAAAGGGAATTGTATAAGCTAAAGCTGATAGTTTATATTCTAATTTATTTGATGAATATCTTTTTACTTGAATTCCGTTTATAATTTCTGATTGCTTTTCATTAGCATACTTTAAACAAAAAAGAATAACAGTATGACCTGCATTAATTAAAGAAATTGCTTCATTTTCAACCCTAGGATCAGGAGGAAAAGTCTCATCTAAAATCATTCCTATTTTCATAACCTATTTTCTTTGGGCGTAAACAAAATAGTATCTAGGAGTGTACTTTCTTAAAATGGGTCTAAAGCCAATTTTATGGGTAGGACTTGTCCATTTTTCTGTTTCTTTTATTTCCCATCCAGATTTTTCTAACAACCAATCAAACTGCCAATCTTCAAATTCATGATAATGCCTATCCCATAAATCTGTTTTGCTTCTATACGCTTTTGCAAACCATAATTTTAAAGGAACAGTGGCAACTATTTTTGTAGATTCTATAGCCCTTAACACATTAAAAGGTGCAATTAAATGTTCAAAAATTTCAAAAGCTGTAACAGCATCTACCTTGTGTTTCTTAACAATTTCTGGCAACACATCTAAATCTTCTCCTTCTGTATTGATAACAATGTAGCCATTTGCTTCCATAATTTCTGAAAAAGGATTTCTAACTCCTAAATCTAAAATTGTAGCAGGGCTTGGAACATTCTTTTTTAAAAATGCTAAGGTTAAACGATACCTTCTGTGTGGCGTTTTTTTATACATTTTTCTTCAATTTTCTTTTCTCTTTTTCATCATAAAAAACCCAACCTATAGCAACTAATAGTAAAACTGCATAAGAACTTAAAGCAATATAGCTACCTGTTTGAATGACTTTAGGCTCAAATTTAAAAACAATTTCGTGTTCACCTGCAGGAATTCTCAATCCACGTAAAACATAATTTACTCTAAAATGTGGTGCTAATTTGTCATCTATATAAGCATTCCATCCATCTCTATAATAAATTTCTGAAAATACTGCGAATTGTTCTTTTTGTGTTTTAGATTGATAATTTAATGTAGTTACATCATAATTTAATAATTTAATAGTAGCAGTAGAATCTTTTTGAAAAATAAAGTTAGCATTTTCTGATAATTTACTTTTATCTAAAACAGCCGTAGTTTTTGTATTCAAAGAATCGAGCGCTTGTATTTCTTTATTTGCAGAATTCACCAATTTTACACGGTCTACAAACCAAGCATTTCCATTGGCATCTGGATTCAATTGTGCTTGTTTTGCACCATTTTTATCAGGTACAATAAAATACTTTGTATTTAACATGTTTAAAACTTGCATGTTATTTTTTGCTATTTGATAGTCAAACAACTCACTATACCTTCCCATCTTTGCAGCATGATACCCTCCTATAGATTGATGAAAATACGAAGTAGCACCATCTTGCATAGGATCTGTTGTAAAATTACCTACTCTAAAATGACTTTTATCTTTTAAAATTTGTTTATCTGCTTCAGACACAATAAAAGGTTTTTCTACTCTTCTAGATGATTTAAAATCTGCCTCACTCACGTATTTTTTATCTACAGAAATTAAATCAAACAATAATAAAACACCTAAACCAATTATGGCAATTGGTTTTTTTATTTTTTGGTTTAAAAACATCCATAAAACTGCGCCAGACACAATTACCAATACTAAAGAACGTAAAGTATCCATAAGCAACATCGATTTTCTATCTGCAATAACAGCATCTAATAAACCAGGTAAATCGTTATAATTTGCATCTCGTATACCTTCAAAAGTTGAAAAACTATGTGCCAACAAAAATCCTACAATAATTAAGCCTCCAAAACTAAAAACGGAATTTTGCAAAGCTTTAAGTTTCTTTTGCTGAGCAATATCTGAATTAAAAAATGCTTTTAGTGCTAAAACTCCTAAAATTGGCACACATAATTCTGCAATAACCTGAATAGATGAAACAGCCCTAAATTTATTGTACAAAGGAATGTAATCAATAAAAAAGTTAGTTAATCCTTCAAAATTTCGTCCCCAACTTAGTACTATTGAAAACACTGTAGCTGCTACTAACCATTGCTTTAGTTTACCTTTTACCAAGAAAATCCCTAAGAAAAATAAAAAGAAAATTACAGCACCTATATAAGCAGGTGCCTCAATTATGGGTTGATCTCCCCAATATGTAAGTACTTGTTTAGAATAATCGTCTGCCACTTTTTTACCAGCTCTTTTTTCTATCAATTGATAAAAATTTGAGTTTTCATTGAGTTCTTCTGTGGTACCACCTCCCATAAATCGTGGTACAAACAAATTAAAGGTTTCTAATTTTGCATAACTATACTGAGTTATGTATGCTTTATCTAAACCTTTTGTGGCTTTTTTTTCAGTTCCATCTGGATTGATAGTCAATTCAGATTTGCCTCTTGTACTAAAATCTGCATACTCTTTCATGGCCATTAAACGAGGTGCATTTGCTCCAATACCCAAAATTACTGCAGCCATTATAACTGCTGCTTGCTTTAAAAACTTAGTAAGTGTTTGTTTTTTTATGGCATTAATAAACTCAACAATTCCTAAAATCAACAGGCAGAAACCCAAATAATAGGTCATTTGAATATGGTTTGTGTAAATTTCTAGAGCCATAGCTACACCAGTTACTATAAAACCTAATACATATTTACGCTGAAAAACCCACAAAACTCCTGCTAAAACTAAAGGCATATATGCTATTGCGTGTGCTTTGGCATTATGCCCAGGAATAAAAATTATGATTAAATATGTAGAGAAGCCAAATGATAGTGCTCCTAAAATGGCCAATCTCCATGATACTTTAAGTGCCATCATCAACACAAAAAAACTTAAAAAATACAAAAATGTATAATCTGCTGGTCTTGGTAAAAAACGAAAAGTTCTATCTAAAGTTCTTACAAAATCGTATGGATAATAAGCACTTATTTGATAGGCTGGCATGCCACTAAAAGAAGCGCCTGTCCAATAAGGCTCTTTGTTTTTATCAATTCTATAATCTTTAATTTCCTTAGCCATGCCAGTAAACTGTGTTATATCAGATTGGACAATTTTCTGTCCTTTTAAAACAGGATGAAAATACAGAACTGCTGCAACTATAAAAACAAAAACTGCAATGGTGTAGGGAAATATTTTTTTAAGTTTCAAATGGTAAATAAATTAAATTTATAAAATTAGCATTGTTTAAAATGCAAAACGAGTTAAGTTTAAATTGTAAGTAATTGAGCTGCCTATTTTAAAGAAATCGAAACTATTAATCTACCTCTTCAAAATCAATATATTCGCCAACAGAAGAGTTACTTTGCTGTTGTTTTCTTGGGGTTTTATCTATAATTGTTTCCCCTTCTTTTACAGTACTCTTAGTTTGCTGACCTCTAAACTGTTGTTCCGCTTTTTTTTGTACTGTGTCTGCCACTTTTTTCATTAAAAAAGGCGCCAATAATTTCGCTAAAAATTTAAAAGCATAGTAAAACAATAATATGTAAACTAGAATTTTTAATAAACCCATTTTATATTGTATTAATAATTATCAAAAATAACAATTTGTCAACAATTGCAGCGTTAACAAACTATAAAACTTTAATAAAGACTCGTTGTGCATTTTAAATAATGCTAATTTTAAGATTATTAATGTTTCTATCAAAGATAAATTTATTGATAAACTGTATTACAGTTAAAGCAGTTATCTTAGATAGTATTCTAGTTTTGAACCCATCAAAAGATTTTGCATAATTTCTTCTGATCATAAATTGGTCACAAAGTTGAGAGAATAAAGTTTCTATTCTCTTTCTTTTTTTCCTAAAAACATAAGGTTGTTTTCTATAGTTTTTTTGATTTTTCCTCATAGGAGTATTCAGTGTTATTTTACAGGTTTCAAATAAATTTAGTTGAATTTCCGACGACAAATACCCTTTGTCTGCTAGTAATGTACAATCTTTAATTTGCGTTTGAATATCTTTCAAATAATGAATATCGTGAACAGATGCAGGACTTAAATCAAAGCTTTGAAAAACGCCACTTACCGAGCAAACAGCGTGTAACTTATACCCATAGTACCTTGAATTTTGAGAAGCACAATACCCTTTATCAGGAAAACTATAAATCGATTCTTTACATATTTTAGAACGGCTACTTCTTGATAATTTACAAATCTCTAAAGGCATACTGTCTATAATAAAGTAGTCTTCAAATTCATTAAAATAAGAAGCTAATTTTAAACGAATAGTATCCATATGATTTGATAAATTTCTTTTTCTCCTGTTGTAAACACTACGTTCTATTTTCACAGAAATTGATATGGGAAGTTTTCTAAACAAATCATTCTCACTATCAATTCCCATAAACTCAGATGTTAATGCTAAGCTTATTAACTCTAAATCACTCATTTTTGGCTTACGCCTTTGGTAACTTAATAGTTGTTCTTTTGATATTTTTCTTAAAACTTCCAATATTCTTTCGTAATTTGCAGTTAAGTTGTTCATTATAAATGTTTTGTAGCAAAAAACAAATTACTGATTATCAGTAAGATGAACAACTTTTTTTTCTTAAATCATAATGCACAACGAGTAATAAAGGTAAAAAAGTATGCAATTCTTTTAAAAACAGCATTTTTATGCTATGTTTGTTAAGCAAATTAATTTAAAAATAAAATTATTTTTTATGATGAATAATTCTATTCAGAAATTCTTCACAATCGTATTTCTTTTCGGGTTTTCATCTATTTACGGTCAATATACAGAGGTAATTAACTCTAACAAACCCGGTTTTTCTGAAAGCCCTTATAGTGTTGGTACTGGAGTATATCAATTAGAAACCAATATTTTTTTAAGGGATACAAGAATAGACCCTACTTTTTCTAGACCTCAATCTTTAGGATTTGATTTGCTATTTAGAACGAGTTTTTTTTTAGAAAAGTTAGAATTAAACGTACAGGTAACACAACAAAAAGACAAAGTAGCTTTTAAAAATATTTTTACTTCACATTATTATGAAAGTAATTTAAGCAGACTTACAATTGGTGCTAAATATTTGCTTTTTCAACCTAAATATAAAGATAAAAGTAAAGAAATTAGAAGCTGGAAAAAAAGATTTGCTTTTGATAAAAGGAGGTTAATACCTTCTGTAGCAATTTATGCTGGTGCAAATACAGATTATGTAGGTGATTTTTACAAAACAGGTAATATTTCTCCTAAAGTAGGCTTGCTACTACAACATAATTTAACCAATAAATTTAATATAATTACTAATGTTTTTTATGATAAAATAGGAACTGATTTCTCAGAAATATCATACATAATAACAGGAACTTATAATTTTAGCAACAGGTGGTCTACTTTTATAGAAAACCAAATGCAATTTCAAGAGTTTCAAAACAACATAAATTTTGGAACA
Organism: Polaribacter sp. R77954; assembly: GCF_044595335.1. Classification (GTDB taxonomy): domain Bacteria; phylum Bacteroidota; class Bacteroidia; order Flavobacteriales; family Flavobacteriaceae; genus Polaribacter. Next base: position 1,237,954 of record NZ_CP138992.1, read on the forward strand.
GGTTTGGCATTTTTATATAACAACAATTTGCAACTCAATGCCTCTGGTAGAATATTAAGTGAAGGCACAACCCCTGGGTATTATGCTGGTTTTGGTGTTTCTTACAGAATTAATAAACATAAAGACTCTTTTAAAGAATTGGATGAAAATGGTAGAGCTGTAATTGAAACCCCTATTTCTAAATACAATAAAAAACAAAAAGGCTTTTTTAGTAGACTTTTTAGTATTTTTACCAAAAAGAACAAAAGAAGAAACACTAGAAGCCATTCTAGAAAAAAAAAGGAATAATTAAAACCCCCAAATAATTATGATAACCTTAAAAGAAGCAAAAACTAAAAGAGATATAAAACGCTTTGTTTTATTCCCTTTCTCACTTTACAGAAAAAACAAATATTGGGTTCCGCCAATAATTAAAGATGAAATTGCAAATTTCGATATCAAAAAAAATCCTGTTTTTAAAAATGCAGACGCTCGTTTTTTTTTAGCTTACAAAGGTAAAAAAGTTGTAGGAAGAGTTGTAGCAATTATAAATTGGTACGAAGTAAATAAGCAACAAATTAAAAAAATGCGCTTTGGTTGGTTTGATATCATAGATGATATTGAAGTCTCTAAAGTACTTTTAGATAAGGTAAATGAAATAGGAAAAGCTAACAATTTAGAATATATAGAAGGCCCTGTTGGTTTCAATAACTTAGATAAAACAGGAGTTTTAATAGACGGTTTTGAACAAATGGGTACAATGATAACTTGGTACAATCATCCCTATTATAAAGATCACCTTGAGCAATTAGGTTATGTAAAAGAAAAAGAATATCTAGAAAATAAATTTAAATTTAAAAATGTAGATGCTGTGTATTACAATAGAATGAGCAATATTGTAAAAAGACGATACAAACTAACAGCATTAGACTTTAAAAAAACCAAAGATATTATGCCTTATGTTGATGAGATGTTTGAAGTATTTAGCGCTTCTTACTCTAAACTATCAACATACGTACCCGTTTCAGAAGATCAAATTGATTATTTTAAACGTAAATATATTTCATTCATAAACCCAGAATATATAAAATTTGTAATGGATGAAAATAAGAAATTAGTAGCTTTTGCTATAGTAATGCCTTCTTTTTCTAGAGCCTTACAAAGAGCAAGAGGTAAACTTTTTCCATTAGGAATTTTACGTTTGTTAAAGGCTAAAAAAATGGCCAAAGACGTTACTTTTTATTTGATTGGTGTGCATCCAGATTATCAAAATAAAGGAGTAACTGCAATTATTTTTGACCAATACACCACAACTTTCAGTAAAAAAAGGATCATAAATTGTATCAGAACTCCTGAATTAGAAGACAACGAATCTATAAAAAAGATTTGGGATGATTTTAATCCTGTTACGCATAAAAGAAGAAGAACGTATCGTAAAAACATTCAATAAAACACTTTGTTTTTGGCTACAATAAAATATTTTGAAACCCAGAAACTTACAACGTTGAAAATAATATAAACAATGCAGCTTTTTTATAATTCTGATATTGATATAAACACCACTCAAATTACTTTTGATAAAACCGAGAGCAGGCATATTGTTAGGGTTTTAAGGAAAACAGAAGATGATATTCTAAAAATAACAAACGGAAAAGGGTTTTTGTTTGATGCAAAAATTACCATTGCAAGTGATAAAAAATGCATTGCAGACATTATTTATTCAGAAGAAAAACCAAAACCGTGGAATTATCATTTACACATAGCTATTGCACCAACCAAAAATAATGACAGAATGGAGTGGTTTTTAGAAAAAGCCACAGAAATAGGTATTGATGAAATTACACCTATCATTTGTCAGAATTCAGAAAGACGAGTTGTAAAAACTGAACGATTTGAGAAAATTATTCAATCTGCAATGAAACAATCTTTAAAATTTACATTACCAAAATTAAATACTCCAATCAAGTTTAATGAATTTATCAATCAAGAATTTGAAGGAAAAGTTTGTATAGCGCATTGCGAGGATGGCGAACATAAAAATCTCTTAAAAGAAATTGTAAATCCGTCAGAACAAACAACAATTCTTATTGGTCCTGAAGGTGATTTTTCTTTGGATGAGATTAAAAAAGCATTGGATAAAAAGTATATTCCTATTTCTTTAGGAGAAAGCAGATTGCGTACGGAAACTGCTGGTTTGGTTGCTGTACATTCCGTTTCTTTTATTAATCAGTAAAATCATTTTTTACTATCTTGCTGTCAATTAATCAATAGCAATATATGAAGTCGATTTTTACGATACTTTTTCTTTTCACTTCTCTTTTCATAAACGCCCAAGATGTTGCCATTTTAAAATACAATGGTGGTGGAGATTGGTATGCAAACCCAACTGCAATTCCGAATTTGGTTGAGTTTACCAATCAAAATATAAAAACAAATATTTCTAAAAACCCACAAACTGTAGCTGTAAATAGTGAAGATATTTACAATTTTCCAATACTTTTTATGACAGGTCATGGAAACGTCTATTTTTCTGATGAAGAAGTTACAAACCTAAAAAACTATTTAATTTCTGGCGGATTTTTGCATATTTCCGACAATTATGGTCTAGATAAATTTATTCGAAGAGAATTGAAAAAAGTGTTTCCAAAATTAGAGTTTCAAGAAATACCAAGCAATCATCCTATTTACAATCAAACGTTTAAATTCCCAAACGGAATTCCGAAAATTCACGAGCATGATAAAAAAACAGCGCAAGGTTTTGGTCTTTTTTATGAAGGAAGGTTAATTGTTTTTTACGATTATGAAACCGATTTAAGTGATGGTTGGGAAGATCAAATTATACATAACAACCCAAAAAAAGTAAGAGAAAAAGCACTAAAAATGGGCGCTAATATTATTGAGTATGCGTTTAGAAATTAGAGGTTCGTTTGTTCGAGCCCAATCTAGAACAAATTTTAAAAAAAATCTTTAGACCGCGCTCAAGATGACATTAATAAAATCTTAAACTCAAAACCACAAACCAAAAACCAAAAACTAAAAACCATAAACAACCTTATGCAAAACCAAATAGACATAGATACCATAAAAATAAATTTCGATGCTAGTGGTTTATGGGTTTTAAATATTGCCATTGCCATTATTATGTTTGGTGTAGCATTGGCTATTACTGTTGATGATTTTAAAAGATTGTTTAAAAACCCAAAAATAGTTTTTGTTGGGGTTTTATCGCAATTTTTTCTATTACCAGCATTTACTTTTTTAGCCATTTTATTGATAAAACCTCACCCAAGTTTTGCATTAGGAATGATGATGATTGCAGCTTGCCCAGGTGGAAATGTATCTAACTTTTTTAGTAAAATGGCTGGTGGCAATGCTGCGCTTTCTGTAAGTTTAACTGCTTTTGCTACCTTAATTTGTATTTTTATGACGCCTTTTAATTTAAATTTTTGGGGCAGTTTATATGAGCCTACTAACGAAATTTTAAAAACGGTAGAACTCAATTGGGTTGATTTACTAAAACTTGTCGCTTTAATTTTAGGGATTCCATTAATTCTTGGAATGCTCATTAAACATTATCATTCAGAAATGGCAGGTAAAATTGAAAAAGTGTTGAAACCTTTATCTATGTTAGTGTTTATTGCCTTAATATTTATTGCTTTTTCACAAAATTTAGATGTTTTTGTAAATCATATTCATCATGTTTTAGCATTAGTAATTTTTCATAATATTTTTGCCTTTATTTTAGGTTTTTATACGGCCAAAAGTTTTGGCTTAAACAAACAAGATACTAAAACCATTGCCATGGAAACTGGTATACAAAATGGTGGTTTAGGTTTATTACTAATTTTTGGTTTTTTTGATGGTTTAGGCGGAATGGCACTTTTAGCTGCCTTTTGGGGTGTTTGGGATGTGTTTTCTGGAATGGCTCTAGCTACTTTTTGGGGCAGAAAGAAAAGTTGATATGTATTGTTAAATTAGGGATCTTAAAAAAACAAATCAACTTTTTAAAAAATAAGACTGCATTGGGGGAAATCTTAAAAGTTTATATTTTCAATATTTTTATACCTTAAAATTAGTCAATTATTAATGTATAGAATATGACATTTATCAGGTTTAATAATTTATAGTAATATGTTAATTTATAATGAAGTTTCTAAAAAAAGTTTGGTACCAGATTGTAAAATTTTTTCTTAAAATCAGTTTAAATTTTTACGCTAAAAAAATAATGATTCATGGCCGAGAAAACATCCCTAAAAAAGGAGCTATTTTGTTCGCCATTAATCACCCAAATGCATTAATGGACCCTTTATTTGCAACCTCATTTAATCCGAGAGAAAATCATTTTTTGGTTAGAGCAGATGTGTTTCAAAAACCATTAATTAAAAAAGCTTTAGCGTCATTAAACTTAATGCCAATATACAGAATTAGAGATGGCAGAAGTCAACTTTCTAACAACGAAGAAATTTTTAATAAATGCTTCAATATTTTAAAAAAAGAAGAAACCTTAATTATTTTTCCACAAGGTGGACATTCTAGAGACAGAAATATAAAACCCCTAAGCAAAGGTTTTACAAGAATTGTTTTTGGCGCTTTAGAGCAAAATCCTGATATAAATATTACCATAATTCCTGTAGGTGTTACCTATCAAAACTCATCTAATTACCCAAGTAAAGTGTGTGTACAATTTGGTAAAGGCATTGATTCTAGAAAAGTTTTTACCGAAAACCAAAAACCAAAAGCCATTAACCTACTAAAGAACGAAGTAAGCAATCAATTAAAAAAATTGACAGTACATATACCTGATGATGAAAATTACGAAACTATTTTAAACGCCTTAAACAATGCAAATGTAGATTTTACTGATGTTGATACCGTGAATAAAATGATTACAGAAAACAACTTTCCTAAACCTACTAAAAAACGAATCAATTTTTTACAGCCTTTGTTTTATATTATTTTATTAAATAGTTTTTTTCCATTTTTGATTTGGAAAAAAATGTCGAAAAACATTGATGAAATTGAGTTTATAGATACCATGAAATTTGCTATAAATGCAATTACTTTTCCAATTTTTTATCTGCTACAAGCATTAATACTTTCTTTTTTCTTTGGATGGAAAATTGCAGCAATCTATTGGTTAAGCTCATTTTTAATTGTTTTTTTGTATACTAAGTTCTCTCCTTCCAATACTGAAAAGGTTTAATTAAAAAGGAGGTTTTTCTTATTGACATTTCAAAATAAAAAACCGAACTTCGCTAACTCTGGATATAACGAATTAAAACTCGGCATATCCGAAAAGAGTTATGGCCAAGTAAAAAACTGCACGTTCAAATTGAATATCAACAAGATAGGCTAAAAGTCGGGTTAATGTCGGGAAAAATACAGAAGGAAATTATTTTTGATTATTAAACAAATTGTATTCTTGTAATAGATTTTAATAATAAAATGAAACAACCAGAATTAGGAAAAAAAATAATAGAACTTCGGAAGAAAAAAGGACTAACTCAAGAGGAACTTGTTGAAAAATGCAATATAAATGTAAGAACATTACAAAGAATCGAATCTGGAGAAGTTAATCCTAGAAGTTTTACAATTAAAATCATTTTCGAAACACTCGATTATAATATAAACAATGAATCATTGACTGAAAAGCAACGACTACAGAAATTTATAGAAAATTCAATTGGAAAATTTAATAATCAAATTCAAAATAAAAATCTAATGAAAAATTCAAAAAACTTCTTTCATAACTATTTCTTAGCAATTGGCATAATTTGGTTCTTTTGTGCATTATCAATTGTGATATTCAAACTTAATTTTCAGACTAAAGAAATATTATTAACAATAATTATCCCTCTTGCTTTTTCGATTTTCAAAAAGTTTACTCAAAGTAATTCTTCTGAATTAATTGATAATAAAATGGAAGAAAATTAAAACCTGGCCATAACACCGTGTATAATTAATTGCTAGGTTTTAGCCAATTTACGAAAGTCCTCGCGGACTTTCTTGGTCGGTTTTTATTTACTAAATTAGTTGCTTAAACCACGCAACTAACCATATACAACAACGTTAGCGAAAGGCAAATAAAATCTTGATTTATTACTTTATAATCCTAAAAGCCAGCAAACAAGTCTAGCCCAGATTGAACGACCTGTTTGAGCTCTTTTTTAAGCTTTTTCAGCTTAAAAAAAGCGAGTAGTGAAAGCTGGAAATAGCTTCAAAAAAATAATACTGAGATACTAAAACAAGTGCTGTGCTAAAAACTAATCTAAAACTGCATCTTGTATAATTTGCTGGATTTTAGTTCTAATATTTTCTTTTACCAAACCTCTATTTTCCATTGTAGGGTAGGTTCTATTAGATAAAAAAACATACACAATTTCACTTTTTGGATCTGCCCAAGCATACGTACCTGTAAAACCAGAATGACCAAAACTTTCGTCGGAAACACAACCACAAGTGGCCTCAACATCAGGATCTAGCTGTGGCTTATCAAAACCTAAACCTCTTCTCACATTTTTATCTTGGTAGTAGCGTTTGTTAAATTTATCAACCGTTTCTGAATTTAAATAACGTCTGCCTCCATAAAACCCTTTCTGTAAATACATTTGCATTACTTTAGCTACATCATTTGCATTGGCAAACAAACCTGCATGACCTGCTACACCACCTAACATTGCAGCCCCCATATCATGTACATTTCCTTGAAGTATTTGATGCCTAAAATAGTCGTCTTTTTCTGAAGGCACAATTACAGATTTATCGAATTTTTTAAGCGGTAAATACGTCATTCTATCAGCCCCTAAAGAGCTATAAAATTTTTGCTCTGTTAATTTATCTAAGCTATTTCCGTATTTTTTTTCTAAAGCTTCTTTAAACAAGTAATATCCTAAATCGCTATACTTATACCCTTCGTTTTGTCTTTGGTCTACGTCTCGTATGTATTTGTAAATACTGTCTTTGTACGATTTTCTTATGTACAAATCTTCAGCAACTTTTACACTAAATCTTCCTATCTTTTTCTGTCTATAAAATTTCGATGAATTTTTACGAGTAATACTATCTTGTGTTTTTAAGTAAAAAGGAATCCATGCTGGTAATTTACCATAATGAGATAGTATTTCTTTCACAGAAAGCTCTGCTTTGTTGGTGTTTTCGAAACTTGGTAATATTTCTTTTACATGGGTAGTTAATGTAATTTTCTGCTCTTCTTCTGCCTTCATAATTAAAGGTAAAGACGCTAAAATTTTAGTTAATGAAGCTAAATCATAAATATCAGAATTTTTAACGGGTATTTTTTTTTCTGAGGTGTGGTATCCAAAACTTTTTTGATACACTACTTTTCCTTTTCTAGCTACCAATACTTGAAAACCGGGCGCCATTTTTTCTTCTAATATGGTTTTAGAAATGGTATCTATCAAAGCTAACCTTGTAGATGACATTTTGGCTGCTTCTGGTATGGTATATTCTAATCTACTTAAACTATAGGTATCAATTCCTGAGCCTACTTTAAAATCATCTCTAATAGAAACTGGTAATTTACCTTTGGCTTTTACAGCACCAAAAATAATTTCTGCAGAAATTTCTTGAGATAATTTACTATTTTGATACGAAACCAAAATCGTTTCTATATTGGTAAAACTTTTAATCTGTAACAGACTATAAGGACTCGTAAATACATCTAAAACCACCTTATGGTTTCTTGCTATTTCTTGCAACCAAACCAACTCTTTTTGGCTAAACTTATAACTTTTCCATGGATGATTATTCGACTTATGAAAACCAATAATCACCTGATTGTAGGGCTTTAGTTTTTTTAATAAACCATCTAGGTTTTCGTCAGAGACTTCATCTACCTTGGTATAATTTTTAAGCATTTTTAAAAAATAACTACCAGAATCGTCTCCTAATTTTACATAGGCTACGTTTTGATAATCTAAATTAGCAAGAGGTAAGTTCTGTTTTTGATCTTTAATTAAAGTGATAGCGTTTTTTACCAATTCACGATGCAATAACTCGTCTTCAACCGTATTTAAATCTTCTTGTAAATTTTCTAAAACTACTGGTTTATAATGGTGTAAACCCATCCAATATTTTGCCTTTAAAATTTTACGAACCGAAAAATCCAAACGTTCTTCAGACAATGTTTTTAATAAAATGGCTTGCTTTATCAAACGCACACTTGCTGGCACATCTTGTGGAATTAGCAACAAATCATTACCTGCTTGTATGGCTGCCAAATCTATTTCTGCTGATGTTGCATAATTAGAAGCGCCTTTCATGTTTAAGCCATCCGTAATTATCAAACCGTTAAAACCGAGTTCTTTTTGTAACAAATTGGTCACTACATTTTTTGATAATGAAGTTGGCAAATTGGTGTTCTGCTCTAAACTTGGTATGTTTAAATGCGCAGTCATTACACTACCCATACTAGCGTCAAACACTTTTCTATAAGGATACAGTTCTACGGAATCTAAACGCGCTTTATCAAAATCTAATAAAGGCAAAGTGTGATGAGAATCTGAAGCAGTATCTCCATGACCTGGAAAATGTTTTGCATTTGCCATAACTCCATATTTTTGTAATCCTTGCGTAAATGCAATCGCTTTTTGGGTTACATTTTCTTTACTTTCACCAAAAGAACGATTCCCAATAATTGGGTTATCTGGATTCACATTCACATCAACCACAGGTGCAAAATTAATGTGGATTCCCAAACGTTTACAGTGTTTGCCTAAATGCTCGCCAAACTGTTTTACTAAAGAATCGTTTTGTATGGCACCCAAAGTCATATTCCAAGGAAATTTGTAGGTGTTTTTCAAACGCATATCTAAACCCCATTCTCCATCAAAACCAATCATTAAAGGCAGTTTAGAAATGGCTTGATACTTATTATTTAATATGGCTTGTTTTTCAGGTGTTCCTTGCATAAAAATTAAATTCCCAACATGATATTTTGTAATCATTTCAGTAATAAAATCTTCGTGTTTTTGGTCAAGATTAGAATATGCTTGTACCATAAACAACTGCCCTATTTTTTCATCAATAGACATGTTGGTTAAAATACTATCTACCCAAATTTCTTGTGCTTCAAAATCTTTGGTAAGTAAAGGATCTATAGTTTGTGCATTTATTTTAGAAACAAAAGCTACAAATAAGAAAATTAATATGTTGTACTTCATTTAAATTCTGTCTAGTTTATTTGGGCGTTTTAACAGGCTTTCCATTATATCTTTTTTATGCTGAATTTATTTCAGCATCTACATTCTTAATAGGCTATTGTATCGCTCAGAAAAAATATTGAATAATTGACGAGCATAAAAAAGGATGCCATTTCAATCCTTAACGCAGGCTAATTTAATAAGGGCTATTCTTTTTAAATCAATTGTTATACCAAAAAGCGTTTGTGCCAACTTTGTTTTGCGGGTACTTCCCAATTATTTTCAAAATCTTGTTTGGTATTTACCATATTGTTAAAAACAATGGTTTCTGGAGTTATTTTTTGCGCTTTTGCAAATTTTTGAAAGTCGGACAACTTTACCAAATTTATATGTTGCTCATCTTTAAAAGTAACATTCATTTTGTTCATCAAATCGATGTTGAATTGCTGTTCTAACTCTTGCACAAAACGCACAGAACTATCTATAGAACAGCCTGAAACGTTGTTAAAACTTTCGTCTACGGCTAAGACCAAAAACTGATTGTATTTAATGGTAAATGATCCTTTTAAATCGTCTCCATGACGTGTCCAAGAATTGATAAATTCTTCTGCCTTTTCTGAAATCAGTTCGATTTCTTGTTTTGTAAACTCTCTATCTGATTGATAAATCCAAACTCGAGAATTGTTGGGTAAATTTTTATATTGTGTAAACATATTTTTTAAATCTTTAGATTCTCCGATTGTTAGACTTTTAGATAGTTAGATTATTCAACTTTTCTAATAAACCTATAATCTAAGCATCTAAAAATCTCTTTTATCTTAAATTAAACTTTTGCTGTAAAGCTTGTAATTTTTCGGCATCTGTCATTGTGTTTTTTGGTTTAGACATTCGCTCTTTTATTTCTTTCAAAACTTTTTTGGTATATAATGGAAAATCTGCATTCTGAATCCAATTATGATATCCAGGATTCTCTTTTAATACTTCTTCAACTGTTCTTCCTTTGTATTTCCCAAAAGAAAAAATTTCTTGGTCATCTTCATTCATCAAAATAAAACCTGCAAAATCAGCTCGTTTTCCATGAGTTGAAAATTCACTTAATTCATCAACTGAATTTCCAATATCATCATATTTAGCCACTTGTGCCAACAATATTTCGTAAGTTGCATTAGTATCAGCTTCTGCTCCATGTGCTCCTTCCAATTCTTTGCCACAATAAAATTGATAACCAGCTCCTAATGTTCGTTGTTCTTTTTTGTGAAAAATAACCTGAACATCAATGGCTTTTCTGTTTTTCATATCAAAATCAATTCCTGCACGCATTAATTCTTCTGCTAATAAAGGAATATCAAATCGATTGGAATTAAAACCAGCCAAATCACAACCAGCAATCATCTCATTTACTTTAGGTGCCAATTCCTTAAAAGTAGGTTCTGTAACTACCTTTTCATTGGTAATTCCGTGAACGTCTGTAGCACCTTGTGGAATTTCTATTTCTGGGTTTACCAACCATGTTTTACTTTCTTTATTTCCGTTCGGAAAAACTTTTAAAATAGAAATTTCTACAATTCTATCATTTCCAATATTTACACCAGTCGTTTCTAAATCAAAAAATACGATGGGTTTTGTTAATTTAAGGTTCAAAGTTTAAAATTTAAGGTTAAGTTCAAGTTTGAATATTGAATTCAAAATTTTGAACATTTTTAATCTATTCTTTATGCAATTGTGCTTTAAAGTCGTCTATTTGTGCTAATAATTTTGGAGCTAATGTGGGCGCTACAAAATTATATTTCTCTAATTCTTCTAATAATATTTTAGCAAAGATAAGCCTTGCAGTTGGTTTATCATCAGCAGGAATTACAAACCATGGTGCATTTTCTTTAGATGTTTTGTTTAAAACCTCTTCGTAACAAAACATATATTTATCCCAAAGTTTGCGCTCTTTTAAATCGCCATCTGAGAATTTCCAGTTTTTTTCAGGCAGATTTAGCCTTCTTAGTAATCTATTTTTTTGTTCGTCTTTAGATAAGTTTAAGTAAAATTTCAAAATAATAGTCCCATTTTTCGCCAAATGATTTTCAAAATCATTAATTCGCTTCATTCTATCATGATAAAAGGCATCATCTAAATCGTCTAAACTGTTAACTTCAGGAATATTTTCAGCATAAATATAATTGGGGTGTACTCTTGTCACTAAAACATTTTCATAATGTGTTCTGTTAAAAATGCCCATTTTACCTTTTGGTGGTAAAGCAATATAATGCCTCCACATAAAATCGTGTTTCAACTCTAGTGCTGTAGGCACTTTAAAACTGTGTACTTCTACTCCACTTGCGTTTACATCTTTAAACACTTCTCTTATCAAGCTATCTTTACCAGAGGTATCCATACCTTGCAAGCAAATTAGCATACCATATTTGCCTTCTGCATACATTGCATTTTGCAAATCACTAATTTTTTTTCTGATTTTTTTTAGTGCTTTTTTGGCATCATCTTCTACTTCTTTTGTAAAAAAATCAGATAGTTTTATTTGAGATGTTACTTTATATTTGGCTAAATTCATTGAGATGATAATTAAAGTTTAAAGATAGAAAAAACGTTGGTTTATGTAGGTATTTTATTAATTTATCGACAAGTTAAAACTAATTTAGACACAAAATAAGGAAGTCAATAAACATACGTAAAACAACCATTTTACAATATCAACTTGATTTTTAGTTAAAAAAAAACGTACTTAGCCTATAGAAATTGGTAATTAGTTATAAAATTAATAAAATGCCTAAAAAAGGAAAAGCAAAAAACACCGTTAATAAAGCGAAACATACCAAGTTGATGAATCGAAAAATCAACAAGGTAAAACTCGAAAAACAACGCAATAAAGAGCGTTTAAAGGCGATTATTAAAAAAGCTAACGACCAAAAAAACAACGCATCTTGAGTTTTAAATATTACTTAGGTGCAATTATTGCTGTGCCTTTATTGCCTATTTTATATTTTCAAGGAAAGAAAATAAGAAGAGAAGTTCCTAAACTTCCTGAAGCTAAAAATCCACAGGGATATATTAAAACCTCATCAGAAAAAACACTTAAGATTTTAGCGATTGGTGAAAGTACTATAGCTGGAGTTGGTGTAGATTTTCATGAAAACGGATTTATTGGCGCTCTTGCACATGAAATTTCATCAAAAAAAAATATTTCTATTTTATGGAAAGTATATGCCAAAAGTGGGTACACAGCTAAATTAGTTCGTAAGAGAATTATTCCTAAAATCGAAGAATCTAATGCTGATATTGTTGTAGTTGGTTTAGGTGGTAATGATGCGTTTACCTTAAACTCTCCAGATCTTTGGATATATCAAATTAATTTATTGATAAAAACTTTAAAAAGAAAGTTTCCAAAAACGCCTATTTACTTTACAAATATGCCTCCAATTAAAGAGTTTCCAGCATTTACAAAAACTATAAAATTTGTAATTGGTAACTTGGTAGAAATTTTCGGCACAAGATTACATAAAAGAGTGCACAAAAAAAGTAATGTTTTTTATAATAACGAAGTGATTACATTACAAACTTGGCAAGAAAAATATAATCTAGAGGGTGATGCTACTATTTTTTTTAGTGATGGTGTACATCCTTCTAAAATTACTTATCAAACCTGGGGAAAAGATATGGCACAATTTATTATGAATACTAAAATTTTAAACGAATGAATGCACAAGAATTAATCGGTTTTTTTGATTTAAAAGCACATCCTGAAGGAGGATTTTTTAAAGAAACCTACAGAAGTAAAGGCGAAATTTTAGAGCAAAATTTAGCAGAATATTTTGAAGGAAATAGAAATTATTGCACCAGTATTTATTTTTTATTAACCTCCGAAAAATGTTCTGCTTTTCATAAAATCAATCAAGACGAAATTTGGCATTTCTATGATGGCACAGCCTTAAAATTACATGTTATTTCTCCTTTAGGCGAGTATACAAATGTTTTGATTGGTAATGATTTTACAAATGGTGAAATTCCACAATACACAGTCCCTGCACATCATTATTTTGCAGCAGAAGTCATTCAACAAGACTCCTTTTCTTTTGTGGGTTGTACAGTTGCTCCTGGTTTCGATTTTAAAGATTTTGTATTGCCAAATCGTGCAACTTTAATCTCTGAATTTCCAAAACACAGAGATATTATTACACGTCTAACGCATCAATAGGCTTATAAAATTCTTATTTATTTTTGTTGTAAACAATAGCAATCTACTTTTAACACTATAAAATGTAATTGAAATTAATTATCTTGCAAAATAGCGAAAATTCAGTATCAATTTTTGATGAATTCGCATTTTTAACACCACAAATCACGATAGATAAATGCCGAAAAAAGTAATTCAAGATTTTTTAGATAATGTTTTAGACGATTCTATACAACAAATTTCTGGTGCTGATGCTGCATTTTTATATGCAGAATCTCCTTCGAGCCCAATGCATATTGCTACACTTACTATTGTAGAAGGTTCTTTAAAATTCGAAGATTTTAAAGCAATCGTAGCTTCAAAATTGCATTTGATACCGAAGTTTAGAAAACGATTGCTAAATGTGCCAATGAATTTAGATTACCCTTATTGGGTAGATGATCCTAATTTTGATATCGATTTACACATCAACAGACAAAAACTACCAGATCCAAGCAATTGGAAAACATTAAGGGAAACTACTTCTTCAATTTTTAGTAGTCCTTTAGATTTGCGAAGACCTTTATGGTCAATGACTTTTATTGAAGGTTTAGATGAAGTGTCTCAAGTACCTAAAGGTTCTGTAGCTATCGTTGCAAAAGTACATCACGTAATGATTGATGGTAGCTCTGGTGTGGGAATTATGGGGTTATTGTTTGATAAAAATCTAGAGGATAAAGATAAACCGATTCCAAAACCAAAACCTTTTGAGCCAGATGAATTGCCAGATGAAATCAATTTATTGTTAAAAAGTTCGCAAGGATTTTTAAAAAACCCATTAAGAATACCAAAACTGATTGGAGAAACTGCGTATTCATTTATCAAAGGAAATATCAAAACCCAAATCAGTTTAAAAAAACCAATAAAAAATAAATTTTCTACTCCGAATACTATTTTTAACGGTACTGTATCACCTAAAAGAACTTGGGGTACAGCTATTTTATCGTTTGAAAGAATCAACACACTTCGTAAACTTATGAACGTAAGCGTAAATGATATGATTTTAGCCATTTGTGCTGGCGGAATTCGTAAATATTTACAAGAAAAAGAAAAACTACCTGTTCAACCATTAGTGGCAAATGTTCCGATTTCTATTCGTGTAAAAGGCGAAAAACAAGAAATGAACAATCAGATTTCGAATATGTTGGTTCGTATTGCTACGCATATAAAAGATCCTATTGAGCGTTTAGAATATATTCAAGAACAAACCAACAGAGGTAAAACAAGACATAAAGCTGTGGGTGCAAAAGCACTTGCAAAAATGGCAGACGCTGTACCTTTTGGTTTGGCAAATTTAGCTGCTGGTTTGTACAGCAAATACAATATTAAAGAGTTTCACAGACCTCCTTTTAACGTAACCATTACCAATGTTCCTGGACCACAAATGCCTTTATATTTAAGAGGTCATAAAATTTTATCCATATTTGGATTAACTCCAGTTTTAGATGGTTTTGGTTTGATAATTGCAGCCTTTAGTTACAATGGTTTGGTTTCAATCACCACAACTTCTGATGCCAAAACAATGCCTGATGCAGATAAATTTTCGAGATACATTCGCGAATCTGCAAACGAATTAGAGGAAATTATTTTATCCAAAGGAAAACAAAAAGATGCTGTAAAAGTGCTAAAATCGAAAAGTACTCCGTTTTTTACAGCGTTCAAAAAGTTTTTAAATGCTGATGAAAATTTAAGAAAAAAACATATTGGGCTTTATGATTTTAAGTTGTCTTTAGGTGATGATACTGTAAATTATCAATTAGATATTTCAGAAAAAACAGTTTCAGTTCGTAAGATAAAAACATCCAAACCTATGGTAATTATTGCTATTGATGATGAGATTTTAATCAACTTATACAAAAAGAAATTGTTATTAGATGAAGTATTGATTCAAAGTCGATTAAAACTCTCTAGTTCGAAAAAAAATATAGATAAATTTCACAAATTATTGACAGACTTTTTAGAGAGTAAATAATGAAGTGTTATAACAGTACATATACTTCTTTTGATGGAGAAGAAATTTTCTATTATAACTGGAAAGTTAAAGAAGATGAAGAAATAAGAGGAATTGTTCAAATTTCTCACGGAGTTGGCGAACACGCAGGTAGGTATAAATGGATAGCTAAAAAATTAGTAAAACAAGGATACGAAGTATATGCTAACGATCATCGAATTCATGGAAAATCTGCAAAAAGTCACGATCATTTGGGTTTTTATGATGGTGAAGATTATTTTGCTGATGCCATTTTAGATATGAGAAAACTCACGGAAATCATCAAAAATGAACATCCAAACGAAAAAATAATTTTGCTTGGGCATAGTATGGGTTCATTATTGAGTAGAGATTATATTACTGAATATGGAAAAGATTTTGAAGCGTTAATTCTATCAGGAACAGCAAATTTCATGAAAGGATTGGGTTCTTTTGGAATGCTAAGTGCAAAATTTTTAAGCAAACTAAATGGAAAACATAGAAGCAACGAATTGCTGAAAAATTTATTTTTTAATCAATTTAATAAAAAATTTAAACCTAATAGAACTAAGGTAGATTGGATTAGTAGCGATGAAAAACAAGTCGATAAATTTGAAGCAGACCCTCTGAGAATTGAGGATTTTTCGTTGAGTGTTTTTTTAGACATCTTAAAAGGAAGTAAAAAAATAAGTAGGCCAGAAACTTTTGAAAACACACCTAAACAATTACCTATTTATATTTTTTCTGGGGATAAAGATCCTGTTGGAGAAATGGGAAAAGGTGTAAAAAAAGTAGCAAAGAATTACAAAAAATATGGTGTACAAGATGTTACGCTAAAATTGTACAAAGGAGGAAGACACGAAATGTTAAATGAAGTGAACAAAAAAGAGGTTCAAGAAGATTTATTAAACTGGCTCAATGCAAGAATTGAAGCCAAAAATTAAAGTATGGAGAGTAATAAAATAGTATATACATCATTTTCGAAATTGGCAGTGGCAATTGCAGTTTCTCAGGGATCTACATTGCCAAAAGCTAAAAAGTTAATCATACAAAGTTTTGAGAGACATCCTTTTCAAAAAGAGATTTCTAAAATCATTAAAAAGGTAAAACTTGATAAAGAAAACTTGAACATCTTGAGCAACGAATGTATTTCAATTTGCGAAGATTTTGGACCTGATAGAGATTACATCACTTTAGTGTTATTGTTAGAAAACATATACAAATTAGAAGATTTTGAGGCTGTTGAAAAAGATACTATTTTAAATATCATCAACAGATTTAAAACTGCAATTGAAAAGATAAATGCCAATATTCCTGCTCCTCCACTATTCAATGTAATTTTAGAAACGCGTGCCATTGCAGAATGGACCTCTATGTTTTGGTTGTATCCTTTTATACCCAAACACAAAAGCGAAAGAGCAAAACCTGTTTTATTAATGCCTCCTTATTTAGGGAATGACAATTCAACCACCTTTGTACGAAAATATTTAAAATCTTTAGGTTTTAAAACCTATAAATGGGAATTAGGCGTAAATATGATCAACTCAAAATCGCTCCCAAAATTGATTGAAAAACTAGATGAAATTTTTGAAAAACATCAAGAAAAAGTCAGTTTAGTTGGCTGGAGTGGTGGTGGAATTTTCGCCAAAATTATCGCAAATCGTTTTCCAGATAAAGTAGAACAGCTCATCACAATAGGTTCTCCTGTTTGGGGAGTAAAAAATATGAAAACACCAATTATCAAAACCTTAGAATTTGTAAGAGGTGCAAAATTGAGAGAGCGAAATGAAAAGTTTATCAAAGAATTAGAGGTTATTCCAGAAGTTCCCATCACTTGTATTTATACCAAAACGGATGGTTTAATTCCATGGAAAAACTGTATGGAAGCTGAAACGTATAGAGATGATATTAGAAATGTAGAAGTTTTTGGCAGTCATTGTGGTTTAGGTGCAAATGCAACTGTGTTGTTAACTGTAGCAAATGCTTTGAATGCAAATATTGAAGCGACCAGTAAAAAATCCATCATTGAAAAAGTAGAAACATTATTTTTTCCAAAATTTTGGGAACAAAAAGGCGTATCGAAATTCACAAATCTTTTTTTTAGTTGATTATGGAACACAATTTAAAAAATATTGTCAGTCATCCTAAATTCATAGAAAAGCTTTCTTCAATTGCTAAAGAAGAAGCTATAGATTTGACTGAAGTGCAACAAAAAGGAGAGGAATATATCAACGAATTGTACTCGCAACAACATCCTATAGCCAATATGTTATCTGTAAAAGGCTTTCAATTTATGATGTCGAAAGCTTACAATAACAAGATTGATATTGATCGTCAAGAAATTAAAAAATTGATGAAACTAATGCGTCAAAATTCGGTTGCCTTTATTTTAACGCATAAAACCTATTTAGACACTGTGGTTTTAGTAACCACTTTAGCACGTTATGGAATGCCAATTCCATATACTTTTGGAGGCATCAATTTGGCATTTCCAGGTTTTAAACAATTGGGTAAAAATTCAGGGTTGATATTTATCCGTAGAAGTTTTAAAGAAAATCGAATTTATAAAGTTGCTTTACGTCATTATATTTCTTGTATGATTGAAAATGGCGATCATCTTACTTGGAATATAGAAGGTACTCGTTCACGAACAGGAAAAATCGTCTATCCACAAATGGGCATTTTAAAGTACATTATGGAAGGTGAAAAAGAAAGCACCAGAAATATTAAATATGTACCAGTTTCTATTGTCTATGATTTGATTCCTGATGTGAAGCAAATGACGGAAGAAGGCAAAGGAAAAGAAAAGAAATCTGAAGATGTAAAAGCCTTTCTAAAATACTTTAAAAAGTTAGGCAACGAATATGGAAAAGCCGCAATTAGATTTGGTGAACCTGTGGATGCAACTGCACATCATAATGCCATAATTCCAGATATTGAAGAAGATAGTTATTCAGACAAAAATACCTTACCTCGTTTTGCTTTTGAATTGATTCACAAAGCAAATATGATAACACCAGTAACCACAGTTTCACTAGTTTGTAATGTGTTGTTGAACAATTTTGCATTGACTAAGAGCGAAATTGAATTCAGTGTTATTAAATTGATGAATTACATTGAACAACGCAAAAATGATGTACTCATAGAACGTGGAAAAAGCATAAGTGCTTCCGTACAAAAAGCGTTGAATTTATTAAAAAGTTCTGGCATTGTTCAAAAAAACAAAGCAGGTTACAAAACCAAATACACCTTAAATGCATCAGAATTTTTACCTGCAACCTATTATGCAAATATGGCATCTGCCCATTTGTATCATAGAGCGTTTATTGAAATGGCTTTGGTAAAAATCAAAGATGAAAAAGAAAACAGAATTCTGTCTTTTTGGGAAGAAATTATGCGTTTGCGTAATTTATTTAAATTTGAATTTTTCTATACCAACAAACCACAATTTAGCGCTGAAATTGAAGCTGAATTGAATTTATTTGATAAAAACTGGAGAGCAATTATCAATGATCCTAAAGGTAATGTTGAAAGTTTACTTGCAAAACAAGAATTATTTGTTTCTAAAGGATTGCTGTTAATTTATTTAGAAGCCAACAAAGTAGTCTGTAAAACGTTACAATCTTGGGATTTAGAGGATGAATTCTCTGAATCTGAATTTATTGAATTATGCTTATTTAAAGGCAAAGAATTACATTGGAAAAATAGAATCAGCAGATTAGATAGTGTTTCCAAACCATTTTTAATTAGCGCTTTACGATTGGCTAAAAACAGTAAATTAGTTCCTATTGATAATAAAATCGATTTCAAACAATTAGATATTTGGATGGAACTGTTAGACAACTTAACAGAACGATTGTACTTCTTACAAAAATTAGAATCTGAAAGCATTAAAAAATCAAAGAAGAAAAATGAGGAGGAAGAAAAAGTACCTGGAGCAGAAATTGAAAGCATCACTCAAGATGTTTTAGATGAAGAAGAAGGACCACATATTGCTGCTTTTTTTGATTTAGATAGAACGTTAATCAATGATTTCTCAGCAAAACAATTTGTAAAATCGAGGTTCTTAAGCGGAAAATCAACACCAAAAGAAGTATTATCCCAATTTGTAACCTTAATTGCTTATGCCATTGGAAATCGAGATTTTGAAACCTTGACAAAAATATCTGCTTTAGGCGTTAAAGGCATCAAAGAAAAACAATTTACAGATTTAGGAAAAGAAATTTTTAAAGATCATTTGGCTTCTACTATTTATCCAGAATCGAGAACTTTAATCAAATCGCATTTAAAAAAAGGGCATCAAGTGGTTATCATTTCTGCTGCCACTCGCTATCAAGTAAAACCAATTGCGGACGAGTTGGGTATCAAAGATATTTACTGTACAGAAATGGAAGTGAAAAAGGGGAAATTCACAGGTATCATTTCTGAAATGTGTTGGTCTGAAGGAAAAGCTAGAGCTGGACGTAAATTCGCCAAAGCCAATAATATCGATTTATCAAAAAGTTTCTTTTACACAGATAGTATTGATGACTATCCTTTATTGGAAATCGTTGGAAAACCAATTGCCACGAATCCAGATAATAAATTATCTCAATTAGCTTTCGAAAACGATTGGAAAATTCTTCGTTTTAAAGTCAACACAAAAAAACCCTTAGTCAATGGTTTAAGAACAGGCTTGGCAGCTGCAAGTATGTATCCTTCAGCCTTAAAAGGTATAGTAAAAGGAGCCTTATCCATGTCACAAAAAGAAGGTATAAACACCACTATTGAGAGTATTGGAGATTTAGGAACTAGACTTGCAGGTTTAGATATTAATGTAAAAAACAGACACAATTTAGTCGATCATAGACCAGCTGTTTTCTGTTTTAATCATCAATCTTCTGCCGACTTTTTCATCATTTTAAAATTGTTGAAAAAAGATGTTACTGGAGTTGCAAAAAAAGAATTAGAACTCACTCCTTTTGGCCCTCTATTTAAAGCAATGGGTGCAATTTTTATAGATCGTTCTAACAAAAAGAAAGCCATTGAATCAATGCAAAAAGCAGCAAATGTTATTAAAAATGGAACTTCTGTAGCTATTGCTCCAGAAGGAACCAGAAGTGGTAGTAAAAAATTAGGGAAGTTCAAAAAAGGAGCTTTTCATTTGGCAATGAAAGCAGGTGTACCCATTGTTCCAATCGTGATTAAAAATGCGTATATGGCAATGCCAAAAGGTAGTAAAATCTTTAAACCCACACATATTGAAGTGGTGGTTTTAGATCCTGTGGATACTTCTGAATGGAAACCAAAACATTTAGATACCTATATTGAAGAAGTACGAAATTTGTATGTAAAAGAGTTAGAGAGTTAATCACCATAAATCAAAAAAAATGAAACTACAAGTAGGCTTATTGGGTGGTGGTTCTTGGGGAACAACAGTTGCTTCATTAACTGCAAAAAATACGGATACCATAATTTGGGCGAGAAACCAAAATACTGTTGATGAAATCAATCAACATCACACCAATCAAAGATATTTACCTGATGCTAAACTCACTGAAACGCTTGTCGCTTCAAATTCTATAAAAGAAACTGTAGAAAATGCAGATGTTATTGTTTTAGGTGTTCCGTCTCAAAACATGCGTCAAGTTTTAGAGGAAGCAAAACCTCATATAAGGCCTTGGGTTCCCATTATTAATTTGGCAAAAGGTTTGGAGATGAGCACAAAAATGCGAATGACCGAAATTATTGAAGAACTCATGCCTGGTCATCCAGCAGGTGTTTTAACAGGCCCTAATTTGGCGAAAGAAATTCATTTTGGTAATGCTGCTGCTGCTGTAATTGCCATGGTTGACAAAACAATTGGTACAAAATTACAATCCATATTCAGCTCAGGTCTTTTTAGAGTATACACCAATACTGATGTTATTGGTTGCGAATTGGGTGGCGCTTTAAAAAACATTATAGCTATTGCTACAGGAATGGGTGATGGAGCCAATGCAGGCGATAATACACGTGCCGCAATTATTACAAGAGGTTTAGCTGAATTGACTAGACTTGGAATTGCAATGGGAGGCAAACAAAGAACGTTTTATGGTTTGGCTGGAATGGGCGATTTAGTCGCGACTTGTTCATCATCAAAAAGTAGAAATCATCATGTTGGTTTTCAATTGGGTAGAGGAAAAAGTTTAGAGCAAATTATTAATGAAATGAACGAAGTTGCAGAAGGTGTAAAAACTGCAAAAGTTGTGATAGAATTGGCTAAAGAATATAATGTAGATATGCCAATATCTGAAGAGATTTACAAGGTTTTATACGAAGGAAATACAGTAAATGATGCCTTTAAAGGGTTATTAAAATATGAAGTTGGCTCTGAAAAAGAGCCAGGTTAAAATTTGAAAAAATGATAAAAAAACAAGACCAAAACGCCTCTTTTATGGTGCGTTTTAATCAGCAGATTTTTGAAGAGAATGGCGATTCAAAAATACAATGGCGTGGAAAAATTACACACGTTCAAGATGGTGATGAAAAACGATTTTCCGATTTTAATGATGCACTTACCTTTATACAAAATAAATTGTCTGAATTGACAGAACAGGCAACAAAACACGAAACTTCAGAAAAACAAGAAAGTATTTTAGACAAAAGTCTTTCGATGTGGAAAACCATAAAAGATGTTGGCCCTAAAGTAATTCGTGATACGATTAAAGATCCTAAAAAACAATTCTCTCACCTACAGGATGAAATACAGGATAAAATTACCATTATTGGCGATGAAATTTCTGAGAAAGTACAAATTGATGAATGGAGAAATGCTTCAAGATCGGACTTTAATAAAATCCAAAATCAGATTGAAAGTTTATCATCTGCAATTGAAAAATTATCTAAAAAAGTCGACACTATAAAAAAAGATAAAGTTTGATAAAACTATACCTTTCAGGTTTTAAAAACCTGAAAGGTATAAGCAAACCAAAATCGGTATAAAAAAATCATATGTTTTTATGTTAGACTTTCTTCAACAACTCAATGAACTAAATTCCTTTTGTAAAAATGCATTAATTCGCATTGAAACATTAGGGAATTTTGTGGTATGGAGAAATCAACAAAAAATAGAAAATAAAGAATGGGGAAGAGACAAAACCATTCAACTACTTCAGTATTTAGTTTCTTATCGCCAAAGAAATGCGCTACACAAAGAAAAAATTATGGACAGTCTTTGGGAAGATTGGAATGATCGTGATTTTAAAGTCGCTTTACACGGAATAAACAAAACGCTAGAACCTAACAGACCTTCACGTACTGAACCCATTTACATCATCAGACAAGGTGTAAGCTATCAAATTGATTTAGAAAAAGTTTGGATTGATGTTGAGGCTCTAGAAAAATATATCATCATTGGTAATAAAAGTTTTGGATGTGATAACCAAATTGCAAAACAAGCCTATCAAAATGCAATTCAGCTCTATAAAGGTTCTTATCTACCCAATCGTATTTATGAAGATTGGACATCCGAAGAAAGAGAAAAATCACAACTTCTTATTTTAGGAGCTTATATAACCTTAGCAGAAATTTTGTTGGATGAAAATCCGTTAGAAAGTATTCGTTTGGCACAAAACGCCTTGAATATTGACAGTGCTTGGGAAGACGCTTACAGAATACAGATGAAAGCCTATATTGCCAAAGGAAATCGTCCACAAGCTATAAAAACGTATATGAAATGTGAGGTAATATTAGAGGAAGAATATGGAATTTCTCCTTTACCTGAAACGAAGAAATTATTACAAGAAATTGAGAGTATTGGTTAGACACGAATTTCAGAATAAAATTTCGTTTTTGTCATTTCGACCTTGTGGAGAAATCTCATTAACAAACTAAGATTTGTCAACTACGTTTCACTTCGTTCGAAATGACACTATGAACTTAGAAAAGCTGTAATATAAACTTTATAATTCGAGTTATATTTTCCTTCACACAATTAAAACTCTCAACATCATTCTGAGCTTATCGAAGAATAAATTAAGAGTAAAAAAGTCTTCGATAAGCTCAGACTGACATTCGTTATTACAAATAATATCTCTGAAGGTTAAGAAGTGTTTTCTTTTAAAAGCATTTGTGAAATCCATGAAATTAGTACCTAAATCTTTTTTGTAACTCATCTGTAACTCCCACAACCTATGTTTGCATAAAAGTAAACAAGTAAATGTATAAATGATGAAAACAATATCAGCAAAAAATATAAAAAAACAGGCTTTAGAAATTAATAAGAAAGCTTTAAAAACAACAGAAAAAACAGTTTTGAGTTCTTATGATAAAATTGAAAAAGTTCAAAATAAAACAGATGAACTTTTAAAAAAAGGATTTCAATTTTCAGAAAAACAACAAGATAAATTCTTCGATAGTTTAGAAAACGGAAAAAAAATGATCTGGAAAAACTTGAATAAAACCTTAGATTTTTTCAGCAAAAACTAAACTGTAACTCATCTGTAACTCACAGATTTTATATTTGCAAAATCAAATTTTCAAAAAAAATAAAGACATATATTATGGCAGCAAAAAATAAAAAACAAGATAAATTAGGAAAAGCAAAAGCAATCGTTAGAAAAATTAATGGCGATTTAATTGATGCTTCATTCAACGCTATAGAAACTACTGTAAAAACAGGAGAAAAATGGCAAAAATTAACAGCTAAATTGGTAAAAAAAGCAGAACCATTGACTAAAAAACAAATCAATATGGTTGTGGAAACTGCAGAATCTATCAAGGGTCAATTAGACAATAGTACTGAGCGTTTAAAAACATTAGTTGGTTATGACCCTGCTATGTTAGAAAATGCAAAGAAGCTGGTAAAAGAAAATCCTTTAGTTGAAAAAGCAGAGGAAATGAAGGAGAAAGTTGAGAAAGAAATAGCTAGCAACAAGTTGGTAAAGAAGGCAGAAAAAATGTCTGAAAAATTGAAGAAAAATATTTCTGAGACGCTTGACGATGTTAAAGAAAAAATCGAAGATTATGCAGAAGATGCTTTAAATACCGTAAACGAAAAGTTAGACGATGTTAAACCTTCAAAAACTAAAAAAACAACCATGAAAAAAGTAGTTAAAAAAGAGGTTACTGTAGAAGAAAAAATTGTGGTAGAAAAAGTAGAAGCCATAGACGATTTAAAAGTGATTAAGGGTATTGGACCCGTTTTAGAAAAATCGTTAAACGAGCTAAACATTACTGCATATAGCCAAATTGCCACAATGACTATTAAAAATATGACCACGCTTTTAATAGATGCTGGCATCAACGCAAAAATCTATGATTTATCTGGCTGGAAAGCACAAGCTAAATTAGCTTTAAAAGGTGATATGGAAGCTGTAAAAAATTGGTCTAGAAAGTAAATAATAATCGATAAAAACTTGAGTTATGGCAACTAAAAAAAATAAAAAAGTAGATTTTACTAAAAAGATAGAAAAAAAACTTAATACTGTAAAAATTTCAGCAGCAAAAGCTAACGACTTTGCGTTAAACGCAACAGAAGAAGTAGTTACAGAAACAATTGAAATTGCAAGTCAGTGGCAAAAAGTTACTGAAAAAGCCTTAAAAGGTGGTGTACAGTTACTAAACAATCAGCAAAATATAATTTTTGACACTTTAGAAACCTACAAAAAGCACATTGTAAGTGGCAAAAAGAGATTTCGCAAAGTATTTGCTTAATAAATTCCCTACTATTTAAGACAAAACCAAGTTAAAATTTAACTTGGTTTTTTGTTTTTAAAGAAGTCTTTTTTCTTTTAACGATAAAACGTTTCGTATTTTTGTAGTATATATTTTTCTATGGCAAAAAAGAACGAAACCTCTAAATTAGACATCCTTACTTTGTATATGGATTTGGTTGCAGAAACTAAAACAAGACCTGATGATGTAGACCATTTTTGTGAACAAGTAGAACTAGATACAGATATTTTTTACAAACATTTTAAATCGTTGAAAAAAGTTGAAAAAACAATTTTTAACGAACTTTTTAAAAACTCTTTAGAAGTTTTAAATGAAAGTGAAGAATTTGCTTCTTTTGATGGTAAAAACCAATTGCTAAGTTTGTACTTTACGTTTTTTGAAAACTTAAATCTTAATAGAACGTATGTAGAAGTTGTTTTAAAAGGATGTAAAAATCAACTTAAAACCTATAAAACATTTTCTACCTTAAAGAAAAGTTTTATTCAATTTGTAGATAGCTTGTCGTTAAACGAAAGCATTTTACCTATTGATGGTTTAGAAAAATTTCAATCGAACCTCATCAGTCAATCTGCTTGGATTCAAATGATCATCACCATTAAATTTTGGTTAGATGATACGTCTGAATCTTTTGAAAAAACGGATATTTTTATCGAAAAATCAATCAATACTAGCTTCGAATTAATAGAAAACAAATTCCTCAAAAATGTATTTGACCTAGGGAAATTTGTGTACAAAGAAAAATTCCAAAAAAACACGGATTAAACGTATGAAAAAAGCCAGTAAAATTCCGATTACTAAAATTCAAAGAGCCTCTAAACTCGTAAAAACGGGTGCAAAAGTTGGTGTAAATTACTTAAAGTATTATGGAAATAAGATTACAGATACTGAAGAAAAAGCAAGAGAACAACTAAACAAAGATAATGCCGAAGACATTTACGACAGCTTAAAAGACTTAAAAGGGAGTCCGTTAAAAGTTGCGCAAATGTTAAGTATGGAAAAAAGTATTTTACCAAGAGCTTATGTAGAGAAATTTTCGTTGGCGCAGTTTTCTGTACCTCCACTTTCTGAAGCATTGGTGTTAAAAACCTTCAAAAAAAGTTTTGGTAAATTTCCATCTGAAATTTACGACCAATTTGATGTTAAAGCTTACAATGCTGCCAGTATTGGTCAAGTCCATAAAGCTGAAAAAGATGGTAAAAAACTGGCAGTTAAAATTCAATATCCAGGCGTTTCTGACAGTATAAAATCAGATTTGGCTTTACTAAAACCTTTTGTGATTAGGATGTTTAACATGAAAGGAAAAACGTCTGACGAATACTTTTTTGAAGTACAAGATAAATTATTAGAAGAAACAGATTATATATTAGAGGTTCAACAAAGTAAAGAAATTGTAAATGCTTGTAAAAATATTAATCATCTTGCTTTCCCTAATTATTATTCGAATCTTTCGTCGAAACAAATCATAACTATGGATTGGATGGAAGGTATTCATCTATCTGAATTTACAGACAGAAATACCAACCAAAAAACAGCAAACCAAATTGGGCAAGCCTTATGGGATTTTTATATGTATCAAATACATATGTTAAAAAAAGTACATGCAGATCCACATCCAGGAAACTTTTTGGTTTCTAAAAAAGGAGATTTAATTGCGCTAGATTTTGGCTGTATGAAAACCATACCTTTAGATTTTTACAATCCGTATTTTGTGTTAGCTCGCAAAGAAACATTGGCAGATGAAACTCTTTTTGTAGAAAAAATGTTTGATTTAGACATCTTAAGAAAAGAAGATCCAAAAGAAGAATTTGAATTTTTTAAGGCAATGTTTCACGAAATGTTATCCATCTTTACACAACCTTTTCACGTAGAAGAGTTTGATTTTTCTGACGCAGTTTTTTTCGGTAAAATTTCTGAATTTGGAGAGCGTTACTCTAAAAATGTAGAGTTACGTTCTTATAACGCTAGTAGAGGATCTAAACATTTTATTTATATGAACAGAACCTTTTTTGGGCTGTATAATTTAATGTTCGATTTAAAAGCTCAAGGCATTAAAATCAATAATTTTATGAATTTGTAAAATCTTTACTACTTTCGTAAAGTAAATCAGGTAAAATTAATCAAAATATTATGCTAATTATTGGAATTGCAGGTGGTACTGGAAGTGGAAAAACTACGGTTGTAAATCAAATTATAAAACAATTGCCAAATGATGAAGTCTGCGTAATTTCGCAAGATTCCTATTATAAGGCTACAGATAATTTATCTTACGAACAACGTACTAAAATTAATTTCGATCATCCAAGAGCAATAGATTTTGACCTATTAATCAAACACTTAAAAGAGCTTAAAAAAGGAAAAACGGTACATCAACCTATATACTCTTTTGTTACTCATAATAGAACAAAAGATAGCCTGAAAACACACCCAAGAAAAGTGGTGATTGTAGAAGGTATTTTGATTTTTAATAGTGAAGCATTAAGAGATTTATTTGATATTAAAATCTTTGTACACGCTGAAACTGATGAGCGTTTAATAAGAAGATTGAAAAGAGATGTTGCAGAAAGAGGCAGAGATGTAAATGAAGTTTTAAACCGATATCAAAACACCTTAAAACCTATGCATCAGCAATTTATAGAACCCACTAAAAATTTTGCTGATATCATTATTCCTAATGATAGGCACAATACTGTGGCTATAGATATTGTAAGAAGTGTAATTAACGAACGCTTATAAATAATCTATAATGAGTTCTTTTAAAGATTTAAAAAATAGTTTTATATTTAAATTGCTTACCAATGTGTTTGTAATTATACTAATTCCGTTTATTATATGGATGCTATTTTTTGATGAAAACTCTTACCTTA
Source organism: Polaribacter sp. R77954 (assembly GCF_044595335.1). GTDB lineage: Bacteria > Bacteroidota > Bacteroidia > Flavobacteriales > Flavobacteriaceae > Polaribacter. The sequence goes on from NZ_CP138992.1 coordinate 1,265,842, forward strand.
CACATCGTAAATTTAATAAGGAAATTAAAGATTTAGAAAGTACCATTTCATTCTACAAAACAAAGATTGAAAAAGACAAAGAAACCATTAAAAAACTCGAGAATTCATTAGAGTTAGAACGTTTTGCAAGAGAAAAATATTTAATGAAAAAAGAAAACGAAGACATCTATATAATTGAATTTGATACTATAAAATAATGAGCGAATTTCTATTTGATGAGTTTGATGCGGTTTCACCTGCTGCTTGGAAACAAAAAATTCAAGTAGATTTAAAAGGTGCAGATTACAATAAAACGCTGCTTTGGAAAACAGATGAAGGCATTACTGTAAAACCATTCTACACCAAAGAAGATAGAAAAAATACCTCAATTCAATTACCAAAAAAAGGCTTTAATATTTGTCAATCTATTTTTATTGGTGATGAAAAGATAGCCAATTCTTTAGCCTTAAATGCTTTACAAAGAGGCGCAAATTCAATAAGATTTAAAGCCACTACACCATTTAATCCCAAGAAATTATTAAAAGGATTTGCTGGCAAAACACTACTTTATTTTCAGCTTACTTTTTTAGATGTAGAATTTCAAACCAAACTTTCAGAATTTTGTGATTCTAATAATACATTTATTGAAACAGATATTATTGGCAATTTGGCTGAAACTGGAAATTGGTTTTACAATCTTAAAAAAGATCATTTAGCTGTAGAAGAAATAGTACCATCATCTAACCATTGTATTTCGGTTTCTGGAGATTTATATCAAAATGCTGGGGCAAATTTAACGCAACAATTGGCTTATACTTTAGCTCATGCCAATGAATATTTAAATTCTTTTGGTGCAGAAATTGCCAATAAAATTCATTTTAAGTTTGCTGTGGGTAGCAATTATTTTTTTGAAATTGCCAAATTAAGAGCATTCCGCATTTTATGGGCATCCTTATTGAAAGAGTATAATGTAAAAAATGTACCAGCTCATATTTTCACACAACCTAGTTTGCGCAATAAAACATTGTATGATTACAACACCAATATGTTGCGTACAACTTCAGAATGTATGAGCGCCATTTTAGGAGGTTCAGACACCATTTCTAATGTTGCTTATGATCATATTTACCATAAATCAAACGAATTTGGAGAACGAATTGCAAGAAATCAACTCTTAATTTTACAACAAGAAAGTTATTTTCAAGAAGCACATCATTTTGCTGATGGTGCTTATTATATTGATGCTCTAACCCATCAACTAGCGCATAATGCACTGACTACTTTTAAGCAAGTAGAAAAATCAGGTGGATTTTTAAAGCAATTAAAAAACGGCAGTATTCAAAAGAAAATTAACGAGAGTGCAACAAGAGAACAAGAAAGGTTCGATACGAAAGAAATTGTTTTATTAGGTACAAATTTACAAAGTAATGCTGCTGATAAAATGAAGCAAAATTTAGAATTGTATCCTTTTGTAAAACAAAGACATATCAAAACAATCATCACTCCAATTGTCAGAAAACGAATTTCTGAAACGATTGAAAAACAACGTTTAGACAATGAGTAGACAAGATGTTTCAAAAATACAAGTTCAGAGTTCAGAATTCAGAATTCAAAGTATTACTGAGAGTTCTTCCCTTTTGGGGAAGATAGATGGGGCTTTGGATTTCGCAGCAGGAATTCCACCCTACCTAAGAGGCCCATATTCCACAATGTATGTTCGTAGACCTTGGACGATTAGACAATATGCAGGATTTTCTACAGCAGAAGAAAGCAATGCATTTTACAAAAGAAATTTAGAAGCAGGTCAAAAAGGTTTATCTGTAGCATTTGATTTAGCCACACATAGAGGTTACGATTCTGATCATGAACGTGTGCAAGGTGATGTAGGTAAAGCAGGTGTTGCTATTGATTCTGTAGAAGATATGAAGGTTTTATTTGATCAAATCCCTTTAGATAAAATGTCGGTTTCCATGACAATGAATGGTGCAGTTTTACCCATTTTAGCATTTTATATTGTTGCTGCAGAAGAACAAGGAGTTGCTCCAGAATTACTTTCAGGAACGATACAAAACGATATTTTAAAGGAGTTTATGGTGCGTAATACCTACATCTATCCTCCTGCTCCATCCATGAAAATTATTGCGGATATTTTTAAATATACCAGTAAAAACATGCCTAAATACAATTCGATTTCTATTTCTGGTTATCATATGCAAGAAGCTGGAGCCACTGCAGAAATTGAATTGGCATATACTTTGGCTGATGGACTAGAATACATCAAAAAAGGGTTAGAAACAGGCATGGATATTGATACTTTTGCGCCAAGATTATCGTTTTTTTGGGCAATTGGGATGGATCATTTTACAGAAATTGCCAAAATGCGTGCAGCAAGAATGTTGTGGGCAAAAATTGTAAAACAATTCAAGCCTAAAAACCCAAAATCATTGGCGTTAAGGACACATTGTCAAACCAGTGGTTGGTCTTTAACAGAGCAAGATCCTTTTAATAATGTTGCCAGAACTACCATAGAAGCTATGGCTGCAGCTTTTGGTGGTACACAAAGTTTACATACTAATGCCTTAGATGAAGCTATTGCCTTACCAACTGATTTTTCTGCCAGAATTGCCAGAAACACTCAAATATATTTACAACAAGAAACCCATATTACCAAAACTGTAGATCCTTGGGCTGGGAGTTATCACCTTGAAAAATTGACTTCAGCTATTGCCAAAAAAGCTTGGGATTTGATTCAAGAAGTAGATGAGTTAGGTGGAATGACGAAAGCCATAGAAAAAGGGATTCCGAAATTACGGATTGAAGAAGCTGCAGCCAAAAAACAAGCAAAAATTGATAGTGGACAAGATATTATTGTTGGTGTAAATAAATATCAACTTAAGGAAGAAGATCCTTTGCATATTTTAGAGGTTGATAATGAAGCCGTGCGAAACTCTCAAATAGAAAGATTAAACGAATTAAAAGCAAACAGAAATACGACCGAAGTTAAAAAATCTTTAGTAGCTTTGACAGAAGCAGCGCAATCTGGAAAAGAAAATTTACTAGATTTAGCAGTAAAAGCAGCAAGAAATAGAGCTACTTTAGGCGAAATTTCAGATGCTTTAGAAAGTGTTTTTGGCAGACACAAAGCTGTAACTAAAACTATTTCTGGTGTGTATAGTAAAGAAATAAAAGACGATAAATTGTTCCAAAAAGCGAGGGAATTAGCAGATAAGTTTGCTGAATTGGAAGGACGCAGACCACGAATTATGATTGCCAAATTAGGACAAGATGGTCATGATCGTGGTGCAAAAGTAGTGGCAACTGGTTATGCAGATTTGGGTTTTGATGTAGATATTGGTCCTTTATTTCAAACACCCTTAGAAGCTACCAAACAAGCTGTAGAAAACGATGTGCATATTTTAGGAATTTCTTCTTTAGCAGCTGGTCACAAAACTTTAGTACCTCAAGTTATTGCAGAACTCGAAAAATACCAACGAGATGATATTATGGTAATTGTTGGTGGTGTAATTCCTGCACAAGATTACCAATTTTTATTTGATGCTGGTGCTGTTGGGGTTTTTGGGCCAGGTACAAAAATTGCTCAAGCTGCTATTGATTTATTAGAGATTTTGATTGATAGTATTGTGGAGTAACTATGGAAAATACACCTTCAAATAATAAATTTTACCATCAAATTATTGAGCTTTTACAAGCTGCAAGAAATACTATTATACGTTCTGTAAAAAAACAATGGTAATTACCTATTTTGAAATTGGTAGAGTGATCATTCAAGAAGAACAAAATGGAAAAGAGATTATAAAGGAACTTTCTAAAATATAACCAAAGAATTTGAAAAAGGTTTCTCTAAGAAACCTTGAACAAATGAGACGATTTTATTTCATTTACTCAAAAACACAGACTTTGTCTGAGCAATCTATTTCAGAATATAGTATTGTGGAATAGTTTGGTTAGATTTAACCTCATCTTTTATAATTGAGCCAAGTTATGCACTAATTCAAACATCACTGCATCCCAAAAGGGTAAGAAACTAATAAAAAATGAAAAACAAAATTGCTATTATACTAGTACTACTTCTGTCCATAAAAACATATGGACAAATAAGCTTAAAAGATTCAACTGTTCAAGTTATTGGATATTGGTCAAAATTAGATAAACAATCATATGATATTTCATTCGAAAAGCTTAAAATTAAAAATAAAGATACTATTGCTAGAGAACTCATAAAATATGAAGTAGATCTTAAAGTTATAGATTCTACACCAAACAGCTATACAACAGAATGGCATTACAAAAATTTTGAAATTGATACAGATAATAAATTGGTGAAAAAATTAACATCAATATCCAATGATATATCTGTATTGATTAAAACAGATGAATTTGGTTCGTTTATGGAAGTTATAAATTGGCAAAATGTTAGAGATTATCTTAATGAAGTATCAGAAAAATTGAAAACAGAATTAAAACATATTCCTAACTCAGCACAAATTATAGAAAATGTCATGAAGATTTACTCTTCAAAAAAATCGATAGAAGCTAATGCCATAAAAGATGCTATTCAATTTTATAATTTTCATGGTGTAAAGTATAAACTTGGCGAGGAAATATCAGGAGATTTAAAAGTATCTAATAATTTTGGAGGAAAGCCATTTGATACAAAAGTTAAATTTAGTTTAGATGAAATAAATGCTGAAGATGGAAATTCAATCATAAGAATGAAACAGGTTGTGAATTCTAAACAGTTAACAAACGAAACCTATAATTATTTAAAAAAAATAGGCACATTTGGTAAAAACATACCTAAATTAAAGAATTTTCCTTCTTTAACCAATGAAACCTATACAGCCTCTAGAATTCATGGAGAAACTGGCTGGGTTATTTACAGTATAGAAACAAAAGAAGTAAAGGCAGAAAACACAACAAACATAGAAGAAAGAATAATTGAAATAAAATAAAAACTACAATACAAAAAGCGGCAAAGCATTTAACTATAGAAAATTAAATCTATAAATTTGTATTTCATAAATAGTAATTTGGTTTTCTAATAAAAATAAAGATTTATGAAAAAAATAACCTATTATTTTCTCATGATTATTGGTGCTTTTGCCATAATTTCAGGAGTATATCAAATGCTAAAAGGGCAACACTTAAGTATTTATTACTATAGTATTTTAATTGGTTTTGTATTAATGGGCACCACCTATTTTAATCATCAACGCAAAAACAACAAGTAATTACCATTTAAAAAATCAATATTCCTCATTTAAAACATATTTTATGGGTGTATTTCATCACAAAAAAACAGCAATTTCTAAAATCTCTTTTGGGTTTGTTTATCATATGGCATTTTTGTAGTGTACAAGAAACATTGGGTAAAACAAGCATTCAAAAAATTTAAGAAATAATGCTAACGAAATGCATCAACCTTTAAAGTAATCACGTTAAAAACATCTTCCAAAAATTGTCAACTTTGTATAAAACCAACAATTATGACCATTTTAGGAAACCTTATAAAGGGTGTTATCAATGTAACAGATACCCTTTCATCAGCAACAAATCATATTGAGGCTCAAGAAAAAGTGCTTCAAAATCTATTAGCAACAGCCAAAAACACACAGTTTGGTAAAAAGTATCATTTTAAAACTATTTTAATCAGTGACAATTTGCAAACATCTTTTGCAGATACTGTACCTTATTTTGATTACGATAAAATCAACAAAAAATGGTGGAGCAAATTACATCAAGGAGAAACAGATGTTACTTGGCCAAACACACCTTCCTATTTTGCATTAAGTTCAGGAACTACAGGAAAATCCAGTAAAAGAATTCCGGTTACTGATGCTATGATTGATGCCATAAAAAGCTCTGGAATTAAACAGGTATTGTCTTTAAACAACTTTGATTTACCCGCAGATTTTTTTGAAAAAGAAATTATGATGTTGGGTAGTTCTACAGATTTACAAGAAAACAACAATCATTTAGAAGGCGAAATTAGCGGAATTAGCGCAAGTAACATTCCTTTTTGGTTTAAAGGATATTACAAACCTGGTGAAGACATTGCCAAAATAGACGATTGGGATGAACGTGTTTTACACATCGCAAAAAATGCAAAAAATTGGGATATTGGTGCGTTAAGTGGAATTCCTGCTTGGATAGAATTAATGCTTCAAAAAGTAATCGAATATCACAATTTAAATAATATTCACGAAATTTGGCCCAACTTAAAAGTCTACACTTCAGGTGGAGTTGCTTTTAGTCCTTATGAAAAAAGTTTCGAGGCTTTGTTAGGCAAACCAGTTACAGTTATTGATACCTATTTGGCTTCAGAAGGTTATATTGCCACACAAACCAGACCAGAAACTGATGCTATGCAGTTGAATACCGAAAACGGAATTTACTTCGAGTTTGTGCCAATGAATCCAGACTACATAAAACCAGATGGTTCATTAAAGAAAAACGCACCTGCAATTTCTCTAAAAAATGTTGAGCCAGAAAAAGATTACATTTTAATCATCAGTACAGTTTCTGGTGCTTGGCGCTATTTAATTGGTGATACCATAAAATTTACCAATGTGGAGAAAGCAGAAATAAAAATTACAGGACGTACCAAATTCTTTTTAAATACGGTTGGTTCGCAATTATCTGTCAATAAAATGGATGATGCTATGAAACATTTAGAAGAAAAATTCTCAACCAAAATTCCTGAATATACCATTTGTGCAAAACGTTTTGAAGATGGCGAATTTTATCATTCTTGGTATTTGGGGACTGACGTAAATGCAAACGCAACTGATGTTGCAAATGCACTAGATCATTTTCTAAAAGATGCCAATAAAAACTATAAAATCGCCAGAAGTAAAGCTTTAAAAGGCGTAAAAGTAAATATAATTCCAGTAGAAAAGTTTTACGATTGGAATGATAGGAACAAGAAAAAAGGCGGACAAGTAAAAATGGAACGTGTAATGAAAGAAAAGAAATTTAAAAAGTGGGAAGCTTTTGTAAAGTAAACTTAAGAGAAGATTTTTTTTTTGAAGCTATTTCCAGCTTTCACTACTCACTTTTTTTGCTGAAAAACGCAAAAAAGAGTTCAAACAAACCGTTCAATCTGGGCTAACCAAGTTTGCCAACATCAGGCTATAAAAAATACTTTTTCTTTTTTAAACATTTTCTTTTTTGTGGAAAACTAATCTAATTTAATGTTTTTCAAATTCTAATATTGACTATTTTGTTGCAAGATTAATATCGATTTTAATACTTTTTAAAATTCAATCAATCTTAACATTATCAACAATTTATGTCTTTTGAACGCACTTTAGAGAAACTCAAAATTTTAGCAGACGCTGCTAAATACGATGTTTCTTGTTCATCAAGTGGTAGCAAACGCACAAACAAAAACAAAGGTTTAGGAGACTCAACAGGAATGGGTATTTGTCATTCTTATACAGAAGATGGTAGGTGTGTTTCACTACTTAAAATTTTACTCACCAACTATTGTATTTTCGATTGTGCCTATTGTGTCACCAGAAAAAGTAATGATGTTAAAAGAGCCGCTTTTAAAGTGCAAGAAGTGGTAGACTTAACCATCAATTTTTATCGTAGAAATTATATTGAAGGGCTTTTTTTAAGTTCTGGTATTTTTAAAAGTGCAGATTATACTATGGAACGTTTGGTAGCTGTTGCCAAAAAATTACGGTTAGAAGAAAATTTTAATGGTTATATACATTTAAAATCGATTCCTGGTGCTTCAGATGAATTAATGCGAGAAGCTGGTTTATATGCAGATCGATTAAGCGTAAATATAGAAATCCCAACAAAAAGCGGATTAAAATTGTTAGCTCCTGATAAAAATTTTGAAGATTTTATAAAACCCATGGAAAAGGTTAAGAATGAAATTATTCAATATAAATCAGAAAAGAAACTCATAAAAAGTACACCCAAATATGCTCCTGGAGGACAAAGTACTCAAATGATTGTGGGTGCAAGTGGAGAAAATGATTTTCAGATTCTAAAAACAGCGGAACATTATTATAAAAACTTCAATCTTAAAAGAGTGTATTATTCTGGTTATGTGCCCATAAGTTATGATAATCGTTTGCCTGCTATTGGCAGTGAAGTACCCATGTTACGTGAAAATAGATTGTATCAATCTGACTGGCTTACGCGTTTCTATGGTTTTCAAACCAACGAAATTGTCAACCTAAATCATCAAAATTTAGATTTAGATATCGACCCAAAATTGAGTTGGGCATTACGTAATTTACACGAGTTTCCTGTAGATATCAACAAAGCCAGTAAAAGAATGTTGGCAAGAATTCCTGGAGTAGGAATGAAATCTGTTGCCAAAATTTTAATGGCAAGAAAATACAGACGATTAAATTGGGATCATCTTAAAAAAATAGGCATTGCCTTTAATAGAGCGCAATATTTTTTGGTATGTGATAGTCCGCAATTTGAAAGAAGAGATTTAACAGCAGCCAAATTAAAAGGACTGATTTTACAGAACTCAAAAAGTAAATATGAGCAAATGTTGAGTCCGCAATTAAATTTGTTTGATAAATAATTTACGTTGATTGTCATTTTGAGCATTACTGAAATCAAAATATATTTTTGATTGAAAGTAGATAACGAAGTTAAAAGTGAAGTCGAAAAATCTCTACTTAAATAATATTAATTTAGATTTCTCCACAAGGTCGAAATGACATTAAAAACTCTAAAAATGCAAGAAAAAACACTCATTTACGATAGTACTTTTGAAGGTTTTCTATCCTGTGTTTTTTATGTTTTCGAATACAAACTCAAACATGTATCCATTCAAAATGAATTTGTACAACAAAATGGGTTGTTTTCTGAAAACGAAACCATTATTACAGATACTGAAAAATCTGACCGAGTTTGGAAAGGTTTAAAGAGTAGAGCATCCACTTTAACATTAACCAAAATATATTATGCGTTTTTGAGTGAACAAAAAGGCATTGAAAATACCTTATTAGATTACATTCAATATATCTTTAAACACGATCAAAAAGTGGATACCGATTTTACGCATCCTAGTGTTTTAAAAACAGCTCAAATTGCAAAAAATGTTAGTAGGGAAAAGCATAGAATGGAAGCTTTTGTGCGTTTCAGATTAACAAAAGATAACATCTATTTTGCCAATATTGAACCCGATTTTAATGTATTGCCTTTAATTGCTAAACATTTTAAAAGTAGATATGCAGACCAGAAATGGGTGATTTATGACATCAAAAGAAATTATGGTTTGTTTTATGATTTACAGACGTTAGAGTTCATCAATATGGATTTCCCAAAAAATTTCGATTTTACAAAAACCTACAAAGATTTTTTTGCTGATGAGGAATTAAATTTCCAAAAACTATGGAAAGATTATTTTGACAGCACAAACATTAAAGAACGTAAAAATATGAAATTGCATATTAGGCATATCCCAAAACGCTATTGGAAATATTTGAGTGAAAAACAACCCAATTTATGATAACATTTCTTTCATTTTATCTCGTTCTTCTACCAAAAACATAATTTCTTCTGGCGATAAATAATAACGTTTCATACGATCTTTATAAACTTTAGAAATCTCTGCATGATTTAAAATAAAGTTTTTTGTTTTTAAAATATAATTTTCCATTTTGTGATTAACTGCAAAACGATCTGCAGCTCTTTCAGCCTCAACAATATGGTTTTCAGAAAAGAGGTACTTAATTCCGAACCAAATCAAATTCCATCTATTTCTATCTTGGTAATCCATAATGTGCCCAAGTTCATGACCAATCCAACCAATAAAAATATCATCAGGTATATCTAAAGTTGAAAATTTCTTATTCGAGATTTTAAATTCCTCACTTATCAAAATCAAAAATTTCCTATTTTTTTTCGACTTAAAAAAACTATCAAAAGTAGGTCTAGCCTGCATTGTAGATTTTTTAATATTTTTCTTTAATTTAAATTCTATATAAACATCCTTTAATTCTGGATAATGTGCTAGTGCAAACACAACTCTGTCTCTAATATGTTTGGGTATAATGTGTTTTATGGCCATCTATTTATGTAATTTTTAACAATTCTTAATACAGAAATATAATAGAATCCCTCAGAAAATTTGTGCTTTTATACTTAAATTTGTAACTCTTTTAAAAGTATTTTTTTTGATGAAAAATTTTCTTAATTTTCTATATTCTACGCGCTTAATGGCCGTTTTATTTTTTCTATTTGCAACTGCAATGGGGGTTGCAACCTTTATAGAAAACGACTTTGGCACACAAACCTCTAAAGCGTTAGTATATAATTCTTGGTGGTTTGAAACCATAATGATATTCTTTATCATCAATTTTTTTGGCAATATTTTTAGATACAAACTGTTGCGTAAAGAAAAATGGCCTGTATTAATGTTTCACTTGGCATTTTTATTTATTATTATTGGTGCTGGAGTTACTAGATACATTGGTTATGAAGGCATTATGCTAATTGACGAAGGTGAAACTACCAATACTTTTTTATCGGAAACTACTTATGTTAATGTTATTGTAGACAATAATGAGGTACAAAAAACAAAACACGAACCCATTTTATTAAGTGCTTGGGGAGCTAATTCTTGGTCTTTTTCAGATGATTTTAAAGGCAAAAGTTACGAAGTTGATTTGGTAGATTACATCCCTTGGGCAAAAGAAAAATTTACTGATAGTGATACTGGTGATGAATATTTATTTTTGGTAGAATCGTCAAGTGGAAGTAGACATGAGCATCGCATAAAATCGGGTACAGTTCAAAACATTCACAATATTTTGGTGGGTTATAATAATGCCGATAACAATGCCTCTATCAATATTTTTAAAAGAAATGATTCTTTAAAAATTAGCACAAAATCTGATGGTATGTATCAGGTTATGGCAACCATGAATAAAGGAACTATTACCAAAGATAGTATACAAGATTTTAAATTAAGAGCATTATACAATGTTGCTGGTTTGCCATTTGTAGTGCCTCAACACCCATCAAAAGGAAAAATGGAAGTGGTTCGTGGGCCTAAAGACGATAAAAAATTAGATGTTATTGTTTTAGATGTAAAAACAGAAAACGAAACCAAAAGGGTTTCACTTTCTGGCGGAAAATTTAACAATGATAATGCCAAAGAATTTTCTGTTGATGGATTGAATTTTAGAATGTGGTATGGTGCAAAAATTTTAAAAGCGCCTTTTAGCATCAAACTAAATGATTTTCAATTAGAGAAATATCCAGGTTCTGAAAGTGCTGCTTCTTACGCTAGTGAAGTAACTGTTATTGATAATGATGATAAATTTGATTATCGCATTTTTATGAATCATATTTTAGACCATAGAGGCTATAAATTTTTCCAATCTAGTTATGATTTGTCTGGCGAAAGAGAACAAACTCATTTATCTGTAAACCATGATTGGTGGGGAACTTTTATTACCTATTTGGGATATTCACTTTTATACACAGGAATGATTACCATTTTCTTTGCTAAATACACGCGTTTTGATAGCTTGAAAAATTCATTAAAGAAGATTCGAAAAAAGAAACAATTACTTACACTAAGTGCTTTGTTGGTGGCATCTAGTTTTGCCTTTGGTCAAGAACATGATCATGACCATAGTGACCCTAATCATACACACGAACCTACGCAAACCACAAATACAAGTGAGCCTCACCCAAGTTTACCTGTTACCCAAGTTAGTGCTCAGCAAATTGACTCGATATTAACAGCCAATTCAGTAGGTAAAACACACGCAGAAAGTTTTAGCAAATTGGTAATTCAAGATGCTGGTGGTAGAATGAAACCTGCACATACTTTTGCTTCTGAATTGGTGCGTAAAGTGGCACAAACAGAAACGTTTAATAATATGCAGCCAAGCCAAGTGTTGCTTTCTATTATAGAAAACCCAAGACTTTGGTACGAAGTTCCTATGGTGTATTTAGAAAAGGGTAATTTAAAAATTAGAGAACAATTGGGTGTAGCACCTACTGCAAAATATGCACGTTTATCTGACTTTTTTACAGCTAGAGGAGAATACATAATTAAACAACAAATTGAAGAAGCTCAGAAAAAAAAGATTCAAAATAAATTTGAGCAAGATCTTATTAAAATCGATAGACGTTTAGGGTTGTTATACAATGCTATTGGTGGTGGAATTCTAAAGATTTATCCAATACCAAATGATGAAAATAACAAATGGGTTTCTCAACCAGAAACTACAAGTACAAAAGGCTTTAGGCCTGCAGATACTGTTTTTGTTCAAAAATCTCTACCTCTTTACGTACAATTGCTGCAAACTGCCAAAAAAACAGGAGATTATTCGAAAGCAGAACAAGTTTTAGAGGGCATCAAAAAGTATCAAAAGAAATTTGGGGCTGAAGTGTATCCCTCAGAAAAACAAATAGATATAGAAATTGCTTATAATAAATTTAGTGTTTTTGCAAAATTAATTCGTTATTATGGTTTGGCTAGTTTGTTTCTACTGGTATTTGTTATTGCACAAATATTTAGTGACAAAAAATGGCTGAATATGATTGTAAAATTTGCTATAGGAATTGTAATTGCTCTATTTCTCTTGCATACCACTGGTTTAATTGCCAGATGGTATATAAGTGGCAATGCACCTTGGAGTAATGCGTATGAATCTATTATTTATGTAGCTTGGACAACCATGTTATTTGGGCTTTATTTGGGTAGAAAATCAGCATTAACTATTACAGCCACCACATTTGTTGTTTCTATTATTTTATTTGTTGCTAATATGAATTGGCTTGACCCTGAAATAGCAAATTTACAGCCTGTATTAAATTCTTGGTGGTTATTGGTGCACGTTTCTATTATTGTAGCCAGTTATGGGCCTTTAACATTAGGAATGATTTTAGGAGTATTCTCGTTATTTTTAATTCTTTTTACGAATAAAAATAACAAAAAGAAAATGGATCTAAATATCAAAGAAATTACCATAATTAATGAAATGGCAGTTACTGTTGGTTTGGTGATGTTAACCATTGGAAACTTTTTAGGTGGAATGTGGGCTAATGAAAGTTGGGGACGTTATTGGGGCTGGGACCCTAAAGAAACTTGGGCTTTAATTTCTATTATGATTTATGCCTTTGTATTACACATGCGTTTGATTCCTGGTTTACGAGGAAAATATACTTTTAATTTATGGACTATTATTTCGTATGCCTCTATTATGATGACTTATTTTGGTGTTAACTTTTACTTAGCTGGTTTGCATTCTTATGCCAGTGGAGATCGTGTTATTACTCCATCATCTGTATATTATTCGATTGGTTTTGTTGCCATTTTAGGAACATTATCTTGGTTTAAATACGTAAAATACTATAAGAAATAACTTTATTCTGGTAAGGTTTATAAAACGGTGTAGGTATTTATCGTAAGAAAATGTATTTTTGCTCCTCAATAAAATTAAAGAACAATGTTCAATAAAAATATTAAATTAATTATAGCAGGTTTACTTGCTGTTTGGGCTATTTATGAATTTACTCAAGTGAATATTATGAACGGAATTTCCATCTTATTATTAGCTGGAATTTTTGTGCTGTTGTATTTTAAAAATGAGTTTATTTTATTGGCTTTTTTACAATTGCGTAAACAAAATTTTCCGGCTGCACAAAAATGGTTGGGCTATATTAAAAATCCTGAAGCTGCATTAATTACTAAGCAACAAGGATATTACAACTATTTACACGGAATTATGTTGAGTCAAACCAACATCACACAAGCAGAAAAATTTTTACGTAAAGCTGTAAAATTAGGATTATCTATGGATCATGATTTGGCCATGGCAAAATTGCAATTGGCTGGAATTGCAATGACCAAAAGACGTAAGCGAGAAGCCACTAATTTAATGGCAGAAGCTAAAAAATTAGACAAACACGGAATGTTAAAAGAACAAATGCAAATGATGAAACAACAGATGAAAAAGATCTAAGTTTTGTTATATTTCAGCAAAAAAAATCCGCTAAAAGCGGATTTTTTTTGTTTGGCTTTTTCCTTAAAATAGGAAATGACATTATATCAATTACTTCAATCGTGTCAAGGTTAAATCTTCATTATACTGCACAATAAACAAACCTTTGTTTTCAGCAATATATGCACTATTTCTATAATCGAATTTGGTTTCTATTCGTCTAGACATTCCTGCATCTAAAGTAGCTTTCAATTCATTTCCAGAGGCTAGCCTAATCAAAATATCATAGGTAATATCAAAACCTTTTACAGCATAATAGGAAGGTAAAGCATTGTTCTTTTCTTGATATTGTTTGTTGAAAATTCTCGCATTTGGTGAATTTTCGTCAATAAACTCATCACTTACATAAGTAAAACCAATTTTAGCCAATTTGGTATTATCAATTTTATCGTATGCACGTCCTTTATCAAATGTAAATACTTTTGCTGTAGTTTCTTCTGGCAAACTAATCATACTATTAATAACGTCATTTACAATAACTCTATCATCTGTAGTAATTACTACCCAATTTTTCTCATTTGGTTTTAGCAAATCTAAAAAACGAGATTTTGCAATATACCCATCTTCTGGCTGTAAAACATTTACAATTGCAGTTGTACTCAACGTTAAGTTAGCCTGTATAGATTTACTGGTTTTAACAGACCTTGTATCATTATCGCTTACAATAATAATGTTGCCTTTATGCAGTATATTCTGGTTTGCAATAGAATCTGTAAAAAGGGTATCTATTCTGTTAAATTCCTCTATAAGATATCTTTCTAACTCAGCTCTAAACACCTCTTTTTCTGGTGAAGTTTTTACAATATTATTGGCAGAAAAATCAGATTGATCACTAGAATATACAGGATATATTACTGGTATACTTACATTAGAGGCTACTGTTTTAGCTTGTTCTGAGTATAAAGGACCTATTATAACATTATTATCTTCTAAATTATTTTGAGCTATAATGGTACTGAGTTTATTTGACCTTCTTTCTCCTGTGTCGTAAGCTGTAAACTGTATATTAACACCTTGATTGCGTAAAGAATCTACAGCCATTTCTGCGCCCAAATAAAAATCTGTAGCAATATTTACAAGGGTTGAGTTGTTTGCAAAAATTTCTTTTAACAAAAGCGTATCACTTTGGTATTTATACGTTCTAAAAGGTAATAAAAGCGCAACTTTTAAATCTTTATCATAATCAATATTATCGTTATAATACTCATCATCAGTATATAAAATCTCTACAGGAATTTCTTTTAATTTTAAAATCATTCCTAATTTTAACCCTTCTTTTAACTCCGGATTCAACAATAACAACTCTCCTCTGGTTACTCCGAATCTTTTTTTGATGTTGTAAAAAGTATCTCCTTTTTTAACTTCATAGATTTCGTATTTTTCTTTTAAATCTTCTAAAAGCTGTTCTTCAATGGTTAACTCTGGTTGTACATCAACGATAGAATCTGAAAGTACTTTAGGTTTTTGTTTTACGTTATTTTTTAAATTATTTAATTTTTTTTCGGGTACAACTAAAAAAGTATTTGCTCTTGGTTCTCCATTAACATCAGGATTCAAGCGGATTAAGTTAGCCGTTTTCATCTCTAATTTTTGAGCAATTTTGCTCATTGTTTCCCCTTTTTTAACCTTGTACTGAATATATCTTTTCTGCTGACCACAAGAAACTGTGAATGTTAAAATACACAGGAAAATAAATAATTTTAAATGCTTCATATGCTTTATTCCCATTCTATTGTTGCAGGTGGTTTAGAGCTGATATCATACACTACTCTATTTACACCTTTCACTTGATTGATAATTTTATTAGATGTTTTTTGCAAAAATTTATATGGCAAATCTACCCAATCTGCAGTCATACCATCTGTACTTTCTACAGCTCTTAAGGCTACAACTTTTTCGTAAGTTCTTTCATCCCCCATAACACCAACAGAATTTACGGGCAACAACATAGCACCAGCTTGCCAAACACTATCATACAAGCCATCTTCTTTTAAACCGTTGATAAAAATTGCATCTACTTCTTGCAAAATACGTACTTTTTCAGCAGTAATATCTCCTAATATTCGGATTCCTAAACCAGGCCCTGGAAATGGATGACGCCCCAACAAATCTTTGTGAATTCCTAAAGATTTACCCACTCTACGAACCTCATCTTTAAAAATCATACGTAAAGGTTCTACAATTTTAAGTTTCATAAAATCTGGTAAGCCTCCTACATTATGATGACTTTTAATGGTTGCTGAAGGTCCTCCATTTACTGAAACAGATTCAATAACATCTGGATAAATAGTACCTTGAGCCAACCACTTTACATCTTTAATTTGATGTGCTTCATCATCAAAGACATCTATAAATGTATTACCAATCGCTTTTCTTTTTCCTTCTGGGTCAGATATTCCTTTTAATTTTTCTAAAAACCTATCAGAAGCATCTACACCTTTAACATTTAAACCCATACCTTCGTATTGATTTAAAACACTTTCAAACTCGTTTTTACGCAATAAACCATTATTTACAAAAATACAGTATAAGTTTTTGCCAATGGCTTTGTGTAATAAAACTGCTGCTACAGATGAATCAACCCCACCTGAAAGTCCTAAAACTACTCTATCATTGCCTACTTTAGCTTTAATAGCTTCTACAGTGCTTTCTACAAAAGAATCTGGGGTCCAACTTTGTGCTACCTCTGCAATGTTTACCAAAAAGTTTTCTAATAACTGTTTCCCATCTTTAGAATGATAAACTTCTGGATGAAACTGAATAGCAAAAGTAGTTTCTCCTTCAATCTTATAAGCCGCATTTTGCACATCTTTTGTGCTGGCTAATAAAACTGCATTTGTAGGCAATTCTTTAATGGTATCTGAATGACTCATCCATACTTGGCTACCTTCAGAAATATTTTTAAAGAAGGTTTCATCTTCTTTTATAAAAGATAAATTGGCTCTACCATATTCTCTTGTGTTGGATTCTGCTACTTTTCCTCCTGAAAAATGGGCTAAATATTGAGCTCCATAACACACTGCTAGTAGAGGTTTTTTACCTTTAATTTCAGCTAAGTTTGGATGTAAAACATTTTCACCTCTTACTGAGTTTGGACTACCTGATAAAATAACAGCTTTAAAAGTATCTAAACTTTTTGGAATTTTGTTATACGGATGAATTTCGCAATAAATATTTAATTCTCTAACTCTTCTTGCAATGAGTTGTGTGTACTGAGAACCAAAGTCTAAAATAAGTACGTTGTGTTGTTGCATGCGCAAAAATAATATTTTGATATTAGATTTACGATATCAAAAGTTAGATTTTTTTTATGAATTAGAATTCGTACCTATCTATGAGAATTCGTACTGAAAAACCTAAAAAAAACACAACTTAAACAACTCATTATAAAACAACTACATTTCTGTTTGATTTTTTTTATCTTTTTATTAATAGATAAAAAAGACCTAGAATTTATATACAATTGCATTAATATTCATACCTGCTCCAACAGAAGCTAAAAGAATAACATCACCCTTATGTACTTGTTGGTTTTCTATTTTGCCTTTTAAAACTAAATCTAATAAGGTTGGTACTGTTGCTACAGAGCTATTTCCTAATTTATGAATGCTCATTGGCATTATTCCTTGAGGAACTGGCTTTTTATACAATCTATAAAAACGTTTAATGATAGCTTCATCCATTTTTTCATTAGCTTGATGTATAAAAATCTTTTTAATACTATTTATTTCAACACCACTTTTGTCTAAAGCTAATTGCATTGCTTTTGGCACATTAGTTATGGCAAATTCATAAATTTTACGACCAAACATTTTAATATATCTAATATTTTGATCTTCACTTTTGTTAAAAGATCCACCATAATGCAAAAAATAGGCTTCTTCTTTAGCAAATGTTTGCGAGGCATGGCTTAAAATTCCTGAATCTGAATTATCTGTTTTTTCTACAATACAGGCTCCTGCTCCATCACTATAAATCATAGAATCTCTATCATATTTATCTACTACTCTAGATAAAGTTTCTGCACCAATTACCAAACACTTTTTTGCTATACCAGCCTTAATAAATGCTTGTGCTTGAATAACACCCTCAATCCAACCTGGGCAACCAAATAAAACATCGTAAGCTACGCAATTGGGGTTTTCAATACCTAGTTTGTATTTAACTCTTGTAGCTAAACTTGGTAAAGTATCTCCTTGAATTGTGCCTGGTTTTACATCACCAAAATTATGTGCTATAATAATATAATCTAATTCTTCTGGGTTTAAATTTGCGTCTTTAATAGCATTTTTGGCAGCAAAAAAAGCCAAATCAGAGGTTGTAAATTCATCAGCTGCATAACGCCTGGCCTCTATACCTGTTATGCCTTTAAACTTTTCTACAATTACATCGTTTTCTGCAGAAAATATTGAGCCATCTGCATTTAAAAACTCGTGATTTAAAAAATCGGTATTTTCAATTTTTTGAGAAGGAATAAATGTTCCTGTACCTGTTATTTTTGATGAAATCATACTGCGAATATTTACCTAACAAATTTAAAAAATCTAACATTAATTATTTGCTATGCATGCATAATATTATTACATCCAACTTAACTAAAATAACCAGTAAAACAATAAAAAAGGTTTTAATTTTATTGATACAGTTTCATCTTAAGTTGCATTACTGTTGCTATTGATTGCGCTCTAGACTTCATTCTTTCTGAATTTTCTCCATAAAAAAGCGTATTTATTGTATCTATAAAATACGATACCCAAATACTAAAATGCGCTTTATTAAATGACACCAAAACATTTACATCTACATGTTTTTGCATGACATTATTTGTATAGGTTAAGGTATCAAACAAAATATCATTCCAAAAATCAGTAATAATTTCTAGGTGCTGTTCTAACTGATTTTTTTGAACAATTTCTTGAAAGAAAGGAAGCATTTTTTCATCATTTAACAATTTATCATAAAACCTTGTTATGATTTGTTTGATGTCTGCTCTTGACGAAATATCTGGTTTAAAATTATCTTTGAGTTCTACCACAAAATCATAGGTTTATTTTATAAGTAAGAACTATCAAAAGAAAAAGGCAGTAAAGATACTAAAGATTCGATTTCTATTACTTCGCCAACTTCACCCATCAACAAAATTGGAAAGGCCTGTTTTTGTTTTACTTCGTATTCTAATAAAGCTTGTCTACAAGCACCACATGGTCCTGCTGGTTTATCTACTTTTGTAAGGGTTGAACTTGCTGAAATAGCGAGTTTTAAAATTTTAACATTTGGGTACTCAGAACCAGCTCTCCAAACTGCGACTCTTTCTGCACACATACCTGATGGATAGGCTGCATTTTCTTGATTGTTGCCTAAAACAATCTCGTTATTATCTAACAATAATGCTGCACCAACACTAAACTTAGAATAAGGAGCATAAGCTTTAGCTCTAGCTTCTATAGCTTTGTCCATTAATATTTTATCTGCTGTAGAAAGCTCAGAAATATTATTATAAACAGTTGCTGATGTTTTTAATTCAATTTTTTTCATAATTAGAATCGTCAAAAAAAGCAGCCTTATGAGACTGCTTAATTATACTTTAAAAATACTAAAAATTTATCACTTTTAATAATTATCATAAATTTCACCTAAATCAAACGATAATGAGAAACGTAATGAATTTTCTAAAGGATTATTTACATCAGAAGAATTGATTAAATAAGACAAATCGATATTTAAAGCGTTGGTTTTAAAACCACCTCCTAAGGTAAAATACTGTCTGTTTCCTTTATCTGGACTTTCATGAAAATATCCTGCTCTTAAAGCAAATGCTTGATTGTATAAGTATTCTGCTCCTAAAGCATAGGTAAACTCGCTTAACTCTTCGCTAAAACCATCTGGTGCATCACCAAAAGAACCAAAAATTCCTTGAATCCAGCCTTTTTCTTCATCAGAACCATCTGGTTGTGGAGTTGGTACTAAAAGTTTTGTAAACTCGATGTTTGTAGAAATAATGTTATAATCATCTAAAATAAAATCAAAACCTCCACCAAATTTTAAGTTGGTTGGTATAAAATCTTCTTCTCCTGGTGTATACGAAACTTTAGGACCAACATTAGATATATTAAAACCTATTCTATAACGCCCATTAAAATTACCATAATTTTCTTCGTAAGATTGGTAATACCCTGAAACATCAACTGCAAAAGAATTAATAGGTTGTAAAGCATTACTTGCTGTATTGTTGAACGCTAAATTAGAGCGTAAATATTTTAAAGAAACCCCCATTGAAAAAGTTTCGCTAAGCTTTAAAGCGTAAGAACCTGTAAACACAAATTCGTTAGGATTAATGCTTCCTAAAGACTCTCCTGCATTATCTGTTAATTGAATTTCGCCTAACGAAAAATACTTAAAATCTGCACCCCAAGCTGCATTTTCACTAAATCTATTGATATAGGATCCACTACCCACAAAAATATCATCTGTTAAATTACGTAACCAAGGCGAATACGTGATTCCTGTTTTTACTTGTCGATCACTAAAGGCAATTTTTGCTGGGTTATGAAACAAAGACCAAGCATCTGCAGAGGTTGCTACTCCCATATCTCCCATACCACCTGCTCTTGCATCAGGTACAATTAACATAAAAGGTGCAGCAGTAGTTATTGCTCTGTTTTGAGCATTAAACTTTATACTTAATAAGGCACATAGTGCAATACAAAATGTTATTTTTTTCATTCTTAATTTATTGTTATTTTACAAATATCTACTTTTTATTGTAGTATTACTAATTTTTCGTATTTCTCTGCAATTAAATTGCTAGTTGTAGAAGTTACTTTTAATTTATAAACATATACCCCTTTACCTATTTTATTACCAAAATCGTCTAACCCATTCCAAGTAATATTTCTAGATAAATTACCTGTAGTTTGCACATTTTGGTTGATGGTTTTTACCAATTTACCAGCAACTGTAAAAATTTGAACTTGCACTTCTAAAGGTTCATTTGGCTTATTGTGATTGAACCAAAATTCGGTGTAATTTACAAACGGATTTGGATAATTCAATACATTTTCTAAATTTAAAATAGCATCACTTACAACCACAAAATTTAACGTAGTTTCTGATGAGTTATTGTAGGTGTCCCAAGCTTTTATTTTTAAAGTATGTGGACCGACTTCTAAATCTCTAAGAGTATAATTTACTTTTCCTTTTGTAAAGTCATCTAAATCAGTTTGATAAAAATCATTTAAAATAATTGGGTTTGAGGTATCATCATCTAGAATTCCTACAATATCATGGTCTACTGCTGTAATAGAGGTGTTAATACCACTGGCATCTGACAATACTGCAATTAAATTTGGTGAGGAATTGGTGTTGCCACCATCTATAAAAGATTCATCATTCATAAAAATATTTATATTCGGGCCAACACTATCGTCTGGAGCGTTTGCATTAATTCCGCCAACTTCTACATCAAAATTAGCACCTGCTCTATCAATTTTACCATTTTCTGCATAAAAACTTAATTTTGCTTTTCCGTATGCTACTTTTATATCTTTTGGAACCACAAATTCAAAATCAAAAATACCATTGGTAACTGTAGCTTTACCTCTAAATATTTTACTGTCTTGCGCATCAAAAACCATTTCAATACCAAAACCATCGTTATCTAATGTAGTTTTATCAATAGACTTATCAAATATTGTGGTAGATAACGTACCATTAAAATCGTTTAAAACAGCGTTGTTATTATCTGTAATTACACCTTCGAATTTTATTTTTGATAATGCTTTAATGGTATCTAAAGATTGGGTTACATCAACATCATTCATTTTAGTGATACGAATATTCGGTTTTGGAACAGCCAATTTCATTGCTGGATCACCAAAATGATAAATGAAGAACTTTTGCGTACTCGAAAAGTTATTTTTTGCCACTGCCAAAGCTTCTGCAATGGTAAAATCTTCATTATTAAATTCTAATAATATTCTAATAAGTTGTTCGTTAAAACGTTGACCTGTAGAAATAAAAACCTCTCTTGTTGTAGTTACCAAGCTTGCAGCACCACCTGTTTGGCTCTTAAAAGTTAATTCTCCAGCCGTAATTCTATTCGGATTATCGAATCTTGAAAAATCGCAAGTAACTGTTATTAATAAAGGTAATGTATTTGCGTTGTTTAATGATTGAATTTGAGGCACATCAAAAATTCTTTCGGAAGCAAAACCATCTTCACCTCCATGACCAAAATAATCGAAAACAAGAGTGCCTTTTTCAATAGCGTTGGTTATTGCACTTTTTACCTCAGGATAACGTTCGCCTCCAGAAGAATTTTGTTGTACAAAAGCATCAAGATAAATTTTGTTTACATTAAATACAGATTTATTATTTTTAATTTCATCAGCAATAGATTCAACACCTGTTTGAATAACATCTTCTCCATTTACATCTATATCATCTGCTAAAAGTGTAATTGTATTTCGCCAATCTCCAATAGCATCTTTACTGTAATAACTTAAAATTTTATCAACTACAATAGTGGCCTCTGCTATTGTAGACACAGGTATTCTACTTGAAACTACATCTATAGTATGTGAACTAGACATTGTACCCTCATTATCATCTAACATCACATAAAAATCATCGGTAACCCAAGAACTAGCCAAGTTAAAACTGATGTTTGATAATTTTACTGGTACAATATTATTGTTGCCTGTAATTCTATCTTTATAATCGTAAGAAGAATCACCAAAAAAACACACATATTTTAGTTTTGTTTCTTCAGATGAATTTGTGTTGTAAACATGTTTTATAAAATCTCTAATTCCTGTAATATCTTTAGAACCAGAAGAAAACTCGTTGTAAATTTCGTCTAATTGTACAACTTTAGTTATTAAATTAGAATTTGCTTGATGATAATCTGCTAATCGTTGCGCTTGACCAGCAAGTTCTGAATTTGTAATTACCATGTAATTTACATCTTTTAAGCCGTGTAAATTTTGATTATTGATTTTAGAATTTTGGACAGTTGCTGGTGTGTAAAAATCGTTATCGTTTAAAATAATATATTCCTTAAGTTCACCTCCATTATCTTTAAATGTAAAATTAGCCCCTGTATTTTCATTGGTAATCGATTGCGGATTGATGTAATCTGTAACATCCCAAACTTGAAAAGACGAACTTCCATTTTCTATTTGATATTCAACAATTCCTGATGAATTTGCTTGCTCAAAACTTCGGAATGCAAACTGAAAATCAGTAAAACTCAGTTGCTTTTTTCCTTTAATTTCTATATAATCTAAAAAAGCATTCGCAGAAGGATTTCCATTATTATTATAAGTAATAACAAGCTCTATATTTTCAGAAGAATTAGCCAAGTTAACACTTCTTTCTAACGCAAATGCCTTTGTTAAAGAGGATGGATTTACTGCAGGATAATTTATAGTTAACGCATCTTGCCCATTTACTTGCACATTCATAGTAGAAGAAGCACTTGAGGTAGATACCCCTCTAACAGATACATTTATATTTTCATTATTTACTGCATTAGGAAAAGGAATCGGAAATGTTTGCGTATTTTCTATATTAAAATTGTCATCAAAAAACCATTGTGTACCTGCTGCTAAAATGCTGCTTTCATCTTTTTCGTAAAACGTATAATCATCAAATACGTTTATTTGAGTACTTATACTTGAGGTAATTGGTGCTTTTTGTTGAATTCTTTTACCATCAGTATCAGTAACTGTTATAAAATAATAGGCTTTATCTGAATAAATATTTTGATGATGCTCAACTAAATTATTTGTAGCATCTACAGTCCAATTATGAGGCCCTTTTGCATAAAAAAGAATATAATCATTACCATCAAAAACGCCATCGTTTTCACCAGCTATATAAATGGCATTTTCTTGCAAATCATCGTATCTAAAATCGCTATTTAAAACAGGCAACAATTGTCCTCCATTACCATAAATATGAATTTTTTTAGGGTTCAAACCGTTTGTTGATACTCCTATTTGCTGCAACAAATTCCTGTCAATTTTAAAGACTCCAGTAGTATCTACCGAAAACTTATACCACTCTCCACTAGACAACACAGAATTACTGTTTTGCGAAAGAAATATTTGCGAGAGAAAAACAAAAAAAAAGAATAAAAAATATTTTTTCATAAATAAAATTAAATAACGCAAATAAAAATTAGATATTTTACAAACACAAAGATAAATTATACTAAACAAAAAAAGTAATCGTTAAATGAATATATATAAAAATGATGCATTAAAACTTTGGTGTTTTATTTGTAAGAAAGTATATTTACCGTAAATTCGCTATAAAAAAACCTATCAATTTTAAATTAGGAAATGAAAAACACAATTAAATTAACCTTATTTGCCTTAACCACAATGCTTTTGGTTAACTGTAAAAGTTCTAATAGAAACCAATCTACGCTAACAGGTTTGTCTTTTAATGACCCTAAAAACGGCAATTATATTAGAAGTAATTCTTTTGATGGACAAAAAACACCTTTAGGAATGGTTGGTGTTGAAGGTGGTTCTTTTACAATGGGTCAGGTTCAAGACGATGTAATGTTTGATTGGAACACAACTCCTAAAAAAATACACGTTCGTTCATTTTATATGGATGAAGCTGAAGTTACAAATTCAGAATACTTTTTATATGTACAGTATATGAAAGATGTTTTTCCTCCATCAGATGAAAAATACAAACATATTTATAGTTCTATATTACCAGACACTTTAGTTTGGAGAAAAAGTTTAGGAAACACAGATATTTTATCAGAAAATTATTTTCGTCATCCAGCTTATGCAGATTATCCTGTTGTTGGTGTAAGTTGGTTACAAGCTAACGAATATTGTAAATGGCGTACAAATGCAGTAAATTTAAAAACATTAATAGACAAAGGCCACATCAAAAATATATTTGAAATAGACTCTGTTCCTAATTTTTTTGATACTGACGTTTTTTTAGCTGATGATTCTAAACTTTTTGCTGGCGATACTACAATCTATAAAAGAGGAGTTGGAAGAGCTGTAAGAAAAAGAGGCGAACCAAGACCAGACAGAAATGCTTTTCAAGGGGCTAGAAAAATATCTCAAGCAGATGGTATTTTAACACAACGTTTTAGATTACCAACTGAGGCAGAATGGGAGTTTGCTGCAAAAGCTAATATTGAAAATAGAGAATATAATAATATAAGAGGTAGAAAAAAATATGCTTGGGATGGCAAATATTCTAGATCTAAAAACAAAAGAACAAGAGGAGATCAATTAGCCAATTTTAAACAAGGTAGAGGAAATTACAGTGGCTTATCTGGCTGGAGTTCTGATGGTGCTGATATCCCTAATCAAATAAAGTCGTACCCACCTAATGCTTTTGGTTTATACGACATGTCTGGTAATGTTGCTGAATGGGTTGCAGATGTTTACAGACCAATAGTTGATAACGAAGCTAATGACTTCAACTATTATAGAGGAAATATTTTTACAAAAAAAATGATTGATGAAGATGGAGATGTAGTATTTGCTGCTACAGATGAATCTCCAGAAGTTGAGTATGATACGTTACCTAATGGTAAAATTATACCAAAACAATTACCAAATACCATCAAGTATATACCTATCACTAAAGACGACACCAGCTTAAGAAGAAACTTTATGGTGGCAGATAATACTGATATTAATGATGGTGATGCTAATTCATCTCGTTTTTATCTAGAAGACGAAGATGGTTTAAATTCTAAACCAAGCATGTATAATTCACCTAAACCACCCACTAGAGAAATAGATCCAAATACAGGTGAAGAAGTATTAGTAAATGACGAAAAAAGAAGAACTACATTAATTAGTAATAAAACTAGAGTTTACAAAGGTGGATCTTGGTCTGATAGAGAATATTGGTTAGACCCTGCTCAAAGAAGATATTTACCAGAATATATGGCTACCAATTATATTGGTTTTAGATGTGTTTCTGATAAAGTAGGGCCAATGACTACAGGAAATAAAAAAGCAAGAAACCCTAGCAGATAATATATTTTTTTTTAATATCAGGCCTCATTGTTTCTTAAATAATGAGGCTTTTTTATGCCTAAATACATGAAGATTTCTGAAATTTATAAACTATATAAAAAGCACTATTTAGTTGATACTGACACTAGAAAAATTAGAAAAAACACCCTGTTTTTTGCATTAAAAGGAGACCATTTTAATGGCAATAAATTTGCTGAAAAAGCCTTAAACTTAGGAGCTAAATATGCCATTGTAGACGAAGAAGCATATCGAACAAATGAAAATTTTATTTTGGTTGATAATGTTTTAAACACGCTTCAAAAATTAGCCAACTATCACAGAAAACATTTAGGTATACCTATAATAGCATTAACGGGTAGTAATGGAAAAACTACAACTAAAGAACTGATTAATACTGTTCTGCACAAAAAATACAATACTGTTGCCACTGTTGGCAATTTAAACAATCACATAGGTGTACCCTTAACTTTGTTATCAATGACCCCAAAACATGAAATGGGCATTGTAGAAATGGGCGCAAATCATCAAAAAGAAATAGAATTTTTATCTGCTATTTGTGAGCCTGATTATGGTTTTATCACCAACTTTGGTAAAGCTCATTTAGAAGGCTTTGGAGGTGTAGCAGGAGTCATTCAAGGTAAAAGTGAATTGTATACTTTTTTAAAAACAAATCATAAAATAGCTTTTGTAAATCCTGATGACAAAATACAAATAGAAAAAACAAAAGAAATTGAATCTATACATTTTGATTTAAAAAACCTGAAACTTTTAGAGGTAAACCCTTTTTTACGAATTACTTATAAAAACACAACTATACAAAGTAACTTAATAGGCAAGTACAATTTTTCTAATATAGCAGCTGCTATTACTATTGGAACCTATTTTAAAGTAAATGAAAAAGCAATTAAAGAAGCTATTGAAAGTTATATTCCTAAAAATAATCGTTCTCAAATTATTAATAAACAGAGTAATACTATTATTTTAGATGCCTACAATGCTAATCCTTCTAGTATGAAAGTGGCATTAGAAAATTTTGCTACACTACCTCATGAGAATAAAATGGTTATTTTAGGAGACATGTTTGAACTGGGTACAGATAGTTTTACAGAACATCAAACCATTATAAACTTGTGCGATAGTTTACAATTTAGCCAACAGTACTTTATTGGCAAAAATTTTTATAAATGTAAAACAAACAAACAAAAATTTGAAACCTTTGCAGATTTTGAGAATTACATCAAAAAAAATCCTCTTAAAAACCTATCAATATTAATTAAAGGCTCAAGAGGAATGCAATTAGAAAGAATTTTAGATTTGATTAATTAATGCGATCAATATGGTATTTTAATAAATTATCTATAGGTCTTTGAATAACGTCTGTAACTTCTAAATCATATTTTTTAGCTACTTTTTCAAGAATATCTCTAAAATAAAAAGCAATTGACCCTATGAAATATAATGGTGTGTCTGAAGATTTATCGAAAGGTAAAATTCTATATGTAAAGAATTCTTGAAAACCTCTTTTAATAATTCTTTTTATGTATTTTTCGTCTTTAAAATCAAACATAAATTTTGCAAAAGAGGCCAAATACATATTAGGGTTTGGCATTCTGTATAAATTCTGTTTTATATAATCTGCATCTAAATTAAATTCCTCATTAAATTTTTCAGCTATTGCTAGGGGCATTTTGTTATAGTAATACTCTCTTAGTAACAACTTTCCGAAATAATTTCCACTAGCTTCATCCATCAAAATATATCCTAAAGAAGCTGTTTTCATTTGTACATTTTCACCATCAAAATAACAACTATTAGAACCTGTACCTAAAATACATACCAAAGCTGGTTCTTTACCTGTAGCTGCGTATACAGCAGCCAACATATCTTCTGCAATATTAATTTTTGCATTAATAAAAATAGATTGCAAAATGTTTTCTAAAATTTTGGCCGGTTTTGGTGTACCACAACCTGCACCATAAAAATGAATTTCTTTTACATCTTCTTTTATATTAATTAACTGAAACATATTTACAATTCTATTTTTCAGTTCATCTTCGGCTACAACTGCAGGATTTAACCCAAGTGTTCTAACTCTAAACTCTTCTTTTTTATCATCGTTAATGGCTATCCAATCTGCTTTAGTTGAACCACCGTCTGCAATTAATATCATAATATAAAATTTTTATATATCAAAGATATTGTAACAAAACTGCTTGTGCAACAGTTATAAAAACTTCAATCGTTTTCGATAAAAAAATCTTTACGTTTGCTGCGCTGATTGTTGTAAATTTGTATAAAATTAATACTGAATGTTCTTTTTTAAAAGTAAAGAAATTTTACCACGCGATTTTTTTCCTAAAGGATTTGTAGACATCCATTCGCATTTGCTACCAGGCATAGATGATGGTGCCCAAGATTTGAATACCTCTATTGCTTTAATTGAAAAAATGGCTTCTTACGGAATTAAAAACTTTATAACTACTCCACATATTTTAGGTGATATTTACCCAAATACTCCAGAGATTATAATTGGTAAACTTAAAGACGTAAAGCAAGAATTGTCTAATAGAAATATAAAAGATATATCTATTAAGGCTGCTGCAGAATACATGATGGATGAAAATTTTTTAACTCTTTTAGATAAGGATAAAGAATTATTGACTTTAAAAGATAAATTAGTATTGGTTGAGATGTCTTATTTTAGTCCGCCAATTCACTTATTTGATATTTTATTTCAATTGGGTTTAAAGGGCTATAAACCTGTTTTAGCGCATCCTGAACGTTACAATAGTTATCATAAAAATTTCAGAATTTATCAAAAGTTAAAAAATGCGGGCTGTTTATTTCAATTAAATTTATTATCGCTTACAGAAAATTATGGTAAAGGTGTGCAAAAAACTTCAGAAAAATTACTAAACGAAAACATGTACGATTTTATAGGTACAGATGTGCATCATTTTAACCATTTAGATGGATTGAAAAAAATAAGCACCAAAAAAAACCTTATTAAATTAGAGCAACTACTATTAAACAACAAAAAGTTTCTTGATTAAGAATTTTAATTCGTTTTTTATTACAAAATTGTATCAGTGTAAAACTAAAAAACCTCAAACAACCAAGTAACAATTACCCCTTTATTATTTTTTAAATTGTAACTTAATAATTCTTGTATCCCTTTTGGTTTAAAGTTAAAAGGTGCTTGTAAAATATCTAATCCGCTTTGTTTTTTAAGTCTAATTCCTTGACCTGAAATAATATCTATATTAGGAGTAAAACTACCATTTGGCAAATGTTCAGTAAGAATTACGTATTTGTAATCAGCTAGTTTAGCCACAACTTTTTGTACTTCTGCATTTGACAAATGTTGCAATACTTGCCTTATAATTACACAATCCGCTTTGGGTAAAGCATCTTTTGCAATATCTAAACAAGCAAACTTTAAATTATATGCTTTAAATGTTTTGGTATTAAATGCAATTAAAGAGGGTACTATATCTATAGCAATAAACTGTTTTGAAAACTTAACGAGTTGTTTACCAATATTAAAATCTCCACAACCCAAATCGCAAATTGTTAATGGTTCATTAAAAGAAGAAAGAAATGTTTTTAGGACTTTGATATAGGGTTCTACTAAATCTGGATTATGAGACCCAAAACCAGAATAGAATTCAGAATCGTTGCTACCCCAAAGGTTTACATCGTAAATCTGCTCCATTACCTTTTTTGTTGGCCAAGGTTTTTTAGCATTTTGCATTCTTAAACTCATTTTAACCAATTGAATTACAACTTTTAACTAATAGTTTTGTTGAATTTTTTGCGTAAAACAGCTATAACAAATCACTAGAAACTTTTAGTGTTTATTCTCTAAAATACTTTGAACAATCATTTTTGCATGTATTCTTGAGTTTTCTATAAACCATTTATGCGTTTCCATACCTCCACAAATTACACCTGCCAAGTAAACCCCTTTTACATTCGTTTCCATTGTTTTTGCATTGTATTCAGGTAATTTTTTATCATCCTCAGAAAGTGAAACTCCTAAACTTTCTAACAAAGTAAAATTAGGTTGATACCCTGTTAATGCCAAAACAAAATCGTTTTTTAGCGTAATTTTTTCTTTTGGTGTATTTACTACAATAGCATTTTGTTGAATTTCTAAAACTTGACTTTTATAATATGCTTTAATAGTCCCTTCTTCAATTCGGTTAATAATATCTGGACGAACCCAGTATTTTACACGTTGCCCAACTTCATCACCACGAATAATTAAAGTAACCTCTGCACCTTTTCTGTAACATTCTAAAGCAGCATCTATGGCAGAATTACTTGCGCCAATAATTGCCAATTTTTGGCCCGCATAAAAATGTGGCTCTTTGTAATAATGAGAAACTTTTGCTAAATCTTCTCCTGGAATTTGTAAACGTTTAGGAATATCGTAAAAACCGGTTGCCAAGACCAAATTACTTGTTTGATAGTTTGCTTTATTTGTTTTTACTTGATAAAAATCTTCATTTTTCTGAACAGTTTCTACTTTTTCAAATAGATTGATTTTTAATTCATTAGATGTTGTAATTCTTCTATAATACTCTAATGCTTCACTCCTACTTGGCTTTGCAGCTTTGCTAATAAAAGGAATTCCATCAACCTCAAGCTTTTCTGAAGTAGAAAAAAACTGCATATTCACAGGGTAATTGTATAAAGAGTTTACAATTGGTCCTTTTTCAAGAATAAGATAATTAAGCCCTTTTTTTTGAGCTTCTAACCCACAAGCTATTCCTATTGGTCCACCACCTACTATAATAACATCAAAAATTTGCATAATCTTTAACCAACTTTTTTCGGGTTATAAAACACCTCTTCTAAACTTACAATTTCTTCTTTTCTTCTTCTAAAAATATGATTTGGTTGTAAATCTGCAATTGAACCCAAACCCATAGCAGCAATCATTTCTTTAACTGCAGTAATAGTTTTATTATGATAGTTTTTTACTCTAACATTTTTCTTTTCTACTACCAAAGCTTTTACCAACTCGTTGTCTTGAGTAGCAACACCTACAGGACAGGTATCTAAATTACACTCCCTTGCCTGTATGCACCCTAAACTTAACATAAAGCTTCTTGCCATGCTTATAGCATCTGCACCTAAAGCAATCAGTTTTACCACATCAAAAGCATCAACAGCCTTACCAGAAGCTATAATTTTAATTTGTTTTTTAAGCTTGTATTGAATCAATAACTGATTTATAAAAACCAAACCTTCAATTAATGGGCTACCAATATAATTGGTAAATTCCATAGGTGCAGCACCTGTACCTCCTTCTCCACCATCTACAGAAATAAAATCAGGATAATTTTTAGCAACTGCAAATGCTTTTATCATTTCTTCAATTTCTTTATGATTTCCTACACAAAGTTTTATCCCAACTGGTTTTCCATCAGATAAATCCCTAACTTTTTGAATAAAAACAATCATTTCATCATAATTAGAAAATGCGGAATGACTGGGTGGCGAATCTACTTGAGTACCCACTGTAACTTTTCTTATTGCTGCAATTTCTGGTGTATTTTTTTTGGCTGGTAAAATACCTCCATGACCAGGTTTTGCACCTTGAGAAAATTTAATTTCAATCATTTTTACTTCAGGACGCTTAGCATTTTCTTTAAATGTTTCATCATCAAAAAAACGTTTACCATTTACATCGTGTTTTCCAGCACCAAAATATCCTGTGCCTATTTGAAAAAATAGATCTCCACCTTGTAAATGATATGGTGATATTCCTCCTTCTCCTGTATTATGCGCAAAATCGCCCATTTTAGCCCCTTGATTTAATGCCATAATTGCATTTTTACTCAAAGAACCAAAAGACATTGCAGAAATATTAATGATAGAACATGAATACTTTTGCGTGCATTTATCTGAACCAAAAAGCACACGCTCTCCTATAATATGATGATGATCTTTTGGAAATAAAGAATGTTTTACAAATTCGTATCCTTTTTTATACACATTGTGCTGTGTACCAAAGGGCACTGTATCTTTTTCTAATTTTGCACGTTGATATACAATACTTCTCTTTTCTCTATTAATAGGCGTTCCGTTTAAATTATCTTCAATAAAATACTGTTGAATTTTATCTCTTTCTTCTTCAAAAAACCATCGTAAGCGCGCTATTAGTGGAAAAGCTCTTAATAAAGAATGTTTGGTTTGTATACTATCGTGAATTACAATAGTGGTTAACAAACCAGATATTGATAACAATATAATTGTACCTGTTTGTGGAATAAAATAAACCAAAACAGCACATAATAGGGTAACAATAGTAAATATAAAAAGTATTGTATTTCTCATTGTATTGAAATGAATTTTAAAATGATAAAAATAATCTATTCGTTTTAAATTATAAGGATAGTTGGCAAATAGTTGCGTTAAGGATTGTAGAGGAAATCCTTTTTATGATTAACTAAATACTCCATTTCTTACAAATTCATCAATTTGATATTGAAAAATTAAAAACTTTAAAAAAGCAGCATAAAAAGATTGTAACGTAAAGCCTGACTTTAACCCTGAATGCTTTCAGGGTAAAGTAACGCCCAAATAATTTGTGTTGTACAAAGCAGCTACCTTATCGTTTAGCCTAAATAAATATAGGCCAAAGAAAAACTCCAACAAATAAATGTTGGAGTTTTTTGTATTTTTAAAATTCTAAAAAACTTATTTCTTGAATTTTGCGTATTTGTTTTTAAACTTGTCAATACGTCCTGCAGTATCAACCAATTTAGATTTACCAGTGTAAAATGGGTGAGATGTTCTAGAAATCTCTAATTTTACTAAAGGATACTCAACACCATCCACTTCTAAAGTTTCTTTGGTGTCTACAGTAGAACGAGTTAAAAAAACGTCTTCGTTAGACATGTCTTTAAAAGCTACCATTCTATAATTTTCTGGATGAATTCCTTTTTTCATTTTATAATATTTTAATTCTTTAATGTTATGTTTGCAAAGTAAAGTTGGTAAGGCTTTACTATATTCTTTAAATAGCTTAATATTACTATTTTGAGGATGCAAATTTAACGATATTTTTTAATTTACAAATAAATAAGTTACTTTTATTTGTAGTTGTTATTTTTTTGTTGAAAATTTTGATTTTCTGCAGATTTAATATAAGAATAGCCCAATCTAAAAACACAATAAATACAATATAATGAAGAAAATTGCTTTTTTTACAGCTACTTTAATGATACTTTTTCTAATAAGTTGTGATGATACCTACAATTTAAAGTTAGCGGTTACTAAAAAAACCACATTAAATGGTAAAGTTACCTTAAGTTTAAAAGAAGAAAATAATAAACCTTTAGATAAAATTCAGTTTTTTATTGATGGAAAAGAAATTGCTAGTAAAGAAAATGCGCTTTCACTAAAGGCTTCAGATTTTGGAATTGGAAAACATACGGTTTCTGTTCTGGTATTTTACCCTGGTAAAACAAAAAAATTAAACAATTCTTTTGAAGTTTTTGCTGATAAAAAACCAGATATTTATACTTATGAAATTGTAAACTCATATCCTCACGATACTAAAGCATATACTCAAGGTTTAGAATATTACAATGGCTATCTATATGAAACTACAGGCAGAAAAGGACAATCTACACTTAGAAAAGTAGCCATTAAAACTGGTAAGGTGCTACAAAAAATAGACTTAGATAAACAATATTTTGGTGAAGGAATGACCATTTTAAATGATAAAATTTATTGGTTGACTTGGCAAGCTAAAAAAGGGTTTATTTATGATTTAAATACTTTTAAACAGATAGGCGAGTTTGATTATAATAAAAGTAAAGAAGGTTGGGGATTAACAAACCACAACAACGAGTTTATAAAATCTGATGGAACAAATAAAATTTGGTTTTTAGAGGCTGAAACACAAAAAGAAAAACGTTTTATACAAGGATATACAAACAAAGTATCTCTAAAAAGTTTAAACGAATTAGAATTTATTAATGGTAAAATTTATGCAAATTATTGGCAAAAGCCCTTAATAGCTATAATTAACCCCGAAAATGGCATTGTAGAAGGTATTGTTAATTTAACAGGCTTAGTAAAAGAAATGGAAAAAACCCAAACTTTACAAGACCAAGATGATGTTTTAAACGGTATTGCTTACGATAAAACAAACGATAGACTTTTTGTTACTGGTAAAAATTGGGGAAAATTGTTTGAAATCAAATTGATAAAAAAATAATAAACGACTCATTTTAAAGTTCTATTTTTATAAAAATTGATTTATGCGTTATTTCCTTACATTACTAATTTGCGTAGCTCTTGTTTCTGTGAGTTCTTGTAGAAAAGATTTTTCTACCATACCAAATTTTGGTAGCTTAGAATTTTCTAAAGACACCGTTTTTTTAGATACTATTTTTACCAATATTGGTTCTGCTACTTATAATTTAAAAGTATACAATAGAGGTAATAAAGCCATTACTATACCTGAAATTTCTCTAGAAAACGGATCTACCTCCAACTATAGATTAAATGTTGATGGAATTCCAGGCAAGGAATTTAATAATATCGATATTTTAGCCAAAGACAGTATTTTCGTTTTTGTTGAAACTACAGTTGATGTTAGCACAGCAAAAAATGCATTATATACAGATCGAATTTTATTTGATACAGGCACAAATCAACAAGATGTAGATTTGGTAACCTTGGTACAAGATGCTAACTTTATATTTCCAGATCGAGATCCAATCACCAGAAAAATTGATAGCTTAACCATTGATGGCCAAGTTACCACTATAAAAGGTCGTTTTTTAACGGATAATGAATTGACTATTACCAATACAAAACCTACTGTTATTTATGGTTATGCAGCAGTGCCTGCTGATAAAACTTTAACAATAGAAGCTGGTGCAAAAATTTATTTTCACGATAATTCTGGCTTAATCATCGATGATAAAGCCACCTTAAAAGTAAACGGAACTTTAACTGAAAAAGTAACTTTTGAAGGCGATAGATTAGAAAACCGTTTTAGCGAAACTCCTGGACAATGGGGAACAATTTGGATGAGAGCTGGTAGCAAAAACAACGAAATTAAACACGCACAAATAAAAAATGCCATTATTGGGATTTTAATTGATAGTATTGGCTCTAACACCACACCTACTTTAAAATTACAAAATTCAGAAATTTATAACCATTCTAACTTTGGTATTTTAGCTAGAGAAACAAATATTGAGGCACATAACGTAGTTATTGGTTCTGCTGGTCAAGCTTCTTTGGCTGCAACTATTGGTGGTACTTATAATTTTACACATAGTACATTTGCTAATTTCTGGAATAGCGGAATTAGAGATTTACCAGCTGTATTAGTCAATAACTTTTTTGTTTTTAATGACGAAAATGGGAATGAAATTACAGCCACTAGAGATTTGAAAGCAGCAAATTTTACCAATTGTATTTTTGATGGTAGTAATAATATTGAATTTCTTTTAGATAAAATTGAGGGGAGCGCATTTAACTACAACATTTCTAATTGTATGATTCAATTTAATGATACTGATGATTCTTTTGCAGACTATATAGAAATGGACTTTGAAAATAACACCAATTATTCAGGTATTATTCTAAATGGAATTGCTAATTTTAGAGACTCCCAAAATGAAGATTTTATTATTGGTAAAGATTCTGATGCTATTAATAAAGCAAAAAACACAATTTTTCCATTCGATATTTTAGGTAAAGACAGAACTACTAGTCCTGATATTGGTGCTTATCAGCATATTGTGTTTGAAGAAGATAAGTAGGATGATAATACCATGGTATGAAAACATTTAGTCTACCAAGAAAAACTAAAAAGAAATTAAAAGGAATTTGGTTATATCCTAAAGACAAACAAGGTAACTCTTTGATGGCATTTCCTCGAAGAAATCAAAAAGATTATACTGCTCTAAAACAAGGTATACTACGAAATATTATTAGTAAAAAAAACACTAAAAAACGGATTAGCAAACTACACCAAAAACTTGATGAAGAAATTTATGTTACTGATCATATTTTAAAAATGTATATAAATGAGTGTTTTCGAGAAGATTTAAGAGCTAATGCTTATCAACTTTTTAAGCGTGCTAAAAATGATAAAAAGGCTGTTATTAGTTATTTTAACTTTATCAATGCGCATCTACTTAGTAAAAAAGATTCAAGTTTTAGCAATATTGCTGTAATGTCTTATGATTTAGCAAAAAGATTATTGAGGAAAAAACGATCGTAAAAAAGCCTAAATTTTTGCACATACCAATATCTAAATTGATTTATTTGAAAAAGCCTTTTAAATACTGTAAAACTTTAAAGTTATACTACTTCTATTTTTTATAAACAACGCCATCTTTCATCACAAAAACAACATTTTCCATAGTTGAAATGTCTTTTGTTGGATCATCGTTTACAGCAATAATATCAGCAAAAAAACCTTTTTCAATCTGTCCTAACTCATTTTCCATTTTTAATAACATTGCGTTAGTAATTGTTGCAGCTTGTAGTGCTTCCATAACTGGCATACCTGCTTCTACCATAAAAGCAAATTCTTTTCCATTATTTCCGTGGGCAAAAACACCTGCATCTGTACCAAATGCAATACCAACACCTTTTTTATACGCTTTTGCAAAAGTTCCTTGAATTTGAGGCCCAACAGCTAACGCTTTTGGTACTACTATATCTGGATAAAACCCTTCTATTTTTGCTTTTTCTTCAACCTCTTTACCTGCAGTAATTGTAGGCACTAAATACGCATCGTGTTTTTTCATTAGCTCCATAGTTTCATCACTCATATAAGTACCATGTTCTATGGTTTTAACTCCTCCAATAATGGCTCTTTGCATACCTTCATCTCCATGAGCGTGCGCAGCAACGTGCATTCCATAATCTTTAGCAGTATCACAAATTGCTTTGATTTCTTCTATTGTAAATTGCGGATTGTCTCCAGATTTTGCTACACTTAAAACTCCACCAGTTGCAGTAATTTTAATACAATCTGCTCCGTTTTTATAACGTTGTCTTACCGCTTTTTTTGCATCTTCAACAGAATTTACAACACCTTCTTTAGGGCCAGGATCACCAATTAATCTTCTGCTACTTCCATTGGTTGGGTCTGCATGCCCACCAGTAGTTGCCAAAGCTTTACCAGCCGTAAAAACTCTTGGCCCAGGAATTTTACCTTTATTAATGGCATTTCTAATAGAAATATTAACACCTGTACCTCCTAAATCTCTTACGGATGTAAAACCATTTAACAAAGTAACTTTTGCAAAACCAACAGAGTTAAACGCAACATCTGCCTCGTTTAAAATATAGCTTTCTATCCTGGTTCTTGCAGAAAATTCTTGCTCTATATGTACATGAAAATCAATTAAACCTGGCATTACAACTTTATCTCTTAAATCAATTAAATTACCAGATTTTGGCATCACATAACCATCTATAACAGCAGTAATTTTATTTTCTTTTACTACTATTGTTTTTTTAGTGTGGATTTTTGCTGACTTAGTATCCACCAATTTTCCACACAAAATATAAGAAGTTTGCGCAATACTTGTTTGAACAAAAATAAATGCTAGAAAAAGTACAATTGATTTTATCATTAGGTTAATTTTAATTCTTAAATGTATGAAAATTTGAGTAGATTGCTCCTGTAAAAATTTGAATTTTAAATGAAAAATGTAATAATTACGGGTACAAGTAGAGGAATTGGTTTTGAATTGGCAAAATTATTTGCCAATAACAATCATAATGTTTTGGCTATTTCTAGAAACACTAAGCCTTTAGAAGAAGTAAATCATAAAAACATAAAAGTACTTTCTGTGGATATTTCTGACGATAATGCTGTAGAAAAAGTATCAGATTTTGTTAAAAACCATTGGAAAAAAGTAGATATTTTAATCAATAATGCAGGCAAATTAATCAACAAACCTTTTACAGAATTAACTTCTGAAGATTTTTTAGAAGTTTATAAAGTAAATGTTTTTGGAGTAGCAGCCTTAACCAAAAATTTAATTCCTTTTTTACAAAAAGGAAGCCATGTAGTTACCATAAGTTCTATGGGAGGCATACAAGGTAGCATGAAATTTGCTGGTTTAGCAGCTTATTCTTCTGCCAAAGGTGCTGTAATTACTTTATCTGAATTATTAGCAGAAGAATACAAAACACAACAAATTGCGTTTAATGTTTTGGCTTTAGGTGCTGTACAAACAGAAATGTTGGCAGAAGCTTTTCCTGATTATAAAGCCCCACTTTCTGCAAAAGAAATGGCGAATTATATTTTTGATTTTGGAATGACTGGCAATAAATTTTACAACGGAAAGGTTTTACAGGTTTCTTCTACTACTCCTTAATTTAAGATGATTATTGCATTTACCTTTATTTTAACTTCTATTTTTCAGTTCATTCTATATAATAAAAGCACCAAAAAGAAAGATAAGCCTAATGAATTAATAATTAGTTTAATTATTGTTTTTACATACATTTTTATTTATCCAATTATTTTTTATTTTATCTATAAAAATGATAATCATATAAATTTTTCTTTCTTTACTCAAGCTTTTACTTTTGGTAGTATTGGAACAATTTTTACAACTATAACTTATATTTTTTGGCGTTTTGAAAAAAGAAGAAACTTTTAATACTTTTTTAAAATACATTCCTAAAAAGTCGATTGAAATGGTTCAATATTTAATTGAACAAAATAATTTTACGCTTAAAATTGTTAATCAACGACAAACAAAACATGGGGATTTTAGAAAGTTACCTAATGGAAAATTTCAAATTACAGTAAATAACAATCTTAACAAACATCAATTTTTACTGACTTTAGTTCACGAAATTGCGCATCATGTTACGCATCAAAAATTTGGTAGGGTTCAACCTCATGGAAAAGAGTGGAAAATGGTTTTTCAACATTTAATGTTGCCCTTTTTAAAACCTGAAATTTATCCTATAGCGATGTTATCGCCTTTGGCAAATTACTTAAAAAACCCAAAAGCGAGTACAGATTCCGATGTAAATTTGTCTTTAGCCTTAAGAGCTCATAAAGCTGAAATTGGAAAACATTTTATTTTTGAGATTCCTACAGGCAGCTTATTTATTTTTAAGAATGTAATTTATAAAAGAGGTAATAAACGTAGAACCCGATTTGAATGTTTAAATATGCATAACAAAAAGGTGTATTTATTCAATCAAAATGTAGAAGTAAAGCTACATCACTAAAATAAAATTTTATTCTCTTTTAATAAATAAAGTATCTAGATTCATTTCTTTTTGAAGCCAAGTTCTTAATTCTCTTTCCTTAGGCGATACAATACTATCTGGTAGACTTAAATTCCATTTTACTGTTGCTACAGGAATAGTATCTATCTTAATAAAATCGGAAGATGACAATACATTTGCAAAACCAATTGCTTGTATATCTGCATACCTAATTTTTGCAACCTTGGCAATAGTACTAAACGTAATAACATCTTGATTTTTGTTTAAAGCATCTTGTTCAATTCTATTATTTAAGGTAGAAATGGTTTCTTGCAAACCTGCAATTTGCTTTTGTAAGCCTGCAATAATATTTTTACTTTCTTGTAATTCTTCTCTTTTTTCTTTGTAAGCTGTGGTAATCAACTCAAAACTTTTGGTATCACTTCCTTTTATTTTTAGCTGAAAATCTTTAATCTTAGAATACTCTTGACTTTTCAATTGATTACTTAATAAATTTCGTTCTCCATTGGTTACTTCATTAAAGAAACTCAATCTTATTTCTTTTTTATTAATATCTACTTCTGGGTCTCCAATCAACTGAAAATTTTCTATCGTTTTTATTTCGCTTTTGATAAAATTATTTACCTGTAAATCTATCTGACTTTCATTAAACACTTGAACAAAGGTGAAAATTGCAGGAATCATAACTGCTACACCAACAACAGTTGCTATGGTTGCATATCGTTTTCTTTTAGCTGCATTAGCATATTTATGCATTGGAAAACTTAGTAGTTTTAAGACCAAAAATGTAGCTAAAGCAATAAAAATAGTATTAATAGTAAACAAATACATTGCCCCTAAAAAGTAGGTAAAGTTTCCTTTTGCCAACCCATAACCAGCTGTACACAAAGGAGGCATTAAGGCAGTTGCTATGGCTACCCCAAATATTACAGAGGCTATAGTACCTTTTTTAGTTCTTGCTACCATTAAAGCTAAACCACCAAAAAACGCAATGAGTACATCTCGAATATCTGGGCTTACTCTTCCTAGCAACTCTGAGTTATCTTCACTTAAAGGAAAAAAATAAAAGAACAAAAAAGAGGCAAATAAACTAAGGCCAATCATTGTGCCTAAGTTAATTAATGACTTTTTAAAAGTATTGATATCATTTAACGCAAAAGACATTCCTATACCTAAAATTGGCCCCATTAAAGGCGATATAAGCATGGCACCAATTACAACCGCGGTTGAATTAGCATTTAAGCCTACAGACGCCACAAAAACAGCAAAAATAAGAATCCAAGCAGTTGCCCCTTTAAAAGGAATATCTGCCTTTATGGCTTCGATTGTAGCCTCATGATCTGTATCATCTCTAAAATCTAAAAGCTCGTGTAAAAACTTTTTTATACTCTCAAAAAGACCCATGGCCTCTTTTTGAATATTCTGTTTTGAAGTTTCTGTAGAATTCTCTGATTGAGAATTGGTGTTTTTTTGAATATCTTCTTCCATATTAGTAGCTAACAACTTTGGAAAGATACAAAAAAGCACCTTCACACAAGTCGAAATTATTTAAGATAAATTTGATCAATTTCTAATTGAAAATTTTCTGCCTTTTTATTACCAATAAGTATGGCTATTTCTTCGATAGTTTGCGACGAAAAGTTATCCATATTCAAATTTCTTCCTCTAAATGAAGGATACAAATCAGCTAAATTAATTTCAATAGATTGCCAAGCACCAGATGTTGCAAACTTTTTAATGTAAGAGTAATAATTTTTAGATTTATCTTTAACTCTAAATTGATAACTTTTTCCATCACCTTTAATTTTTAATATTACTATTGAATATTGGACAACATTTAAGGCATTAAATCTGTATCTTAAAGATGAAAAACCACCATTATTATCTAAAGATACTTTACCAACATACAAACCATTCCCATTTTCATTAATTGTAAATTTTCCTTGAGAAACACCTCCCATAACTACATCATCAACTACTCTCCAAGAAGAAATATCAGATGTTTTAGAAAAATTTATGATAACCTGTTGTGTTTGTTGCATAATGGTAAAAATTGATAAAAATAAAAACAACTTATTCATTTCATTTTTTATAATTTCTTGTAAAAATACAAGATTTTAAAGATCAAGTATCTTAATAAAACCAAAAAACTCTGCAAAAAATTGCAGAGTTTTTTAAATATTGTGACCGGGCTGGGGCTCGAACCCAGGACCCTCTCCTTAAAAGGGAGA
The DNA here is from genome assembly GCF_044595335.1 of Polaribacter sp. R77954. GTDB lineage: Bacteria > Bacteroidota > Bacteroidia > Flavobacteriales > Flavobacteriaceae > Polaribacter. The sequence goes on from NZ_CP138992.1 coordinate 1,307,359, forward strand.
TGCTCTACCAACTGAGCTACCAGGTCAATCTTTTTCTGTAAGCGGCTGCAAATATATATGTTATTTTTAAAAAAACAAACTTTTTTTTTAATTTGTTTGGTTTAAATATGCTTCGCGAACTTTCTTAAATAAATTAGAAGAATACACAAAATTCACAACAGCTTCATTGTCAGTTCTAAACATTTCTTCACTGTTTCCTTCCCATGCTTTTCTGCCATTTTTTAAAAAAAGAATTTTTTCTCCAATTTCCATAACAGAGTTCATATCGTGTGTATTAATTACAGTGGTTATTTTGTATTCATCTGTAATTTCTTGAATTAAATTATCAATTACGGTTGCTGTTTCTGGGTCTAATCCTGAGTTAGGTTCATCACAAAATAAATATTTTGGATTCATAACTATGGCTCTAGCTATGGCTACCCTTTTTTGCATCCCTCCAGATAATTCTGCAGGTAATTTTTTATTAGAATTTTGTAAATTCACTCTATCTAAAACAAAATTTACTCGATCTAACATTTCTGCTTGAGATTTTTTTGTAAACATCTTTAATGGAAACATTACATTATCTTCTACGGTTTGAGAATCAAACAAAGCACCACCTTGAAAAACCATTCCAATTTCTTGGCGCCATTGTCTTTTTTCTGCTATTGTAAATTTTGTATTGATTCTACCATCAAAAGAAATAGTACCTGCTTCTGGAGTATGTAAACCAATTAAGGACTTTAAAAATACTGTTTTACCTGCCCCACTTTGGCCAATAATTAAACTTGTTTTTCCTGGGTGAAATGTTGTTGTTATGCCTTTTAACACCTCTACATCACCAAAACCTTTGCGTAAATCTTTAACTTTTATCATTTAAGTAAGTAACATTTGTGTTAAAAAATAATTAGCAATTACTATTAAAATTGTAGTCCATACTACAGCTTGAGTGCTAGCTTTACCCACTGCAATAGAACCTCCTTTTACATAATAACCAAAATAAGAAGGTACAGTTGCTATTAAAAATGCAAACACTAATGTTTTAGTTATGGCATATACCAATAAAAAAGGTTTAAACTCTGTTTGTAAACCCTCTATATAATCTACCCCACTAAATAAACCAGATAACACACCTGCTATCCATCCTCCAAAAATACCTAACATCATTCCTAAAGAAATTAAAAAAGGATAAAAGAAAACGGTTGCTATTACTTTAGGTAATACTAAATGATTTAGAGAATTTACCCCCATAACATCTAATGCATCTATTTGCTCTGTAACACGCATTGTACCAATACTTGAAGTTATATAAGAGCCCACTTTACCTGCTAAAATAATAGAACAAAATGTGGGTGCAAACTCTAAAATAATAGATCTTTTTGCTGCAAAACCAATTAATGATCTTGGTATAAATGCGCTGTCTAGGTTTAATGCTGTTTGTAAGGCAATTACACCACCAATAAAAAAAGAAATAAACATAATAATACCTAGAGATTTTAAACCTAGCTCTTCTATTTCTTTAATTAATGACTCGTAAAAAATAATGCCTTTTTGAGGTCTTTTAAAAACCTGTTTTAACATCATAAAATATTTACCAATATGTTCTATATAATTCACAGATTAGATTTTATGCTAAATTAATAAATAACATTTAGACAATATAAGTTTCATTGTAGCAATGTAAAAATTAATTACTTTTGATGAACCAATTAGCTAATTTTTTATGAAAAATAATATTCTTTTTTTAGTACTGTATTTTGCTTTTTTTTTGGGATGTAAGCCTCTAGAAAACAAACCTCAAAAACCAAAACTTATTGTTGGTATTGTTGTTGACCAAATGCGTTATGACTACTTAACTCGATTTTATGATAGATATTCAGAAAATGGTTTTAAAAGAATTTTAAAGGATGGTTTTTCACTAGAAAATGCACATTACAATTACATACCCACCTATACAGCAGTTGGGCATTCGTCTATTTATACTGGTACTACACCCGCAAACCACGGAATAATTTCTAACAATTGGTATGACAAATATTTAAAGAAATCTATTTATTGTGTAGATGATTCTACTTTTACTACCATTGGTAATTTAAGTAATTCTGGTAAAAAATCGCCTTATAAATTGTTTACAACTACAGTTACAGATCAACTAAAATTAGCGCAGAATATGAAAGGAAAAACTATAGGTATTGCTATTAAAGATCGATCTGCAATTTTACCTGCTGGTCATACAGCTAATGCGTCTTATTGGTTTTATGGTAATGATGCCCCTAAGTGGATTAGCTCTTCTTTTTATATTGATAAACTACCAAAATGGGTAATTGATTTTAATAATACGAATAAGGCTGACGATTATTTAAAACAACCCTGGAACACTTTATATGATATAAAAACCTATACAAATAGTATTATTGATAATAATATTTTTGAAGGGAAATTTACAGGAGAAACCACAACTTCTTTACCACATGATATCCCAAATTTAAGAGCTAAAAACGGCAATTTTAATTTACTAAAATCGATTCCTGCTGGTAATACTTATACTGCAGATTTTGCTAAAGCAGCAATTATTGGAGAGAATTTGGGTAAAACTGAATATACCGATTTTTTAGCGGTTAGTTTTTCCTCTACAGATTATATTGGCCATAAATTTGGTCCAGCATCTAAAGAAATTGAAGATACTTATTTAAGATTTGATAAAGATTTGGCTGATTTATTACTTTTTTTAGATAAACAGATTGGAAAAGATAAATACACTATTTTTCTTACAGCAGATCATGCTGCTGTTCATGTACCTGCGTATTTACAGTCTTTAAAAATTCCTGCTCATTATTTAAATAATACTACGTTAAAAGAAACTATTTTATTAATCACTAAAAAATATTTTAATTCGGTTGAATTGATCGAAAATATATCTAACTATCAAATCTTTTTAAATAAAGCAAAAATTGAGTCTTTAGGGTTTACTAAAAATCAGGTTGCTGAAAAAATTGCAGAAGAACTTATTGATTTTGAAGGAATTTATAAAGTTGTTACTGCAAAAACGCTACAAACAACACATTTTTCTGAAGGGATTTTGAACTCTTTACAAAATGGATACAATCAAAAATTATCTGGAGATGTATTAATGATTCCTTATCCTGCAACTTTAACAGGTGGTAAAACCGGAACTTCTCATGGCTCTGGGTATTCTTATGATACGCACGTACCCATTATATTTTATGGTAATGGAATCAAAAAAGGAGTTTCTAAAAAACGTTACGACATTATAGATATAGCACCAACTATTGCCAATCTTCTAAAAATTGAAGCTCCTAATTCAGCAACAGGAAAAATTGTTGAAGAGGCACTTTTAAAATAATTAAATTTTAATAGAAAAGTAAACATCGACTAAAAGAAGCATTAAATTTTAGTCGATTTGTTTAGTTTTGCTATGCTTTTGGTAAGAAAACTTCTGCCATCATACAACGTGCACTTCCACCACCACAAGTTTCTATAGTAGTTAACGAACTAGAAATAATTTGACAATGTTTGTTGATTATTTTTCGTTGATTTACGGTTAAGCAATCAAATGCAGCCTGGCTCATTACTAAAAATCGCTCATCGTTTTTACCAATAACTTGAAGCATATTTCCTGCAAAATGAGTTACTTGTTCTTCAGTAATATCTATAACTTGTTTTTTATCTTCTTTTAAGTGTTTTAGCACATTTTTTCGTTCTTTTTTATCATCTATTGAAGATAAACACACTACTGCAAAAGTTTCAGCAATACACATCATTACATTTGTGTGGTAAATAGCTTCTCTTTTTCCATCAACAGTTTGGTTTGCCGTAAAAATTACTGGAGTGTATTCAAAATCTTCACAGAATTCTATAAATAATTCCTCATCTGCTCTAGGAGATAAGGCACAATAAGCCTTTTTATTGATTCTATCTAAAATCATGCTTCCTGTACCCTCTAAGAAAATATCTTCTTGTTCTGCTGATGTATAATCTACTATATTTTCAATAATAAAACCTTCTTTTTCTATGGCTTCTAAAATATCTTCACGTCTTTCTAAACGTCTATTTTCTGCAAACATTGGGTAAATAGCAACAGTTCCATCAGCATGAAAAGAGTTCCAATTATTAGGAAAAACAGCATCTGGAGTATCTAACTCTTTGGTATCAGAAACCACAATTACTTTAACTCCATAACTTTTTAGCTTATCAACATAAGCATCAAACTCTTGTTGTGCTTTTAGGTTAATTTCAAAATTTTTTAAATCTATATCTTCTTGATAGTAATTATTTATAGCTGTTTGCTCATTTTTTCTAAAACTTACAGGACGAACCATTAAGATTGTATTTGTAGATTGTTGCATAAATACCTGAATTTAAAAATTAAAATTGTTTTTATTTTACTGAATACACCTATTTCAAAGCATTATTAATCTCTTATTAATGGTAATGTAGAGCAACGTAATAACCCCTCTTGCTTTGCAATCTCTGCATAAGGCACTTTTTCTACTATAAAACCTTTTTCTGTTAACCAAGTATTTAGTCTTGTAAAGTTTTTTTCTGATATAATTACCTTTTCTGATATTGAAAAAACATTACTGTTCATGTTGTACATTTCCTCTTTTGTAATTTCAAAGACATTTTCTTTGCCAAAAAATTCTAATAACCATTGGTAGTCACTTTCTAATAAAAATCCGTTTTTATGTAATATCGCTTTGTCTTTTCCTATAGGTTGAAAACAACAGTCTAAATGAAGTGCATTTTCTTTAGCGTTAGTATTCGATTTTCTTAATTCAAAAGATTTTACGGTCTTATTAGGAAATAATTTTTGTAATTCTTTTACTGCTGCTATGTTTGTTCTTGCTGTAATATAATTTGGATAATCATCAGCTGAATACGTACCAACAAAAATATAATCGTTCCAAGGCATTACATCACCACCCTCTACATGACATTCTTTTGGTAAAACTATAATATTAGCGTTATTAATTTGAGAAATAACTTTATCAATAGCTTTATACTCTCTTTCTCTATCAGGAAGAATATTTGCTTCTATAAACTTATCTTCTATAACAAAAGCAATATCTCTTGAAAAAATTTGATTGTAATTTTCGATGATGTTAGGCCGAAAAACTTGTACGTTATATTTCTTAAAAACTTCAGCAACGGCTTCCATCTCTTGAACCATATCAATTTCTTTAGGATATGTACCCGCTAAAACATGTTCTATACTTTTTGGATCATAACAATCATCTACTTTAGGGACTCCTCCATTACTTTGTGCTGTTCCTAAAATTACAGCTCTTAATCTAGAGGTTTCGTTTTGAATATTGAGTTTTAGCATATTTTAAGGATTAAAAAAAGCCTCATAAATTTATGAAGCTTTTAATTTTGTGCAAAAATAGTACTATTTTCTATCTTTTTTGTATTTCTACAAACTCTCTATAGGTTTCACCTGTATAAATTTGTCTTGGACGACCAATTGGTTCTTTTTTCAATCTCATTTCTTTCCATTGTGCAATCCAACCTGGTAATCTTCCTAAAGCAAACATAACTGTAAACATTTCTACAGGAATTCCCATAGCTCTGTATATAATACCTGAATAAAAATCTACATTAGGATATAGTTTTCTGTCTACAAAATACGGATCACTCAAAGCTTCTTGTTCTAACCCTTTAGCAATTTCTAAAATAGGATCGTTAACACCTAAGTCGTTCAATACTTCATCTGCAGCCTTTTTAATAATTCTTGCTCTTGGATCGAAGTTTTTATACACTCTATGTCCAAAACCCATTAATCTAAAAGGATCATTTTTATCTTTAGCTTTGGCCATATACTTTTTAGTATCTCCACCATCTTCTTTAATAGCCTCTAACATTTCTAATACAGCTTGGTTTGCACCACCATGTAATGGCCCCCAAAGTGCGGAAATCCCAGCAGAAAGCGATGCAAATAAACCAGCATGAGATGAACCAACAATTCTTACTGTAGATGTAGAACAATTTTGCTCATGATCTGCATGTAATATTAAAAGTTTGTCTAAAGCATCTTTAACAATTGGATTAATTTCAAAATCTTCATTAGGTTGCTTAAACATCATATACATTAGGTTTTCTACATAACCTAAATTTTTTCTACCATAATTTAAGTGCAATCCTTGTTTTTTACGCATTGTCCAAGCTACTAAAACAGGAAATTTACCTAAAATTCTAACAATAGCATGATACATATCTTCTCTAGATTCAATATTTACTGAAGCTGGATTAAAGGCTGTTAATGCACTTGTTAAGGAAGATAAAACCCCCATTGGATGAGCGTTTCTTGGAAAAGCCTCTATAATTTTTCTAACGTCATCATCTACTAAAGAATGATCTCTAATGTCGGAATGAAATTTTTCTAGCTGTTCTGTTGTTGGCAAATCACCAAAAATTAATGCGTATGCAGTTTCTAAGAAATCTGCTTTTTCGGCTAATTCTTCTATAGAATAACCTCTGTATCTTAAAATTCCTTTTTCACCATCTAAAAAAGTAATCGCACTTTCACAAGAACCCGTATTTTTATACCCTGGATCAATAGTAATTACTCCATTGGTAGCTGCTCGCAATGTTTTAATATCAATTGCGACCTCATTTTCAGTTCCTTTTACAAGTGGAAACTCATATAAATTTTCTCCTATCTGTAACTTTGCGATATCTGGCATTTAAAGTTTTTTTTAAGTATTGTTTGTTTCGCGAAGATACCAATTTATTGAAGATTTTGAAAGCTGTTATATATAGATTTTAAATATTAAAAAATAAGGTTAATCGATTAAGCAAAATACGTTGTAAATAATAAAACCCTGTAAATATTTACAGGGTTTTAATGTTTATAATTGAAACTTTTATTTAAATTTTAAAAGCATTCTCTTGAGGAAAATAAGCTGTTTCTGCTAATTCTTCTTCAATTCTTAACAATTGATTGTATTTTGCCATTCTATCTGAACGTGAAGCTGAACCTGTTTTAATCTGTCCGCAATTTAAAGCAACAGCTAAATCTGCTATTGTATTGTCTTCTGTTTCTCCAGATCTATGAGACATTACAGAAGTATATCCTGCATTTTTAGCCATATTTACAGCTGCAATAGTTTCTGTTAAAGAACCGATTTGGTTTACTTTAATTAAGATAGAATTTGCTATTCCGTTTTCAATTCCTCTAGACAAACGCTCTACATTAGTAACAAATAAATCATCACCAACTAATTGAACTTTATCTCCAATTTTTTCAGTTAAATATTTCCATCCATCCCAATCGTTTTCATCCATACCATCTTCTATAGAAATAATTGGATAATTAGCAGCTAATTCTGCTAAATAATCAGCTTGTTCTTGGCTAGTTCTAACCACACCTTTACTACCTTCAAATTTAGTGTAATCATAAGCTCCATCAACATAAAATTCTGCTGCTGCACAATCTAAAGCTATTTTTACTTCATCACCAAAAGAATATCCCGCATTTTTTACAGCTAAAGCTATAGTGTCTAATGCATCTTCTGTACCATCTAAAGTTGGTGCAAAACCTCCTTCATCTCCAACAGCAGTAGATAAGTTTCTATCGTGTAAAACTTTCTTTAAATTATGAAAGATTTCAGATCCCATTTTCATTGCTTCAGTAAAGTTTTTAGCTTTAACTGGCATTACCATAAATTCTTGAAATGCAATAGGAGCATCTGAATGCGACCCACCATTAATGATATTCATCATTGGTACAGGTAATGTATTTGCAGAAACCCCACCTACATATCTGTATAAAGGCATACCTAATTCATTAGCAGCAGCTTTAGCAGCAGCTAATGAAACACCTAAAATTGCGTTTGCCCCTAATTTAGATTTATTTGGTGTACCATCTAAATCTATCATTAACTGATCAATTGCATTTTGTTCAAATACAGAAGTACCAAGTAATTCTTCTGCTATAATATTGTTAACATTATCTACAGCTTTTAGAACTCCTTTACCCATATAATCTTTTCCACCATCTCTTAATTCTACTGCCTCGTGTTCTCCTGTAGATGCCCCAGATGGTACTGCTGCTCTACCTAAAACTCCGTTTTCTGTAGTTACATCTACCTCTACAGTTGGGTTACCTCTTGAATCAAAAATTTGACGTGCGTGAACGCTGATAATAATGCTCATTTTTATATTGTTTAATTAGTTTAATAAACTTTTTTATTACTCTGCTAAATTACAAAAAGTAGTAAAGATTATATAATATGTAATTGATTAATTACGAAAACGATTACTGTAAAATTAAAAAACCCACTCAGAGAACTGAGTGGGAAAATTGCTATGAAAAAGAATGTGATTTTACAATCACACTGCAAATATAGTTTGAATATTTAATTAATCAATAATAAAAAGGGCGAATAACCCTAAAGCACCGTTGATTAACAAGAAAGTTACGATAAAACTATCTTTGATTCTTTAATATTTGTTATAAATTGATCAAATAAATACTCAGAATCGTGTGGTCCAGGACTTGCTTCTGGGTGATATTGTACTGAAAAAACCTTTTTATCTTTTAAACGGATACCTGCCACAGTATGATCGTTTAAATGAACATGTGTAATTTCTACATTTTGATTAGCCTCTGTTTCTTCTCTATTAATTGCAAAACCATGATTTTGCGAAGTAATTTCTCCTTTACCTGTTAACAAATTCTTTACAGGATGATTAATACCTCTATGACCATTGTGCATTTTATAGGTAGATATACCTTGAGACAAAGCGATTACTTGATGTCCTAAACAAATACCAAATAAAGGTAAATTTTTATCAATAATTTCTTTGGCTACTGATTGTGCTTCAACTAATGGTTCTGGATCTCCAGGACCATTTGATATAAAATACCCATCAGGATTAAAACTTGCTAAATCTTTAAAAGATGAATTATAAGGAAATACTTTTATGTAGGCACCTCTTTTTGCTAAGTTTCTTAAAATATTCTTTTTAATTCCGATGTCTAAAGCAGAAATCTTAATGTCAGCATTTTCATCACCAACATAATAAGGATCGGATGTAGAAACTTTAGAAGCTAATTCTAAACCTTCCATACTTGGTACTTCTGATAATTGCTTTTTTAATCCGTCAATATTGTCAACATCAGTAGAAATAATCGCATTCATGGCACCATTATCTCTAATATAAGCAACTAATGCTCTCGTATCTACATCAGAAATGGCCACTAAATTGTGTTTTACAAACCAATCCTTTAAATTTCCATCAGAATCTACTCTTGAGTGGGTAAAACTAAAATTTCTACAGATTAAACCTGAAATTTTAATCCCATCAGATTCTACTTCATTATCATTTACACCATAGTTACCAATATGTGCATTAGTAGCTACCATTAATTGACCAAAATAAGAAGGATCTGTAAAAATTTCTTGATAGCCAGTCATACCCGTATTAAAACAAATTTCTCCTGTTGATGTTCCTTCAATTCCAACAGATTTACCATAAAAAATTGTTCCGTCTGCTAATAAAACTAAAGCTTTTTTTCTTGTTTGATATTTCATTGATAGTTTTTGTGTTGCTTTCGCTACAAATTTACAAATTATATGTTTTATTACTTGTAATTTGATTTTTGGTTTTTAACATAATTATTAAATACGAAAATGAACTTAGCATAAAAAAAGGGATAAACGCAAACGTTTATCCCTTTAATATACTTTAAAAAATTTTCATTTCTTATTCTTCTGATTTTTCTTCAGTTGCTGTTGTTTCTACTTGAGAAGCTGTTTCAGTTTTTTTACTACCACCTCTTCTACTTCTTCTTGTAGTTTTCTTAGCTTTTGCACCTTTAGGATTGTAGATTTCGTTATAATCAACTAACTCTACCATAGCCATAGGAGCATTATCTCCTTGACGATTTCCTAATTTGATGATACGAACATAACCACCAGGTCTATCTGCTACTTTTACAGAAATTTCTCTAAAAAGTTCTGTTACAGCATATTTATCACGTAAATAAGAGAATACAACACGTCTATTGTGAGTTGTATCTGCTTTAGATTTTGTAATTAATGGCTCAACAAAAACTCTTAATGCTTTTGCTTTTGCAACAGTAGTGTTAATACGTTTGTGCTCAATTAATGAACAAGCCATATTTGCTAACATCGCTTTTCTGTGCGCTGTTTTTCTACCTAAATGATTGTGTTTTTTTCCGTGTCTCATTATTGACGTTTGTTTGTTATTTCATCTTGCTACGAACCTCTTTGGTGAGCAAATTATGAAATGATTAAAATTATATTCTCTAAAAACTAATTGAATTAGTCTCTATCTAATTTGTATTTGGTTAAATCCATTCCAAAACTAAGGCCTTTAACAATCACCAACTCTTCTAATTCTGTTAATGATTTTTTACCAAAGTTTCTAAATTTCATTAAATCGCTTTTGTTAAACGATACTAAATCCCCTAAAGTATCTACCTCTGCCGCTTTTAAACAATTTAAAGCTCTGACAGATAAATCCATATCGATTAATCTTGTTTTTAACAACTGACGCATATGTAATGATTCTTCATCATACGTTTCTGTCTGCGCAATTTCATCAGCTTCTAAAGTGATACGCTCATCAGAGAATAGCATGAAGTGGTGAATTAAGATTTTTGCAGCTTCTGTTAATGCATCCTTAGGATTTATTGAACCGTCTGTGTCTATATCAAAAACCAATTTTTCATAATCCGTTTTTTGCTCAACACGATAGTTTTCGATAGAATATTTTACATTCTTAATTGGGGTGTATATTGAATCTGTAAAGATTGTACCAATTGGTGCAGAAGCTTTTTTGTTTTCTTCTGCAGGTACAAATCCTCTACCTTTTTCAATAGTAATTTCTGCATTTAATTTAACAGATTTGTCCATATTACAGATTACTAAATCTGGATTCAATACTTGAAAGCCTGAAATAAATTTCTGTAAATCTCCAGCAGTAAACTGCTCTTGACCTGATAACGAAATAGAAACAGTTTCTCTATCAGTTTCATCTATTTGCTTTTTAAAACGAACTTGTTTTAAATTTAAAATGATTTCTGTTACATCTTCTACAATTCCAGGAACTGTTGAAAATTCATGCTCTACTCCATCTACTCTTAAAGATGTAATTGCAAAACCTTCTAAAGATGATAATAAAACTCTTCTTAAAGCGTTACCTACTGTTAAACCGAAACCTGGTTCTAAAGGTCTAAACTCAAATCTACCTTTAAAATCAGTAGATTCAATCATTATTACTTTATCTGGTTTCTGAAAATTTAAAATTGCCATTATTTTTCTTCGTTTTAATTGTTATTTAGTTGCGCGATATATAAGTTTGAAGAAGTACAAATAGATCCTTTGGCTAAATACCAATATGATTAATTTATTATTTAGAATACAATTCTACAATTAATTGCTCTTTAATGTTTTCAGGAATCTGTAATCTCTCTGGAGTTTTTACGAAAGTACCTGTTTTAGTGTCGCTATTAAAAGTTAACCATTCGAAAACATTGTTTGTAGATGCTAAGGCATCTTCAATAGCAACTAAAGATTTTGACTTTTCTCTAACAGCTACTACATCTCCTTCTTTTAAACTAAAAGATGGTATATTCACAATTTCTCCATTAACAGTAATGTGTCTGTGAGAAACTAACTGACGTGCTCCACTCCTAGATTTTGAAATCCCCATTCTATAAACAACGTTGTCTAAACGAGATTCACATAATTGTAGTAAAATTTCACCAGTAATTCCTTGAGAAGCTGAAGCTTTTTTAAATAAGTTACTGAACTGACGCTCTAAAATACCATAAGTATATTTCGCTTTCTGCTTCTCCATTAATTGGGTTGCATATTCAGATTTTTTTCCTCTTCTTCTCGCATTTCCATGCTGTCCTGGAGGAAAGTTTCTTTTTTCGAAGTTTTTGTCTTCTCCGAAAATCGCTTCGCCAAATTTACGAGCAATTTTAGTTTTTGGTCCTGTATATCTTGCCATTTCTTTTTTGTTATGATTAGGGATTATGAATTAAGGCTTATCCTTCGAAAATCTTATTCCTAATCGATTAAAATATAATTATACTCTTCTTCTTTTTGGTGGGCGACATCCATTATGTGGAATTGGTGTAACATCAATAATTTCAGTTACCTCAATACCAGCGTTGTGAATAGATCTAATTGCAGATTCTCTACCATTACCTGGTCCTTTTACATAAACCTTTACTTTACGTAAGCCTGCTTCTTTTGCTACATTTGCACAATCTTCTGCTGCCAATTGAGCTGCATAAGGAGTATTCTTTTTAGAACCTCTAAAACCCATTTTACCTGCAGATGACCATGAAATTACATCACCTTTTTTGTTTGTTAAAGAAATAATGATGTTGTTGAAAGACGCTGTTACGTGCGCTTCACCAATTGCATCAACAATTACTTTACGTTTTTTTGAACTTGCTTTTGCCATAATTTGAATATTTAGTTATTAAATTTAGTAAGTTGTATTAATAAAATACGGCACACTAAACCATAACTAGGTTAATCACTAACTTATTTTTTCTTGTTAGCTACAGTTTTTCTCTTACCTTTTCTTGTACGAGAATTATTTTTTGTTCTTTGACCTCTTAAAGGAAGACCTAATCTATGACGAATTCCTCTCTGACATCCAATATCCATCAAACGTTTGATGTTTATTTGAACTTCTGAACGTAATTCACCTTCAATAGTGAAAGAACCAACTTGTTCTCTAATTGCTGCAATTTGATCATCTGTCCAATCTTGCACTTTGATGCTTTCTTCAACGTTTGCACCTGCTAAAACTTGTTTAGCTCTGCTGTTTCCTATACCAAAGATGTAAGTTAAAGCAATAACTCCTCTTTTATTCTTTGGAATATCAATACCTGCTATTCTTGCCATTACCCTTGTCTTTGTTTAAATCTAGGATTTTGTTTATTAATCACATATAATCTACCTTTTCTGCGTACTATTTTGCAGTCGGCACTTCTTTTTTTAACTGATGCTCTAACTTTCATCTGTTTTGTTTTTTTAGTATCTGTAAGTAATTCTTGCTTTTGATAAATCGTAAGGACTCATTTCTAATTTCACTTTATCACCAGGTAATAATTTGATATAATGCATACGCATTTTACCTGAAATATGAGCTGTTACAATATGTCCGTTCTCTAACTCTACACGAAACATTGCATTAGATAATGCTTCTGTAATTGTTCCATCTTGTTGAATTGCGGGTTGTTTAGCCATTTTTACTTATTCGATTTTCTGTTACTATTTCCTGCTTTCATTAAACCATCATAGTGACGATTTAATAAATATGAGTTTATTTGTTGTAGTGTATCAATTGCAACGCCAACCATAATGATTAATGAAGTTCCACCATAAAACATTGCCCAACTTTGTTGTACTCCAAACTTAACCACTATAGCTGGTAAAATTGATAAAGCCGCTAAGAATAATGAACCTGGGAATGTTATTCTTGATAACACAGAATCTAATCTATCTGCAGTATCTTTTCCTGGTCTGATACCTGGAATAAAACCACCACTCCTTTTTAAATCTTCTGCCATTTTATTCGTAGGAATAGTAATAGCTGTGTAGAAATAACTAAAAATGATAATTAATAAAGCAAATATTACATTGTACTGCCAACCATTGGAGTCTGTTAAACTTACCAATGCAGGGAATTTTTGACCTAATGCTAATGGCACAAACATAATAGCTTGAGCAAATATAATTGGCATTACACCAGCAGCATTTAGTTTCAAAGGAATATAATCTCTTGAACCTGCAACATTTTGGACGTTACCTGCAACTGTTCTTCTAGCATATTGCACTGCAATTTTTCGCACTGCTGTTACCAATAAAACAGTTAATAAAATTACTACAAACCATAAAATGATTTCGATTAAAATCATCATCAAACCACCTGCACCTGCATTCTCTGTTTTTGCAACAAACTCTTGTAAAAAAGCAGCTGGAAAATTGGCAACAATACCCACAGTAATTAACAACGATATACCATTACCCACACCTTTATCAGTAATACGCTCACCTAACCACATTGCAAATATAGTACCTGCTGTTAAAATGATGATTGAAGAAACCCAAAAAGTAACCCCTGGCACTAAAAAAGCCTCAGGACCTAAACCAAACTGGGTTTTAATAGCAGTAATGTATGTAGGAGCTTGAACCAGTGTTATACCAATGGTAAGCCATCTTGTAATTTGTGTAATTTTTTTTCGTCCACTTTCTCCATCTTTTTGTAATTTCTGTAGATACGGAACTGCAATTCCCATCAACTGAACTACAATAGATGCAGAAATATAAGGCATAATACCAAGTGCCATTACTGACGCTCTTGCAAATGCCCCACCTGTAAATGCATTTAATAATCCTAAAAGACCACCTGAAGTACCATCTTTTAACGCTGCTAACTGCAATGGATCTATTCCTGGTAAAGGAACGGAAGCCATAAAACGATATACAGCAATTAATCCGACAGTAAGAAGAATCTTATTCTTTAATTCCTCAATACTAAAAATCTCTTTTAATTTATTAATTAAATTCATCATTTACTATTATAAAGCAACAGCTTCTCCTCCAGCTGCCTCGATTGCAGCTTTAGCTGATGCTGTAAATTTATGTACTGTTACATTTAATTTTGCTTTTAGCTCACCACCACCTAATATTTTAACTAAGTCGTTTTTACTTGCTAATCTGTTAGCTATCAAATCTTCTAATGTAACTGTATCTGTTATCTTTCCACTATCAACTAAAGATTGTAATTTATCTAAATTGATTCCTTGGTATTCTTTTCTATTGATGTTAGTGAAACCAAATTTTGGCACACGTCTTTGAAGTGGCATTTGCCCTCCTTCAAAACCAATTTTACGAGAATAACCTGAACGAGATTTAGCCCCTTTGTGACCTCTTGTAGAAGTACCTCCATGACCAGAACCCTCACCACGTGCGATTCTTTTCTCTTTTTTTACAGATCCTTCTGCTGGTGTTAAGTTATGTAAACTACTCATTTTAAATATCTTATTTTAATTCCTCTACAGAAACTAAATGTGAAACTTTATCTACCATACCAACAATTGAAGGAGTTGCCTCATGTTCAACAGTTTGGTTTAATCTACGTAAACCTAATGCCTCTAAAGTTCTCTTCTGATTCTTTAAACGCCCGATTTGACTTTTTACTTGTGTAACTTTAATTTTTGCCATCTCTTTTAGATTTATCCGTTAAATACTTTTTCTAAAGAAATTCCTCTTTGCTTTGCAATAGCAGCTGCACTACGTAATTGTAATAAAGCATCAAATGTTGCTTTTACTGCATTGTGAGGGTTGGAAGATCCTTGAGATTTAGATAATACATCATGCACACCTACAGACTCTAATACTGCACGAACTGCACCACCAGCAATAACCCCTGTACCAGGAGAAGCAGGTTTAATGAATACTTTTGCACCACCAAATTTACCTTTTTGTTCATGTGGTAATGTACCTTCTAAAATAGGAATTCTAACTAAGTTTTTCTTTGCATCTTCTACTGCCTTCGCAATTGCAGAAGATACATCTTTAGATTTACCTAAACCATGTCCTACAACACCATTACCATCTCCAACAACAACAATTGCGGAGAAACCAAATGCTCTACCACCTTTTGTTACTTTGGTAACACGTTGCACACCTACTAGTCTATCTACAAGCTCTAATCCGCTTGGTTTAACTCTTTCTACGTTTTTATAACCTTGCATAATCTCTTAAAATTTTAAACCAGCTTCTCTTGCAGCATCTGCTAATACCTTAACTCTACCATGGTATAAATAACCATTTCTATCGAAAGCAACTGTTTCAACTCCAACTTTTTGAGCTTTTTCAGCAATTGCTTTACCAACTGCTTGTGAAGCTTCTGCCTTTGTTTCTGCTTTTATATCTCTAGATGAAACTGAAGTTAATGTTACTCCGTTTACATCGTCTACCAATTGCGCATAGATTTCTTTATTACTTCTGTAAACCGATAATCTTGGTTTAGCAGCAGTACCTGAAACAATCTTTCTGATTCTACGCTTAATTCTAGCTCTTCTTTGTAATTTTGATAATGCCATAATGCTATATCTTATGCAGATTTACCTGCTTTTCTTCTTAATACTTCACCTACAAATTTAACTCCTTTACCTTTGTAAGGTTCTGGTCTACGGAAACCTCTAATTTTCGCAGCTACTTGACCCACTAATTGTTTGTCAAAAGAAGTTAATTTAACTATTGGATTTTTTCCTTTTTCAGAAACTGTTTCAACTTTAACTTCTGGAGCTAACTCTAAAACAATATTATGAGAATATCCTAAAGCTAAATCTAACTTTTGACCTTGATTTGATGCTCTATAACCTACACCTACCAATTCCAATTCTTTAGTCCATCCTTTAGAAACACCTTCAATCATATTATTGATTAAAGATCTCATTAATCCATGTTGTGCTTTATGGTCTTTACTTTCTGTAGCTCTATTACACACTACAGCTCCATCTTCAATTTTAACTGTAATTCCTTCAGAAATTGTTTGAGATAATTCTCCCAATTTTCCTTTTACAGTTACTACATTGTCTTTTATGCTTACATCTACACCTTGTGCGATGCTAACGGGATTTTTTCCTATTCTACTCATCTTTCAAGATTTAATAAACGTAACATAAAACTTCTCCTCCAACGTTCTCTAAACGAGCTTTCTTGTTTGTCATCACTCCTTTAGATGTAGAAACAATAGCAATTCCAAGTCCGTTTAATACTCTTGGCATCTCTTTAGAGCCAACATATTTACGTAAACCTGGTGTACTGATTCGTTGAATTTTTCTAATTACTGACTCTTTTGTGATTTTGTCATATTTTAAAGCAATTTTGATGATTCCTTGTACAGACTCATCGTTAAATTGATAACTTAAAATATACCCTTGATCAAACAAAATTTTAGTCATTTCCTTCTTCAAGTTTGAAGCAGGAATTTCTACCACTCTGTGTCCTGCAGCGATAGCATTTCTTACTCTAGTAAGAAAATCCGCAATTGGATCTGTATACATACTTATTTAAATTGTGATTACGGTTTTCAATAATCTCTATTTACCTACAGCTATGCTGTGAAAATCGAACCTATAATCTGTTAAAATTCTTATACTCAAAAAAAATAGAGCGTGCAAATGTACACATTCTATTTTTATTTTTAAGATTTAATCTTAGATTTCTACCAACTTGCTTTTTTTACACCTGGTATTAACCCTTGATTAGCCATTTCACGAAACGTTACACGAGAAATTCCAAACTGTCTCATATATCCTTTAGGACGTCCAGTAAGTTTACATCTATTGTGCATTCTAACTGGTGATGCGTTTTTTGGTAATTTTTGCAAGGCTTCATAGTCTCCAGCTTCTTTTAAAGCTTTTCTCTTTTCAGCATATTTTGCAACTGTTTTTGCTCTTTTACGTTCGCGAGCTTTCATTGATTCTTTAGCCATTTCTTAATTTTTTTTGAATGGTAAACCTAATTCTCCTAATAATGACTTTGCCTCTTTATCAGTATCTGCAGACGTAACAAAAGTAATATCCATTCCTCCGATTTTTTTAACTTTGTCAATATTAATTTCTGGGTAGATGATTTGTTCAGTAATACCTAAATTGTAATTACCTCTTCCATCAAAACCATTAGCCTTTATACCGTTAAAGTCTCTTACACGTGGTAAAGAAGCCGTAACTAACCTATCTAAAAACTCATACATTTTATCACCTCTTAACGTAACTTTTACACCAATTGGCATACCTTTACGTAATTTAAATGACGCAACATCTTTTTTTGACATCGTAGAAACTGCCTTTTGACCAGTAATTGTAGTTAACTCATCTACAGCATAATCTATTAATTTCTTATCTGCTATTGCAGCTCCAACACCTTTAGAAACAACTATTTTTTCTAACTTTGGCACCTGCATAACATTTTTATAACTGAACTCTTCAGTAAGAGCTTTGATAACTCTTTCTTTATATTCTGCTTTTAATCTTGGTACGTAACTCATGATTACTATTATTTATTCGTTTTTTTAGAGATTCTAGTTTTAGTATCTCCATCAACATTATAACCAACCCTAACAGCAACACCATCTTCAACTAACATAACATTAGATATATGAAGTGATGCTTCTTTTTTTACAATACCACCTTGAGGACTCTGAGCGCTTGGTTTTGTATGCTTAGAAACTAAATTAACACCTTCTACCAATACTCTATCTTTATCCTTGATAATTTGTAAAACCTTACCTTCAGATCCTTTATGGTCTCCTGCAATTACTTTTACAGTATCTCCTGATTTTAATTTGAACTTTTTCATTTATATATATAATGATTTAAAGCACTTCAGGTGCTAATGATACAATTTTCATGAACTGTTTCTCACGAAGTTCACGAGCAACAGGACCAAATACACGAGTTCCTCTCATTTCCTCTGTAGGATTTAAAAGTACACAAGCGTTATCATCAAATCTAATATATGATCCATCCTTACGTCTTACTTCTTTTTTAGTTCTTACAACAACTGCTCTAGATACTTGACCTTTTTTTACAGTTCCGTTAGGAGTTGCAGACTTTACAGAAACAACAATCTTGTCTCCAATACTTGCGTAACGTTTTTTGGTTCCTCCTAAAACTCTAATGACTAAAACTTCTTTAGCTCCAGTATTATCTGCTACCTTTAATCTTGATTCTGTTTGTAACATATTATTTAGCTCTTTCTAGGATTTCTACTAATCTCCAACGTTTAGATTTACTCATAGGTCTAGTTTCCATGATCCTTACAGTATCACCTTCGTTGCAATCATTCTTTTCGTCGTGTGCAACATACTTTTTCGTTTTTAAAACGAATTTACCGTACATTGGGTGCTTTACTCTTTTTGTTTCAGATACAACAATAGATTTCTCCATTTTGCTACTAGAAACTACACCTATTCTCTCTTTTCTAAGATTTCTTTTTTCCATCTTTAAAACTGACTATAGAATTATTGTAATTCTCTTTTTGTTAATTCTGTTGCAATTCTTGCTACAGTTCTTCTTAATCCTCTCAACTGCAATGGATTCTCTAACGGAGTTATTGCGTGAGCCATTTTAAGATCAGTATAATTCTTTTGCAACGCTCCCAGCTTTTCATTAAGATCAGCTGTGGATAATTCTTTAATTTCTGATTGTTTCATTGTGATTCGAATTATGCGTTAATATCAAAATCTCTTGCTATCACAAACTTCGTTTTTACAGGAAGTTTTTGAGCTGCTAAACGTAAAGCTTCTTTTGCTACATGCATTGGTACACCACCAACTTCAAACAAAATTCTACCCGGTTTAATAACTGCAACAAAATGATCTGGTGCTCCTTTACCTTTACCCATACGTACTTCTAAAGGCTTCTTTGTAATAGGCTTGTCTGGAAATATTTTTATCCATAACTGACCTTCTCTTTTCATATGACGCGTTGCTGCGATACGAGCTGCCTCTATTTGACGTGAAGTTAATAGATTCTGGTCTACAGATTTGATACCGAACATTCCATTAGAAAGTTGGTTCCCTCTCTGAGCATTCCCAGTCATATTCCCTTTCGCCTTCTGTACCTTACGGTATTTTACTCTTTTTGGCTGTAACATCTTTAATTTCTAATTTTAAAAATTATTTTCTTCTACGAGGTCCTCGTTTAGATCTATCACCACCTTTACCACCTTGTTTTTTTGACAAGCCAACTAATGGAGATAATTCTCTTTTACCATAAACCTCACCCTTCATAATCCATACTTTAACACCTAGTCTTCCGTATTGAGTATGAGCTTCTACAAGTGCATAATCGATATCAGCTCTAAAAGTAGAAAGAGGAATTCTACCTTCTTTATAATGTTCTGAACGTGCCATCTCTGCACCATTTAAACGACCTGAAATTTGAACCTTAATTCCTTCAGCATTCATTCTAATGGTGGCTTGAATAGCCATTTTAACTGCTCTTTTGTAAGAAATTCTATTTTCTATTTGACGGGCAATACTAGTTGCAACTAACTTTGCATCTAATTCTGGACGTTTAATTTCAAAAATATTAATTTGAACTTCTTTACCTGTAATCTTTTTAAGCTCTTCTTTTAACTTGTCTACTTCCTGACCTCCTTTACCAATAATAATACCTGGACGTGCAGTTGTAATAGTAACGGTTACAAGCTTTAAGGTGCGCTCTATAATTACTCTAGAAACACTTGCTTTAGATAATCTAGCATTAATATACTTTCTTATCTTATCATCTTCTGCAATTTTATCTCCGTAGTCATTACCACCATACCAGTTAGACTCCCAACCTCTGATGATTCCTAAACGATTTCCTATTGGATTAGTTTTTTGTCCCATTTCTACTTTGATTAATTACTTAAATTTTTACTACCTAACTCTAATGTCACATGATTAGAACGCTTACGAATTCTATGAGCACGTCCTTGTGGAGCTGGTCTTAATCTTTTTAACATTCCTGCACTATCTACACAAATAGATTTTACATATAAACCTGCGTCTTCAATAGATGCATCCTCATTTTTAGCTTGCCAATTTGCTATTGCAGACAATAACAATTTCTCTAAATTGATTGATGCTTCTTTTGGACTGAATTTTAAGATTTGTAAAGCCTTTTCAACTTCTACACCTCTTACTTGATCAGCTACTAAACGCATTTTTCTTGGTGATGTAGGACAGTTAGTAAGCTTCGCGAAAGCACGTTGCTTTCTATCTGCTTTTAACTGATCTGCCATATTTTTTTTACGAACTCCCATTTCCTACTATTTTTTACCTTTATTTTTTGCACCAGCATGTCCTCTAAAAGAACGAGTTGGTGAAAATTCGCCTAATTTATGCCCTACCATGTTTTCTGTTACATATACAGGTACAAACTGACGTCCATTATGAACAGCGATAGTTTGACCCACAAAATCTGGAGAAATCATACTTGCTCTTGACCAAGTTTTGATAACCGATTTATTACCAGATTCAACATTAGCTAACACTTTTTTCTCTAATTTATAGTGAATGTAAGGTCCTTTTTTTAATGATCTTGCCATGACTTAATTATTTCTTTCTACGTTCAATAATGTACTTATTACTAGCTTTAGTCTTAGATCTAGTTTTAAATCCTTTTGCAGGAATACCATTTCTTGATCTCGGATGACCTCCTGATGAACGTCCTTCTCCACCTCCCATTGGGTGATCAACAGGGTTCATTCTAACAGCATTAACTCTTGGTCTTCTACCTAACCATCTTCTTCTCCCAGCCTTACCTGATACTAATAATTGATGATCTGAATTAGATACAACACCAATTGTTGCAGTACAAGTCAATAAAATTAATCTAGTTTCTCCTGAAGGTAACTTTACAGTTGCATATTTTCCATCCCTTGCCATTAACTGAGCAAATGAACCAGCAGAACGTGCCATAACAGCACCTTGACCTGGATGTAATTCTATACAAGAAATCGTTGTCCCTAAAGGAATATCGCTAAGTGACATTGTATTTCCTATTTCTGGAGTAACCCCAGCACCTGATACGATTGTCTGACCAACTTTTAAACCGTTTTGAGCAATTACATAACGCTTTTCACCATCAGCATAACTAATTAAAGCAATAAATGCAGTACGATTTGGATCGTATTCAATAGTTTTTACTGTTGCAGGGATACCCTTCTTATCTCTTTTAAAATCGATAATACGATACTTTTGCTTGTGACCACCTCCGATATTACGCGTAGTCATTCTACCCTGATTGTTTCGACCTCCAGATCTTTTTTTCGGCGCCAATAATGACTTTTCCGGCTTATCAGTTGTTATGGTGTCGAACCCATTCACAACTCTAAAACGCTGACCTGGTGTTATTGGTTTTAATTTTCTAACTGACATTGTGTCTTTTCTTAAAGATTGTTATAAAAATCAATACTTTCTCCTTCTGCTACCTGTACTATAGCTTTTTTATACCCGCTTTTAATACCAGTAACTAAACCTTTTTTAGTATACTTTGTATTTCTTTGAATAGGGTAGTTTAAAGTTTTAACACTTGAAATAGAAACTCCATAAGCTGCCTCAACAGCGTCTTTAATCTCTAATTTATTAGCTTTGTTATCTACAACAAATGTATAACGATTAAATAATTCACTATCGTTTGTTGCTTTTTCCGTGATAATAGGTTTTATTAAAATACTCATCTCCCTATTTGCTTAAATTTGAGTTAATTTCTACTAAAGAACCTTCAGTAATTACAACAGCATTAGCGTTCAAAACGCCATAGGTATTGATTTCTGAAGCCTTGACAACTTTAGAACCTTTTAAATTACGTGAGGATAAATACACATTTGCATTTTCATCTCCTAAAACGAATAATGATTTTTTAGTTTCTAATTCTAAAGCTTTAAGTACGTTCACAAAGTTTTTAGTCTTTGGTGTATCAAAGTTAAAATCTTCTACTACTACTAAATTCTTATCGTTTGCTTGAATACTTAAAGCTGACTTACGTGCTAAACGCTTTAAGTTTTTATTCAATTTAAAAGAATAGTTTCTTGGTCTTGGCCCAAACATACGACCACCACCTCTAAAAACACCAGACTTGATAGAACCTGCTCTTGCAGTACCAGTTCCTTTTTGTTTTTTTATCTTTCTTGTTGACCCTACTATTTCAGCTCTTTCTTTAGACTTATGAGTTCCCTGACGTTGATTTGCCAAGTACTGCTTAACATCTAAATATATAGCATGATCATTAGGCTCTATACCAAATACATCTGCAGATAGTTCAACCTTTCTACCTGTATCTTTTCCTGTAATATCTAAAACTGCTAATTCCATTATTTCTGAATAGTTACAAAAGCGTTTTTGTGACCAGGAATTGCTCCTTTAACAACAAGTAAGTTCTTTTCAGCAACCACTTTTAACACTCTTAAATTTTGTACTTTCACTTTATCTCCTCCCATTCTACCTGCCATACGCATTCCTTTGAATACTCTTGCAGGATATGATGCAGCACCAATTGAACCAGGAGCTCTTAATCGATTATGTTGACCATGAGTAGCTTGACCAACCCCACCAAAACCGTGACGTTTTACTACACCTTGAAAACCTTTACCTTTAGAAACCCCAGAAACATCAACAAACTCTCCCTCAGCGAAATGATCAACCGTGATAGAATCTCCTAATTTGTACTGTTCTTCAAACCCTTGAAATTCAACGACTTTTTTCTTAGCAGTGGTGCCAGCTTTTTTAAAGTGACCGTCTAACGCTTTGTTAGAACTCTTCGCCTTTTTGTCATCGAAACCAAGTTGCAACGCATTGTATCCGTCAACCTCTTCGGTTCTGACTTGGGTAACAACGCAAGGACCTGCTTCAATAACCGTACAAGGAATATTTTTCCCGTTTTCGTCAAATAAGCTGGTCATTCCAATTTTTCTTCCTATTAACCCAGACATTTAGTTAAAATTTTAGACGATAGATTATAGTATCCAGCGCGTCTATTATTAATAATTATTTGTTTTGAAACAATTGTTTCACTCTTAGTCCTTAAAATTTCACTTAAAAAAAAACAGCGCAAACAAATTCAACGCTGATTTTGTTTTTCCGTTTTTCCTTCGCGAAACGCTCTGGACATGTTGCTACTTAAAAAAAATAGCTTTACCCTACTCAATTTCGGGTTGCAAAAGTATAAAAAACTTTCGGCTTAACAAAATTAAACCGAAAGTTATTCTTAATTTACTTATACTTTGATTTCAACTTCCACACCACTTGGTAATTCAAGTTTCATTAAAGCATCAATAGTTTTTGAAGAAGAACTATAAATGTCTAATAATCTCTTGTAAGCAGCTAATTGAAATTGTTCTCTAGATTTTTTATTAACGTGTGGTGAACGTAAAACTGTAAAAATCTTTTTATGGGTTGGTAATGGTATTGGTCCGTTTACAACAGCTCCAGTACTTTTTACCGTCTTTACTATCTTTTCAGCAGATTTATCTACTAAATTGTAATCGTAAGACTTTAATTTTATTCTAATTTTTTGACTCATCTTATAATAATATTTAGTAGGTTATCCTTTTGCTTTTGCAATTACATCCTCAGAAACATTTGAAGGAGTTTCAGCATAATGTGAAAATTCCATCGTAGATGTTGCTCTACCAGAAGACATGGTTCTTAATGCAGTAACGTATCCGAACATTTCAGATAAAGGGACTAAGGCTTTAACAACTTTAGCTCCATTTCGATCACTCATATCATTAACTTGGCCTCTTCTTCTGTTTAAGTCACCAACTATATCACCCATGTTTTCTTCTGGAGTTAGCACTTCTAACTTCATTAAAGGTTCCATAATTTTAGCTTTTGCAGCTTTTGCAGCAGCTTTATAACCTAATTTTGCAGCCAATTCAAAAGATAATTGATCAGAATCCACTGCGTGAAAAGAACCATCCTTTAAAGTAACTTTCATAGAATCCATTTCGTAACCTGCTAAAGGACCATTCTTCATTGCTTCTTTGAATCCTTTTTCTACAGAAGGTACAAATTCTTTAGGAACGTTACCCCCTTTAATTATAGACTCAAATTGTAATCCTTGAACACCTTCATCTGCTGGCTCCATAGTAAATACAATATCAGCAAATTTACCACGACCACCAGATTGTTTCTTATAAACTTCTCTATGATCTGCAGCAGCTGTAATAGCTTCTTTATATTCTACTTGAGGTTGACCTTGGTTAACTTCAACTTTGAACTCACGTTTTAAACGATCTACAATTACATCTAAGTGCAATTCACCCATACCAGAAATAATTGTCTGACCTGAAGCTTCATCAGTTCTTACTGTAAAAGTAGGATCTTCTTCAGCTAACTTACCTAAACCGATACCTAATCTATCAACATCAGCTTTAGTTTTAGGTTCAACAGCAATACCAATTACTGGATCTGGAAAATCCATAGATTCCAAAACGATTGGGTGCTTTTCGTCAGATAAAGTATCACCAGTTTTAATTGATTTAAAACCTACAGCAGCACCAATATCTCCAGCTTCGATATAATCAATTGCGTTTTGCTTATTAGCATGCATTTGATAAATACGAGAAATACGTTCTTTTTTAGCTGAACGATTGTTTAACACGTAAGAACCAGCATCTAAACGTCCTGAATACGCTCTAAAAAATGCCAAACGACCAACAAAAGGATCTGTAGCAATTTTAAACGCTAAGGCAGCAAATGGTTCTTTAACATCTGGCTTACGTAATTCTTCTAAACCTGTATCTGGGTTTGTACCTGTAATACCTTCTTTATCTGTAGGAGAAGGTAAATAACGACAAACAGCATCTAATAAAAATTGAACACCTTTGTTTTTAAACGCAGATCCACAAATCATAGGAATAATTGCCATATCCATAACAGCAGCTCTTAATGCACTATGCACTTCTTCTTCTGTAATTGAATCTTCATCTTCCATAAATTTCTCAAGAAGATCTTCATCATAACTTGCTACTTCCTCTATTAAAAGTGCACGGTATTTACGAGCTTCTTCTTTCATATCCTCAGGAATTTCGATAACATCGAAAGTTGCTCCTTGAGTTTCGTCATGCCATACAATAGCACGATTCTTTACTAAATCAATAACACCTTTAAATTCATCTTCATCACCAATATTTAAAACGATTGGCACTGCGTTTGATTTTAACATATCTTTTACCTGCTGACAAACACCTAAAAAGTCAGAACCTTGACGATCCATTTTATTAACGAATCCGATTCTTGGTACTTTATAGTTATCAGCTAGTCTCCAGTTTGTTTCTGATTGAGGTTCTACACCATCAACAGCAGAAAACAAGAAAACCAATCCATCTAACACACGCAATGATCTATTTACTTCTACAGTAAAGTCTACGTGACCAGGAGTATCAATAATATTAAAATGATATCCTTTAGTATCTGGAGTTTTTTCTCCATTTTCAATTGGAAAATTCCATGTACAAGTTGTTGCAGCAGAAGTAATTGTAATACCTCTTTCTTGCTCTTGTTCCATCCAGTCCATAGTTGCTGCACCATCATGAACCTCACCAATCTTGTGAGAAACACCTGTATAATACAGAACACGCTCTGTGGTTGTAGTTTTTCCAGCATCAATATGAGCTGCAATACCTATATTTCTTGTATATTTTAAATCTCTAGCCATTTCTATTAGAATCTAAAATGTGAAAATGCTTTGTTTGCTTCTGCCATTTTATGAGTATCTACTCTCTTTTTTACAGCAGCTCCTTCTTCTTTAGCCGCAGCTAAAATTTCAGCAGCTAAACGTTGCGCCATTGTTTTTTCATTTCTTTTACGCGTATACAAAATCATCCATTTGATGGCCATAGATACTTTACGGTCTGGTCTGATTTGCATAGGGATTTGGAATGTTGCACCACCTACTCTACGAGATCTAACTTCTACGTGAGGCATTACATTTGACAAGCCTTCTTTCCAAATTTCTAAGGCTGTTTTTTCTTCACCTTCACCTTTTCTTTCTTCTACGATATCCATTGCATCATAAAATACTTTAAAGGCTACTGACTTTTTACCACTCCACATCAAGTTATTCACAAAACGCGTAACTAACTGATCATTAAACTTTGGATCTGGTAATAAGACTCTTTTTTTTGCTGCTCTTTTTCTCATGTCTTTACATTAAAAAAGTTACTAATTTTACTTTTTTGGGCGTTTTGCACCATACTTAGACCTACGTTGAGTTCTACCCTCAACACCTGCTGTATCTAATGCTCCACGTACCACGTGATATTTAACACCTGGTAAATCTTTTACCCTTCCACCTCTAACTAATACTATCGAGTGCTCTTGTAAGTTGTGTCCTTCACCTGGAATGTATGCGTTTATCTCATTACCATTAGTCAATCTAACTCTGGCAACTTTACGCATTGCTGAATTAGGTTTCTTTGGTGTTGTAGTATAAACACGTGTACAAACTCCACGTCTTTGAGGACAAGACGACAAAGCAGCCGATTTACTCTTCTTAGTTATTTTGGTTCTTCCTTTACGAACTAATTGTTGAATAGTTGGCATACTAAATTATTACTGTTTTTCGTTTATATTAAACTTTACCCTGTTTTTAAGGGTGTGCAAATGTACAATTAAATTCTAATTATACAAATATCAGTAAGTTATTTTTTGAAAATGATTATTTAACCAGTTGTTTTTATCGAATTAACTTACTTTTGAATTTTATATTTGATCCATTTTGAAGTCGAAACTCATTTATCTTTTTTTACTCTTTTATGCCTTTTTTTTTAATTGTGATTTTTTTGCACAAAAGCTAACACTTCAACTCACCTCTATTCATGATAACGAAGCAAAATTTTTACAACAAATTAAATACAAACAAAAACACAAAGATTCACTATCGTTAATTACGGAAATAAACAAAACATCTATTAATTTAAAAAAAATGGGGTATTTGACAAACTCTATTGACAGCATTAAAAAAATGAAAAATAATTTTATGGTGTATTTTACCTTAAACAAAAAAATAGATGCTATGGTATTAAAAATAAAACCAGAGTTTCGTTTTCTTTTTAAAGATTTAAAATCTGATTCATTGACCATACCAATAAAAGAAATTGAAAACACGCTACTGACCATCTCAAAAAAATTAGAAAAACAAGGAAAACCTTTTTCTAAAGTTCGATTGAAAAATTTAAATATTAAAAACAAAAAACTAATTGCTGAATTAGATTTAAGCATCTCTAAAAAAAGACATTTAAATAAGGTTGTTATTAAAGGATATGAGAATTTTCCAAAATCGCTTCTAAAAAATCATTTTAAAATCAAAGAAGGTACAATATTTCATCAACAAAAAATCAAACAGATTTCTAATGACTCGGAAAGCTTAAAATTTATTCAAGTAATAAAACCACCTGAAATTTTATTCACAAAGGATTCTACATTATTATATTTATATTTCAAGAAAAAAATAAATAATAGCTTTGATGGAATTATAAATTTTTCATCCGAAGAAAATGGGGATTTATTATTTAATGGAAATATAGACTTAAAACTAAACAACACTTTTAATAAAGGAGAAAAATTGGAACTATACTGGAATAGCATTGGGCAAGATAGGCAAGAGTTTCGTTTAACTTCAGAAACACCTTATTTATTTAATTCAAAATTTACTCCAAAAATACTGTTTAACATTTACAAACAAGACTCTACCTTTTTAAACACCACCTTTAATATTAAACTATTCTATAATTTTAACTCGAAATCTAAAATAGCACTTAATTACGATTCAACATCTTCAGAAAACTTAACAAATAATACAAGCACTAATCTCGAAACTTTTAATAATTATTTTCTGGGCTTTGCATACAATTACACCATTGCTAAAAATGATTTTTTTTTGAATGATAAATTCCATTTTGAAATTACACACAGTCTTGGTAAAAGACAAGCAAATCAAAGTTTTTCAAATCAATATAAAATAGAAACTTTAACAACCTATATTTGGGATATCAATAATAGAAACAGTTTTTATATTAAGAATAAAATTGGATACTTAAACTCCACCAACTACTTAACCAATGAACTTTTTAGAATTGGCGGCCCAAAATCTATAAGAGGCTTTAATGAACAAAGCATATTTACCAAACAGTACACCTATTTTAATACTGAATATAGATTATTAACCAATAATGATTCCTATATTTATTCTATTGCTGATTTTGGATATATTAACGCGACAAACTATTTAAGTTTTGGCCTTGGATATTGCTTTACAAAAAATAAATCTGTTTTCAATATCAATTCTGTTGTTGGAAGCAAAAATGCCACTTTTAATTTATCGAACATTCAATTAAACATCAATTGGGTGACTTTTTTTTAATAATGTTTAACGATTTCATTAAATCATTAGACTTTTTCTTTCGTTTTAACAATAATTAACAATTATTAACAATTTTTATTGGTTCTTTGATTTTAATTTTTAATATTTGACCCAAATTAATTCAAATAAATTAAATAATGAAAACAAAGTTGAAAGGATTTCTAACGCTACTCTTAGCGTTGGTTGTGCAAATTACTTTAGCACAAGAAAAGACAGTTACTGGAACTGTATCTGAAGCATCAGGACCACTACCTGGTGTTAGTGTTTCTGTGAAAGGAACAGCAAAAGGAACTGAAACTGATTTTGATGGAAAGTATGCTATCAAAGTTAAAAAAGGAGACATCCTTAGATTTAGTTACTTAGGCTACAAAACTGCAGAAAAAGCAGTAGGGTCATCTAACACTGTAAACATAACAATGGTGGAAGATGCAAGTGTATTAGATGAAATTGTAGTTACTGCATTAGGTATTAAAAGAGATAAAAAATCTCTTGGTTTTGCACAACAATCTGTAAAACCAGAAAACCTAGTAAGAACAAGAGAAACAGACTTAAACAATGCGTTAGCTGGTCGTGTTTCTGGGGTTCAAGCTGTAGGTGCACCATCTTCTGGATTTGGTAATTCAAGTATCCGTTTAAGAGGTCAAAGTATTTCACTTTACATTGTAGATAACGTAAAGGTAAATAGTATTTCAGACATTAATACTGATGACATTGCAGATTTATCAGTACTTAAAGGAGCTGCAGCAACAGCTTTGTATGGACCTGAAGCTCTTAGTGGTATTATTGTAATTACAACTAAAACCGCTAAAAAAGGTACTTCTACAATTACAGTTAACCACAGTACATCTATGGACAATGTGTATTTATTACCTGAATACCAAAATGAATATGGTGGTGGTTATTCTCAAGACTTTAACACATTTAGCTTCGACGCTTCAAGACATCCTGCTTCTTGGTCATCTTTTGATGGGCAACAAATGGTAGAATATTATGCAGATGAAAGCTGGGGTCCTAAATTAGATGGTACAATGGTTCGTCATTGGGATTCTTGGATTCAAGGAGACCCTGAGTTTGGTCAATTAAGAGCATTTGAAGCTAATCCAGATAACATCAAGGATTTCTTTGATACTGGTAGTACCAATAACACTTCAATAGATTTCTCAAAAGCGGGAGAAGATTATAGTATTAAAGCAGGTCTTGTTAATATTGATAGAACCAGTGTTGTACCTAACTCATTTAGAAGACAAGTTCAAGGTTATGTGAATGCTAGATTTAATATTACAGATAAACTAGAAGGTTATGCCAATATTAACTATCAAGATAGAAGAACTAGAAACTTTCCTGATAATGGATATGGAAACATTGCATCTAACTTTAACCAATGGTGGCAACGTCAATTAGATATGGACAGAGTTAGAAATTACAGAAGAAATGGACAAGTTGTTTCTTGGAATATCAACAGCCCAACAGATACAAGTCCATTATATTGGGATTCTCCATTTTTTGAAACTAACGAAAATTTAAATACACAAACTAAAAATGCTACTTATGGTAGAATTGGTTTAAATTATACCGTTAATGATAATTTGAATGGTTATGTAGAATTAAGAAAAACAGCTACTTCTTTTGAGTCTAATGATAGAACTGCTTTTGGTGGCTTAGGACAACCTTCTTATAGTGAAAACGAAAGCATGAACTATAGAGATGAATTATTTGGTATAGTAAACTATTCTAAAGATTTAACTGAAGATTTAGATTTAAATGCTAGTGCTGGTTTTGAACTAATTACACTTGGTGGAGAGGAATTGAGATCAAATACAGTAGGAGGTTTAACCACTTTAGATTTCTATAGTTTAAGTACTTCTGTAGATAGACCTGTTGTTGTTAATGAACAATATAAGCAAAAAACGCAAGGTGTTTTCGCTAAAGCCTCTTTAGGATATAAGGATATGCTTTTTGTAGACGGATCTGCTAGATTTGATTGGGGATCTACTGCAAACCCTGATGCTAATAGAGTTGAAACTTATGGGGGTTCTGTAAGTTTTATTTTCACAAAATTATTACCACAAAATGATATAATTTCATTTGGTAAATTAAGAGCAAGTGCTGCATCTGGGCCTTTCTTCCCTAGTAGATACAGATTAACTCCTACTTTCGATATTGGTACTCCTTACGGAAATAGTGGTACATTAAGCAGCCAAGGTGTGTTTGCAAACCCATTGTTAGAAGGTGGTCAAAGAGTGGATTATGAATTTGGTACTGAATTAAAATTATTTAAAGGAAAAATTGATTTAGACCTTACTTATTTCCAAAGAAAAGATGTTGACTTACCTACTAATGTATCTTTAGATGGTGCAAGCGGATTTACTTCTACATTTTTAAATAGTGGAGAACAAACAACTGATGGTATAGAAGTTGGTTTAAATTTCTCACCAATAAAAACAGAAGACTTTGAATGGAGCGTATATTCTAACTTTGCTACATTAAAAAGAAAAGTTGTTGCTATTGCTGATGGTGTTGATGTAAATGTACTTTCTAGTTCTTGGAGAGGAATTCAGTTACAAGAAAGAGTTGGTGAAGAGTGGGGTGCTATCTATGGTAGAGCTTTTACTAGAGATGATGATGGAAACATCGTTTTATCTTCAACTGGTGCTCCAAGATACGAAACTAATCAATATTTAGGTAATGTATTACCAGACTTTACAGGTGGTTTATCTAACAATATTCGTTACAAAAACTTTAATTTAGGTTTTGATGTTGACTTTCAAAGTGGAGGTAAAGTATTTTCTGTATCAAGAATGTTTAACAACTATTCTGGTTTAGGTATCGAAACTGTTGGAAATAACAATTTAGGAAACCCTGTAAGAGATCCACTAGTTGGTACTGCTACATCAAGTGGTAGTGCAGTTGCAAATGCTACAGGAGCATCTGGAGGGGTATTAATAGAAGGTGTTGATGAAACAACTGGTGCACCTGTTTCTTATAATGTAGAAGGCGCTACTTATTGGGGTCGTTTATTTGCGTTGCATGAAAGATGGTTATATGACGCTTCTTACATAAAATTAAGAACAGTAAGATTAGACTACGACTTACCTGTTAAAGCATTAGAAAACACACCTTTCAAAAAAATAAATGTTGGTGTATTTGCTAATAATGTATGGTTAATTCATTCTGCAATACCTGGTTTAGATCCATCTGAAATTGAAACTGCAGATGGTGTAAATTGGACTGAAGGTGGTCAATTACCAAACGTTAGAACAGTTGGATTTAACTTAAGAATGACTTTCTAAAAAAAAACGAATAAAATGAAAAACAATATTAAAATTAAAACACTTATACTGGCTGTATTGGTTGCCTTTACAGCTTGTGAAACTGTAGATTTTGGAGGTACAAATGTCGATCCAAATAGTCCAAGTAATTCTGTACCATCCTTACTATTAACAAATGTTCAAAGAGGATTTAGTGGAATAACTTCGCACAGAACTGCAAATTTATATGTTCAATATTTATCTAATGGACAATATGATGAAGAATCTAGATACCAAACATTAAATTGGGGTACTAATGGTTCTTATGCAACATTGCAAGATATTAAACAAATTATTGAAATAAACACTAGTGAAGACACTAAAGTTGCAGCTCAAGCTTATGGTTCAAATGGTAACCAAATAGCAGCTGCTACTATCTTAAAAGTATATTGGTATCAGTTAATGACTGAAAGATGGGGGTATTTACCTTATACTGAAGCAAATGACGCTAACAACACTACAAAACCAAAATACGATTCTCAGGAAGCAATTTACATGGGTTTATTTAGTGAGTTAGATGCTGCTTTAGCTTCTATGGATTCTGGTAATGGACCTTCTGGAGACATTCTTTTTGGAGGTGATATGACAAGTTGGAGAACATTTGCAAATACCATTAAAATGGTTATGGCTTTGCGTTTGTCTAATGCAGACCCTACAACTGGTAGTGCTAAATTTAATGAAGCTTTATCAGGTGTAATATCTTCTAATTCAGATAATATTCAATATACATTCTTATCAGAAGATTCTAATGATAATCCATGGGAAGATCACTTTGTTAACGAAGGAAGAAAAGATTACTTAATGAGTGATACTTTTGTAAACAAATTAATTGGTTCTGGAACAAACACTGCTCCAGAAGACCCAAGATTACCAAAATATGCTCAACTTTCAGAAACGGGTGCTGTTTATGTAGGTGCTCCATATGGACAATCTAATTCAGCCACTGCCAATTATTCATTTATTACAGCTGATATCATCAATAAAGGTGATGCTCCTTTAATGATTTATACTTATGCAGAAGTTTTATTTGCCAGAGCTGAAGCTGCTGCTTGGGGATGGACAACAGAAGACGCTGCTACTCTTTATGAACAAGCTATTCAAGCTTCTATGGATCAATGGGGAGTAGATGCTGCAGATGCTACTGCATACATCGCTGCTAACCCTTACACAGGTGTAGACGATATTGCTTACGAAAAATGGGTTTCTTTATATTTACAAGGTTACAACAGTTGGGCTGAGTGGAGAAGATTCAAAGCAATGGGTACTGAAGGTAAAATTGGATTAGTTGCTCCAGGTGATTTACTATCTAATGCTACAGATATCCCACAAAGACATGGTTACTCTGCAACAGCTGCTTCTTTAAACGAAGAAAATTATAATGCTGCAGTTGCTGCTCAAGGTGCAGATAATTTAGATACCAAACTATGGTTGTTTAAATAAGCAAATCTTTATAAAATTATAAACAAAGGGTCGTCTAATTAGTTTTAGACGGCCTTTTTTATGCTTCAAATGTTCCTAACTTATAATTTAAAACTAAAAATTTAAAATTATAAGTGTTCGAAACCACCAGTGTTTTAAAGAAGTTTACGAAATACAAACAATATTGTTTCAATTATTTTACGTTTAATTAAACAAAAAAAAGTTAAATAAGTTGTTTAATTAACTTTAATTTAAGACTTTTGACTTTAATTAATTCAAATAATTATAAAATGAAGACAAAGTTTAATGGAATTTTAACGCTATTCTTGGCGTTGGTAGTGCAAATAACCTTTGCACAACAAAAAACTGTTTCAGGTACAGTATCTGATCAATCAGGTCCTTTACCTTCGGTAAGTATTAACATCAAAGGTACAACTACTGGTGCACAAACTAATTTTAATGGTGAATACTCTATTAAGGCTAGTAGCAAAGACATTTTGGTTTTTAGATACTTAGGTTACAAAGTACTAGAGAAAAAAGTTGGTTCGTCAACCACTATTAATGTAACCATGATTGAAGACAGCAATGTATTAGACGAAATTGTAGTAACAGGATTTGGTAGTGTTTCTAAGACATCATTTGCAGGATCTGCAAAAGTGGTACAAGGTGAAAATATTTCTGCAAAATCTTTTACAAACGTAAGTCAAGCATTAGCAGGAGAGGCTGCAGGTGTAAATGTTATTAACACATCTGGACAGCCAGGTAGTGTATCTACAATTAGAATTAGAGGTTTTGGTTCTGTAAATGGTAGTAACGCTCCTTTATATATTGTTGATGATGCACCTTTTTCAGGTAGTTTGAATGATATTAATCCTTATGATATCGAATCTGTAACTATTTTGAAAGATGCTTCAGCAACTTCGTTATATGGTGCAAGAGGTTCAAACGGTGTAATCGTTATTACAACAAAAAGAGGTAAGAGTTCTGGTGGTTCATCATTAAATGTTTCTATCAAGTCAGGTACAAACTTTCAAGGTGTACCAAGATACGAAACAATTAGTAGTCCTGAGGAGTACATAGGTATTGCATGGGAAGGAATTTACCAAAGAGGTTTATTGTCTAATAACGGAGATAACGCTTTAGCAATTGATTATGCAAATAGCAACCTTTTTGAAGGAAACAATGCCGATGTTTCAGATATTTCTCCAATCTATAATATGTGGAATACTTCAGATTCAGGAGCTACTGGTGTTTCTGAACTTATTGATCCTGCTACTGGTACAGTTAGACCTGGCATAACAAGAAGATATACCCCAGAAGATTGGGAAGATTTTGCTTTTCAGCCATCGAATAGATTAGAGGCTAATGTATCATTATCTAATTCTTTTGAAAATTCTTCTGTTTATGTATCTCTAGGATATATTGAAGATGTTGGTTATGCTTCTAATACAGATTATACAAGATTAAATGCTCGTGTAGCAGGTGTTAATAAATTTGGTGATAATATCACTTTAAATACATCTCTAAACTACACACAGAGTGAATCAAACGATAATGGAACAGGTTCTTCTTCATCATCACAGTTTTGGTGGATTGATAACTTACCTTCTATATACCCATTGTACAGAAGAGATGCAGCAGGTGATAGAATAGATGACCCTATTTATGGAGGATTTTTATATGATTATGGTTTAGAAGATGGTCGTGGTTTTGGTTTTGCTACAAATGGTGTTGCAGATTCACAGATAAACATTAGTAGAAATAAAAACAACTCTGTAAACTTTAATAATGACCTTAAAATTGATTTAGCAGAAGGTTTAATATTCGAAAACAATTTTGCGTACCAATATTTTATGAATGACGACATTGACTTAAATGAGCCTTTTTATAGTCCAGCGAAAGGAAATGGTGGTTTAATTAACAGAACTAGAAGAGAAACTAAAAACTATACGTTAAGAACTGGTTTCCGTTACAAGAAAACATTTAATGATTTTAAATTAAATGCTTTTGTATCTCACGTAGCAACTAGTTACGAATTCAATTATTTAGAAGCAGAGCGTACCAACTTGGTAACTCCTTTTGGAACTGACATCTCAAATGGTGTTGTAAATCAACCTGTTGATGGTTATACAGATACAGAAGCTACTGAAAGTTACATTGCTAATGTTACTACAGATTACGCAGGTAAATACTTTTTGAATGCTACCTTCAATAGAGATGCATCTTCAAGATTTGTAAACAACAAATGGGGTAATTTTTACTCGGTTGGTGCAGCATGGATTCTTTCTAAAGAAGATTTCTTAAGTGACTACAATTTCATAGATCTTTTAAAATTAAAAGCAAGTTATGGTATTATTGGTAATTCTGGTGTTTTAAATGGTACAGTAGCTAGATATTATCCAGGTTATAACCAATACTCTATTAACAATTTAAATGGAAATATTTCATTAGCATTTGATTATAAAGGTAATCCAGACTTAACTTGGGAAAGTTCTAACCAATTCAATATTGGTGTTGAATTCGAATTAGGTAATTTTATAGATGGATCACTTGAGTACTACAATATAAGTACTACAGATATGTTCTTTAATAGAGATGTAGCACAATCTTTAGGAACATATGCTTCTATACTAGTAAACGATGGAGAAATCGTAAATAGAGGTGTAGAATTTGATTTGAATTTTAGACTTATTCAAAAGGATCGATTTAAATTAAATTTCGGTGTTAATGGAGCAATGCTAAGTAATGAATTCAAAGCTTTACCAATTGACCCAGTTACAGGAGAAGAGAGAAAATTAATTATTAATGGTGGGTTTGCCTATGAAGTTGGTCGTTCTTTATACGACAGACATATCCCTGTTTATGTAGGTGTTAATTCTGATACAGGAGCAGCACAATGGGAACGTTATTTTGATGATGTAAATGGTGATGGTACCTATGCATCTGCAGATGATGTACTTATTACCAACTTAACGCAGTACACCAATGATAATCCAAATTCTAATGTAGTACAAGATGTTACTGAAGTTTATGGAGAAGCAGCAGATAAATTTATTGATAAAACAGCTATACCAGATATCAGTGGTGCTTTTAGAATTAATGCTGAAATAGGAGATTTCTCAATTAGTACATTATTCAACTACCAAATTGGTGGATGGGCTTACGATTCTGCATATGCTAACTTAATGGACAATGATTTTGCAGGTACAAACAACTTCTCAGTTGATATTAGAGATCGTTGGATGGCTCCTGGTGATGTTACTGACATACCAAGACAAGATGCTGGATTTCAAGTACAGCAAAATGCAACATCAACAAGATTTTTAACAGATGCTTCATTCCTAGCATTAAACAACGTTCGTGTTGGTTATAAATTACCTACAAAAGTTGCTTCAAAAATTGGAGCTAAAAATTTAGAGATATTTGCAACAGGTGATAACTTATGGTTAACTTCAAAAAGAAAAGGTTTTAACCCATCTACCTCAGTAACAGGAAGCTCTGATATTTATACATACAACCCATTATCTACATTTGTATTGGGAATCAATTTAAATTTATAATATTATGAAAACAAAAATAAAACTTATATTATTTGCACTTATTGCTGCGTTTACTTCGTGTAGTGATGATTTTTTAGAAACAGTACCAACTGCTACCATTACTGATGTTGCAGTTGCTGAAGCAGCAGAGATAAATCCTGACGTTGCAAAAGGAACTTTATTAGGTATTTATGAAAATTTATATCGTAGAGGAAGTGGAGGTACTACTGCACAAGAAGACTTTGGTATTACTGCAATGTTTATGAATATGGATATTCTATGTGCTGATATGGCTCATTTAGGAAAAAGCTATAGTCGTCAAAGAGATATTTCAGAATTAACTGCAGCCTTAGATCCAGATAATAATAATAATCTTAGACCTTGGAGATTTTTATACAGAATAATTGGTTTATCTAATTTAATTATTGACGCTGCTGGTGGTAATGATGTAGTACCAGAAACTGATGGTGGAAAGCATACTATTGGTCAAGCAAAAGCACTTAGAGGTTATGCATATTATAATCTAATACATACCTATGTTAACGATATTTCAAATTTATCACAAAGCGTACTACCAATTTACTCAAGTGCTGAACAACTTGAGCAACCTAAAAGTACACTTCAAGAAGTTTTTGATTTTGCACTTAATGATTTATTAACTGCAGAGACTTTATTAGACGGATATGTACGTGAGGACAAAATAGAAGTAAATCAAGACATTGTTAGAGGTTTAATTGCCAGAACATATGGGGCTTTAAACAATTGGACACAAACTGAAATTTACGCAAAAAAAGTTGTGGATGCTGGTTATACTATTATGAGTAATGATGAAGTT
Organism: Polaribacter sp. R77954; assembly: GCF_044595335.1. Lineage (GTDB taxonomy): Bacteria > Bacteroidota > Bacteroidia > Flavobacteriales > Flavobacteriaceae > Polaribacter. Next base: position 1,345,387 of record NZ_CP138992.1, read on the forward strand.
GCTTTATTACCAGATGAAGATGGTTCAATAGGAGGATTTAATGATATCAATTCTGTTGACGGTATTATGTGGGGAATAGATATTACTGCTGAAGGTCAAGGTTTAGCTTCTTTATTTTCTTGGTGGGGCTTTATGGATCAGTATAGTTATAGTTATGCTGCTGTAGGTAACCCAAAAGGTATAGACGCTGATTTATTTGCTAATTTTAGAGATGATGATATTAGAAAATTTCAATTTGAAGATCCTTACTCTTCAGATTTAAGACCAGGAGGTAAATTCTATTACAAAGGTGCACATTTAGCTGAATTTAGAGCTTTTTCAGGACCTCAATCTAATATAGATTCTGATTCTCATTACATGCGTATTGCTGAATTTTATTTATTGCATGCTGAAGCTGCAGCTGAAAATGGTAACTATGCTGCTGCTCGTTCAAGCTTAAAAGCTTTGTTAGATATTAGATTAGATGACAGTTCTTACATTGATGCATTACCTGACGCTGATTTAGCTGATGAAGCTGCTCTACAAGCTAGATTAGAGCTTTGGGGAGAAGGAATATCATATTTCATTATGAAAAGAAGAAGAGAAACTAGAACAAGAGGATCTAATTGGTTAGATTTTGCTGGTACATCTTTTAGTCATGATGATGAGCGATTGACTTTTGAGATTCCTCAAGAGGAAATTATTGCTAACCCATTTATAGCAGATCAAAATTAAAAATTATTATATTATATTAAACCACCTCAAAAGAGGTGGTTTTTTTTTGCACAATAATTAGCATACATTTGTAGTATGACAGAAACATCAACTACAACAATCTTTGGGATAAGAGCCATTATAGAAGCCATAGAAAGTGGATCTACAATAAATAAAGTTTACTTACAAAAAGGACTAAGAGGAAATCTTTTTTATGAGTTAGACAAAATTATAAAAACAAATAAAATTAGCACAAGTACAGTTCCTGTTGAAAAATTAAATAGATTATCTAAAAACCAAAATCATCAAGGTGCAGTTGCCCAAATATCACCTGTAGAATTTTATGATTTAGAAGAATTATTAGAAAAAATATTAGATAAAAACAAAACGCCGTTGTTTTTAATATTAGATCAACTGTCTGATGTACGAAACTTTGGTGCTATTATTAGAACTGCAGAATGTACAGGTGTACATGGTATTATTATCCAAAAAAATGGTAGTGCTCCTGTAAATGCAGAAACCATAAAAACCTCAGCTGGTGCTGCTTTTAAAGTACCTATTTGCAAAGTAGATCATATTAAAGATGCAATGTTTTTATTACAAGCTTCAAATATTAAAATAGTTGCTGCAACAGAAAAAACCGATAACTCTATTTTTGATATCAATTTTAATCAACCAGTAGCTATAATTATGGGTTCTGAGCATAGAGGTGTTAATCCTTCTGTTTTAAAAATGGTAGATTATAAAGCAAAATTACCATTACTTGGTGAAATAGCCTCTCTTAATGTATCTGTGGCTTGTGGTGCTTTTTTATATGAAAGTGTTAGACAAAGAGTGGCAGTAAGCAGTAAGCAGTAAGCAGTAAGCAGTAAGCAGTAAAAAAATAAAATTATTCTGTTTCTTTTACATGTTCATCTTCTAATTCTTGTTCAATTTTTGGTGGAGAATAATTACCATCTTCATCAAAAAAAGTATCAAACTCAGTTTCTTTAAATTGATATTCTTGTTTAGTTATTCCTTTATTTCTATAAATTAGAGAGAAACAAAAACCAACCAAAAAACCAGATAAATGCCCTTCCCAAGACATTCCATCTTTTATTGGCAGAACATACCAAATCAGACTTCCATACAGAAAAATAATAATCATAGATTGCGCTACTAATCTGTAATGTTTTCTAATCAAGCCGCTAAAAAAAACAAAACTAAAAAGCATATAAACCACTCCACTAGCGCCAATATGATAAGAATCTTTTGCAACACACCAAGTGAACAAACCTGTAAAAAAACCTCCTAAAATTAACGTTTTGTATGCGATTTCTTTATAAAAATAAAAGAGACTACTTAAAAGCACAAACAATGGTATTGAATTATTAAAAAGATGACTGGTGTTACTATGAATAAAATGTGTTAAAAAAACACCTCTAAAGCCTTTTAAAGTTCGTGGTGAGACTCCGTATTTATTAAAATTATAACCAAATTGTATTTCTATCCAATAAATTATCCATATTACAGAAACATATAGTATTGGAATTATAAAAATAGATTTGGATATTTTTAGCTGATTTTCTTCACTCATACCAACAAAATAACAAAAATCTAACCAAATTATTTTTTTACTAATTCTGTCAGAAATCTTTATTATTTTTACCTAATGAATGAACCTTTGGCAGAACGAATTAGACCTAAAAATCTTGAAGATTATATAAGTCAGCAGCATTTAGTGGGTAAAAATGGCGTACTTACCCATTTAATTAAACAAGGAATCATTCCTTCATTAATACTTTGGGGGCCACCAGGCATAGGTAAAACGACACTGGCAAATATTATTGCAAATGAATCAAATAGACCTTTTTACACACTAAGCGCAATTAGTTCTGGTGTAAAAGAGGTAAGAGAAATTATAGATAAAGCTAAAAAAAGTGGTGGTTTGTTTACCGCCAAAAACCCAATTTTATTTATCGATGAAATTCATAGGTTTAGTAAATCGCAACAAGATTCTTTATTAGGTGCTGTAGAAAAAGGTTGGGTAACCTTAATTGGTGCAACCACAGAAAACCCTAGTTTTGAGGTGATACCTGCCCTACTTTCTCGTTGTCAGGTATATATTTTAAATTCATTTGATAAAAATGATCTCATAGCTTTACTAAAAAGAGCTATGACAAAAGATAGTTTTTTAGCATCTAAAAAAATTACCCTAAAAGAAACTGATGCCTTATTACGAGTTTCTAGTGGTGATGCCAGAAAACTCTTAAATATATTTGATTTGATAGTTGCTACAGAAGATGAAATTGAAATCACCAACAAATTAGTTTTAGAAAAAATTCAAAAAAATACGGTTAGATATGACAAAACAGGAGAACAACATTATGATATTATTTCCGCATTTATAAAATCGATTAGAGGCAGTGACCCTAATGGAGCACTTTATTGGTTGGCAAGAATGATTGAAGGTGGTGAGGATGTTAAATTTATTGCTCGAAGATTATTAATTTCTGCTTCAGAAGATATTGGTAACGCAAACCCTACTGCTTTAATTTTAGCTACTTCTACTTTTCAGGCAGTTTCTGTAATTGGCAATCCAGAATCTCGAATTATTCTAAGCCAATGTGCTGTTTATTTGGCAAATTCTCCTAAAAGTAATGCATCTTATTTAGCTATAAAAAATGCCCAACAAGTAGTTAAGGCAACTGGTGATTTGTCAATTCCTTTACATTTAAGAAATGCGCCCACCAAATTAATGAAAGATTTAGACTATGGTAAAAACTATAAATATGCTCATGACTATACCAACAATTTTATAGAACAAGAATTTTTACCTGATAATATATCAGGTACAAAATTTTATGAACCTGGTGAAAATGCCAGAGAAAAACAGTTTAGAGAAACTTTACAAAAAAGGTGGAAAAATAAATACAATTACTAGAACTTTATAGTATATTCTGCATGTTTTAGTTGATTGTTTTCATAATATTCAGCAATCCACTTCTCCCCTACTTTGTAAAAAATTCCGTTTTTACCATCAATAATATAAACTTCTTTTACATTTGTTTTTAAAACTTTAAAAACTACTTCTGGTTTAGTATTTACAAATTGATAACCATTTTCGATAGCTTGAGCATAAAGCACTTTTAAAGAAGGCACATCAACATCTTGCTTTTTCACTTTTTCCTCTGGAGTTACTATAGTTTTTGAGGTAACCCTAGCTGTGACAACTTCTTGTTTTGTAGCTATATCTTTTGATGAAGGGTTGTAACTATATTCAAAATCTTCCATAGTATCAAAAGCATTTCTAATAGCTTCTTGATAGGCTTTTTTGTATTCTTTATTTTTGCTTTTACCTATTTCAGACTTGTAAACCACTTTTCCATAACAGTCAAAAAATTCAATTCTATTTTTAGTGGTCAGCATACTAGACTCATCAATAATTTTAGCAGTTAATACAGCACAGCTTTTATTTATGATATCTTTTGGTAAAGTTTCACTATCTAAATACACCTTAAAGCCTTTTTTCTTTAATAGAAATTTAGTTAGAGAACTGGTTTGATATTGATCAACTTTTTTTAGAAAATCAAACTTACTAGCAACAACAATATACTTATATTTAGATAAATTATTGTTTTGACCATAGATTGATATATTTAAAGAAACGAGTAGAAATAGAATTATTTTTTTTAGCATTTTTAATTAAATATAAAATTAAAACCTAAATGTAAAGATATATGATTTGATGAAGATAGGTTATTATAAGACAAAATATTATCTAACATGGTATACATGTTAAATTTACCAAACTCTGCAGAAAAACCCGCCCCAATATTTGCGTAAGAAAAATCATCTATAGTATAGGTAAATTTTGTGTAAACTTTATTAGTTATGGCTTTCTCATAAAAACCTGTTAACGCTAGTTGTACGCCTAAAGATCTAAAAACACCAAACAATTGTGCACCAAAAGCGTTTGGGTAAAAATCTTTGTAGCTATTATCATAACATATTTTACTTCTTTTCTCTCCAAAACGATACTTTAATGCAGCATTTAATTTTGTGGGTCTCCAAGTGATGTAAGAATTTTGATTTTCAGTTGATGGCAAGTCTCTTCTAAAACGTCTATTTAACTCATCCCAATAATTAGTATTATCATTATTAAACAACAAATCAACTCCTTCAAAACTAAAATTACCTGTTACTTTGGTGTTTTTCACATTACTTTTATATCGTACAAAACCAAAATCTAGAATACTAGCAGAAAACTCTAATTGAGGTGATATCTTACTAAAAACACCAAAATCTAAGCCAACTCCCAAGTTAGATCCAAAAAGAGTATTTCCTAAATAATCTCCAAAATTTTCTATATATTCATTAGTTTCTGCATCTACAAGACCTGCAGTTCTCGAAAGCAGATTCACATTATTAAAATAATGTGTATATAAATTATTAGTACCTTCTGCTGTAGTAAATGTGCCTGTATTATTATTTGTTTTGATGTTTAATGCTGATGAATATAGTTTAAAACGTGCCCCTAATCTTAAATTTTCATTGACTTTTTGTGATACACCCGCATGTAAAACTCCTGAAAAATCTGCATAAAATTTTATTTGTGATATCATAAAATTTTTATGCAAATATGCGTTATTCCCTTCTGATATTAGGGTAACCAGATCTTTGGGGTAATAACCTATTAAATCTAACTCTTCATAAAAACCAAAACTAAAATACAAGCGATCTGTTGCTCGAAAACCTATATTCACAACTTCTATTTGAGTATTTGAAGTTACAAAATCTTTAGGAGTTAAATTTTTCAATGCTACAGCTATTTTGTCATTTATTGGTAAACCATCTTCTGCAAAAACATCGGTTAAAACAAATCCTGTGGTACTGATTCTTGATGAAATACCAGATAACAATGGAACTCCCACATGAAATTTGTAATTTGTTTCACTTGCAGGATTTAGTAGTAATGTTTGGGGTAATTCTGCAAAACCATACAATACTTGCTTATTTTGAGTTACCATTTTATGCGCACATAAAATGAACAAAACGATTAGAAACTTTTTCATGTTAAAGTTCTACTTTTAAGAATAAAGTTACTGAAGATTTAAACTCAAACTCACTAGTATCTACGGGGTTCATTGGAGTACCTGTATTTTCTAAAGAGGCTATAATTCTTACTTTTGTGGCTGTAAAAATATCTGGATTTGAAGCTAAAACAATCTCTTCTTCGTAAGCGGGTGGGTTTAAATCTTTACTCTCTACAAAAATCGGTTTAAAAGCATACACAATTGTATTACTTTCATTCAATAAATCAATTGTAATATGGGCACCTCTATCAAATTCATTTTTAAAAGATGCATTAAAAACCATTTTAACTACATTTTCGACAATAGTACTATCTTGAAATAAATCGAATTCTGTAATGTCTTGCCTACTATTTTGTTGCACACCATTGGTATCAAAAAAATGAAACGGTTGAACGCTAAAAAATGTTAATGAAGATGTTAAAACGGGTTGTACAAGGTAATCTTCTATTTGACTAAAATCTAAGTTTTCGGCACAAGATGCAACAAGAAGAAATGCAAGTATTACACTTGCTTTTTTTGGGGGATTCATAATTTCTTGTATTTATTCTACTAATAAACAAAAAAAAATTTAAAGATATTGCTTAATTTCTAATAAAGATGAAACACTTGTAAATTTTGAATTATCTATAATTTCGTTTTCAAAATTGCAATGAATGGCTTTCATACCTACATGAAGTGCGCCAAGTATATCTGCCTCAACACTATCGCCTATCATAATTGAGTTATCTACATCTGCATTCGCAACTTTTAATGCATGATAAAAAACTTTCGGATTTGGTTTTTTTACACCTACAGATTCAGAAGTAATTATAACATCAAAATAATCAGAAATATTAGAACTTTGCATTTTTTTACTTTGAATTTCTTCAAATCCGTTGGTAATAATATGCAGTTGGTATTTATCTTTTAAATAATCTAAAATTTCAAAAGTTCCGTCAAATAAATGATTAAAACCTGGCAAAAAATCTATGTACTCATCTGCAATTTTGTTAATTAAATCGTCAGAAATTGAATAGTTAACTGCATCAAATGCTGCTTTTAATCTTTGATAACGTAAAGCTGTTTTGGTTATTTTTTCTTCTCTATACAATCGCCAAAACTCTAAATTTAAAGGCTTGTACACTTTCAAAAAAGTAGGCAAATCAATTGCCAATTGGTGTATGTTAAAGATTTTTTGAAAGGTTAAGTCAGAATTTTTTTCAAAATCCCAAAGGGTGTGATCTAAGTCAAAAAAAACGTGTTGTATTTTCATACCCATAAATGTAAATATAATTCGTAATTAATCTTGCGTTTTAGTTGTTATATTTGTTTTAACTAAACTTTATTTTTTTGAGTAAACATTTATCGGTTTTATTTTTATGCGGATGGTATCCTTCTAGAGTTTCTCCTTACAATGGCGATTTTATACAAAGACATGCTGAGGCTGTAGCTACATTGCATGATGTAACTGTTATACATATCATTACAGATAGTGCTTTGAAAAACACTATTGAGTATACTTTTAACAACACAAATGGCATAAAAACTCACATTGCATATCTTAAACCACAGAAAAAATTAAACAAAGCGCTTTTGTTTTTTAAAGCTTTTAAAAACCTTATTGCTAAAGTTGGTGCTTTTGATGTGGTGCATTTAAATGAGGTATTTCCTTTCGGAATTTTTTCGCTATATCTAAAATGGTTTTCACAAAAACCTTACATTATTTCTGAACATTGGACTGTGTATCACCGACCAAAATCTATTTCATATTTTGAAAAAAAAATATCTAACATCATTACTAAAAATGCTGCTTATGTTTGCCCAGTATCAGACAATTTAGGTGGTGCTATGCAAGCCATTGGTTTACAAGGAAACTATAAAAAAGTACCCAATGTGGTAGATACTACAGTCTTTACACCCAATAATATTAATCAAGATATTTTTACGATTACACATATTTCTAATATGAATAATGATCATAAAAATATTAAAGGCATGCTTGATGTTGTGGCTGTAATTCAAAAAAAAATCCAAAATTTCAAGTTTCAACTTATTGGAGAAAACGCCACAAATTACAAAGTTTATGCAAATGAACTTGGCATAGAAGCAAATAAAATTAACTTTTTTGAGCAAATTCCTCATCAAGAAGTGTCAGAAAAATTAAAAAACAGCCATTTATTTGTAATGTTTAGTAATTACGAAAATTTGCCTTGTGTAATTTTAGAGGCTTTTTCTTGTGGAGTTCCTGTAATTTCTACTAATGTAGGTGGTATTCATGAATTTTTTCCCAATAATTTTGGCAAACTAATTGAAGTTGGAGATGAAGCTAAATTAAAAGAAGAAATACTAAACTTTTATAATAAAACGCATACTTTAGCCAGCAAAGCACAAATGCATAATTATGTAGTTTCTGTATGTAGTAAAAAAACAATAGCCGAAAATTTCTCTGAACTTTACTACAAATCTTTAAAAAGATAAATGCAATTGATCAAAAAATACATACTCAATTTTTTAGGTAGATCTGGAAGCTATGTTTTTGGAGCAACAATTTTTGCACGTCTTTTCTCTTTTATAGCATCATTAGTTGCATTAAAACTCATTGATAATACAGAATTGGGTGTAGTGCTTTTTGCATATAATATTATTGTTTTTTTAATACCAATTAGTGGTTTTGGTTTGCATCAAAGTTTAATAAGGTATGGTGCTTTGCTAAAATTAAAAAAAGAAAAAAACGGGTTATTTATCTATGTTTTAAAAAAAGGTATTTTAGCTTCTTTAATTATCATAACATTAATAATTTGCGCTAGCTTTTTTATCAAATTTAAATTTGAAGGTACGCAACTTTATGTAATTGTTTTGTCGTTTATAATTTTGCCTTCTTTTATTTTTGAAGTGATTAGAGCACAGTTTAGACTACAACATAACAACAAGTTTTTTGCATACACCGAGTTTTCTAATAGTACAATTCTGCTTTTAAGTGTGTTTGTATTAAGTTATTTTTTTAAAGAAATTGGGTATACCATAGCACTTTTAATTACGCCATTAATAACATCTTTTTTATTTATAAAAAAACTAAATATAGACTTCTCTAGCCAATTCAAAATCCCTTTTAAAACAACTTCATTTTGGAAATATGGCTTTTTTACAAGTTTATCTAACGTAGTTACTCAACTGCTTTTTGTAATTGATATTTTACTTATTGGCTATTTACAAGAAGATGCTGAAATGATTACCAATTATAGATACATTTCCTTAATTCCTTTTAGTTTACTTTTTTTACCTAGAGTTTTTATTGCTACTGATTTTGTAGCTTTTACCGAAAAAATTTACGACAAAGTTTACATATATAATTATGTAAAAAGTTATATGCTTTTCTTTTTTTTGATAAGTATTCTTATCATTTTGGTTAGTTATTTTTTTAGTGAAACTATCTTAACTATTTTAGATGATAGTTTTATTCCGTTTGCAGATACTTTTTTTATATTGATGTTAGGTATTGTTGGTATTTACATTTTTAGAGGATTGTATGGAAACTTGTTATCGTCTATTGGAAAAGCCGAAATCAATTATTACATTGCAAGTGTTGCTCTAGTTTTAAATTTGATAAGCAATTATTATTTGATTCCAAAATACGGAATTAAAGGCGCTGCAATAACTACATCAATTTTAATGTGGTTTACAGGCGTTATTTCTATGATTTGGTTTTGGTATTTATACAAAAAAATGTTGCTGAAAAAATTAGGCTAAAATCTCTTTTAAAATCAACCTCTAAAATTTAGAAAACAACTTTTTAGAAAGGCAAAAGAAATGTTCTGGTGATGCACCAAAACTCTTAAAAAAAGAACCAATACTTGGTATATTGCCTCCTTCAAAATCAAACACCATTTTAGTATTTTGATATTTTTCTATTACACTTATTATAGAAAAACTCGAAGCTTGTAGTTTTCTTGCTTCTTTTTTGTAAGAAGAAAATAAATACACAATTCTTTCATTTGATTTTAAAAATAAAGAACCCCCTAGTAAATGTTCATCTTTAAAAACACCATGAATAAAACCTTTATTATTTTTTAAAACATAGTTTGTTAATGCCCTTAAAGTATCTTTTGAGTAGTTTAAATCTGGGTAAAACTCATCCGTAATTTTAATCAACTCTGCAATTGTAATAGCTTTAGTACTTAAATTATTTTTGTAGGCAGATTTTACAGCGTGCTTTCTACCTTTAGAGAAATTTTTAAATAATTCGTTATAACTTTTATCTAAATTAAGCAAATAATTTAATTTTTTATGCCGATTATTTTTTTGATCTAAGTTGTGTGCGTTAAAATTTAAATCGATTTTAACAAAAGATTTAGGTATACTTTTAATAAACTTATCTTGTATTACTAAGGTAATCTCATCAATAGAAAAAACCCCCAATTGCTGACAAAAATAAGGTTGAATAATATACTTTAAACCGTATTTTTTTTTCCAAGGCAATGGCATTACAGCTTCATAATCATTCCAAACTAAAACATCCCAATTGTCGGCAACAATATCTAAATACCAAGAAAAAGCATAGATTTTAGACTGTATTGCATTTTCTATACAAGTATTGTATTTGGTAACATTAAGTGTTGTTCTTTTAACGTATGTAATCATGCTAAGCAGTGGCAATTTTTAATGTAGCTTCGTACAAGCGTTTCCAACCTTTCCAGCGTAAATAATCACTCAAAGTTTCGTTATGAAACAGCGTAATAAATGTTCCGTTTACCGCTTTTACTTCATTTTTTAAATCTCTAATTTTACCTAAAGATTGCTTTGGTGTTAGCTTCATATAATCATTTAAAGTAGTATCCATCACAGCAAAAGGATATACTTTTAATGGGGTTTGAATTTCAAAATCTATATCGTAAAAATAAAATGGTGTGCATGTACCTGCTCTAAACCCAATATTACTGGCATAACCCATAGAGTGGTCTTCTTCTATTTCTAAATCTATTAAATGTTGATAAGTATCTGGCAAACTAAAGCGCAAATAATGTTGTCTAGAACTTTTTACAGGCGTATTTGTAATACTTTCTAATCGTTCTTTTTCTTTCTTTAAAAGCGTTGCTTTTTGCATAGAAAAATAAGAAGGATGCAAACCAACATCTGCATAATCTACCATTTCTTTTATAAGTAATTTGTATTGTTCTTTTGATGCTGAAACATTGGTATCAAACGTTGTATAATCGCCAATTAAAAAGAAAAATATTGTTTTTACTTTGTAAGAATCTTTAAATTTAAGCAACTCTTTAAAAGTGTCAAAAGGATCATTTTTAATTTTAAAAGTAACCGCAAAACGGTTCCAAACATTAAAAATTTTAAAACGGACTACATCATTTAAAAACCCACCAACACTTCTTACCAAACTTTTATATTTGTAGGCAAAAGCATTATCAACATCAATAGTAGAAATAAAATTGTACGTTCTTGTGGTATACGCGTAATCTGGAAATTTTTCTTTTAATATTTCTAAAAACTTATACGCCCAAATATCTACTACTGGTTTTTCTAAAAACCCTTTTTTATAAGCCAAACTCTGTGCTGCTGTGTAACGTCCATGAGTATCTTTTACGTGAGGCAAATACTCTTCGTAACGAGAAATTAAATAAAAACTAGCCGCAAAAATATCAAAAGGAATAGCAGATTTTATATTGGTTGCAAAAAAACAGGGTACATTATCCCAATTATTTACATTTATATCTATATCATTTACCCCTTGTTCAAAAAGTAAATCGTTACTTTTTATAAAAAACTCTGTGCCTAATGGCGTTTTTGTATAAGATAATTTAGGGCCATTATGTGCCACAAACTCTTCTACTTTTGTAGTAAAAGCTACTGGTATTAATAAAGTTCTCGCTAAAATATGTTTAAAAATATAGCGAATTCTAGGTGTAATTTTATGGGTATAAACTAAGATCAATTTTAAATTATGAATTTTAAATTATGAATTCAGCTGCTAACTACGAATATTCAATATCGTACTTTCAACCTATAATATTCCTTCATCTGCAAAGCTAAAATACGCTTTTTGTGTAATTATTAAATGATCTAGCAATTTAATATCTAAAGTTATACCTGCTTGTTTTATTTTTTGAGTAATTTGTTGGTTTGCATTACTAGGTTCTAGTTTTCCTGAAGGATGATTATGACACACAATTAAACCCACGCAAGCCAACTCTAAAGCTCTTTTAAACAACAAACGCACATCTACAATTGTAGCTGTTAAGCCACCTTTACTTACTTGAGATTTTGCAATTACTTTATTAGAGTTATTTAAAAAAAGCACCCAAAACTCCTCGTGTTCTAAATCGCCAATAATGGGTTGCATCACATTAAAAACAGCTTTACTTGAGGTTATCTTAGGTTTTTCTAAAGCGGTTTCTAACTGCCTTCTTTTCCCTAGTTCTAATGCTGTGATAATTGAAATGGCTTTGGCTTCTCCAATCCCTTTAAACTCTATCAATTTTTCTACAGATAATTTAGCCAAGTCATTAATATTACCATCAACAGATTGTAAAATTCTTTTGCTTAATGCAACTGCACTTTCTGTTCTGTTTCCTGAGCCAATTAAAATAGCGATTAATTCAGCATCAGATAAGGCTGTTTTTCCTTTAGCTAATAATTTTTCACGAGGCCTATCGTCTAAAGCCCAAGACTTAATCGTCATTTTTTCCATAGCAACAATTTGTATAAAAATACAAAAATCTATGGATTTACAATTGATTTAAAAAATTTTGATATTGTTCATTATTTGGATATAAACTTACCAGTTTTTGTAGTATGTTTTTTGCTTTTTCTTTTTGATTAGATTGTGAGTACACAAAAGCCAAGGCATACAACAAACTTTCATTTGTTGCCTCTGTTTTAAGACCCAAAATCAAACTCTTTTCTGCCTTTTTAAAGTTTTGTTTTTTATGATATAATAAACCTAAATTGTAATTTACTCGAGTATTTTTAGGCATTATTTTAGTGGCTTTTTCTAGCTGTACAATCGCTTCATTATCTCTACCTAACTCTGCGTATAACAAAGCTAAAGAGTAATAAGCAGCACCATATTCTGGCACATGTTTTATAATATCCTTATAAGTTTCTTCAGCTTTTTTATACTGTTTATTATTGTAATACAATGTTGCCAAATTCACTCTAATTTGGTCGTTTACATTATCTAAAGCTAATGCACTTTCATAATTATATATTGCTTTATCGAGTTCACCTTTTTTGATATAATAATCTCCTTTTCTAACCCTTGTGCCCACAAAATCTGAATTTGCATTTATTTGTGTCCAAAATTCCTTTTTCACTTTTTCATAAGAGGCTCTGTACGTATTTGGAATATCACTTTCAGGAAACGCACCCAAACCAAAAAACGCTTTAACTCTTATGCTACGTTTAGAATCTTCTAACATTGGTAAAAAGTAATTTGCATAATCAGAAGTATTTATTAAACTCAAAGCATCAACACTAGCGCCTCTAACCAAAGGGGAATCGTCTTCTAACATTTTTATGTATTCTTCTATAAAATTCTGCACATTGTAATTAGACAATACTTTGGTGGCAGAAGCTCTTACTATTTCTGGCTGATGTTTATCATTCATCAATGCAATTAAATTTAAATGTCCTTCTGGTTCATTTGCAATTCCTGATGCTAATTTATCTGAAAAATGAATAGAATCTACTTCACCAAAAAGCTTTTGAAAACTTGCCCAAGCCCATTTATCATCTTTATCTTTATGACAACCTGAACATGCGTTTGGGCTTCCATATTTTAAACTCAAATCGGGTCTTGGTACTCTAAAACTATGATCTCTTCTAAAATCATTCCCCATATAAAACTTACCTGTCATATGACAATTGATACATTTTGATGAGGCTGTATTTTGTGGATGAAAGTGATGTTTAGGAGTATCATATTTTTCTGGCACATGACATTGGGCACACAATTTATTTCCATCAAACTTTAATTTTAGAGTATGTGGATTGTGGCAATTGGTACATGTAACATCATTTTGGTACATTTTACTTTGTTTAAAAGAACCATAAACATAAACTTCATCTAAAATTTGACCATCTGCATGATACAAACGTTCTTCGATTAATTGTGGATAGTAATGATCTAACAATGTACCTTCAAAATTAAAAACATCAGAAACCTGTTCTCTACGCATATGGCATCTTGCACATTCATCTACCAATTCTTTTGGGGTAGTTGTAGATGTCATATGTAACTCTCCATTAGCCACGTATTTTTTGCCTAATTTTTCAACTTGAGACACGTGTTCTTTAGCAGGTCCATGACAGGCTTCGCAATTAACATTAATAATAGCATATTTTGTATTGTAACTATGGTTGCCAATTTCATAGTTTTTACGAACGTTTGTAGAGTGGCAATCTGCACACATATTATTCCAATTTAAACCTCCTCTAGACCAGTGCAACCACTCTGAATGCACTACTTTAAAATCTGGATATAAATCAAACCATTTATTCTTTACAGTATCCCAAGCAGTTCGTAAACATTGGTAGTGCCCATCTGGAAACTGTACTATGTATTGTTGTAAAGGGGTTAGCCCAAAAGTGTATACAATCTTATAATCGTGATTTTTACCATCAGGCCCTTCTGTATTTACATAAAAGTCTTTACCTTTTGTGTAAAATGTAGAAGTTACTCCCTGACTCGTAAATTTTTGATTGTTAAAGTTTGCCAAAACAGATGCACTATCTGCAATTTGCATGGCTTTATCATGATGCGATCCTTGCCATGCTTCAAATTCTTGCTGATGACATTCTTTGCATTTTTCATCACCTAAAAAATGACTATCAGGAATCACCTTACCAGATAAAAAAACACTTTTCTTGTCATCTACTTTTTTGTATTCCACTTTTTTTTGGCAAGACAATAAAAATTTCATCGTAAAAAACAAGATTACGATTTGAGTACTATTTTTTAATAGTGATGATTTTATAAACAAAACAATTTTATTTAGCATTAAAAGCGTAAAAATAAATGTTATCTTCTCTTAAAAAAAAGATATTTATCAGGTTTATTTCCATTTAAAAAATATTTCAACAATTTAGTTTAGTGATGAAAACATCTATTTTATTGGATTTCAAACAAAACTCTTTATATCTTTGTAGCTTATTTCTATATTTTTAATATGAAAATTATTATAGCTGGTGCAGGAGATGTTGGCTATCACTTGGCTAAGCTGCTTTCTTACGAATCTCAAGATACGTACGTTATCGATTTTGATGGCGACAAGTTAGAGTATTTAAACAATCATTTAGATGTAATTACTAAAAAAGGAGATGCAACTTCTATAAAACTACTCAAAGAAGTAGGTATTAGTTCTGCAGATTTATTAATTGCGGTAACCGATAGCCAAAATACCAATTTTACAATTTCTGTAATTGGCAAATCTTTGGGTGCTAAAAAAACGATTGCTAGAATTGATAATCCAGAATTTCTGAATGACTGTGAAGTTGATTTCTCTAAATTCGGAGTAGATTTTATGATTTCTCCTCAAGAATTAGCAGCAAATGAAATAAAAATGTTGTTAAATCAATCATCTTTTAATGATACTGTTGAGTTTGAAAGAGGGCTTTTTAATGTAATGGGTACCACTTTATCTTACAAATCACCCTTAGTAGATTTAACAGTTAAAGAAGCAAAGCAAAAGTTTTCTAATGTAGATTTTATTACTATTGCAATTAAAAGAGAAAATGTAGCTCAAACTATTATTCCAAGAGGAGATACTACTTATCGAATAGACGATCAGGTATATTTTTCTGTACCAAATTACAGTATGAAAGACTTATACCCTATTATTGGTAAAAAGCAATTCAATATAAAAAACGTAATGATTCTTGGAGGAAGTAGTATTGGCGAAAAAACAGCTAGAAATCTTTGCGAAGACAATTTTAAGGTAAAATTAATAGAGAAAAAAAGAGAGCATGCAGAGGTGCTTGCTGAAACTTTAGGAAACACCTTGGTTATTAATGGTGATGGACGAGATTTAGAATTATTAGAAGAAGAGAATATTAGAGAAATGGATGCATTTATTGCAGTTACTGGTAATTCTGAAACCAACATCATGTCTTGCTTAGTAGCCAAATCTAAAGGGGTTAAAAAAACCATTGCTTTGGTAGAGAATATGGATTATATCGATATTTCTCAAACCATAGGTATTCAATCACTTATCAACAAAAAATTAATTGCTGCCAGTAATATTTTTAAACACATTCGTAAAGGAGAAATTTTAGAATTAGCTAACTTGCATAATATAGATGCTGAAGTTTTTGAGTTCGAGGTACAACCTTATGCTAGGGTTACTAAAGCTCCTATTAGAGATTTGCGTTTTCCTAGAGAAGCTATTTTTGGTGGAATTATACGAAACGGAAAAGCATTAATGGCATATGGTAGTATGCAAATTAAAAGAGGAGACAAAGTAATTGTATTTTGTTTACCAGAGGCTATAGCTACTGTAGAGCGTTTATTCGATTAAAAATGGGATCGCTAAACTTAAAAATAATTTATCGTTTTTTAGGCATCACAGCTATTTTAAATGGTTGCTTTATGTTTATTGCGTTTCCTTTCAGTTATTTTTCTGATGAAAAAGAAGCCTGGGGAATTTTAAATGCAGGTGTTATTACTGTTTTTATAGGTTTTTTATTATTTTTTTTTAATAAAACTAAAAACACCAATATTCAAAAAAAAGAAGGATACCTTATTGTTACTCTAGGTTGGTTAATTTTATCCATTACAGGCATGTTGCCGTATTTATTATCTGGTGCAATTCCAACCATTGCTGATGCTTTTTTTGAAACCATTTCTGGATATTCTACCACTGGTTCGTCCATTCTTACAGATATTGAGGCCATGCCAAAAGGGATTTTATTTTGGAGGTCTGCCACACATTGGATTGGTGGAATGGGAATTATTGTACTAACTATAGCAATTTTGCCTTTATTGGGTATTGGTGGTATGCAGTTATTTATGGCTGAAGCTCCTGGGCCATCAGCAGATAAATTACATCCAAGAATTACAGATACCGCTAAACGATTGTACTTAATTTACGTAGTATTAACATTTGCTGAATTTTTTCTCCTAAAAGTATCTGGCATGACTTGGTTTGATGCCATAAACCATGCAATGGCCACTGTAAGTACAGGTGGGTTCTCTACAAAAAATGCAAGTGTTGCCCATTATAATCATTTGCCTTTTGTACAATACATCATTACTTTTTTTATGTTAGTCGCTGGTACTAACTTTGTACTAAACTACTTTGCCTTAAAAGGTAAAATGCAAAAAGTATTTCAAAGTGAAGAATTTCGATATTATTTGTTTGGTATTATAGGTATTACTGGAATTGTTGTAGTATTAATTGTCTTTTTTCAAGATCCTAATTTACAAACTTCAATTGCACATCCAAAAGTTTATGGCGAAGTGGAATATGCTATTAGGCATGCATTATTTATGGTAACTTCTGTTGTAACTACCACTGGTTTTGTTTCTGCAGACTTTACAATGTGGAGTTTCTTTGCAACTGGTATTTTCTTTGCCCTATTTTTTACAGGTGGTTCTGCAGGCTCTACTAGTGGTGGGGTTAAAGTAGTAAGGCACATTATCATGCTAAAAAACAGCTTTTTAGAGTTTAAAAAGGCATTGCATCCCAATGCTATAATCCCTGTGAGATATGATGGAAAATCTGTAAACCAAGCCATTGTTTTTAACATTTTATCTTTCTTTATCATTTACATGCTTATTTTTATAATGGCATCTGTAACCTTAACATTATTTGGATTAGATTTTTTATCAGCACTGGGTGCAGCAGCTTCTTCGTTAGGTAATATTGGCCCAGCCATTGGCTCTGTAAGCCCTGTAGATAATTTCGCCCATTTGTCTGATGCTGCAAAATGGTTCTGTTCCTTTTTAATGCTCATTGGTCGTTTAGAATTGTTTACAGTATTAATTTTATTTACACCTTTCTTTTGGAGAAAGCATTAAGATACTTTTTTTGATTTTTACTTTTAATAATCTCATAAAATTAAGAGGCCTTTTTTTCGAAAAAAATAATTTTATGATTTTAATTTTATCAAAACATTATATTATTGTTAAATAAGATTTTAGCCTATTTTTTTGTGTTTTATTTTGTAGTTTTAACACATAAAAATCAAAATTATGAAACAAAAAAACTTATTAAAAATTGCTTTTTCCTTTATTTTAGCTTTTTCTTTTTCAACAATTTCGGCTCAAATTTATGATGCTGATTTTTCTACTAATGGTGATGGATTTGCAGATCATACAAGCGCATCTCCTCCAGCTGATGCTCCTGCTTCTGTAGGTCCTTTTGGTAGCGCTGGTAACCAATGGTCATTATCATATACCTCAAAACCAGGCACTGATGGCTCAGCAAATTCATTTAAAGTTGTGGATGGTGCTCTCCTTTCAGATGATTGGGGAGGGCAAGGAATATTTAAAAGTCAAAGTATAGACGTATCATCTATTAATACCGTAGATATTTCTGCAATATCACAAAACTCTGGTGCTAATGACGATAACTTTACTTATTTTTATATATTAGATGGAGGTTCTAGAGTTGAAACTCCTATTGGAGAAACCAATAATGGTGATCCTGTAAGCTACTCTATTAGTGGACTAGATGTATCAGGAGTAAATTCGTTAGTAGTCGGTTTTGAATTTAGTGAAAATGGAGCTGGAGATGGATATTCAACCTCTTCTTTTACAGTTTCTGAATCTGGAGGAACACCAAGCCCAACAATAACTTTCGACTCTGCATCAAGCGCAGAAACAGAAACAGATGCAACTTTTGCAACGTCTGGTATACCAATCACACTAACAAACTATGATGCTGATGTAACTATTACTGCAACTGTGAATGGAAGTAGTACAGCAGAACCAGGAGATTACACCATAGATTTAACTGCTTTAGTTTTCGATGCAAATGAAACACTTAATATTCCTTTAAGCATAAATGATGATGCAGATTTTGAGGATGAAACAATAATTATAGATTTTACTGTTACTTCAGGGACAGCAGATTTAGGGATAAGTACACATACTGTTACCATTACTGATAATGATACTCCTCCAGCACCTAGCTTAATAATATCGGAAGTTGCTGATACTGGTGATAATGATAACGCTCGTTTTGTTGAAATTTATAATAATGGTTCAGTTGATATCGATTTTTCAGTAACCCCAATATACATTTCTAGATTTACAAACGGAAATGCTACAGCCACAGCTTCTAATGTAGAAGAATTGACAACGGGTACCTTGACTGCTGGGCAGTATTTAGTAATTGCATCTAGTGGTACAAATTTTACAACTGCGTACGGTTTTAGTTCTGATGAAATCAATGGTGGATTTGGTGTTAATGGAGATGACCCTTTTGGGATGTATTCAGGTACATATCCAAGTGGTACTTTATTTGATGTATATGGTGAAATTGGTGTTGATGGTACAGGTCAAAGTTGGGAATATGAAGATAGCAGAGCCGTACGTAACAATATTATGGAAGCACCTTCTACCACTTGGCAAGCTTCTAGCTGGACTATAACATCAGCCAATGTAGCTGATGCTACTCCAGGTGCTTCTGAAAACGAATTCAGATACGATGGAGATTGGAAACCAAGAGATATTTCTAATGCTACTTCATCAGATAATGTATTGATTACCTCTGCTATAACTCTTTCTACAAACTTAGAAATAAACAATTTTGAAGTTGATAATTCAGCTACAGTAACAATAAATTCGGGAGTTGCATTAAAAGTAAATGGAACATCCACAGGAAATGTAACTTACAATAGAGCTTTAACTGCTAATCAATGGCATTTAATAGCATCCCCAGTAAATAGTCAAGGTATTGCTAACTTTTATACAAATGAGCCTAATACCAGATTAGGAAGTGGTGTTGGAGTTGCCCAAAATGTGGCCATTGCTACCTATGATAACTCACAAGTTGATGCTAATGATGTTTGGTCATACTATACTTTTGGTCAAGTAGATGGTTTAAATGGTGACGATACAAACAATACTTTTGCTAATGGTACTGGATACTCAGTAAGCTTATCTACATCAGAAGATGTTTCATTTACTGGTACTATACCTACCTCTAATCAATCCTTTATTTTAGCTCATGGAGGCGCAAATAATTTCAATTTGGTGGGTAATTCTTTTACATCTTTCTTTACTTTAGGTGATTTTTATGGAGCAGGTTCAAATAACAGCATAATAGGTACAGACTTTTATTTTTGGAACGGAAGCCAATATGTAACAAGAACTTCTGGAGGAAACGCTACTTTTGAAATTGCACCAGGTCAAGGCTTCTTTGTTGAATCCCTATCAGCTGGAACTATTTCTTTTGAGGCTGCTGATCTTATAACTGGGAATGGAGATACATTTAATAAATCATTGGATAGTAAATTAGAGATAACGTTAAATGTTTTTGAGGGTAAAAATAAAAGATTTGCTAATATTATTTATTCAGATAAGGCTACTTCTGGTTACGATAAAGGTTATGATGGTAAGTTATTTGGCGGTGTTCCACACTCTTTTGCTATTTATTCTGATTTAATTGAAAGTGATGGCAAAAAATACCAAGTACAATCCTTACCAAGCGTAGACTATGAAAATATGATTGTGCCAGTAGGTATTATTGCTGATACTGGTAAAGAAATCACTTTTACTGCAGAAGCTTTAAATTTACCGACAAATCTAAAAGTATTTTTAGAAGACAGACAAACCAATACTTTTACTAGATTAGATGAAGCTAACAGTGAATATACAATTACAACCACAGAAAAATTAGAGGACATTGGCAGATTTTACTTACACACAAAATCTAACAGCACATTAAGCACTACTGATGCTTTGTTAGAAAGTGTTAGGATTTATAAAACTGACGTAACTACCCTTAGAATAGCTGGTTTATCTCAAGGAACAACAAATATTGAATTGTTTAATACATTAGGTAAAAAAGTTTTAAACACTTCTTTTAGTACTTCTACTGGTATTAAAGACATTTCTTTACCTAACTTTGCTTCAGGAATTTACATCGTAAAGCTATCAACAGCAACTGGTCAATTGAACAAAAAAATAACTTTAGAATAATTAATTACGAGAATAAAACACCCAAACATGGAAAACAAAGTAAAAAACAATCAAGAAGAAATTACTCGTAAAGAAGCGATTAAAAAAATAGGAAATTATGGTAAATATGCAGCCTTAACTGCTTTAGGTACGTACATGATTTTAAATCCGCAGAAAGCACAAGCAGCTTCTGTACCTGCAACACCAGGAACCGGATTTTAATAGAGAAACATAAATTGCAAACGCCTCAAATTTTTTGAGGCGTTTTTTGTTTGTAATACATTTAAAAGAATTACTTTTATTTTTATGGATTTAACAAATGCTTTATACAAGGTTGTAGAAGACAAAACCATCACTTGGTTTAAGAATAGTAACGAATATTTGGTATTAGAACACACCACAGCAGCTATTTTAAAAAGGTTAAGTAAAGGAGTTTCTGTAAAAGAAATTGCAGTTGCCTTGTCTAAAAAAATTGATGTTCCCCTAGAAAAATCAGAAGATTTTATTCTTCATTTAAAAGAAGAGGTGTATGACCCAAACACAAAAGCGCAAGAAAAAATAATTAACGATCATAGAGATATTATAACACCAAAAACATACGAATTTGTAAAGTTTTACAAAGTAAACGAAATTGTTTTTAAAACCTGTTATTTAAGCGAAACAGAACTTTATTATATCCATCCGAAATTTGCACATTTAACCATTGATGCAACTGATGATTATCAAAACGAATTTGAAGTTTTTGTTAAGAACAAATTTATTTTCTTGTATGTAAATAAAGAATGTATTGGTTCTTGGAGCCACAAAGATGTACACTTTTTTCAAGGAAAATTCTCTATGGAGTTCATTCAGAAAATTCATCAAAAACCCGAAGAATATTGGATGGGTGTTTTCCATGCCTCTGCCATTAGTAATGGTAAAAAATCGATGTTGTTTTTGGGCGATTCTGGTAACGGAAAAAGTACTTCTTTAGCACTTTTACAAGCCAATGGTTTTACTTGTTTAGCTGATGATTTTGTACCCATGGATATGGAAAAGAAAGAGGTCTATAGTTTTCCTGCATCTATTTCTATCAAAAAAAACAGTTTAGCAACCCTACTTCCTTTATATCCTGAATTGGAAACCAGTGCAGAATTCCACTTTAAAAGGCTCAATAAAATAGTACGTTATTTGAAACCAAATAACACAGATTACCTACAACATTTGCCTTGTAACGATCTAATTTTTATAAAATATGAAAAAGACAGTGGCCTTAGTTGTAAAAAGATTTCTAAAATTGATGCTTTTCAGCAATTGATTCCAGATTCTTGGTTGTCGCCAATTACAAAAAATGCTCAAGTATTTTTAGATTGGTTTGATAGCTTAAACTGTTATCAATTAACATATTCTGAAAATGAAAAAATGATAGCAACTGTTTCTAAAATTTTTGATGACCAATTTTAAATGTTAAACCAAACGTTTCACTTCATCAAAATCTAATCCTCCATAATTACCAGAACTCATTAAAACAACTGCTGATTTTTCCAAATTTTGGTTAAACAAAAAAGTTTTAAATTCATCTGGATTTGTGTAAATAATCAAATCATCTCTTTCAAAAGCGTCTGCAATTTGTTGTGCTGTAACTTCCTCTAATTGTTTAATTTTTACTGCGTGAGGCGAATAAAAAACAACAGCTTTATCCGCAAAATCTAAAGCGCCTTTATATTCTGCTAAAAATTCGGCATTTAAACTAGAATAGGTGTGTAACTCTAAACAAGCTATAACTGTTCTTTCTGAATATTGTTCTTTTACTGCTTTTGTAGTAGCTGAAACTTTACTTGGACTGTGTGCAAAATCTTTAAAAATTACGGTTGAATTATTTTCCGAAATTTTTTCTAAACGTTTGCTTGCTCCTGTAAAACTGGCTATTGCTTCATAAAAATCGTCTTCATCAACTTGCATATGTTGACAAATCCATTTTGCTCCTGCTAAATTTTGTAAGTTATGTTTTCCAAAAATTTCTAAAGGTAAATTTCCTTCAGCAGTTTCTAAATAGGTAATTCCGTTTTCAATAAAATGTTTTGGTGTTTCGTAAGGATATTTTTTAATATGATTTTGCGAAGATTCCACAATGTCTTTTACATTTTCATCTTCAATATTATACACCATACTGCCACCATTAATCATAGAATCAGTAAAAATGGAAAACTGTTCTTTATAATTTTCAAAAGTTGGAAACACGTTAATATGATCCCAAGCAATGCCGCTTAAAAGTGCAATATTTGGTTTGTATAAATGAAATTTAGGACGCATATCAATAGGTGAACTCAAATATTCATCGCCTTCTAAAACCATAAAATCGTTTTCTTCTGTTAAATGCACCATCGTTTCAAAACCTTCTAATTGTGCACCCACCATATAATCTACTTCTCTTTCGTGATAATTCAACACGTGCAAAATCATAGAAGTTATGGTTGTTTTTCCGTGCGAACCTCCAATAACTACTCGAGTTTTGTCTTTACATTGTTCGTATAAAAACTCTGGATATGAATAAATTTTCAAACCTAATTCTTGTGCTTTTAACAATTCTGGATTGTCTTTTTTAGCGTGCATTCCTAAAATAATTACATCTAAATCTGATGAAATTTTTTCTGGAAACCAACCAAATTCCTTGGGTAACAAACCATATTTTTCCAATCGCGATTTTGATGGATCGTGAATGGTATCATCACTCCCAAAAACTTGGTATCCTTTTTGGTGTAAAGCTATTGCCAAATTGTGCATTGCACTGCCTCCTATGGCTATAAAATGAATGTTCATATCAGAAAATTATAAAAGGTAAAAATACAAAAGCTTTGCACAATAATAATTATCTTTAGAACGAAACTCAATTAAAAATCACGTTTACGAACTCAAAAGACGAGTTCACTAATTTTAAATTGTTTTACAACTTGATTTAAACGTGCTTTATAGCATAGATTTCCGAAAATCGGGAATCACAATTTCAATTGAAACCAAGAGGTAAAATCTCTAGGAATCATTTTTTAAGTCTATTGATGATGAAAAAAACTACGACAACCCTTTTAATGATACTATTATTTTCTTTAACCACAAACGCGCAAAGCAACTTTGATTTGCTTTGGACAAAAGTCGAAAAATTAGAACTGCAAAGTTTGCCAAAATCGGCATTGCAAATTGTAGAAGAAATTTACACAGAAGCAGATAAAACCAACAATGCACCACAAATTATAAAGTCGCTTTTTTATCAAAGTAAATTTACATTGATACTCGAAGAAAACTCACAATTAAAGGTGATTGAAAACTTTAAAAAGCATATTTCTAAAACGAAAAGTCCTACAAAAAATGTGCTACAAAATGTATTAGCGAATCTATATTGGCAATATTTTACGCAAAACAGATACAAGTTTTACAACCGAACAAAAATTGCAAAAAAAGTAAATCCTAATGATTTTAGAACTTGGGATTTAGATACCTTATTTGAAGAAATTCACAGATATTTTGAAGCCTCTTTAGCAGAAACCGAATTATTACAAGGAATAGATATCACAGAATTTTCAGATATTTTACAGCTTCAAAAAACAACAAAAACCTATACTCCTACTCTATTTGATTTTTTAGCCAATAATGCATTGAATTTCTACAAATCTTCAGAAAATTCCATTACAAGACCTGCTTATAAATTTATTATTGATGACGTTGATTATTTAAGTGATGTTGCTACTTTTTCAGCAGTAAACATCGAATCAAAAGACAGTATTTCACTGCAATTAAATGGTTTAAAAACTTATCAAAAATTAATTGAATTGCATTTAAAAACGGGCAATAAAAATGCTTTAGCCAATATTGATATTCAACGTTTACACTTTGTGCATCAAAATGCCGTTTTTGTAGATAAAAACAGGATTTTATTAGCAACACTAAAAACTACGAAAAGTAAATTTAAAGAGGAAAAAGCAAGTGGTTTGTATGCTTTTGAGATCGCTAAAATCTTCAAAAATGAATCAAAAAATAAAGAAGCGCTTACTATTTGTAATCAAATTATAAAAGATTTTCCACAAAGTTTAGGAGCACAAAAATGTGCTGTATTAAAAAGCCAAATTGAACAAAAAACGCTTACAATTAGAGCAGAACAATATATTCCAATAAATAAAAATTCTAGGCTTTTAGTGACGTACAAAAACATAGAAAAATTATTTTTTACGGCATATCAAATCAATAAAAAACAACAAGAGGAGTTTCATAAAAAAAATCAATTTGAAGAACGAAAAGCATTCATCAATACTTTACCAAAAAGCAAAACTTGGCATCATACTTTAAGAAACAAAGAAGATTATAGGTCACATTCTACAGAAGTAATTGTGCCAAAATTCGAAAACGGAATGTATGTAATCGTAGCTTCTGAAAGTGAAGAATTACAAGAAAATTCCATTTATGGAACCACTACAATGCAAGTAACAAATTTAACTTTGGTAGAAAATACGTTTAATGGCAAATACAATTATCAAGTGGTTGATAGAAATACTGGAAAACCAATTAAGAATGCCAAGATTCATTTAAAAAATAAGGTTTTTAAAAATTCAAATTACATCAACAAAAAATTAACTACAGATAAAAATGGTTTTGCTTCTTTTAAAAGTGATGAAGTTTACAGAAATGTAAACATAGAAGTTGATACTAAAAATGATTTTGCAACTTTTGGAAATCATTATTTATATAATCAATATTCAAGAAACAAAAGAAATAATATAGATGATGAAATAACCATAAAACCTTTCATTTTTACTGACAGAAGTATTTACAGACCTGGACAAACAGTCTATTTTAAAGCAATTGTTATTCAAAAACAAGGCGAAAAATCTGAAGTTTTAAAAGACAAATTTGTAACAGTTTATTTAGAAGATGTAAATGGACAAGAAGTAAAAACATTAGATTTAAAATTAAACGAATTTGGTTCTGTAGCTGGCGAATTTATACTCCCAAATAATGGTTTAACAGGTACTTTTTCAATTTATGTTGATGAAAGTGAAAAACACGATGTAGATTTTTATGATGATGCGTATTTTGAAGATGATTATGTAGAAATTTCAGTAGAGGAATACAAAAGACCAAAATTTGAAACCAAATTTAAACCTATTACCGAAAGTTTTAAAATAAACGATACCGTAAAAGTTAACGGTTTTGCTAAAGCATTTTCTGGCGCAAATATTACTGATGCCAATGTAGTTTACAGAGTCCATAGAAAAGTGAAATATCCTAGTTGGTATTATTGGCGAAGACCAAATGCAAATTCATCTTCGCAAGAAATTACCAATGGAGAAAGCATCACAGATGCATCTGGTAATTTCTTTATCAAATTTAAGGCGATCCCTGATGAAAGTGTTAACAGACGCAATAACCCTGTTTTTACATACGAAATTACTGCAGATGTTACTGATGTAAATGGAGAAACACGTTCAGCAACAAGTTTGGTAAAAGTGGGTTATCATAGTTTAATTGCTTCTATTTCTATGGATTCTAAAATTGATAAAAGCAAAAAAGGAACGATTTTAAAAATCGATACCAAAAACTTAAATGACGAGTTTGTGGCTGCCAAAGGAATCATAAAAATATATAAGTTACAAGCACCTAAAAATCCATTAAGAAAAAGACCTTGGGCTGCTCCTGATTATCAAGATATTTCTGAAAATACGTTTAGAACCTTATTTCCAAACGATCCTTATACCAATGATGAAGCAAACGAACAAAGTTGGACAAAAGGAGCTTTGATAAAGTCTTACAATTTTGATACCTCAAAAACCAAAGAAATAAAATTAAACGAGATTAAAAACTGGATTTCTGGTAAATATATCGTGATTTTAGAAAGCCAAGATAAATTCAACCAAATTGTTAAAGATGAGAAAAGAATCGAGTTATTTTCATCCAAAGAAAAAGCAGTTGCTGATTCAAAATTATTTACCATTAATACTGATAAAAGATTGTATCCTATTGATGATACTGTGGAACTACAAATTGGTTCTGCATCAAACGATATTACAATTGTACTGCAAATTGAAAAGAATTATAAAATAATTGACACAAAGCTCATTCACTTAAATAATCAAACAAAAACCATTAAAATACCTGTTGATAAAGAGGATATTGGTGGATTTGCAGTTAAATATCACTTTGTAAATTATAATGATTTTAAAAGCGGTAGCTTATTAATCAATGTACCTCATCAACAAGAAAAAAACCTAGAAATTGAAACCAATATTTTTAGAGACAAGTTACAACCTGGGCAACAAGAAACGTGGAGTTTTAGGATTAAAAATGATAAAAACGATGCAATTGCTGCAGAAGTTTTAGCGAGTATGTATGATGCTTCTTTAGATGAATTTAAAGATCATAATTGGTATTTTAACCCAATAACACCAAAACCTACTTACAATTCTTACCAAACTAGCAATGCCAACAAAAGTTTTGGCAACAGCAATTTTAGTGTTCATAATATTCAAAGAAATTATTCTAGATTTCCAAATATTCAAAATGATAAATATAATTGGTTTGGGTTTAGTTTGAACAATAATCGATGGTTAAACCAACAATATTTAAGAGAAACTAAAATTAAAATTGAAAACACAAGAACAGATTTTGATGGAACAGTAGCAGGAACAGTTTCTGATATAGACGGACAACCTTTGCCAGGAGTTTCAGTTATAATTAATGGCACAGCATTTGGAACTGAAACTGATTTTGATGGAAACTATTCAATCAAAATTAAAAAAGAAGATGTATTAGTTTTCAATTATATAGGTTTTAAATCTGTCGAATTTTTAATTAATAAACAAACCAACATTGATGTTAAATTAGAAGAAGATGCTCAATATTTAGACGAAGTTGTTGTAATTGGTTATGGAGTTGATAGAAAAAAGAAAAGTTTGGGTTATGCAGTTCAGTCTCTTGAAAGCAAAGTTGCTGGAATTGAAGTTCTAAATAATTCTAGTCAGCAAGATTCTAGTCAAAATATTTCAATTAGAGGAGTAAATTCACTAGCAGGAAATTCACAACCTTTGTTTGTTGTTGATGGTGTTATTGTAGATTCTTTTGATGAAAATGCTGATAATATTGTTAATATTTCAGTTTTAAAAGAAGCCTCAGCAACTGCACTTTATGGTTCAAGAGCTGCAAATGGAGTTGTAATCATCACCACAAAATCAGGTCAAGAAAAACTAGACAATGAATTATCAAAAGTAAAAGCTCGTAAAAACTTTAAAGAAACAGCTTTCTTTTTTCCACAATTAAAAACAGATGAAAATGGGAAAGTGAGTTTTACATTCACAATGCCAGAAGCCTTAACCAGATGGAAATTGCAACTTTTAGCACATACTAAAAGTTTAAAATCGGCCTCTAAAACCTTACAAACGGTTACTCAAAAAGAATTGATGGTTGTGCCAAATACTCCTCGTTTTTTAAGAGAAAAAGATATAATTACGTTATCTGCAAAAATTACCAATTTAACCAACAACCAATTATCTGGTTTTGCAAAATTGATTTTAACGGATGCTATCACTGGTAAAGAAATTACACAAGAATTATTAAGTAAGAGTAGCTCTCTCCCTTGGGGAGAGATGTCAGGAACTGACAGAGTGGAATTTACAGTTAATAAAGATGGAAATACAAACGTTTCTTGGAATTTAGTAATTCCTGAAAATCAGCAAGCTGTGCAATACAAAATTGTAGCAAAAGCTGGCGATTTTTCTGATGGAGAACAAAATGTGCTACCAGTGTTAACCAATAGAATATTGGTTACAGAAACGCTGCCAATGTGGATTCGCTCTAATGAAACCAAGACATTTACGCTAGATAAATTAAAAAATAATTCTTCATCAACCTTAAAAAACCACAAGCTAACTTTAGAAATGACATCCAACCCTGCTTGGTATGCCATACAAGCTTTGCCTTATTTAATGGAATATCCTTACGAATGTGCAGAACAAACCTTCTCTAAATATTATGCAAATACACTCGCGAGTTTTGTGGCAAATTCGAATCCTAAAATTCAAGAAGTTTTTAAGGCTTGGGCGTCATCAGACGCATTAATTTCTAATTTAGAAAAAAATCAGGAGTTAAAATCGTTAATCATTCAAGAAACGCCTTGGTTAAGAGATGCAGAATCTGAAACCGAACAAAAAAAGCGAATTGCATTATTGTTCGATTTGAATAAAATGAAAAACGAACGAGAAAAAGCCATTAATAAATTGAAAGATATTCAAATGAATTCTGGCGGATTTCCTTGGTTTAAAGGAAGCAAATATGCGAGTAATTTTATTACACAACATATTGCCACTGGTTTTGGACATTTGCAAAAACTAGGGGTTTCAGATTTTGACAAATCCACCAAAAAAATGATTGAGAAGTCTGTTCGTTTTTTAGATAACGAAATGGCTCAGAATTATGAAAAATTACTAGAAAGAGCCGATCAAATCAGAAAAAAAGAAAAAAATATAAAGAAAGGAAACAAAGCCCATAAAACCTATTTATCAAAAAACAACTTGAATTATTTTACCATTCAGTATTTGTATATGCGAAGTTTTTATGCTGTTATTTCTTTGGATGATAAAACAAAAACTGCTTTAGAATATTACCAAAATCAGTCTAAAAAATATTGGAATACCTATAATTTGTATGCAAAAGGACAAATTGCATTATCATTGTTTAGAAATGATGAAAAAGCAACTGCAAATAAAATTCTAAAATCGTTAAAAGAAAACAGCATCACTTCTGATGAATTAGGAATGTATTGGAAAGAAAATACTGGTGGTTATTACTATTATCAAGCACCAGTGGAAACACAAGCTTTACTAATTGAAACTTTTTCGGAATTAGAAAACGACACCAAAACCATTGATAATTTAAAAATTTGGTTGTTGAAAAACAAGCAAACTAACAGATGGAAAACCACAAAAGCTACTACAGAAGCTGTATATGCTTTGTTGCTTAACGGTTCTGATTGGATTGCTATCGATGAAACTGTTGAAATAAAAGTGGGAGAACAACACATAAATCCATCTAAAATGGAAGATGTAAAAGTTGAAGCAGGAACAGGTTATTTTAAAACTTCTTGGAACACCGAAGAAATTACGCCAGCAATGAGCACAGTTACCATCAACAAAAAAGATAAAGGAATTGCTTGGGGAGGTTTGTACTGGCAATATTTTGAGGATTTAGACAAAATTACAGAATCTGAAACTCCGTTAAAATTAAACAAGAAATTATTCTTAAAAGTGAATTCAGATAGAGGTAAAGAATTGCAAGAAATCAATAAAAACACTGTTTTAAAAGTAGGCGATTTAATAACAGTTAGAATCGAATTGAGTTCAGATAGAGCTATGGAATTTATCCATTTAAAAGATATGAGAGCTTCTGGAGTTGAACCCGTAAATGTTTTATCAAAATACAAATGGCAAGATAATTTGGGTTATTATGAAAGTACAAAAGATGCTGCCACGAATTTCTTTTTTGATCGATTGCCAAAAGGTGTGTATGTTTTTGAGTACGATGTTCGTGTAAATAATGCTGGAAATTTTAGCAATGGAATTTCAACCATTCAAAGTATGTATGCTCCAGAATTTAGCAGTCATTCAAAGGGAATTCGTCTAAAAATAAATAATGAATTCAACCGATTTTGACAATATTTCAATCACTTGAGTTAATGTCAATGGGAAATTACTAATAAATTTGCACTACTATTAACACAAGATAACAATCATTATGAAAAAAATTTATTTAACTTTTGGATTATTATTAACTACTATTTTAACCATTAACGCTCAAGATATTTCTGAAAATGCAATCGGTTTACGTTTTGGTGGAGGTGATGGAGTTGGAGGAGAAATTACCTATCAAAAAGCCTTAGGAAACAATAACCGATTAGAAATTGATTTAGGTTTGGCCAATGAATTTACAAATTTTAAAGCTACTGGTTTGTATGAATGGGTTTGGAGTTTAGAAGACAAATTCAATTGGTACGCAGGTTTTGGTGGTGGAATTGTTTCTGCTGATGGAACTGGAATTTATGGAGCTGGAGTTGTAGGAATAGAATATAATTTTAATGCACCCATATTATTATCAATTGATTATAGACCAGAAATTGGCATTGCTGGAGGTTTAGATGGTTTAAACTCTAATGTTGCACTATCAGTAAGGTATCAGTTTTAAGTTTAAGCAAAAAAAAATCCTCATTATATAAAGTAATGAGGATTTTTTTTGTTTAAGGGATAGTGATTATCCTAAAAAAGGGTATTTATAATCTGTAGGTGTAACAAAAGTTTCTTTTATCAAACGAACAGATGTCCAACGTAACAAGTTCTGTGCAGAACCAGCTTTGTCATTGGTTCCAGAAGCTCTAGCACCACCAAATGGTTGTTGCCCTACAACAGCGCCAGTTGGTTTATCATTAATATAAAAATTACCTGCTGCGTTTTCTAACGCTTTAGATGCTTGTTCTACAATATATCTATCTGTAGAAAAAATAGCTCCTGTTAGTGCATACTCTGTAGATTCATCAACTAATTTTAAAGAAGCTTCCCATTCTGCATCCTCATAAATATAAATGGTAATAACAGGTCCAAACAACTCTGTAGTCATGGTTGCATAAGTTGGTGATTTTGCCAAGATTACAGTTGGCTGAATAAAATATCCTTTAGATTTATCATGATTTCCACCAATAATAACTTCTGCATCAGCATCTTCTTTTGCAGCATCAATATATTTTGCAATTTTATCGAAAGAACCTTCGTGAATTACTGCATTTATAAAGTTGTCTGGGTTTTCTGGTGAGCCCATTTTTAATTCTGAGGTTTGTTGTTTTAAGTGTTTTAAAACATCATCCCAAATAGAAGTAGGTATATAAGCACGTGAAGCTGCAGAACATTTTTGTCCTTGATATTCAAATGCACCTCTTGTAATTGCTGTTGCTACTTGCAGTGGATTTGCTGAGTTGTGCGCCCAAATAAAATCTTTACCACCAGTTTCACCTACAATTCTTGGATACGTTTTATACGTATGAATATTTGTACCAATTTGTTTCCATAATTCTTTAAAAACAAATGTAGAACCCGTAAAATGTAAACCTGAGAAATCTGGAGAAGTTAAACAAGTATCAGAAATCATAACAGGATCTCCGTAAACTACATTTATTACACCATCAGGCAAACCAGCTTCTTTAAATAAATCTACAATAACTTGTGCAGAATAAGTTTGATGATCTGAAGGTTTCCAAACCACAACATTGCCCATTAAAGCTGCTGCTGCTGGTAAATTTGCTGCAATTGAAGTAAAGTTAAAAGGTGATATGGCATACACAAAACCTTCTAAAGGCCTGTATTCTACTCTGTTCCAAATTCCTGGTGCAGATGCTGGCTGATCTTTAAAAATATCAGTCATATATTGTACGTTAAACCTAAAAAAATCGATCATTTCACAAGCCGCATCAATTTCTGCTTGGTGAACATTTTTAGATTGTGCAATCATAGTTGCAGCATTCATTTTAGCCCTGTAAGGCCCTGCTAATAATTCAGCAGCTTTTAAAAAAATCGATGCTCTTTCCATCCAAG
Organism: Polaribacter sp. R77954; assembly: GCF_044595335.1. GTDB lineage: Bacteria > Bacteroidota > Bacteroidia > Flavobacteriales > Flavobacteriaceae > Polaribacter. The sequence goes on from NZ_CP138992.1 coordinate 1,377,864, forward strand.
AAACCGAAGACCATGCTTCTCTTGCTGCTAATGCAGTTGCTATAGCTTCATCTACGTGTTTTTTTTCTGCTGTATGGTATTGCCCAACTACGTGTTGATGATCGTGAGGAGGTGTAATCTTTTTGGTGTTTCCTGTTCTAACTTCTTGTCCGTTAATATACATTGGCACATCAACAGAACTATTAAACATTGTTTTATAGGTTGCTAATAATTCTTCTCTTTCTGGAGAACCAGGAGCATAGCCTTTTACTGGTTCATTTACAGCTGTTGGAACATTAAAAAATCCTCTTGTCATTTTGTATGTTTTTAAATTTGAATCGACTAATTTTGAATGTAACAAAGTTACAATTTTTGTTTCAATAAATTTTAGTCCTGTTTAATGTCTTTTGTTATGATAAATTCAACAATAACATCAAATTTTAAACTTTATGATAAAATTAATAAATTAAAAGTTTAAATGTGTACAGTAACCTATTTACCATTAGCTGATGGAAATTTTATTTTAACTTCTAATAGAGATGAAACTCCATTAAGAAAAACAATTCCACCCAAAAATTATATAGAAAATGATGTGGTACTTACCTACCCAAAAGATGCTATTGCTGGAGGAACATGGATTGGGACTAGTGACAAAAACAGATTAGTGTGTTTACTGAATGGCGGATTTGAAAACCACAAAAAAAAACTACCTTATAAAATGAGTAGAGGTATTATTACAAAAAATATACTTTCTATTGATAATGCTTTAGATTATATCAAACAATCAAACTTCTCAAACATAGAGCCATTTACCTTAATTTATGTAGATTGGAATACTTGTTTAGAAACTTATGAATTGGTTTGGGATGGCAATCAAAAATATTTTTCAAAATTGGCTCAAGAACCCAAAATCTGGTCTTCATCTACCTTGTACACAGAGGAAATAAAACAACTAAGAAAAAAATGGTTTGACGAATGGTTGCTTAAAAATAATACTTTTTCTCAAAAGTGTATTTTAGACTTTCATAAAAATGAAGAGTTAGGAACTCCAGAAATTTCGCCTAAAATGAAACGAAATTCTGTTGAAACACTGAGTATTACTTCTATAAAAAAAGAAAATGAATTAGTAGAGTTTGTTTATATTGATTTCTTAAAAAATGAGACGACTAAAACATTGCAAAAGAAATTAAGAAAACCAAGACAACGCCTATAACTCCAACAAATAGATAACTAATATTAAGAAGTATAAATTTAAGAAAAGTTTTTAAATAGCTTTGTTGATAAAAATTTTTCATTGCAATTATTAAATACAATAAAAAAAGCAATAGAAACACACCAATATTTGGTTCTATTTCAAATATTTGTAAGAATACAAAAATTGAAAACAACATAAAAAACACGGTCTGTATATGAAAAACAAATATCAAATGATCTACATAGGTATATTTTCTTCTGATGTAATATAAACGTAAAAAGAGCGTAAAAAAAGGCAAAAACACAAATAGCGCTACTGAACCATAAGAGAGTACTTCTCCTAAAAACTCTTCTCTACTATCCTCATTATCTGTAAATGAATTGATTCTTTTTGCCTTAGTGTATAAAAATCTATTGGTGAAGTTTTTTTCATAACCAAGAGAATCTAAAGCTACATCTATCTTTGAATCTGGATACTTTTTTACATATCTAGCAAAATCATCTAAACGAGTTCCTGCTAAATTAATTTTATTACCTCCATTACTTAGCGTAACAGAATCTTTTGCACTTTTTTCTACTTCTGCTAAAATCTTTTCTCTGGCAATTTCTGGAATAAAAGATTTTTTTAAATCATTGTCTAATTTTTCTTTTATCGAATCAATTTTAGCCTGAGTTAACACTTCTTTTTCTCCCTTAATAGCCTCTTTTTGATCTTCTTGTACAATATCCTGTTCAGCTTCATTTGTAAGCGCCTCATATTTATCGATTGTTTTTGAGAGTCCAATCAACAGAAAAAAGATAATGGATACTGTTAAATAAAAACGAAATGGATTAGAGTAACGTTGCCTTTTACCATCAATATAATCTCTTGAAACTTTACCTGGTTTTATTAAAAGCGGAATAATAGTTGTCCAAAACTTTGCATCGAAATTAAATAACCCGTTAAAAACTTCGAGTACAAAACTTACAAATGTAATTTTATTGCCTTTATTGGCTTGACCACAATCTGGGCAAAATTTTTCGTTCCCTAAAAATGGATGCCCACAATTTAAACAGGCTGGGTCTTTAATTTTAGCAACTTTGGTTTTGTTTTTTATTAGTTTGATAAGATTGGTGTTGAGAGTTGAAAAGTTGGTATAAATACTTTAAAAGTTTCTAAAGAGGTTACGTTTTGCATCGCATAAAAACCTTTCATTGCTCCAATAGTTGATTCTAAAAAACAACCAGAACTATACGAATACGTGTCTTTTGGTTTTAGTACAGGAGTTTGCCCAACTACACCTTCACCTTCAACAGTTTCAGTTTTATTTAACGAATCAAAAATTTTCCAATAACGATCTGTAAGTTTTACGGTTTGCAAAGAATGATTTTCGATAGTAACAAAATAAGCAAAAACGTAATACAACCTGTTATTTCTATAACTGGTTCCATTAAATTTAGTCTTTACAGAAATTCGAATTCCTTTTGTAATTTGTTCTACCATTCTTGGTAAATGTAGTTTTTTTTGTTTTTAGACACAACTTTTTTTTAGATTCTAAGAATTACTATTCAAAACAAAAAAAATCTCAAGACTTAGCTTTGGCTAAATATTGAGATTTTTTTAAATTATCAGTTTTAATTTATCTATTAGTTATAATTTTATCTTCTTTTAATACTTTTTTTATAAGTTGATGTTCTCTATTGTCTTTCATGTATTTAAAAGTAATGGTTTCATCAGCATTAAAAGAGGTTGTGTTTAAAACGCGAAAGCCAAATAAGTAAGCTCCTTTTTTAATTTCAGAATTTATCTTGGTACTAGTTAATCCAGTAGCCAAATTCTTGATATAAAGATGCTCTGTTATTTTATCATTATTTAATAAAATAGACTTAAAATTAAAACCTGTTTCTATTTCAATATGGATGGTATAATCTATGTAATTTTTACCATTAGATAAACCAGAGATGTGTTTGTTTTTTTTAGAATCGATAATCTTCATAGCGCTAGAACAACTTACAAGCAATATTATAGCTGTTAAAAATAGAAAACAACCCCAAAATAAATCTTTATAGTTTTTCATTATTATTTTGTTAAAACAAACTTTTTAGTAACACTTTTGTTGTTGTTAAATACCCTAATTAAATATACATTGTTTGTTAAATTATCCACATTTATTTCTTTTGTATTATTTACTGTTCCTTTTTTAACAATACCACCAACTATGTTGTAAATTTCGTATTTTAAGTTTGTTAAATTCTCTTCTGTAGAAATTTTTAAAACGCCACTTGTAACTGGATTTGGATACAAATTTATATCAATTCCAGTTTCTTTAAAAGTGTCAACACCTAAAGCTGCAGCAGAAATATCGATACTCCACAAACCTCTACCAAAAGTAGCAGCCACTAATTTTTGTGCAGTGTAGTTAATCTCAATATCTTTTACATCTACATTTGGTAAACCATTACCTAGTTTATGCCAAGTTGCACCCTCACTTTTTGTAAAATAAACACCTACATTTGTTGCAAAAAACATTATTGGTAACGCATTAGCTTGCTGAAATAAAACTTTATTTATAATAACATCTGGTAAGTTATTTGTAATATTTCTAAAAGTAGCACCACCATCTCTTGAAGCAAAAATTTTATTACCATCATTATATCCTTTAGAGGTTACATATATATAGTTTGAGTTCGCAGTAATAAAATCTATCGATTCTATATTTACACCATTACCAATATTGGTTGCGCCTGTAATTGAAGTTGCTGCAGAACCATCAGTAGGTATTTTTCTAATAATGTTATTATCTGAAACACCCATAATTAAATTATTATGCGTATTAAATTTATGAATTGGAGTTCCAGAATCTAAAAGTTCTGATGTTAAGGCTGTACCATCATCTGTAATCTTAAAAATACCAGTTGGGTCTGACCCACCTTTATCAGCATTCATATATAAAATTGAAGGATTTAATCTATCCATTTCCATATAATGATTAAAAGAAATTCCAGCAGGATTTAGAGAGTAATCTCCATTTAATTCTCCTTTAAAACCTGCATCAGATCTTACTATAAGTCCGTTTTGATTTGTTGCATATCTAATACTTGGATCATTATAGTTAATTGCGGTTTCAATACCATCACCTAAAGCAACTGCATACCAAGTTCCATCTATTTTAGAAAAACCGTCATTATCTTGGTTTCCAGTTAAATAATCATCACCATTAACTTTTGGGTTAATTGCTACAGAAAAATGTTGTGTTACAATTGTTTTTGCAGATAAATACTCTATAGTGGGTTTTTGATCGGTATTTGACGCGTATGTTATGTAGTTTAAACCACCATCATTTGCACTCCAAAACTTTAAATTACCATCTAAACTACCTAATCTATGATGATCTGAATGAATATAATTTCCATCTGAATTTGCATCTGACCAATATCCATTAAGAGATCTGTACCAACTTGCACCATTATCAGTAGAATGTGTTGCGTTAAATTCGCCAGAAATAATCATATCATTTTTTACAATTAAAGATTGATTGTAACCATCTTGCGAGTTGTATCCAGCAGGAATTGTACCTATATCTGTAAAAGTATTATTTGCTTCATCATATTTTTTTATTTGTCCAACCATATCTTGAATATAGAAAGCATTATCCTCACCAACTGTTAAAGCAAGTTTGTTAAAAGAACCACTGCTGCCATTTACAGCTTTCCAATTAGCATCATCTGTATAATTTTCGGTAAAAGCAACGTCAAATATTCCTGTATACATAATTTTATTTCCTGATACTGCAACTCTACCCATGTTTGCATTAGTTGCTTGTCCATCAAAAGCTTGACTCCAGTTGGCACCACCATCCAAAGTTTTACTAATACCAGCAGAAGTACCAACAAAAACGGTGTTCTCATCAACAACCACCAAATCTCCTGTTAATTTGTCTTCTTTTAAAGTGTAACTTAAATTTGTGGATGCGTACGTTTCTCCACCATCTGTAGATTTTAAAACACCTATAGATTTTACATGGCTATCATCATAATCTCCAGTAGAAACATAAATAGGTTTGGTTGTATAATTGCTAAAAGTTGCATCTGGCGTTGTTTTAATATCTGTAACACCAATACCAGCAATAATATCTAATTTTGGCGTCCAAGTTGCTCCACCATCTGTAGATTTCCAAATTCCACCATTTTGTGTCCCAACAAATAATACATCTTGATTATTATTTGTAGGATGAGCAATTCTTAAAAAGGCATTTAACCTTCCCATTTGTGGATAGTTAGGATAGCCATTTTTATCTGGCACTTCTTGGGTTCCAATATTTACCCAAGTTGTTGCATTGTTGTTTTTTGAATTAAAGTTGTTCATAGCAATCTTCCCCTCATTATTTAAAACACCAGTATTGTATAAAGTAAGATTTTCATCAGGAAATGAACCATCTGCATTTACTCTTATTCTCCAAAATTCTGCCCATCTATGATAATGTTTGAATTCTTTTAAATCGTTTATATCTTTTAAATTGTAGTCTTTGATTTCTTTTTCTTTTTTACGAACAATATCAAAATAATTGGCTTGTTCTTTTTTAGAGGCTAGTTTATAGTCGTATTTAACTTTTTGTTGACCATAAGTTTGTGAAATTGAAAATAGTGCTATTGTCATCAATATCAAAAATTGATTTCTAAGACACACATTTTTTTTAAAGTAATTGTTTTCATTAATTATGTTTTTTATTGAATTGTAAAACTAATTTTTTTTACATTTTTTAGTTATAAATTCAATACTCAAACATATACGCACTATAAGTTTTCTAGGAAATTAGCTAAATCTTGGTTTTTTTTAGCCAATATTTTTTTATTCAATCGATAGGATAAACTTTGAATACTTCTTAAAGTTCGGTTCGTAATAATTGCAATTTCTTGATAAGTATGATTATTTTTTCGATAATAAAGCACAAGTTTTTCAATATCTGTAAATATCAAAGTATGTTTTTCTAATCGATTTAAAAAAGTAGGTTCAATTTCTGAAGCTAAATATTCAATATAGGTATCATTACCCAAATCTTCAATTTCGTGTGTTTTATGCAGCTTGGAAATTTCGTCGAATTTCTTTTCTTTTAAAAGTAATTTTATGTTCTTTTTAAACTCGATATTTTCTTTTAAAGATTTATTGTATTTACCTTTATTGATTAAAAGTTCAGCATTTAATTTTACAAGTTTTTCTTTTTGTTTTTTTCTTCGGATAACATAAAAAATCAACATAATTAAAGCAATCATTATAATTGCTATGATTGATGATTTATAATCTTTAATTTTATTTTCGGTTTTTAGTTTTGTTTTATTGAAGAGAATGTTTTCATCAACAATTTTTAATCCACTGTCAAACTCTAGTGTTTTAAAATCTTCTTCAATACTTAATATTGAATCTGCATATTTTAATGCTATATCTGGCTTGTTTATTTCTTGGTATAATTTTTTGTAGATATAATAATTATTCAGAATGCTTTCTTCGGTTAGAAATTTTTTGGATATTACATAAGAAGAATCATTATATTTTATTGCCAAATTGTAATTATCAGAATAACTTTCTAAAATTGAAAGTCCATAGTAATACTAGCCTAAAAAAAACGGATCTAAAGTTGTTTTATCAAAATTTTTTGTGATATTTTCCTTCAATGCTTCAAATTTTTCTGACATTGAATACCCCTGATTTAAATCTACGATTATTACCATATAACTTAATTTAACTTCTATGGGTGTTGTTTCAGGTAAACTCAAATAAAAATCAATTAATTTTTGGATAGCATATTTTTTATCTTCTGCTTCATCAAAATTTCTTAATAGAATGTTGAATTCAATTTCTTCAACTCTATCACTAAGATTTAGTTTTTTTGCTAATACAAGTGCTTCTTTATAATATTGAGTACTTTTTTTTAAATCATCAGAAGAAGAGTAAACAAAAGCTAGGAAATCTAATGCTAAAAAACGATCCTTTTCTTTTTTAGCTAAATCTAGAGCAAGTCTTCCGTATTTAATAGCTAATAGTTTCTCATTATTATAATCTAAATAAGTAGCTTTATAAATTAGTAAATCAGGATATTTACTTATGTCAAGGCAAAGTTCTATTGCTTTATTAATAGCTGGGCTTTCGTAAAATCCATCCTCATAATCATTTACTGCTTTTTGATAATAAGTTTCAAAATCTTGTGCATTAGTTGTTAAAGTGATGAAAAACAGAAATCTAAAAAAGTGTTTCATAAATAATTTAGAAAATAGGTTTAATTTTATGGGGTAAACCTACAATTTTTTATCGATCTTGATTATAAAAACCTGTGCCAACACCTACAACTCTGTCATACAAACCACCAAATGGCTTAAAATAAGTAATAACTGTATATTGATTTTCGGTTTGAAAAAAAGTGCCATTAACATCATTAGTATTCACATTTCCATAATTGTCTATTGTTGCAAAGGTATAATTGTAAAAACCTTGCTTCAATAAAATTGCAGCTTTATAACTACTGTCTTCAAAATCGTATTCCAGCTTAGTTTCTTCATCTATTATAAAGTTATTAAAGGCTCCATATACATGTACTTCTTTATCAACAAATGGCTCATCAGCATATAATGTAAAATGCATCATAGCGTAATCTGCTTCTGTATTTGGGTCATTGCCTTCTAAAGTTCTTATTACAAACTGTCCATTAATATCTGGGTTAAAACGATAGGTTAACGAAGGGTTGTAATTATAAGGATATAGGTAATGATGAAAAATGTCTTTCATTTCTATTTTTACAACATTCAAACTTCTATTCCTGATAAGTTTGCTATCAAAATTTAAATACTCGTTACCACCCCAAAAATTGGTTTTATTAGCATAGGTATATTTTAGCTGATTTTGTCTAAAAAAAGTAGGTTGTATATTGGTTATTTTTTCATTCCAATTTTCATTTTTTAAAATCACCACATTAACTTCCTGTGATGGATTGTTTATACGTAATTTAGGATGATTTACAGTAAACTCTACTGTTTGTTGCGTATTAACCGTTTTTGCATTTCTACTTCTAATAACATTTACACCAATAGTGGCAGCATTTTCATACAAAACAAATTTTCTGGTGAATATTACTTTATCGTCATCATTTAACACTGACAACAAATAATTTCCGCTTTTTGTAATGACAGTATTTACATTAGGAATTCGAACAGCATAATGTGTATAACTTTGAAAAGTATTGAAAGAATTGGTTACATCTATGATGGTATTTTCATCAAAACCATCTATAAACTGACTGGATAACAATCTGCTTTTTTTCCAATCATGGGTCATGTGTTCTATTCTATACGCGTAATCTTTACTATCTGCATCTAAATCATCAAAAGACAATTCCAACACTGTTCCTAAGGGTACAATTGTAGAAAAATTGTTATCCTCTAATTGCCTTAATTGAACCGATTTTATATTTTGTGCATTAATAATAACACCTAAAAGTGAAAATAATAGAGATAGAAAAGTTTTTGACATGTAACAAAAATAAGTATTCATTTTTAATGATTACCAAAATCTAAGCCAAAAGTAAACGACCATGCTGTTTTCTTGAATCTCATTTATTTAGAATTATTATAAATAAGATTCTTTAATAAACTTATAAGATGTTTTATGTCAGAAATATTTGCTAAAAGCCGTAAATTTGCTTGATTTTTTTAGATAACTAAAATTCCGAATTTACTATGTCAAAAGACATTCGTATTAAAAAAGGCTTAGATATTAAGCTTGTTGGTATTGCAGAAAAAACAACTACAACTAGTTCTTTAAGTAGTGTTTATGCAATTAAACCAGAAGACTTTCACGGAATTACACCTAAACTTGTAGCCAAAGAAGGTACAGAGGTAAAAGCAGGAGAAACACTTTTTTATTCAAAAAGTGACGAGCGCATTTTATTTCCTAGTCCTGTTGCTGGTAAAGTTACTGAGGTAGTACGTGGAGCAAGAAGAAAAATATTGGCAATTAAAATTACTGCTGATTCAAAACAAACTTACGCTGATTTTGGTAAAAAAGATGCCTCAAAAATGTCTGCAGAAGAAGTGAAAAATCACTTATTCAGCTCTGGATGTTGGCCTTTTATCAAACAACGCCCTTTCGATGTTGTAGCAAATCCAAATCAAGCACCTAAGTCTATTTTTGTATCTGCGTATGCAAGTGCTCCTCTAGCTGCAGATTTAGACTACACTTTGGTAGGCAAGGAAACTGAGTTACAGACAGCAATTACTGCTATTTCCAAACTAACAGAAGGTAAAGTACATGTTTCTGTTGGTAAAGAAAGTAATTCTCCTTTAGCGAATTTATCTGGTGTAGAAATTCACAAAGTTTCAGGACCACATCCTTCAGGTAATGTAGGTACGCAAATTGCAAATATAGATCCGATAAACAAAGGTGAAGTAGTTTGGATTGTAACTCCACAAGACTTAGTTATTATTGGTGAATTATTACTAACTGGTAAATTTAACGCTGAAAGAACAGTTGCTTTAACTGGTTCACAATTTAGTACTCCACAATATGTAAAAGCTATAGCTGGTGCCAGTATTGATAGTCTTACAAAAGGAAACTTGAAAAACGATAATACAAGAATCATAAGTGGTAATGTATTATCTGGAACTCAAGTAAAAGAAGATGGTTTTTTAGGGTATTATGACAACCAAATCACTGCGATTCCAGAAGGTGATGACTATGAATTTTTTGGATGGAACAAGCCTGTTTTTAATAAAATTTCAACTTCAAGAGCTTTAACATTTTCTTGGTTAAACCCAAAGAAAAAATACGATTTAAATACCAATACAAATGGTGAACATAGAGCATTTGTAGTTACAGGTTCTTATGAAGATGTTTTTCCTTTAGATATTTATCCAATGCAATTACTAAAAGCATTTATGTATAAAGATTTAGATGAAATGGAAGCTTTAGGTGGTTACGAAGTAGCACCAGAAGATTTTGCACTAACAGAATTTATTTGTGTATCTAAACAACCACATCAAAAAATTATTCGTGAAGGTTTAGATTTAATGAGAGAAGAATTAGGATAAGATTATGAGCTTAAAACAAAACTTACACAATTTAAAAGAAAAGTATAAAGGTACAAAAATGGCACCTGCGTTTAACGCAATCCATACCTTTTTATACTTACCAAATGAAGTTACTCATGGAGGAACTCATATAAAAGCAGCAGACGATTTAAAACGTACCATGAATACAGTAATTATGTCTTTAATTCCTGTTTTAATTTTCGGTATGTTTAATGCAGGTTATCAACATTATGCAGCAATCGATCCGAGCTTAAGAACAGATGTTATTGCTAATTTCTTTACTTGGGATAATTTATGGATTGGTATTATTAAGGTATTACCATTGGTTATTGTATCTTATGGTATTGGTCTTGGAGTAGAATTTATTTTTGCAATAATTAAAGGTCATGAAGTAGAAGAAGGATATTTAGTTACTGGTATGTTAGTTCCGTTAATTGTACCTGTAGATACACCTCTTTGGATGTTATCAATAGCTGTAATTTTTGGTGTTGTTATTGGTAAAGAAGTATTTGGTGGTACAGGAATGAATATTTTAAATCCTGCACTAACTATTAGAGCTTTCTTATTCTTTGCATACCCAACTTGGATGTCTGGAGATAAAGTTTGGGTGCATGATGCTGTAAACAGAGCAGGAACAGAAGATGCAATTTCTGGAGAAACTATTTTAGGTAGTTATGCTCAAAATCAAGAAGTAATTTATTCTACTTGGGATAAATTTATGGGATTCATTCCTGGTTCAGTTGGTGAAACATCAACTTTATTAATTTTATTAGGTGCTGCATTTTTAATTTTTACAAAAATTGGAAGCTGGAGAATAATTATTTCTACTTTTATTGGTGCAGCTGCAATGGGATTAGTCTTTAACTGGGTAGCTAGTTCAGGAATTGTTTCTGATACCAGTAAATTCTACGGATTAATGAGTGCACCTTTTTGGGAACATTTAATTATTGGTGGTTTGGCTTTTGGTGCTGTTTATATGGCAACAGATCCAGTAACTGCTTCACAAACAAATAAAGGAAAATGGATTTACGGATTCTTAATTGGTTTTATTTCAATTATGATACGTGTGTTTAATCCTGCTTATCCAGAAGGAGTATTTTTAGCAATTCTATTAATGAATGTATTTGCTCCAACAATTGACCATTACGTGGTTCAAGGAAACGTAAAAAAGAGAATGAAACGTGCTAAACTTAAAACTGCTTAGTTATGAGTAAGAAAACAGATAGTAATGCGTATACAATGATTTTTGCTGTAGTTATGGTATTAATTGTTGGTTCTTTATTGGCTTTTATGGCATCTTCTTTAAAACCAAATATTAAAGAAAATCAAAGAATAGAAAAGCAGCAAAACATTTTGTATGCTATGGGTGTTAATGAAAATGATGAATCTAGTGCAACTTTTGTTGATGCATCTGTTGCTGGTGAGGAATTTAATAAATACATCACAAAACAAATTGTTATTGAAGGTAATAAAACATCTGAAAGTGATGATGCTTATTTAATTGATGTAAAAAAGCAACAAGCAAATGCTAAGGCAGGTAAAGTAAGAAAATTACCTTTATTTGTTGGTGAAAAAGATGGACAAACTTTTTATGTAGCGCCTATAAGAGGTAAAGGTCTTTGGGATGCTATATGGGGTTATGTAGCTATGGATGAAAATATGGTAGTACAAGGTGCTTATTTTGATCATAAAGGTGAAACTCCTGGTTTAGGAGCCAATATTAAACAACGTTATTTTATGGATGATTTTATTGGAGAACACTTAATGGATGATGCTGGTAATTTTAAAGGGATTACTGTAGCTAAAGGAAATAACGATCCAAAGAATGATGATAAAACAGATTATGAAGTAGATGCAATTGCTGGTGCTACAATTACTGGTGATGGTGTGTCTGCAATGATTAAAAAAGATTTATCATTATATGTGCCTTACTTTAATAATTTAAAAAAATAAATATGGGAATCTTATCAAAAAAAGATGCAGGTTTAATTAAAGACCCATTATTCGACAATAACCCAATTACCATACAAGTATTAGGAATCTGTTCTGCTTTAGCAATTACAGCAGAATTGAAAGCATCCATTGTAATGGCTCTTTCTGTAATGTTTGTTTTAGGTTTGGGTAACGTAGTAATCTCATTAATGAGAAATATAATTCCATCAAAAATTAGAATTATTGTACAGTTAATAGTAGTTGCTGCTTTAGTAATTATTGTAGACCTTGTATTAAAGGCTTTTGCTTACGAGTTAAGTAAAACATTATCCGTTTTTGTTGGTTTAATTATTACCAACTGTATTATTATGGGACGTTTTGAAGCTTTCGCATTAGGAAACACACCTTGGAAATCGTTTTTAGACGGAATTGGAAATGCTTTAGGTTATGGGTTAATATTGGTAATTGTAGGATTTTTTAGAGAATTATTAGGCTCTGGTACTTTACTTGGATTCAAAGTTCTTGGAGATCCAATTGAAAAAACTGGATTATATGCTATTGGATATGAAAATAACGGGTTTATGTTATTATCACCAATGGCCTTAATAGTAGTGGGAATCATCATTTGGGTTCAGAGATCTAAGAATAAAGCATTAATCGAAGAAGCATAGAAATTATGGAACACATTGAATTATTTTTTAAATCGATTTTTATAGATAACATGGTATTTGCCACATTCTTAGGGATGTGTTCTTACCTTGCCATCTCAAAAAAAGTGTCTACATCTGTAGGTATGGGTGCTGCTGTAATATTTGTATTAACAGTAACTGTTCCATTAAACTGGTTGCTAGACCAGTATATTTTACAAGAAGGCGCTTTATCTTGGTTGGGTGAAGAATATGCTAGTTATGATTTAAGCTTTTTATCTTTTATCATGTTTATAGCAACAATTGCAACAATGGTACAATTGGTTGAAATCATTGTAGAGAAATTCTCTCCATCACTATACAACTCACTCGGTATTTTCTTACCATTAATTGCAGTTAATTGTGCCATTTTAGGAGGTAGTTTATTTATGCAATCTAGAGAAATTCCAACCTTTGGTTTAGCAGTAACTTATGGAGTTGGTTCAGGAATTGGATGGTTTTTAGCCATATTAGCAATAGCTGCTATTCGCGAAAAAATTAGATACTCTGCTGTTCCTCCTGCTTTAAGAGGTTTAGGTATCACTTTTATCATTACAGGCTTAATGGCAATTGGTTTTATGAGTTTTGGTGGAATGCTAACTGGTGGTGATGAAGAGCAAAAAGAAGCGCCAGCAACTGAAGCTAAAATTGAATTACAAAAAGAGTTAGATAAAGAAAAGGATGCTAAAATTGTAGCAGATAATACAAATATAAATAATTAGGCAGATGATATTAGCAGCAGGTACAACAGGTACAGTAATTGCAACAGTAGCAGCTTTTTTATTAATAACGCTGATACTAGTTACATTACTATTATTCGTAAAACAAAAATTATCTCCTTCTGGTCCAGTAAAAATTACCATTAATGGAGAAAAAGAAATAGAAGTAGGTTCTGGTAGCACACTTTTAACTACGCTTGGAAATGAAAAAATATTCTTGCCATCTGCTTGTGGTGGTGGTGGATCATGTATTCAATGTGAGTGTCATGTATTAGAAGGTGGTGGTGAAGCATTACCAACAGAAGTACCACACTTTACTAAAAAAGAATTAAAAGCAGGAGCACGTTTAGCTTGTCAAGTTAAGGTAAAACAAGACATGAACATTACGATTCCAGAAGAGGTTTTTGGAATTAAAAAATGGGATGCAGTTGTTGTAAGAAACTATAATGTTGCATCATTCATCAAGGAATTTGTTGTTGAAATTCCTGAAGATATGGGGTATAAAGCTGGTGGTTATATTCAAATTGAAATTCCTCCTTGCGAAGTGAAATTTTCTGAAATGGATATTACAGCACACCCAGAGGAACATGAAACTCCAGATAAATTCCAAGCTGAATGGGATAAGTTTGGTTTATGGCCATTGGTGATGAAAAATGATGAATTAGTAGAACGTGCATACTCTATGGCTTCTTACCCAGCAGAAGGTAGAGAAATTATGCTAAACGTTCGTATTGCAACTCCACCTTGGGATAGAGCTAAAAATGGCTGGATGGATGTAAATCCAGGTGTGGCATCTTCTTATATTTTTAACTTGAAAAAAGGTGATAAATGTGTAATATCCGGACCTTATGGAGAATTCTTCATCAACGAATCTGATGCAGAAATGTTATATGTTGGTGGTGGTGCTGGTATGGCTCCAATGAGATCACATTTATATCATCTATTCAGAACATTAAAAACTGGTAGAAAAGTTACATATTGGTATGGTGGTCGTTCTAAAAGAGAATTATTTTATTTAGATCATTTTTATAAATTAGAAAAAGATTTTCCAAACTTTAAGTTTTACTTAGCATTATCTGAACCAATGGAAGAAGATAATTGGAAAGTTAAAAAAGATATTGATGCAGAAGGCGATGGATTTGTTGGTTTTATTCACAACTGTGTAATTGAAAACTATTTAAATCATCACGATTCACCAGAAGATATTGAACTTTATTTCTGTGGACCACCATTAATGAACAAAGCTGTTCAAAAAATGGGAGAAGATTTTGGTATTCCAGATGAAAACATCCGTTTTGATGATTTTGGTGGATAAACAATCCATTATTCTGAACTAGACTCAGAATTTTATCAAACAAAATAAAAAAACCGATTCAATATATGAATCGGTTTTTATTTTTATAAAAGTATCTGTACAATACAAAAACTGTATCACTCTATGCCAAAAATGTATCTATGTGATATATAGGAACACCATTCTCTTGCTCAAAAAGTTTTGAATAATCCATAACATTTTCCATATCATCTAACTGACATAATACTTCAACAACAGCCGAGAGTCCGTTAAATAATACATCATTAGAGGTAGTGTCCTTGGGTTTTTGATTATAATGACAAAGAGGTGTTTTAAAACCACAAGCATCCAAGAAAACTTTCTCAATCTGTAATAATTCTAATGGAGAATAACCATTAAATTTTCTTCCCAAGTTTTGATGAACTCTACCCACATAACTCAATTTTAAAGAACCATGCTGATCTGATAAATGTTTCCAACTATCGTAATTATCTAATATATTTCCTACTGCACAAGCTGTACAATCTTCAGGATTTAATCTATTATTGTGATACGCGTTGTACAACTTTATCAACGCTTGTTCTAATCTTTTTGGAGTTTTCATCATCAATTCATTTAAATTCAATCTAAAAATAAACAATTATCATGATTATATCAAATCAAAAAATCAATAACATCTTTTTAGAATTAAAACAAATAAGATAACTCACGGTTTTATATCATAGTATTAAATTGTATTTTTGGAGCATAGATGAGCAGAAGATGAAAAGCATTGGTAAAAAACTACTAAAAAACAAATACGTTAAAATAAAGCTAAAGAAAATTGCTACCAATCACTTAGAGCTAAAAGCAAAAATTAATGGCGTAAAGGGACGTTTTATCTTAGATACAGGTGCATCCAACTCATGTGTAGGTTTAGATTTAATAGCATATTTTAACTTAGATGCTCAAGATAGTGAAACCAAAGCTGCAGGTGCTGGAGCTATTGATATGGAAACGCAACAATCTGAAAAAAATTCGTTAAAGATTGCAAAATGGAGTACTAAAAAATTCAATATTGTTTTATTTGACTTATCTCATGTAAATACTGCACTAGTACAACACAAAGCAAAAAAAGTACATGGTATTATTGGTGCCGATATTTTACAAAAAGGCAAAGCCATTATTGACTATAAAAACAAAATACTGTATTTGAAAAAAACTAAAAAATAATTATTTAAAAAGACTACAATGAGTTTGCAGAAAGAAGTAATGGACCAAATGAAAAAAGCAATGAAAGCAAAAGATACTGTTGCTTTACAGGCTTTAAGAGCAGTAAAATCTGCCTTTTTATTAGCAAAAACAGAAACAGGTGTTCAAGAAGAGTTGACAGCTGATGAAGAACTAAAAATTATTCAAAAACAAGTAAAGCAGAGAAAAGATAGTGCTGCTGTTTTTATACAACAAGGAAGGCAAGATTTAGCAGAACCTGAATTAGAAGAAATTAAGGTATTAGAACAATTTTTACCTGAAGCTTTATCTGAAGAAAAGATAGCAGAAGTTGTTGCTGCTACCATTCAAAAAATAGGTGCAAGTGGTATGAAAGATATGGGCAAAGTAATGGGCGTAGTTTCTAAAGAACTGGCAGGCCAAGCAGATGGTAAAACCATATCTAACTTAGTGAAGAAAAAATTAATGGCTTAAAAGTGTATTCTTAAAATACAAAAGGCTCCATAGTTCAACTGAATAGAATATCAGATTTCGGCTCTGAGGGTTGCAGGTTTGAATCCTGCTGGAGTCACAAAAACTTACCTAAATAGGGTAAGTTTTTTTTGTTTACCATAAAAAACATTCAAAAATCTAGACTATAAAAAATATAATTACCGAAATTTTAACATACAAAATTAAATTTTAGTTGTTAAAAAAATCTTTAATGTTTATATTTGTTTTATACTTATCTGTTTTACTATAGATATTAGTTATTTTAATAATCCAATTCCCCCAATCATGGATATAATAAAAACTAATTTTATTGACTTTTTGTCTCAATGTGTTATATACTTAGTTAAAAGTATTTTCATTTTTGCTGCAATAATATCTTCAACAAAAGCTTACTTTAATTACTTATTGTTAATTAACAAAAACTCTTTTCAGAATTCTTTTTTAAAAATATTGGTTGATTTAGCAGATTTGCTAACTAATGCATATGCCATATTTAATAAAAATATATTCAATTTTTTGTATTTAGATCTTTCTTACCCAAAAAAACGATCTAACAATCTTTATTTTTTATTTACCCCTAAAAATGATAATTATGAAAAGGTTAGCTTTTGATTCTAAAAAAATACTATTTACGGTTTCTAATTTAGAGAAGAGACACAAGATTATTACCTATGCTTCTTTACTTTTTTTAACTATATCTACCTATTTCTTAAGAACAGAAAATCAAGATATAAAAATAGATTATGCCATGTTGCAAGAAAGAAATGAAAACTTAAAACAGAATATGGTAATTTTTAATAGAAATTATGAAGGTTTTCCGCTTGCTATTTGGCAAAAAGTTAAAAGAGGTGACCAATTTATAATGCAGTATGTAAACCCAATATATGTATCCAAATTTGGGCATTTGTTTCAATACAATAAATATGCTTTAATTGGTAAAAATAACTTTGCCAATTACCCAGAAAAAATTGCGCAATCTAACTATGAAAGCGATATTGCTGTTGCTATAATAGGCAAAAAGATAGAAAGTATAGTAAAGTCAATTGATAAAGAAGGTAAGGTAATTCAACTTAAAGTACTTAAATGGAGAGACATCAAAGATAATAGAGATACTTTAATTTATGGAATGGTTAAAGAAACCATATCTGAAACCAACATAAATTTAAACTAATAATGTAGCATATTAAATCATTTTAAACAATCCAAATCCCCCAAAACAATGGATCTAAAAAAAACACTTGCACCTTACAATACAACAAAATTTGCATTAGTAGCCCTTAACTTTTTATTATACAGTTGTATAATAAAAAACTTGAAAAGTAGTTATCGTTCTTTATTTAATAAAGTCAATATATCTTCTTACAATATTTATTTTCTTGTGCTTAAAAAATAAATATTATGAAAAAGTTAGCTATCAATTCGAGAAACATTCTTTTTAAGGTTTCAAACTTAGAAAAAAAACATAAAATTATAACCTACGCATCTTTGCTATTTTTAACAGTTTCTACCTACTTTTTAAGAACAGAAAATCAAAATGTTAAAATTAAGTATGCCACCTTACAAGAAAGAAGCAAGGGCTTAAAAGAAAATATGGTTATTTTTAATAGAAATTACGAAGGTTTTCCTTTACCTGTTTGGCAAAAGGTTAAAAGAGGAAAACGATTTATTACACAGTATGTAAACCCTTCTTATACTGAAAAATTCGGTCATTTATTTTCTTATGATGCGTATGCGCATATTGGAAAAAATAATTTTGACTTATTTGATAAAAAACATGCCCAAGAATATTATGAAAAAGATTTAGCGGTTGCTGTTACAGGAGAAATTTTGCACTCAAAAGATGAATTTGTAAACAAAGAAGGCAAAAAAGCATTCATGCAAGTGGTTAAATGGAGACAAATTGAAAATAATAAAGACACCCTTATTTATGGAATGGTTAAAGAATTTGTAAAGGATATAAAATAAAAATAGTTTACAAATCCTTTTAGATTATCATTAAAAAGGCTCTTAACAATTGTTAAGAGCCTTTTTGTCTAACCAAACTTTAGTATAAAAACTAACCACTATTATTAAATGTTCTTTTTCTTTGCAGTATTTGTTTATAAAACACAGCAAATTTAATAAGTCACTATTTTATTAATAAAAAATAAAAAACTCGAGAAATTCTCGAGTTTAATTTAAATATTGTTTTAGGGCTATTCTATGTTCAGGAATACTTTTATCATAGTTTTCTACTAATAACTCTAGTATTTCAGGTGGTTTAACGCCAATATCTGTTTTATTAGTATATTTAGAAACGTATAGATTAAAGGTTTCTAAATATTTTTCAAAAATTAAAAAATGGGTAGCATTTAATTCTGAATATGCAATTTCATTACCCGAAAATGATTTTGAATGATCTTGAAAGAAATCAGAAAACTCGTAATACTTAAATACGTTTTCCATATCTTAAACTAGTTCTGCAGATAAGCCTAGTTGCAACAATTTAGAACACCTTGGTTCTAAATCTTTATACTCACCAGATTTAACAGTACATTTTCCTTTATAATGCACCAAAATGGTACATTGTTCTGCTTGTTCTAAAGTGTGATCGCACACACTAATTAAAGACTCTATTACAAAATCAAAAGTATTTACATCATCATTATGTAACACAATTTCATGTTGATAGGTTTCTTGCTCTAAAACATCTACTTCTTCTTGTATTTTTTCTTTTGTACCCATACAGCAAAATTACAATTTATTGTATTTTAATGCAACCCAATTGTTTCTTTCTATATGGTTTTGAAGTGTTAAATTATACTTAATAACCTCATTGTCAATTACAGGAATATCTTCTTTATAAAAACCACTTAACAATAAAGTACCTTTTTTATTTAAACATTCAGTGTAAATTTTTATATCATTTAACAAAATATTTCTGTTGATATTGGCAATGATAACATCATAAGTTTTATCGCCTAAAAGACAAGCATCACCCTTAAAAACAGAAATGTGTTTACAATTGTTACGGTCTACATTTTCTAATGAATTTTCATAACACCAATTATCAATATCAATGGCATCAATAGGATTCGCATTTTTCATTGCTGCAAAAATGGCTAAAATACCAGTTCCACAACCCATATCTAAAACGCTTTTATCAGCTAAATCTAGTTTTAACAGATGCTGAATCATCATGTGAGTGGTTTCGTGATGCCCAGTACCAAAACTCATTTTAGGTTCGATGACAATATCATATTTTAAATTTAGATTATCATGAAAAGGTGCCCTAACACTTACCAATTCATCTACCTGAATGGGAGTAAAATTCTTTTCCCACTCTGCATTCCAGTTGGTTTGTGCCACTTCTTTCTTTTGATATTCTATCTGAAATTCATCTGAATTTAAAATAAAAATATCGTTTAAAATATCGTCATAATATTCGTCTTTCTGAATGTAAGCAGTAACTCCAACTTCGTTTTCAACAAAACTCTCAAAACCCACATTACCTAATTCTGCAATTAAAATTTCTGTTGCAGGTTCTTTAGGTGTTACCGTAAAATTGTATTCTATATAAATATTATCCATCATAAAAAAAGCGTCAAGAATTAAATCTTGACGCAAATTTATACGTTTTGTAAGTAATTTCGTTATTAAATTGCTTTTATAATTGCAGAAAAATCTGATGCTTTTAAAGCTGCACCACCAATTAAACCTCCATCTACATCTGGTTTAGAGAAAATTTCTTCTGCATTTGCAGGTTTTACACTACCACCGTATAAAATAGATACGTTATCTGCAACTTCTTTGTTGTATTGCTTTTCTACAATACTTCTAATAAATGCATGCATTTCTTGTGCTTGTTCTGGACTTGCAGTTTCTCCTGTACCAATTGCCCAAACTGGCTCGTATGCTAACACTATACTTGACCAATCTTTAGCCTCTAAATGAAATAAAGCATTTTTTAATTGACTTTCTACAACATTAAAGTGATTGTCAGATTTTCTATCTTCTAACAACTCACCAAAACAAAAAATAGTTTCTAAATCATTTTCTAAAACAGCATTTACTTTTTCTGCAAGTAATTCGTCTGTTTCACCAAAATAAGTTCTTCTTTCTGAATGCCCTAAAATAACAGATTTAATTCCAATAGATTTTAACATATCTGCAGAAATCTCACCTGTGTATGCGCCACTTTTTGCTTGATGCATATTTTGTGCAACAACTTCGATACTAGAACCTTCTGCCAAGTTTACAGCTGATTCTAAATTTACGAATGAAGGTGCCACAATAACTCTTGTATTTTCTAATGATAAATTTTCAATTTCGGTTTTTACATCCTCAATTAAAGTTTTGGTTTCTTGTTTATCATTGTTCATTTTCCAATTTCCAGCTACTATCTTTTGTCTCATAATTATAGATTTATTTACCTGTAAATTTAAGAAATGTTACCTAAATAGAACTCAGAAAAAAAAATAGTTACTAAAACGTTTTACCTACTCTATTTGTAGGGCTTTTCTAATGTTTTTATCAGATGTATTGGTCGCTTTAAAGAGTGTTATCTCTCCTTCTTCATCAATAACCATATACCTGGGTATCCAACCTAAATTAATAAAATCTACAAAATCACCATCGTTCATTCCTTGTGGTAAATTGTAATGTTCGCCTGTTAAGTTATATTTTTGTATTGCTTTTTTCCAAGAAGAATTGCTGATGTCTACAGAAAGAAAAAGATAAACTACATCTGGAAATTCTGCCTGCAAATCTTTTACTTTTGGAAACCCTACAATACAATCTTTACACCAAGAAGCCCAAACATCAATTACTATTTTTTTTCCTTTATGTTGATGTAAAACTTCTCTTAATGTTATTTTTGAGTTGTTTACACCAATTAACATTTCTAGGTTTGCTTTTTCTGAAAACTGTTTAGGATAATCTATATTGCAACCAACAAGCGTAATAAAGATGATTAGAAATATTTTTTTCATTTGAAATTTGTCTATTAAAAGCAAAAAATCTTACAAATCTTAAACATTAAAAATAGTACTTTTGTACCATTGAAAACAAAAATAATGACAACACAAGAACTTGTATCACAAATAAATCAAAAAAAATCATTTTTATGTATTGGGTTAGATGTAGATTTAAATAAAATACCCAAACATTTATTAGCCTTAGAAGATCCTATTTTTGAATTCAATAAAGCCATTATTGATGCAACGCATCATTTGTGTGTTGCTTATAAACCAAATACGGCTTTTTATGAAGCTTATGGTATAAAAGGTTGGCAATCTTTGGCAAAAACGATGAATTACATCAACGAAAATCATCCAGAAATTTTTACTATTGCAGATGCTAAACGTGGTGATATTGGAAACACTTCTACCATGTATGCAAAAGCCTTTTTTGAAGATTTAGCTTTTGATTCTGTTACAGTTGCGCCTTATATGGGTAAAGATTCTGTTGAACCTTTTTTAGCTTTTAAAAACAAGCATACCATTATGTTGGCTTTAACATCAAATGAAGGAGCTTTTGATTTTCAAACCAAAAACATTAATCATAAAGAGCTGTACAAACATGTTTTAGAAACCTCTAAAACCTGGCAAAATTCAGAAAACTTAATGTATGTTGTTGGGGCTACAAAAGCAGAATATTTTGCAGCTATTAGAAAAATTGTGCCAAATTCTTTTTTATTAGTGCCAGGAGTTGGTGCTCAAGGAGGTAATTTGCAAGATGTTTGTAAATATGGATTAAATGAAAATATTGGCTTATTAATTAATTCTTCTAGAGGAATAATATATGCTTCAAACTCAGAAAACTTTGCAATAGCTGCAGCAGAAAAGGCAAAAGAACTACAACTACAAATGGAAATCTTATTAAACTAGGTACAATTTGTTAAATTACAATGGTGTGTACTTATGTAAGTATTGATAAAAACTAGTGTGTTTGTATATGGTTTGTTGTGTGGTTTCAGTACTAAAGTTAACAAATAAAAACCGAATAGAAAATCCGAGAAGTTTTTTATAAGTAGGCTAGAACTAGCAATAAATTATATACGGTGCTAGAAATCAGGCTTTATTTTGTTCGTTTTATTTTTGGTGGATTTTGTCGATTATCAAAAACATCAGCAATTTTTATAAATCAGTTTTGTTCATCAACCGAATATATCACTTTGTAGTTTTTGAATACCAAATAACGATATTGAATTTCTCTATCTTTAAGTAATTCTTCTTCTGGTTCAATAAAAGACGCTTTGATTAATTTTTTCCGATTCTTTAATTATTCCAGTTACAATTTTAGTGGCAACTATTAAACTTGCTTTTTTTTCGTAATATTGGTAAATTTCGTCAAGTTGAGTTTCCGAAAAGTGGGATCAAATAATTTTAAAATTCATTATTCGTATTTGGCAAAAAGTTCAGAACTTGTTTTAAATCGATTGTTTTTGAAATCCGATTCTGATTTGTCAATTCGTTTGTTTAACTCATTAATGGTCATTGACTTAAAAAGCCTTTCGTCAGAAGTGTCTTTTTCCTTTTTCAATATTTTCTCAAGCTTGGAAATTGCTTCCTCGCTTTGAAGTTTTAGAAATTCTTGAATAAATTCTATTTTTCGAGCTTCTATATTGATTTCGAGTTTCTTTTATCAAAAATACTAAATTATCAAATTCAATCAATATCATTCTTGGTTTAACGAATTTTTCAGCTTGTTGCCACCACTTTCATAAACTAAAGTTCAATAAAAAGTCTAAGAAATTATTAATTTAAATAAAATAAAAATAATTTCTTAGACCTCATTGATCCCCAATCAATGATAAGGGTTTATTTACTGGTAAAATTTGAGAACTTGTAGTCTGAAATGTATATATGATGGGATGACATACTTTTAAGATATCATAAAATATTTACACATTTACAATTATAAAAATACTGATTTTTATTAACATTGTATGATTTTAAATCACTAATTTACACAGTAACTTCTCTTTCTAAATATTGTAATTTATTTAATTTCCTTAAAAGCTTCATTGCTTTAAATGCTGCCAAATCACTTAGGGTTTCATCTAAGAATCTATAACTATTAGATACTTCAACTAAATGATGATATTGTTGATGTAAACGTTGTTTAAGTTGCGATAAGTGTTGTTTGTAATACATAATATGGAAGATTGATTGTTTCAAATATAATTAATATTCACTAAAAATCAACATTTTACAAACAAAAAAACAACAAGGTATTTTTTGCTTTAAGATTTCTTAAAAAAAATTAAAATCACTAATATTATCTGTTATCTTGTAAAGCAAAAACTTTTTGCAACAAAGCTGTATTTCTAAGTCCTACTTTTTCTCTAATTCCTTTTTCTTCAACCTCAATCATTGTAAAAACCCCTTTTAGAGCTTGTTTTGTAACATACGAAGTTAAATCTGGGTTCACATTTTTTGTAAAAGGTATTGCATTATATCTAGTAATTAAGTTACTCCAAATTTTATCTGCACCCACTTTTGCAAAAGATTGGCTAATTACAGGGCTAAAGCTTTGATACAATTTATCATTTGTTTTGCTTTGCAAATAACTTGTAGCCGCATTTTGCTTACCTAGTAATATATTTTTAGCATCGTTAAATGTAATTTCTTTAACAGCATTTACAAAAATAGGTGTTGCAGTTTTTACAGCACCTTCTGCTGCTCTGTTTAATACTTTTATCCCTTCGTCTGCTAAATTACCTAAACCTACTTTTCGTAAACCTTTATCTACAGCTTGTAATTCTTCTGGCAAGATTATTTTAACCAATTCGTTTCTATAAAAGCCGTCTTTAGCCGTTAATTTAGTTACTTGATTTTGTATACCATTGTCTAATGCTTGACGTAAACCATTACCAATTTGCTCTTGAGTCAAAACGCCTCCTTGTCCATTTGGCAATTGACTTGCTATTTTTTGTAACTCAGCACAACCTACAAACTGAATTGCAATAACCAACACTAAAATTCTTTTTATCATTTCTTTTGATTTATTTTCTACTCTTATACGACCCCAAATAATATAAAAAGTCACTATTTAAAACTATCTGTTTTTTTATCATAACCATAAGCACAATGTTTACAACCGCTTTTACAACAATATCCTCTCTTTAGGTGATATTTTTCTGTGAAAACTTTGTAGCCTTGCTCATTTATATAAAAATCATCGGGCTCTAACTCTATTCTTGGTTTAAACATTTCGCAAAAATAATATTTTAAAAGCTTATACTGTTAATTAGTTATTATTTCTAATTTCACTTTTTCGCATTGGCATTCTATCAATAATGGCAAATAATTTTTTAGTGGTTAAGATATCATTTTGTTTTAATTTAATCCCTCCATCTAACCCTATTAAAACAATTTTAAAGCTTTCTGATTCATTTTTGTATTTGTTCTCTTTTACTTTTGATGAAGTCCAATTCGTCTTAAAATCAACCTTAAATTCATTTTTTACAAACCGATAAATTTTTACTCTTCTTTCGATGAGTCCTTTTTTCTCTTTTGATAAATTAATGATTTGTTTTTGCAAATTTACATCAGCCTTATCATCAGTAAAAACTAATAAGACTCTATTATTCCATTGATGTTTTTTGAAGTCTTGACTGTTACAATTCATTACAATCAAAAAAAAACAAAATAATAAAAAGATTGTTTTAAACATAAATTTATCATCTTAATCAATGGCTTTTTTAAATGCTGTTACTCCACCCACAATAGGAATTGTAATTCTTGTGTTTTCTAAATCAACTGTGAGCTCTGTTCCTGGTTCTGGCAATAAGGTAAAGTTATTATCAGAAGAAAAAATCATTAATCCAATTTGTTGTCCTTTTTTGATAATTTGATCATCTGGCTGTAAATCAAAAGTCATTTCATAAAACTTACCTATTTGTAAAGGTTTACTTTCTCTTAATGATTTATGATTTTGTAAATCTGCCCAACCCCGAGTAATAATGTTGTCGGTTATTTTTGTTCTTCTGCCTTTATTCCATGGTAAAGAAACTAAATAAACAGATAAATTTACAGCCTCAGCAGAGCTTGCAGCTTTTATGGTTATTGATGGAATTCCTGAAATATGAAGATCTTCTTTTAAAATTGGAGAAACATATAACAATCGATGATTTGTATAATCTGCCTGCGCAAGTGCTTCTGAAGAAAATGAATAATTATCTACCAGAGTTTCTTTTCCTTTTGAGTCTAAATTATCTAAGGATAGGCTTCCTATTTTAGGAGCTCCACCTTTTAAAAACAAGGTAACCTCTTTTGCTTCAGGATTTGGGTAATTTTCATAGGCTGTTGGTTCACTTCTTTTATCATTTTCTCTTACAATCCATGCCTTGGAATCGTTTTCTACTCCGTTTTCAATTCCGTGTAAATATTTAGTAAACCAACGATTCATCATTTTTATTGGTGGTGGACCTCCATGACCATTTTGATGATAATAAATCTGGGTGGGTAAGCCCATTTCTGATGCTTTCTTATAAATTCTATAACTATGCTCTGGCATTACATTCCAATCATTAAATCCGTGAGACATTAATAATGCAGCTTTCATTGGTTGCATATCATTCAAATAATCACGTCCAGACCAAAAATCATTATAATCTCCAGTTTCTCTATCCATTCCGTTAACCAATTCTGTATCTCTAACAACTTTGTTGTTTCTTGCACGATTTTCTTCTTTTCCACTGTGGATAAAATCGTACAAAACATCAATATCTTCACCTAAATATCCACCAGGTGAACGTACCAAACCATTTGAACGATAATAATGATAATAAGAAGTATTTGGTGCAATTGGTATGATAGCTTCTAAACCTTCTACTCCTGTTGTTGCTGCAGCCAAAGGAATTGTTCCATTATAAGAAGTTCCTGTCATACCTACTTTTCCTGTAGACCAAAATGCTTTAACTTCTTGGTTTCCTGTTCTAGAAGCATAACCTTTTGCTTTTCCATTTAGCCACTCTATAACCGCTTTTGGTGCTAAAGATTCATTATCTCCACCAACGGTTGGTGAACCATCAGACAAACCTGTTCCTGGAGAAGAAGAATGCACTACAATATAACCTCTTGGCACCCAAGTTTTAATTTGAGAATTCGAAATAATTGGTCTTTTTCCCCTTCTTTTAACTTCAGAACGAGTTGGTTCTGGCACTTGTTCTCCTAATTCGTGTTTTACATTCCAAAATAATTCTTTTCCTCCACTTGCTACTCCTGCATAATAAGGACTCGATTCGTAAACAATAGGTAATTTTAAACCTTCCGTTTCTGTTTGCTTTGGCCTTGTAACGTCTACGTGAACTCTGTCTAATTTTCCATCCCCATCTGTATCAAAACTTGTTTCTACCCATAAATCGTGACGAATCCAATTTTTAGAATCACTAAAAGCTTCTACAATCTGAGCTTCACCATCTTTAAAAACGGGTACAGCTTTTTCTTGCGCATTTATTTGAAAAATAAAAACAAGTAATATAATTAATAATGATTTTTTCATTTTTTATATTGGTTTATAATTTTATTCTGATGATAATAATTTTTCGTGTTTTGTGTTTAAAAAAATCTAACACATAGAAACATAGAATACATAGGTTTCTTTTATCTTTTTTCTTACCTCTTACCTCTTGTCTCTAAAAACTAATCTTTTAAAACTGAAAACTCAATACTAGAATCTGTAAAAACAGTGTGCGTTTGAGTTTTAAAGTCTGCCTCGTCTGCTTTATAAATATTATCTACATAAGTCTGCGGATTTAAATCGATTAAAGGAAACCAAGTACTTTGCACTTGTATTTGCAATTTGTGTCCTTTTTTAAACGTATGAAAAACATCTTGCAATTTAATATTTACAGCTGTTTTTTTGTTTGGTATAAAAGGTTCTGGTTTTGCAAAACTATTTCTAAAACGCCCTCTTAAAACCTCGCTTCTAACCATTAAATGATAATTACTCATTTTTAAATGATCTTGTAAACCCTCATTATCTTCTTTAATATCAGAAGGATGCACATCAATAACTTTTACAATCCAATCTGCTGCTGTACCAGTGGTAGCCACTTTTAATTTTGCTAATATATCACCAGCTAATGTAAAGTCTTCAGTTAAAACATCCGTTTCAAAAACCAAAACATCTGGTCTTCTTGCTGCAAAACGCTGATCGTCTGTCATGTATTTACGAGGTGTAAAAACGGTTTTAATATCCTCAGAATAAGGTACAGGTCTTTTAATATCACTAATAAATTGTATTGGTTTGATATAGTTTTTATGTACAGGAGGTGCAACTACCAATCTATTGTTTTCTGTTAGATAAAAATTTTGTTTCACCACATTTTTTGGTGGCCAAGCATCATAAGATTTCCATTCTTTTTTACCAGAATCAAAAACATAGGCTTCTGGTAAACCTGAATTTTTATCACCTTTACCTTTTAGAAAATGGTTAAAGAATTTTGTTTCTATTTCTGATTGGAATTTTAAAGAAATAGAATCGCCAAAATAATAATTACCTACTGTATTTTTAACCGTATTTCTTGCCCATTTTCCATGATCCCAAGGCCCAAAAACCATAGTATTGTAATTGTCTTTTCCGTTTTTTTCGATTCCTTTATAGGTTTCTAAAGGTCCGTATAAATCTTCTGCATCAAACCAACCCCCAACAATCATAGTAGCTACAGAGCTTGGTACTTTATTCATATGTTGGATAATACCTTTGCTTTGCCAAACTGAGTCGTAATTTGGATGTTCCACAATTTCTTTCCAGAAAAAATCATCAATTTTGTCTTTAGATGCTGTTGAGTTTACATCTAATTTATCATATTGAAAGTATTCATTTAAGTTTTTTAAAGGTCCTTTATCTAAGAAAAATTGATATTGATCTTGCGAATTCATTTTTGGAAAAGAATACCAAGCCGAATCTGTTGGAGTGTCTTTATACGTTCCGAATAATGAAATTGCTCTAAAATAACTCAATAAAAACGCTCCATTGTGATGAAAATCATCAAAGAAAAAATCGCCAATACAAGCTTGTGGAGAAGCAGCTTTTAATGCAGGATGCGCATCTATTGCAGAAATGGTTGCATAATGTCCAGGATATGAAATTCCCCAAGTACCTACATTTCCGTTATTATTTTCTACGTTTTTCACCAACCAATCAATAGTATCATAAGTATCAGAAACCTCATCAGATTCATTATCTTTTTTATTTGGTTTGTACGCTCGCATATTATCATAAACACCTTCACTCATCCATCTACCTCTAACATCTTGATAAACAATAATATTACCTTCTTTCATTAAATGAATATTTGGGCCAATTTTAGTTTTCATATCCTCACCATAAGGTCTTGAACTATAAGGTGTTCTTTGCATGATAATTGGATATTCTTTAGAGGTATCTTTTGGCGAATAAATAGTGGTATGGAGTTTAACACCATCTCTCATTGCAATATCTATTTCTTTTTTAGTATAGTTATCTACAACAAAAGTGTCTTTAGATTTTTCTGTTTTTTTTGATGTATTACATGCAGAAAACAGCATAGAAATTGCGATAAATAAAAGGGAAAATTTCTTCATTTTTTAGGTTAGATTAGTTTTGTCTAAAATTACAAAACAAAAAAGAATTGGTAAAAAAAGGAGTGTTAAAATGGTCTGCATATTTATTTGGCATTCTTTTTGTTAAAAAAATGTTAACTCAACTTACCTAAACTTTAATAAACTTCTTGAATTTATCAAGAGGAAAAAAAATCAAATATATTAACTTTTAAAAACTAGGTATTATGAGTAGAAAAGAATCTCCAGAAATTAATGCAGGTTCAATGGCGGATATTGCATTTTTATTATTAATTTTCTTTTTAGTAACCACAACTATGGATGTAGAATCTGGAATTATTAGAAAAATTCCGAAAAAAGAAAAAATAACAGAAAACATTCGGATTAAAGAAAAAAATATTTTAGAAGTAAACATCAATCTTAGAAACGAGTTATTTATTGATGGTGAAATTGTTAAATTAAATGATGTAAAACAAATTGCTATTGATTTTATTGACAATGCAGGCGGTTTAGACCAAAACAATACACCTTGTAATTGGTGCAAAGGCAAACAACTCTCTACCTCTTCAGATCATCCTTCTAAAGCATTTATTTCTGTAAAAACCGATAGAACTGCTAATTATGAAACTTACATTTCGGTTTTAGACCACTTAAATGCTGCATATACCCATTTACGAAATAGATTAGGTGTAAACCTTTATAATCAAAATTATGAAAGCCTATTGGATGATTTTAAAAAATCTAACCAACAAGATAAATCTATAGCAGTAAAAATTAAAAATCTTAGAGAAAAATATCCTTTATTATTATCAGATGCTGATATGCAAAACTGATATGGTACTCACAAAATTTATTAGTACTTTTACCTAAAATCAGTAGCTATTTTATGTTAGATTTTGTGCCTTTTTCTTTTTTAGATGTGCTAGATATTTTATTAGTAGCCATACTACTCTACTATATTTACAAACTACTTAAAGGCACAGTTGCCATTAACATTTTTATTGGTATTGCACTTATTTTCTTAATCTGGAAAGTAACACAGGCTTTAAAAATGGAAATGTTAAGTGGTATTTTAGGCTATTTGCTTTCTGGGGGTGTCATTGCACTTATTATTGTATTTCAACAAGAAATTAGAAAGTTTTTATTGATGATTGGTACAACAAACTTTTCTAACAAAAAAAGCCTTTTAAGACAATTGAAGTTTTTACAAACCGAAATTAGTTCAGAAATTGAGACCGAAAAAATTATAAAAGCTTGTACAAATATGTCTAAAACTAAAACAGGTGCCTTAATTGTTATTGAACGTACCAATGGTTTAGATTTCTTGATTAATACTGGCGACCAAATGAATGCTTTGGTTAATGAGGTAATCTTAGAAAGTATTTTTTTTAAAAACAGTCCTTTACACGATGGTGCAACCATTATTAGAGACAATTATGTAGTGGCTACAAGAGTGGTTTTACCCATATCTGATAGTACAAAAATACCTGCACGTTTTGGTTTACGACACAGAGCAGCCATAGGAATTAGTGAAAAAACAGATGCTGTTTGTTTATTAGTTTCTGAAGAAACTGGAGAAATTTCTTATATAAAAGATGGTGAGTTTGTACTGTATACCACACCAGATGAATTGAATGAAAAACTAAAAAGTGATTTGATGTAGTTGAAATTACGAGGCTACATCTAAACTAAATTGCTTGTCGTATAAATTTTTATAATAACCACTTTCTTTTTCTAACAATTCTTGGTGCGAACCTTTTTCTACAATCAATCCTTTATCCATTACAATAATTTGATCTGCTTTTTGTATGGTTGCCAATCTGTGGGCTATTACAATAGAGGTTCTGTCTTTTGTAATGGTATCTGTTGCATACTGAATCATTTGCTCTGCGTGAGCATCTACAGAAGAGGTTGCTTCGTCTAAAATTAAAATACTTGGCTTGCTTACATAAGCTCTTAAAAAGGCAATTAACTGTCTTTGTCCTGAAGATAGCATGGCTCCTCTTTCTTTAACATTATAGTTATAACCTCCAGGCAGCGTCATTATAAAATCGTGAATACCAATTTGTTTTGCAGCTTTTTCTACTTCTTCTACAGTGATACTTTCATTTTTTAAAGTGATATTATTTAGAATAGAATCTGAAAATAAAAATACATCTTGCAATACTATGGCTACTTGATTTCGTAAACTCTCTAAAGTATAATCACTTACAGAAACATTATCTATAGCAATTGTACCCGAATCAATTTCATAAAAACGATTGATTAAGTTGATAATTGTAGATTTACCTGCTCCTGTTGCCCCAACAATAGCAATGGTTTGTCCACTTTTTACCTCTAAATTAACCCCTTTTAAAACTTCTTCGTTTTTAATATAACTAAATCTTACATCCTTTAGGCTAATATTACCTTGTAAATTTTCAGCTTTAATCGTTCCGTTTTTAGCAATACTACTATCTGTATCAATAACTTTAAACACACGCTCACCAGCTACAATTCCCATTTGTAATTGATTGAATTTATCTGCAATTTGACGTAAAGGCCTAAATAGCATTTGTGCAAACTGAATGAAGCCCATAACCATACCAATAGAAATATCGGAATCTTGAATTACTTGTCCACCTCCAAACCAAACAATCAATCCAATACCAATAGAAGATAAAATTTCTGCAATAGGAAAAAAGATTGAAAAATACCAAATGGTTTTAATATTGGCTTTTTTGTGCTTATCGTTAATTTCTTTAAAATTCTGATATTCAATACTTTCACGATTAAACAATTGTACAATTTTCATACCAGTTACTCGCTCTTGAACAAATCCGTTTAAATTGGCAACTTGATTTCTAACTTCTTGAAAAGTAGCTTTTATGGCAACTTGAAATAATTTTGTAGCATAAATTAAGATGGGTAAAATTGATAAAGTGATTAATGCTAGTTTCCAATTTAGCACTAACATTACTACAGTTACTGCAAACATTTTAAGAATATCACTCAAAATCGTAAACACCCCATTACTAAAAAAAGCGGCTATAGTTTCGATGTCAGAAACAACTCTAGTAACTAGTTTCCCAACAGAATTGTTATCAAAATAAGACATTTTAAATTGCAAAATATGTCTAAATATCTTTGCTCTTATATCTCTAATAATATGTTGACCTACCCAATTTGCAAAATATATAAAGGTGAATTGTAACAAGACTTCTACCAATAGAATAGCTAACATTAACAGGGTATAATTCAGTAATCCTTGTTTATCGTTGGTTAAAATGTAATCGTTTACAGTATTAATGAGCACCAAAGGTGATAATACCGAAAACATGGCTAAAAGAATGGTAGACGTAGATGCAATAAAAAAATACAAACGATAACGTTTTGCAAAAGACATTAGTCTTTTAAAAATTTGCATATCGAAAGCATTTCCTGTTTTATTTGCCAAAACTTAGTATTTTATATTTGTTAAAAATAATCCTTTTGCAGGAACTGACAATCCTGCCTTTCCTCTATTTCTGCTTTCTATAATTTTTCTAAAATCATCTACAGATAATTTGCCTAAACCAACATCAATTAAAGTACCAACAATTGCTCTTACCATATTTCTTAAAAAACGATTTGCAGAAATATGGAACGTTAGTTCGTCTCCTTTTTGTTGCCAAAAAGCTTCTGTAACATCGCAATTAAAAGTGTACACTTCTGTTTTTACTTTAGAAAAAGTTTGGAAATTTGAGTATTCTAAAAGTAATTTAGCAGCTTCATTCATTAAATCTATATTTGGTTTTTGCGAATGAATCTGCCAAGAAAAATCTAACAAAAACGGATTTCTACCCAACCAAATTTTGTATTCGTAACTTCTAGAACTCGCATCAAATCTTGCGTGTTTTTCATCATCGACCAAAAAAACCTGTTGTACAGAAATATCGTTTGGTAAAATTGAGTTCAATTTAAATACAATTTTATCTTTTAATGGTTTATCAATATTAAAATGAGCAAACATTTGTGTTGCATGCACTCCAGTATCTGTTCTTCCAGCACCCACAACTTCTATTTTTTCTTGATAAATTGTACTTAGTGCATTATTTAATTTTTCTTGTACAGAAATAACATCTGGCTGAATTTGCCAACCATGATAATTTTTTCCATTGTAAGAAAGCTCTATAAAATATCTCAAGAAAATGTGTTTTTGAAGAGACCAAAATTACATAATTTATTTTGTTATGATTACTTTTGAAATGTGAAAAAAATCTTATTATTATCTGACACACATAGTTATATTGATGATCAAATTTTAAAGTTTGTAAAACAAGCGGATGAAGTTTGGCATGCTGGCGATATTGGGAATTTAAAGGTAACAGATGCTATAAAAAAAATAAAACCTTTACGAGCGGTTTATGGTAATATTGATGATAAAGATGCTAGAGCTGAATTTCCTTTAGACAACAAATTTAATGTTGAAAATGTTTCTGTTTGGATGACTCATATAGGTGGATATCCGAATAAATATAATTTAAGAATTCGTGAAGAGCTTCGTAAAAATCCACCAAAAATATTTATTGCTGGACATTCTCATATTTTAAAAGTACAATATGACAAAAAGTTAAATTTATTACACCTAAATCCTGGGGCTGCAGGGAAACATGGTTTTCATAAAATTAGAACCATGCTTCGACTACAGATAGTAGAGGGAGATATTAAAAATTTAGAAATTATTGAATTGGCTAAACGAGGTTAAGTTCTTCTTTTTCTAAAACAGGAATTTCTACAGAAATTTTTGTACCATTATTTTTAGAAGAATCTATATCAAATTTACCTTTCATCATTTGTATTCTGGCTTCTATTTGATTGATTCCTAAACCATCCTTTACATCGATTTTATTTTTATCGAAACCTATGCCATCATCAGAAATTTTGAGAAAAAGCACTTTATTTTCTTCTTTTAATTGTACTAGTGCATTATTTGCTTTGCTATGTTTTATTACATTGTTTACAAATTCTAAAATTATGTTGTGGACTTTAATTTCAAAGGACTGGTCATATCTTCTAATTTCAGCAATATCTGTATGTATTGTTAATTCTGAATTAGAAAATTTATCTGAAAGATCTCTAATAGCGAACTTCAAGCCAAATTTCAATAAAACTGAAGACATTAAGTTATGAGATAAACCCCTTACTTTATCTGATGCCTCTTCAATAATTCGTTGTGTTTTATCAATTTCTATAGGTGTGTTGCCATTAAATTGTTTTCGTGTTGCTTGTAAATGTAAATTTGCAGAAGATAATAAGGCGCTTACACTATCATGTAATGTTTCTGCTATTTGTTTTCTCTCAGACTCTTTACCATCTATAGTTGCGTTTAAAATTCTTGCTTGAGATTCTGATTTAATCTTTTCTATTTCTTGGTTTTTAAGCAATTCTTTTTGTGAAAAACTTAATGCCAAATTCTTCTGTTTTAATTTATTTAAATTGATGATATATGTTAAGGATGAAATAATCAATAGAGCTACAACGCCTAAAACCCAAAAGGTTCGTTGTTGCTTTAATCTTTTATTTTCTTCTTTCTCTAATAGAATTTCTTTTTTTGAGTTAAAGTCATACTTTCTCCCCAATTCTTCAACAATTGTGCTAATTTCTTTGTCTCTAATAGCGTCTTGAATTTCATAAGATTTCTCTTGATGATCATAAGCTTTGTAATCCTCCAAGTTTCTCATAGCCCAAGCCAAATTATAATGTAAATCAGCTTTTGTTCTAAATGCTTTTGAGTCGCTATTATTTTCTATTAATTTTAAGGCTTCTAAATAAATGTCTTTAGACTTTTGATATTCTTTTTGAGATAAGTACACATTGGCTAAATTATTTAGAGATTTTGCTTCGCCTAGTTTGTTATTATACTTTTTGTGAATTTCTATAGCTTTTCTTACATACTCTTCTGACTTATCAAAAATTGAATCTTGCTCAAATATACCTGAAAGATTACTGTAGGTACTAGCCTTTATATTTTCAATATTTTTATTCAAATTTGGTAAGTCTATTATTTTTTGATAATAGATTTTAGTACTATCCAAATAATTAAGCTTATTATTCTCTTCAATTGATACAGATAACATGAAGTACAAATTACCTATTTTAAATAATGTTTTGATATAATCATGATCCAAAATCAAGTCTGAACTTCGCTTCTCTTTTACCGTAATCTCAAAAAACTTTAATGATTCCTTATAATTATTTAAAGATTCATTAAATTTGTTGGTTATTTCATAAATATTTCCTATTAAATATAAGCACTTGTAAGTTATATAATAATTTTTTTCTTCTTTACTTTTATCTCGTAATTTTAAAGCATTATCTAAAGCTGAAAAAAAATCTTCATTTTCATAACTATTTAACACTTTATTATATTCCAATTGAAGTGTTGTTGAATCTTTTTTAAATAAGGATACTGAAGAATGTCTACTATTTAAGAATTCCTCAGTATCATTATTTATAATGTCAAAAGCAAAAACTTGACATACACTAAAATAAAAAAGTATCAAAGCTATTTTTTTCAACTAAAATATCACTTGTAAATTTATAATTAATCAACAAAACTATCAATTATCACCTTAGGCTTTCTAATCATTTCTAATTCAGCAGATTTTGCGTTTGGATTACTAATATAATTTACAAAATCAATTTTTAATGGTTTCCCTTCTTCTTTTTCTAAGGTTCTAGAGTAACTAATTTCTCCTCCAGCACCGTCTTCTAAATGCACCTCGTAAGTATTAATTGATTCATTATATACAAAAGAAACATCTACGTTGTCCTTTACATCAAAAAACAAATTATAAGTACCATCTTGGTTACCTGTTACACTGTATGATGCTAATTTAGTGTCATTACCTTTTCTTTGAAGTATAATATTATCATCAGAAATAGATATAAAAGATTTTTGATTAGTATTAGCGTCTACAAAGCTAACTTCTAAATTATTATTATCAATAATTAAATCTTGAGAAATACTTTTTTCTGTTTGCGCTATTTTAGCCGAAGACAATAAAAATTCATTATTATTTCCGTCTGAATATTTATCTACTTTAGTATTGTTTTCTACGTCAAAATCAATAGAATATGCACCTGTTGCATCCCTTTTAATTTGGTAGGTTTTCAATAAACTAAATGAATTGTTTTCTAAAGTTGTGGTTTCTTCATTAGAACAAGAAGAAAATGCTAAACTAACTGCGGCTACTAAGGTAAATACACTAATTTTTTTCATGGTTTTTGTTTTAAAATTATACTATTAATAATAATTTGATAAAAGTAGGTTTTACAATGCATACAATAAAAGGTAGATAACATTGGGGAAAACATATCAAATCTTCTAGGGGTTAACTAGCACTTTAAGTTAAAGATTTGATATAATAATTTAGACGATTTTATTTTTTACTGCATACATTGCTAAACCTACTGAATTTTTTACTTTTAATTTTTTTAATAATTTTTTTCTATGTGAATCTATTGTACTTATACCAAGATTTAGCAAATCTGCTATTTCTGGTGTATTATACTGTTTTGTTATTAATCTTAATACTTCTAATTCTCTATCGCTTAAACTTTCAATTAAATACTTATCTGGTAAATCACCCTCTTCAGTTTTTTGTCCTGATAAAGCTTTTATTAATTCTGTCTGAATTTTAGGCGTAAAAAATTGCTCTCCTCTCATAACCGCTTTTATAGCATCGATTATAAATTCTCCTGCATTATTTTTAGTGATGTAAGCATTGCAACCAAGATTTAACATTTCTTGAACAATTTTTATATCATCATAACTAGAAACAATGACAACTTTTTGATTGATTTTATTGTCTTTAAAGTGTTGTAAAACACCAATACCATCAATAATGGGCATTGTAATATCTAAAACTAAAACATCTGCCTTATTTTCTGGATTATCAAACCAACTTATAACTTGTTTGCCTGTTAAAGAATATCCTTTAACTTCTATATCCTCATCAGTATTTAATACAGCTTCAATACCATCTATAACTATTTTGTGGTCATCAGCTACGTGAACGTAAATCTTATCTTTCATTGTTACACTACAAATTTATACTACTTATTTATATTACACAATCCCCATTTATGGTGAAATTTTTCTCTCCCCATAAATGGGGAGGAGCCTCCCCATTTATGGGGAGAGCAGCTCTTTAAATAGCTAATTATCAATATATTAAAAAACACCTATTTTTCTTAATTTTGGTGCTATTTCTAAATTTTTGAAAAACTACTATTTTTAAAAACGCAAAAAACCGAGAAATATCTCGGTTTTTTTCGCACTAAATATACTATTTGTTAGTTTTATCTCAATCTGTCTACAGATTTTACAAGATCTTCATCCTTCTTAATAGCTTTATTTGCCAAAACAATAAGCAAAATAACTATAATTGGTAAAAACATCCCAATACCTTTCTCTGAAACTGCGGTTTCTCCAGATAAATTTAGAGACAAATAAATCAATAATCCTAATAAAAAAAGATTTATCAAAATAATTATACGCCCTATTACAAATTGTAGTTTTCTGTTTTGATATAAAAAAACGGTTACAATTGATAAAATAGCAGACATAATGAACATAAAAGGAATTACTTTATACGTAATT
Source organism: Polaribacter sp. R77954 (assembly GCF_044595335.1). GTDB lineage: Bacteria > Bacteroidota > Bacteroidia > Flavobacteriales > Flavobacteriaceae > Polaribacter. Next base: position 1,415,579 of record NZ_CP138992.1, read on the forward strand.
TCCTCTTTCGAAAACAAATTTACAACAAATATTTTTTCTTTAATTGTATTCCATAAATTAAATACAAAAATTAATCCTCCAGAAACTATAGATGCTAATAATAAATAAATGGTTTGTATTCTTTGAATCATAAATATATATTGTAAAACAAAAGTAGAATTTCTTTTTCAAAAAAAGAAAAGTTAAAAGTGAAAAAAAAAGTATATATTTGTAATATTAGAACCGCACAACAATATTGTATAGTACTATATACAATACTATAAACTCAAACAAACAATTTTTAAACGTATTAAGTGTTTAAGATTTATTATAACTTAATTAATATATAAATGTTCGAAATTTCTGAACTAAAAGCAAAAAAACTTACTGACTTACAAGTAATTGCAAAATCTATTGGTTTAACAAAAACAAGCCAATTAAAAAAATTAGAATTAGTATACCAAATATTAGATAAACAGGCTTCTGACCCTTCAGCTGCAAAAAAAACAGCACCCACTGAAGAGAAGCCCAAGGTAGAAAAACCAAAAAGAAAAAGAGTTGTTAAGAAAGCACCCGCAGATACAACCCAAGCAAGTAAAGAAACTTTACCTAAAGAAACTACAACTGCAAAAAAACCTGTAGTTAAAAAAGCTACTAAAAAAGAAGTTATTAACGAACCTAAACCCGAAACTGAGAAAAATATCGAAGTTAAGGAAGTTAAGGAAGTTAAGAAAGATGTTAAAGAGCAAAAACCTACTCATAACAATCAACCAAGAAATAATAACAACAAGAATCAACCAAGAAATAATAATCAAAATAAAAATAATCCTCAACAGAATAACAAACCTAGGTCTAAAGACAATAGTAGAGATAAAAAACCTGCAGTAAGTAGGGGTAATAAATCTAACAATAGGTATAAAGATCCTGATTTTGAATTTGATGGTATTATAGAAAGTGAAGGTGTTTTAGAAATGATGCCTGATGGTTATGGTTTTTTACGTTCTTCTGATTATAATTATCTATCATCACCAGATGATATTTATGTATCTCAATCTCAAATTAAATTATTTGGATTAAAAACTGGAGATACTGTTAGAGGTAATGTTCGTCCGCCAAAAGAAGGCGAAAAATATTTCCCTTTAATTAGAGTATCAAAAATAAACGGATTAAATCCTAATATTGTTAGAGATCGTGTTTCTTTTGAGCATTTAACACCTTTATTTCCTCAAGAAAAGTTCGATTTAGCAGAAAGAGGTAGTTCTTTATCCACAAGAATTATCGATTTATTTTCGCCTATTGGTAAAGGACAGAGAGGTATGATTGTTGCCCAACCAAAAACGGGTAAAACAATGCTTTTAAAAGATGTTGCCAATGCCATTGCCAAGAATCACCCAGAAGTTTATCAAATTGTTTTGTTGATTGATGAAAGACCTGAAGAGGTTACAGATATGCAAAGAAGTGTTCGTGGTGAAGTGGTTGCTTCTACTTTTGATGAACCTGCAGACAAACACGTTCGTGTTGCAAATATTGTTTTAGAAAAAGCAAAACGTTTGGTAGAATGTGGGCATGATGTGGTAATTCTTTTAGATTCTATTACACGTTTGGCAAGAGCTTACAATACTGTGGCACCTGCATCTGGAAAAATACTTTCTGGTGGTATCGATGCTAATGCATTGCACAAACCAAAACGTTTCTTTGGTGCTGCTAGAAATATAGAAGGTGGTGGATCTTTAACCATTATTGCAACTGCACTTACTGAAACTGGTTCTAAAATGGACGAAGTTATTTTTGAAGAGTTTAAAGGAACTGGTAATATGGAGCTACAGTTAGATAGAAATATTTCTAACAGACGTATTTATCCTGCTATTGATTTGATTAAATCTTCTACAAGACGTGATGATTTATTGTTAGATGATAAAACCGTACAAAGAATGTGGGTATTGCGTAAATATTTGGCAGATATGAACCCTATAGAAGCAATGGAATTTATTAATGATAGAATTAAATTCTCAAAAAATAACGATGAGTTTTTAATTTCTATGAATGGATAACAATATCAATTTATATAAAAAAAGAGCCTTTTCGAATATTCAAAAAGGCTCTTTTTTTATGTATTGTTTAAAAGAAAAGTACGTTCTAATTAAATAAACCAATTCCAAACCAAGCCAAAACGTACTGTAAAATCTCTATAAGGATAGTTTGGTGCTGAAAAATAATTCTTTTTAGAAAATGATGATGTTACATTATCTACCTTAAGGTACAAACGTGTTCTACGAACTCTTGCATTAAAAAATACATCAAACGTAGGAAAACCAATTTCTTCTGAATTTTGTAAAGTAAATTCACCCAATAACGGATTGTAAGCATTCGCAAAATACTGGGTAAAATACTTAAAAGTAATTCCAATATTTACAAGCATTGGCTTACCTTCAAACCAATCATCAGTATAATAAAAGGTGTTTCTAGTTACCAATTCTGGCACCCTAAAAACAGAACTACCACTACTTACATTTTGGTACATTACTGTATTATCTAAGGCTAGTTTCCAAAATTTAAACTCACGATTTACTTTGGCTTTCAAGTATACAATCTGATCGTCAAATTGCTGAGGTACATTGTCTGCATTAAAAAAAGTATAATTATCAATATTGGTAAAATTTACGTCAGCATTTATCCACTTAGAAGTAATAGAAAAACCTAAATCTCTAGTATTTACGTTGCTAAACGTATCATTAAGCCAATTGTAACTATCGTAACCACTTTGATGCAAAAGCGTATTAAAGTTTGGTGATTTAGAACTTATCATTACACTACCTTTCAAAGCTAAAACACTATCTTTTTTATAAACAGCCTCTCCTTTTAAATAATTACCAGACAACCTGCCTAAACCTGGAGTTATAGAAGCATCTGCATTTAACTGAAAGTTTTTAATTTTCGCTTTCCAATCTGCCCCAAAAGAAATTGCATTACCTTCTAATTTTAACTTATCTATTTTTTCACTACTGTTTAAAATTGTATCATATCCATAAGAATAACTAGTCAAATTAGCTTTAGCTTTAAATTTACCTAAAACGTATTTCGAGTTAAATTCTAAGTTTAATTCGTTGTTAGTAATTTTACTTTTGGCTGTGCCATCTACATCACTAATAATATTGGAGGCACCAAAAATGGCAGTAGTTGTGGTAGTTTGATCAAAACGATAACTTTTGTTTTCATTTGTAAAAATATGTCCAATTTTTAGGTTGCTAAAATCTTTATCGTTTATAGAATCTTTACTTGCAATTAATTTATAGCTATGTTCTACATACATCCGATTACTATCAAACTGACTTTCAGCATCTGTTAAATTTACATCTAATCGAGAACGTTGTGTAAAATTTTCATCTTCATTAATAAAGTTATCCAACATCTCAGAAGTTAACCCTCCATTTTCTTGATGAAAAAAATCTTGAGAAGCATAATGCCCTCTAATTTCGTATTGATTGTTCTCTGTCCTATAATTAAAAGTTCCTCTAAAATTTCCATTACTAACCAAGGCTCTTCTATAAGCACCTTGAGATCTTAAACCTTTATAAGACATAGAAAAATTTAACCTTCTTGAAAAATTTACTGTAAAAATTGCATCTACGACTTGCCCTTGCTGTAAACCTGTTCTGTATAAAATTTCTGTAGTTGGTGTAGGTACTTCAAAATATTTAATATCATCAACCTCTAAATAACTTACTTGTTTTGCACTATAACCTATATCTGGCAAACTGCTTAAATCACTAAAAATATAACCAAGTTTATTGTGCGTTTGCCCTTGATTATGGAATTCTAAAAACTCAAAATTATCTTTTCTTAAATAATTAAACCTGTATTCTTTTTGTAAAGTAAGCGTGGTATCAATATAAGTTGTATCTCTGTTATGAGAAATAATTTTGTAATCGGTATATTTTGTTTTACCCGATAAAACTACTTTTGTTTCTAAAGAAAGGCTATCTGTTTTTTTACCAGACGAAAGACCATCTAATCCAGCCCCTCTAATTTGTTGAGAAAATAGCGAGTTATTGGCAACAATTAACAGCAAAAAAAATAAAAAAAAATGTTTTAACATAGTAGATATCTGCGTAGCAAATGTAAAATAATAAAACGAAAAGATTCGTTAATAAAGTTAATGAAATCTGTTAATTCTTCACAGAAATTCAATAAAAAAAACAAACCTAACCAAATCTTTCTTTTCTTTGTAAGATGTTGCAGGGCAATTTTAGCGGTTTTTCTTTAGAAGTAGGTACAGACGAAGCAGGTAGAGGTTGTTTGGCTGGCCCTGTAGTAGCTGCTGCTGTTATTTTACCTAAAAATTTTTCGCACCCTTTTTTAAATGATTCAAAACAAATTTCAGAAAAAAAGCGTGATGAACTAAGGCCTTTTATAGAAAACCATGCGCTTACGTTCGGTGTTTCTTTTGTTTGGCAGCAAGAAGTAGATGACATTAATGTACTACAAGCCTCTATTACAGGCATGCATAGAGCTATTGATGCTTTAAAAATTACTCCAGAATTTATTATTGTTGATGGAAATAAGTTTAGAAACTACAAAAAAATTCCTCACAAAACTATTGTAAAAGGCGATGCAAAATTCCAAAGTATTGCAGCAGCCTCTGTATTAGCAAAAACCTATAGAGATGAATATATGGCTAAAATTCATCAAGAATACCCCATGTACAATTGGCAAAAAAACAAAGGTTACCCAACCAAAGCACATAGAAATGCCATTCGCGAATTTGGTGCTACAAAATACCATAGAAAAACGTTTAAACTTTTACCAGAACAATTAAAGTTGAAGTTATAATTTTTTTTAGAAGCTACTTGTGCTGAATTTATTTCAGCATCTTACTATTCATAGAAAGTAACTTTATTATTTGAAGGTGAAACGAGCTTAGCATAAAAAAAGAACTCAAACAAGCCGTTCAACAAGGGCTATACTTGTTTGCAAACTTTAGTAAATAACTTCAAATTATTTAAAAAAGTTCAACTATTTTTACGCTCCAAATTTCTAGATCATGATTAAAAAAACAAGAGCCGAAATCACCAAATGTATTTTACACAAAGTCGCTAATAAATTCAATAGCGGTCAAAATGTACTTTCAGAAGATTTAATTCGTTTCGATCAAGAAGGTTACGATTTAATGAAGAGTTTTTTATTAAAACCATTTGGTAGTTTAACACAAAGTTATCGTTTTTCTCATCACGCAGATGTGCGTTTAAACGAGTTGAATAATTATGCAACTGAAGTTTTTAAAGATGAAAATACGTTTATAGAATACTCAAAAAACATCGTAAATCATTTATACGAACAATCGAATTCTGCTCAAATTAAAACAGGAGATGTAATTGTAGTTTTTATAGAAGGTTTAGAGTATAAAGATGTTTTAACAGAGGCAATTGGAGTTTTTAAAATCGAAAATAAAGTTGATTTTTTTCAGACCTATTTAGATGATAATGATAGTTTTGATGTTGTGGTTCAGAAAGGAATATCAACCAAAAGAATAGACAAAGGTTGTTTAATTTTAAATACATCAGATACAGAAGGTACTGTTGTTTTTTCTGTAGATAACAACAATTACGATGCCCAATATTGGATTAAAAATTTCTTATCTGTAAAATTAGCAGACGATTATAACTCACATACTCAGAACTATTTAGAATTGTGTAAAGAGTTTTCTGAAGAGGTTATAAAACCAGAATTTGGAAAACACGAACAAGGTAATTTCTTAGCAAATACAGTAGATTATTTTAAAGAACACGAAGCTGTAGATTATCACGAATTTAAAGACGAAATTTTTGAAGAAGACAAACACAAAGATTTGTTCGAAGATTATAAAAAACACTACGAAGATTTAAATGATGTTTTAATCCGTAATAATTTTGATGTTTCTGGTGTTGTTTTAAAGAAAGAAAAAAGCAAGTTAAAAACCGAAATTAAATTAGATACCAACATCAATATAAAATTAGATGTTGATGCACCTGATGCTGCTTCAGAATATTTAGAAAGAGGTTATGATGAAGAGAAAAAAATGAAATTTTATAAGGTTTATTTTAATGAAGAGAAATAGTTTTGTTAGTAGTTAGTAGTTAGTTGTTGGTTGTTGATTGTTGATTGTTGATTAAGAAAAATCATCTACTTCCACTAACTACAAACCACAAACCATTAACCACTAACTATCAACCAAAAACTCACCAACCTCAAAAAGTGTTTTAAAATGCTTTAAAATTTTGTTTTTAACTGCTACTAAATCTACTTTTTCACCCAATTCAGCTTCCATAGAAGTTACAGCTTTACCACGAATTCCACAGGGAATTATATTATCAAAATAACCCAAATTCACATTTGCATTTAAAGCAAAACCGTGCATGGTTACCCAACGTGAAGAACGAATACCCATTGCACAAATTTTACGTGCAAAAGGGGTGCCAACATCTAACCAAACACCTGTTTCCCCTTCGCTTCTTGTACCTTTTATGCCATATTCTGCAATGGTTAAAATAATGGTTTCTTCTAACAGACGTAAATACTTATGAATGTCAGTAAAAAAATTTTCTAAATCTAAAATAGGATAACCAACAATCTGACCAGGACCATGATAGGTGATATCTCCTCCTCTATTTATTTTGTAAAAAGTTGCCCCTTTCTCTTTCAGTTGATGCTCATTTAATAATAAATTGCTCAAATCTCCACTTTTGCCAAGTGTATACACATGTGGATGTTCAACAAACAAAAAATGATTTTTAGTTATTTGTTGTAAATTATTTCTTCTATTAGAAATCTTAACAGCTACAATTTCTTGTAAAAGTTCTGTTTGATAGTCCCAAGTTTCTTTATAATCTTTAAAAGACAAGTCTTTTAGCAGTATATTTCTATTCATAATTATAAACACAAAGGTAAATATTTCATTATATTTGAAACTACAATGTATGTTAAATACACTTTTATGAAAAATAGACTATCACTTTTTCTTTTTTTAGGTGCTATATTTTTAGGTCAGCAAACAGTATTAGCCCAAAAATTATGGATCAAACAAAAACAAACAAGTTTTGCCATATCAAAAAAAGAAATCTACCAAAAAGAAAAATTTCCTACGCAATATCAAGTATTCAGCTTAAATAAAGGGCTTTTTGAGAATAGCATCCGCGCTAAAACATCAAAAGAAAAATTTATAGAATTGCCAGATGCCAATGGTAATATATCACGTTTTAGAATTGAAGAACACTCTAATTTTGATGCAACTTTACAAGCAAAATACCCAAATATAACTGCTTACACTGCCCAAAGCATATCAAACCCCAATACAATTGCCAAAATTAGCTTGGGTACAGACGGATTTCATGCAGTAATATTTTCTAAAACTAAACCGAATTTATACATCGATCCGTATACCAAAGACAATAAAAATTATATTGTTTATCAAAGAACAAATTTACCGAAAGCAGATGAAGATTTTAAATGCTTGGTAGAATCTCATACTAAAACAGCATTTTCATCAAACAATCAACAAAAAACAAACGATGGTAAATTCAGAACGTTTAGAATGGCATTAGCCTGTACTGGTGAATATGCACAATTTCATTTAGGACCAAGTCAGCAAAACATTTCAGATTCAGCTACAGATCAAGAAAAAAAAGCTGCAATTTTATCTGCTATGAATACTTCTATGACAAGAATTAATGGTGTTTTAGAAAGAGAAATAGCCATTAAACTAGAGCTGGTAGGCAATAATGATGCAATTATTTTTTTAGATGCTGCAACTGATGGAATGACAGATAGTTCTACAAGTACACTTATTAATGAAATACAAGCTATCGTAGACGCTAATATTGGCGATGCTAATTATGATGTAGGCCACGTGTTTAGTACAGGTGGAGGTTCTTTAGATGGTGCTGCAATATTAGGAAGCGCTTGTATAACCAGCCAAAAAGCAAGAGGTGTAACTGGTTTAGGTGCCCCTGTTGGTGATGCTTATGATATAGATTTGGTAATACATGAATTAGGCCATCAATTTGGTGCTACTCATACACAAAATAACGATTGTAATAGAACAGATGCAACAGCTGTAGAACCTGGTAGTGGCTCTACTATTATGGGCTATGCAGGAATTTGTTCACCAAATGTACAATCAGGTAATGCTAATGGAAATAGTGATGATTATTTTCATGCAGTAAGTATTGCGCAAATTTTAAATCTTTTAGATACCTCTGCAAGTTGTGCTACACTAAGTGACACAAATAACACACAACCAACTGCAAATGCTGGAACTGATTTTTCAATTCCTAAATCAACGCCGTTTAAATTAACAGGTACTGCAACAGATGTTGATGGTACAAGTTCTTTAACCTATAATTGGGAACAAATAGATAATGAAACTGCAACAATGCCACCAGTTTCTACAAATGCCATAGGTCCGCTTTTTAGATCATTACCCTCTAAAGATGTTCCTGTCAGATATTTTCCAGATTTAGCTACTATTGTTTCAGGTAGCACCTCTACTACTTGGGAAGTTTTACCTTCTGTAGCTAGACAACTTGATTTTGCTTTTACGGTTAGAGATAATGATGCTAGAGGAGGAAGTACTGCTAGAGATGACGTAAAAATAGAGGTTGTAGATGCAACCCCTTTTTCGGTTACTGCTCCTACTACTGCTGTAACTTGGGATACTGGTTCTACACAAACTATTACTTGGAGTAAAGGCGATACTGATATCTCACCAATTAATTGTGCTTTAGTAAATATAAAACTCTCTATTGATGGTGGTGTAACATTTCCAATAACTTTAAAATCCAACTCTCCTAACGATGGTACTGAAGAGGTATTAATACCAGACAATGCAACAGAAACTGCAAGAATAATGGTAGAAGCTGCCGATAATATTTTTTACAATGTAAATGCTGTAGATTTTACCATAAGATCTACTGCTGCTACTTTTATAATGAATAATACTGATGGACTACAAATTGCATGTAATTCTGGGGACGACATTGCCAATTACAATTTAAATTTCGACTTTATTAATGGTTTTACAGAAACAGTTTCGTTATCTGCTTCTGGGCAACCCGAAGGCGCAACTATTACTTTTAGCTCGTCTACCATAAGTGCAGATGGTGATATAACTATGATAGTTTCTAACCTAAACGAAAAAACAATAGGAGATTATGAAATAAATGTTATTGGTACATCAAACTCTGTTACACAACCTTTAAATGTTAATTTTAAACTGATATCTCCTGAGTTCAATTCATTAACGCTTACATCGCCCTCTAATGGAGCAACAGAAACAGAGTTAACAGAAACATTAATTTGGAATTTAGATAATAATGCTACTTCTTATGATATTGAGGTAGCTAAAGATGCTTCATTTTCTAATATTATTTCATCTGCAACAGTTTCTACCAACTCATATTTACCTGATAATATTTCAAGTGTTACACAATATTTTTGGAGAGTAAAACCCAAAAACAAATGTGGTGAAGGTGTTTTTTCTGATACATTTAGTTTTACCACAAAGCAAGGTGTATACTGTTCATCTTTTTTTACTGATGAAGCTGGCGGATCTGAATACATATTAAACGTAACTTTTGCAGGAATAAATAATGACTCTGGTAATGATACAACTAACGGTTATCAAGATTTTACAGCAATAAACACAGTGCTTGTAAAAGGTATTGAAAAAGAAATAAGTGTTACTTTTGATACTGCTGGTTATCAAGATCATTGCTATGTTTTTATAGATTGGAATCAAGATTTTGAATTTGATATTGACACAGAACGATATAATTTAGGAACCCGAACTGAAGATATTGCCACAACTACTTTAAATATTTCTGTACCTAACAATGCTAGAATTGGAGAAACAAGAATGAGAGTTGTTTTAGAATATGATGATCCTACAGAAGGTTTTGGTGAAGGTGCTTGCGATAACGACCACCTTTCTGAATGGGGAGAAACTGAAGATTATACTTTAATTATTGTGGAACCTATTGGCGATAATAACTTTGTAATACAAACAACTTCTGAATCTTGTCAAGATTTAAATGACGGAATAATTACTGTAACTATTTTGGACACAAGCTTAACCTATGCACTAACAATTACAGGAACTAATACAAATAAGGAAGAAAATTTAACGAATGCTAATTATGAACTAGCAAATTTAGCTCCTGGAAATTATGAAATTTGTATAGAAACTGTAGAACTTAATACTACACATTGCTATGAAGTTGTTATTGAAGAAGCCTTACAAATAGACTTAAAAATAGCCGCTAAAAACGAATCTAACTCCTATTCTTTTGAAATTCTTAAAGGCACACCACCATTTGAAGTTTTTTTAAATAACGAATTAATCGGAGTTTCAAGCAGCGAAAATTTTGATTTAAACATCAACGAATCAGGAATATTAACTGTAAAAACAGCAATAGCATGTGAAGGTGTTTTTGAAAAAAATATTGATGATTTATTGTCTACCAATAATAGTACACCTCAAATTACAGTCATAAAAAATCCTGTACAAGATTTTATTGAACTGCGTTTATCTTCTAACATCAACAACCAAAATTTTAAAACAACAATTTTTGATATTACAGGTAAACTTATTTACAATCAAAATTTTAACACCACATCAGATATCATAAAGATTCCGTTTAATAATTTTGCTAAAGGAATCTATATTTTAAAACTATCTCTAAAAGATGCTAAACCCATTAAAATTTTAAAGCAATGAAGCAATTAAACACCTTATTTTTAATTTGCTTTTGTTTATTAGCATTTCAATGTTCAAAAAATGAAGCAAATCAAGCACCAACAGCAGTATCGCTAATTTACCCAAGTGAAAATCTGTTGTGTATTGACAATACTATAACTTTTAACTGGAGTACTGCCAGTGATCCTGAAAATGATAAAGTAGAGTACAATATTATCATTGCAAAAGATAGAAACTTAACCAATATTATAGAAAACAGAACAATTTCTAACACTCAACTTACGGTAAGTTTAGAGCAAGAAACTGCTTATTATTGGAAAGTTGATGCTTTAGACGTAACCAATGATTTGGGTACAGCATCTGAAACTTATGCTTTTTTTACTCAGGGCGAAACGATTACAAATTATGTACCATTTACATCAGCACCAATAACACCAGAAAATAATAGTCAAGTAAATTCGAATACTGTAAATTTAACTTGGGATGCTGCTGACGCCAATTCAAACGACACACTAACTTATGAAGTATATTTTGGTGAAACAGGCAACATCTCTTTACAAGACGATACTGTTTCTACAAAATCATTTTTAGTTTCGGTGGTATCAGGTAAAACTTATTCTTGGAGAGTAGATGTAAAAGATCAAAATGGAGCAAAATCTATTGGTCACGTTTGGACGTTTAGTGTAAATTAAAGTATGTTGAATAAAAGAAATTCTTGAAGTAGGTTGTAACTTACAATGGTATTTTCAATACTATTTTATACAACAAACCAATTGTTGATTTTTGGAAATGTCTTTTTAAAAACGACTGATTATCTATCTATTCTTTAGAATATTCATCATTTTAAATCAAGATTATTTCAACTGAAAAAAGGAATATAAAGTCAACACCAGAGATAACCAACTTCACTATTTTTTTAAGCGAATTAAAAAATGAAAGACATTTATTTTCAATAAAATATAAATGTATAGACCAAAAAAAATCTATCAAATTGAAGTTAATTAGGTGGATATTTCTCCAAGATCTTTTTAATAATTTCCTGAAAATGATGTTCTTTTTCTTGTGGTTTTCTATTTTCTTTTACGGTTGAATTCAACATTCCTAACCAAAAAACCTCATTTGTTTGGGCATTAACAAATTCAATATTAAACTCCTCATTGCGCTTTTTTACACCAATTGGTATCCCTCCAGAAATTCCAAAACCCCCATTATTAGTCCCAGAACCAATCCCAATTCCTACAGTATTGTAGTTTTTAACATCCGAAATTTTAGAAATTATATGAATGTAAAAATCAGGATTTTCATCCATAGAAAACTCTTTTTGTTGTAATTCAACATTCAGCGATTTTACAATCCTTTTAACATCCAATTCATGCAATCCTTTGCCAATATCACTATAAAAATTATAAGTGGTAAATGCTTTAAAATTAATATTAGCATCATAATCTGTAATTACTTTTGAAGCGGAACAACTCATCAAAATGAATAAAAAAAAGAACAGTACTTTTTTCATGTATGCTATCTTTTTCACTCTTTAATAACCACTCTTGTTGGGGTATCAACCCCATCAATAATACTTTTTGTTCCTTTAGCTACAGCTTGAATGGTTTGTGTAATTATAGTCATGTTTAAAGTTTCAGCCTCATCAGAAACTTTATGATAATCTTTATCTACATCTATGGCTGTTGTAGAAAACGTATGCGAAGGCACACCTAATCTTGCCAAAGAAGCATTATCAGATCTAAAAAACAAGTTGTACTTTTTGTAAGGATCTGGAAATAATTGATACCCTGAACCTTCTAAATTCTTTTGCACAATCTTTCCAAAATCTGAACGCTCAAACCCTGTTAACCAAGCTGTATTTGGTCCAAAACTAGGTGTTTTACCAATCATTTCTAAATTAATACCAGCTACAAACTTGTTGGCATCAATGCCTTTTCCAAAATGTGTAGAGCCAATTAACCCCATTTCTTCTGCTGTAAATGCAGCAAAAACAATGGTTCTTTCATTGCCAACTTTTTTAAAATATTCTGCTAACGCTAAAACTCCAGTTACACCAGAGGCGTCATCGTTGGCACCATTATAAATTTTATCTTCTCCTTTTCCTTCATTTCCTAAATGATCATAATGTGCAGAGATAATTACATATTCGTCTTTTTTACTTTTGCCTTCTAACACTCCTATAATATTAGCAGAAGTAATCTCGTCTTTACTTCTTCTTGGTGTAAAAGTAAATGTTTGTCTATACGAATTTAAATTTTCGAAAGTAGCTAAGCCAATTCTTTCAAACTCACTTTCTATATATTTTGCTGCTTTTTCAATACCTGGAGTCCCAGATTTTCTCCCCTCCATATCATCTGCTGCCAATGTGTATAAATGCTTTCTTACTGTTGTAGAATCAATAAAAAAAGAAGCCGTAACTATTTTTGAATGTGCTATTTCTTTGGATGATAATCCTGCTACTCCGTCTTTTCCATCAGCACCTTTTTGAATATATGTACAACTGGTAATTACAACAAGTAGTACTACCAAAATTAATTTTATTGATTTTATCATAATGACATCTATTTTTCAGCCCTAAAGATAATTAATAAATGACGTTTAAAAAGGTTTTCTTAATCTTAAAAAACAGAATACTTTTAACAGGTAATTTTTCTGTATTTTTAAATTATAGCCTATAATTTTATTTGAGACACCTCAAACTTAACTAAAACATACAGATTCTACTCACTTTTTCACTTGTAGACCCGTGTACTTTATCAAGATGTAAAATTAGTACTACGAATTGATGAAAAAGTAATTTCGATTATAGATACATTAGAAATTGATTTGGATTTTACCCAGGAATTAACAAATTTAAAACTGCTGGATTTAGATTAACGAGTTTAAATTTAGAAGACAAATATAATCTGTATGTAAATATTTATAGCAGTAACATTTCTACTAGTGATACAGGAGTTTTACAGATTAAAAATCAATTGTTATAAAATTACACCAAAAAAAAAGGCTACCTTTTAAAGTAACCTTTTTGTCGAAAACAAAATTTAAATTAGAATCCTGTACCTGGAGCTACTGGACTCTGTGCTTGTGATTTTTGAGGATTTAAAATTATATAAGTTCCTAATGCAGTTAGTGCTGCATATTTACTATAGTTACCTATTTTTTTTAGCGCTTCTTTACGTGTAATATCTTGTTCTGTATGTTTATATTTATTCATTGTGTATTGTAGGTATTAGAGATTATTCTAAAATTATTTTAGTGTTTGATGATCCTTCAGTAGTATTTAATTTTACAATATAAACACCCGATGATAAACTAGACAGACCAACATTAAAACCATTACTAGAAGTAAACTTCTTATTTGTAATTTGCTTTCCTAGTATATTATAAATAGATACAGAACCTGTAGATTGATTTATACCTGTAACCGTAAGAGTTTGATTATTTAGATAAACTCTAGCACCTGTTAATTTAGAGTTATTTGTAGATAATGCATTTTGCGAAGAGGTTCTAAGAAAAAATCTTCCTGAATTATCAACATTATTAGATAATGTTACTTTTAAACTAGAGTCTGTTACATTTGTAAATGTATTTGTAAGTCTATCTTCTAAGAAAACGCTAATTCCTTTTGGTAAATTTTTACTAGTCGCAGCAATTTCAATAACTCCTTTTGATGCTTTAATACCTAAAGGCACAACCATATCTTCAAAATTAGCTTTTGGCAAAGACTGTCTTTCAATTTTAGATTTATTATCTCCTGAAACTAAATTCGAATAAATTTCTAAATCGTAGGTTACCCCTGTAAACATAGACGCATCAAAACCATTATCAAAATTTACTGAAGCACCATCTAAGTAATATAAATCTGTACTGAAGGTTTTATTATTTTGCATAATTGATAAACTTATTTCTGTTCTATCATTTGCATTTTTTAAGAAAGAATCTGATTTATGACTTCGATTGGCTACATTAAATGTAACTTTATTATCTGTAGCACTTCCAGAACTTACAAAAAATCCTTGACCAGGTGCTATTTCAAAAGATCCATCTAATGCAGAAGTTTTTGAAACATATCCTCCCATATTAACTCCATTTTTATTTTCATCCCAAATCCAAATAGTTTCTTCAGTTAATCTATCCGCAGCATTATTATCTGTAAAAAAAGTACCTAAATTTAAATATGCTGTAAAAGGATTTCCAACAAAATTAAAGTTATTTGTACTTTGACTTATTGTTGGCTCTACATTTATTCCTACATAAGTACCTGTCATTAACAAATCACTATTTGCTGCTCCATTATCTATTTTAGCAATTAAACCTGTACCAGAAGCTATGGCATCACTACTAGAAGTTGTAAAGTAATTCCAAGCAGAACCATCATTTGCATATGTAGCCAAACCAATTCTATCTCCTCCAGAACCAGCTGCAAAATTATTTTCTGCTTTTAAAGTTGTAACAGTTGCCCCCGCAACTGGAGGAGAAACAGCATACCATGCATTGCTTAAATCAGCATCTTTTGTTAATGTTCTCTTATAGGTTATATTTCCAGAAGATGTACCGTGAACAATTAAAGAACCTCCATTTTCAATAGTTAAAGAAGCTCCAGAATCTACAGTTAACCTCTCTATAACTACACCAGATGTGCTACTTATAACTGGGTCATTAGATGTTCCTGAGGGGATTGTAACAAAGTCATTGATTAAAGGTACAGTTCCTCTAGACCAATTAGATGCTGTATTCCAATCAGAAGTAGTTCCTAACCAAGTGTTAATTAAAGGATTTGTATCATGTAGTACAATATTATCTATGTATCCAAAAGTAGAAGTACTTAACAATTGACCAGAAGGTGTGTTGTTAAACCCCATGTCTGGATGAAATAGAATCTTATACATGGTACCTGTTGTAAAACTATGTACCCCATCACCATCTGTTTTTACTTCAAAAACAATTCTTTGCCAAGTATTCGACTCACTGGCATTATACTCGTTTAAAGCTCTAGTAATCATAGCATTTCCCCCATTATCACTTTCTCCTGCTGAAGTTCTTACACCAATATCTGGTTGAGCTGTATAGTAGACTAGCATACTTAAATATTTAGTATCTGTTGGTGCTGCTGCAATTGCTATGTCTGGAACCACATCGATAGTTGCAAAAGCCCACCAAGCTGTGGAACCAGATGCTCTACCTATTTTAAGACTATTCGCAGAGGTATTTAACCCAGAAATACTTGGATTTGCTTCAGTTGATAATGTTAAGTTACCACCTTGTATTGTAACAGCTTCATCCCCTGGTTCAAAATTATTTATGTCGGTTTGACTATACAAGTGTATAGAACTGCACACAAATAAAAAAAACATAATTTTTTTCATCATTTTTTATAAATTTTAAAAGTTTGTTAAAACTACTACTTTCAAATACTCAACAAATAGACATTAATTTTCAATACATAGACAATTTTACCTTTTTTATATACTAAATTAACTAATCTTATTCGTTTTTGATGTGTACCTCCTTTTAATAGGGCTTTCTCTAGGTTTTAATAACAAATAAGTGTGTTAAAATTATTTGTATTTGAATTACAAATCAAAATCCTTTAACTATTTAACTACGCTCTTTTATTATTTTTTAAAAAGCAAAACTGATTGTTTTATAAATTAATGGTATCAACTTTTAAATAAATTAATTTCTTATTTTTGTGTAAATTTTTTCCATGACTCTATCTGAAATTTCGAATATAAAAAATACCAACTCTAATAACTTCTTTCTTCTTTGTGGCCCATGTGCTATAGAAGGGGAAGACATGGCAATGCGTATTGCAGAAAAAGCAATAACAATTACTGATAAGTTAGAAATTCCGTATATTTTTAAAGGTAGTTTTAAAAAAGCGAATAGAAGTAGAATTGATAGTTTTACAGGAATTGGAGACGAAAAAGCATTAAAAATTTTACGTAAAGTTTCTGAAACTTTTAACGTGCCCACAGTTACAGATATTCACGAAGTTTCAGATGCTGCTATGGCTGCTGAGTTTGTAGATGTTTTACAAATCCCTGCGTTTTTGGTTCGTCAAACAGATTTGGTAGTTGCTGCTGCAAAAACAGGTAAAGTTGTCAACTTAAAAAAAGGACAATTTATGAGTCCTGCAGCCATGAAACACGCTGTACAAAAGGTAAAAGATGCAGGTTCTAATAAAGCGTGGATTACAGATAGAGGTACTATGTTTGGCTACCAAGATATGATTGTAGATTTTAGAGGAATACCAGAAATGCGCGAATTTGCGCCAACCGTTTTAGACGTTACACACTCATTACAACAACCCAACCAAACAGCAGGTGTTACTGGTGGTAGACCAGAAATGATAGAAACCATTGCTAGAGCTGGTGTTGTAAATAATGTAGATGGTTTGTTTATTGAAACTCATTTTGATCCTGCAAATGCAAAATCTGATGGAGCTAATATGTTGCATTTAGACAATTTAGAAAGCTTGTTAACCAATTTAGTTGCCATTCGAAAAACAATTAATAATTTATAAACACAATTAATTTTAAAATAGTTTTTGGGCGTTTTAACAGGCTTTCGCTACTCGCTTTTTTTCTGAAAAAGAAAAAAGAGCTCAAACAAACCGCTCAATCCTTAACGCGCTCACTCAATTCCACAAAACAGAAATATATATCCTGCAAGGTTTCCAAAACCTTGTAGGTTTTCTGTTTTTAAAAATAAATACCTTTAAGATTTTGGAAACCTTGCAGAAAAGGCACAATATTTGATTTCTTAAATTGTTTAATACGCTGTAATGAAACAACTCTTATTTTTTCTTTTAATTTCTGCATCTACTTTTTCTCAAGATTTTGAAAAAGTTGATGCTAAAGTTTTACAATATCCACGATTTTCTAAGGCTGATGATTTAGCCAATAAAATTGAAAGTGATTTTACTACAGATGCTGAAAAAGCAAGAGCTGCATTTTTTTGGTTTACAAAGAACATCAGATATAATTTGAAGGAGTACTATAATCCGAAACAACGTTATTATCGTTTTAGTTATGCATCAGAAGCTGAAAAAGAACAAAAACTACAAGCTGTTAAAGACAAGTTAATTGAGGCTACATTCAGAAATAAAACAGGCGTTTGCGAAGAATATGCACAATCTTTTAAAAAAATCTGTGATTTATTACATATTGAAGCAGCAGTAATCAAAGGTTATGTAAGAAACAGTGCTAGAGAAATTGGTAAAATGCCTAATACTACAAATCATGCTTGGAATGCAGTAAAATTAAATGGCAAATGGATAATACTAGACGCTACTTGGGCTGCCGGATTTGAAAGAAATGGTAAATGGATTCGAAAATTCAATAATTATTTTTTTGATATGCCTAAAGACAAAATCTTTAAAACTCATTTTCCTGATGATCAACTCTGGGTGTTACGTTTTGGCAGAATGAGTCTTCAAGAATTTTACAATCAACCAATATATAGTGATACGTTTTTAGGTTTATCAACAGAATTAATCGCTCCAAAAAAAGGAATAATTAACGTAAAACCATCAGAAAATATTACATTGAAATTTAAAGATTTAGCGACATCAAACTTAATTTTTTATACTTTTAAAGGAAATAATGTAGCGCAAAAACCAATACTAAAAACAGAAAATGGCTTAACTACTTTGGTGATAAAAAATCCTAATAGAAATACAGATTTCACCTTATTCATCAATAAAGAGGATGCTTTGCATTTTAAGGTTAGAATACAATAATATTAGTTAATTTTCAATACTTATTTTATTAAAGACTCTCTAACTTCTTTTATAAAACCCTTTATCTTTTAATTGATGTGCTTCTTCTAAAACCGTCAACAAAACATCTTCATTAATATCCTCTAATTGGTAATATCGTAACGATTTTACCACTTTTCTATTTTCAGAAATTAAGTGTTCGTTGTATTTGGTTAAATGCGCAGATACCCAAAAGGCTACATCTACATAACCCTTCTTTTTAGACGGATTTAAATAACAAAAAGGTTTATCATCTAAATAATAAAACGGAATTTTCCACTTGAATTGCAAATCTACTTCTGGAAAAGCGCCTTCTATTAAAATTTGCAAATGCAATAAAATCGACTTGAAAGGTTCTGGTTGTTGTAAGATATATGATTCAGCAGGTTTCATTTTTTGTATATTAGCGAAAGTTATAAAATTTATGAGCAAACAACATAATTTTGAGTTAAATTTTTCTTTAAAAGGGAATGCAAGCATACAAATTGGAATCTATTTTTTAATTGCTGCTTTTGCTATTAAAAATATATTAGAAGGTTTTTTAATAGATGATAATGCTTTTGGTATGTTATCTACAGAACTTGTAGAAGTTTTTATAACAATAATAACTTTTGGTACTTTTTTATTTTCTGGTTTAGCATTATACTTTAAAGGAAAACGAAAGGCAAAAAAAGCAGACTATCAGCTTTGGAATGCCAAAACAAAAAAAATATTCTGGCTTATGATATTGAGTTTTATAGCCATTTTTGTGTTGCTTTTGTTGTTACTTAATTTGGGCTTTGTTGATATGCTTACACCAACTTTTCTTTTGCTTTATGGATTATTAATATTTTTAAACAAAAACAAAAAAAGAAAAGATTTATTGGTATTAACTGGTATTTGCTTACTATTGGCAATAATTACGATGCTAATACCTGGTTATTGGTACTCTTCTCTTTTTATTTTAGGTATTGCACATATTACTTATGGTTTAGTAGTTAGAAACTAAAAAATAATTTTAGTTATTTTTTATTGCTGATGTAAAAATTATTTATTTACTTTGTGTTTCAAAGTTCTTTAGAAATGAGTCAAGAAGATTATTTAAAAGACATATCAGAAATTAAAACGCTAATGCGTAAATCATCTCGGTTTATTTCATTGAGTGGTTTGTCTGGTATTTTAGCTGGTATTTACGCTTTAATTGGTGCAGCTGTTGCGTATTGGTTATTTTCTTTAAAAGGAGATGATTATATTGTTTTAGATAGCCATATTTTTAGATTTGTAGTTTTAGATTTACTAATTGTTGGAATATTAAGCATTGGCACTGGAATTTTTTTAACCACCAAAAAAGCAAACAAGAATGGCGAGAAAACTTGGGATGCACTTACAAAAAGATTATTAGCCAGTTTTATTGTGCCTTTGGCTGCTGGTGGAATTTATACGTTAATTATTTTGAGTCAACAAAAATATGGGCAAACTGGCGCTTTAATGCTATTATTTTATGGTTTGGCTTTGCTTAATGCATCTAAATATACATTAGGTGATATTAAATACTTGGGCTATACACAAATTCTGTTAGGCCTAATTTGTGCAATTTATCCTATTTACGGGTTTTGGTTTTGGGTGCTTGGTTTTGGTGTAATGCACATTGTTTATGGTGCTGCTATGTACTATAAATATGATAGAAAATAGGTGTAAATTCGCAACAGAAAAATACGTTTTTGAAAAACATCATACTAAATATCAACAAGGCTTTTGACCATAGAATTCGACTAGGTATAATGTCTATTTTAATGGTGAATGATTATGCCGATTTTAATACCCTTAAAGAATTGTTAGGTGCTACTGATGGTAATTTGGCAAGCCACACAAAAGCACTTGAAAAAGTAGATTTTATAAAAGTAGAAAAGCAGTTTATTGGCAGAAAACCGAATACAAAATATATTGCCACAGATTTGGGAAAATTAGAGTTTAAAAAGCATATCGAAGCTCTAGAAAAATTAATAAAAAACAAATAACTTTTTTTTACTTTTTTACTTTGAAATACAAAGTACTTTGATAATAGAAAATGAGAAAGAAATTTATTTACTGGTTGTTTAAGCATTCACAAAGCATATACATCAAATTTAAAAACAATAAACCTTGGAATATCACATCAAGTGAACTTCTAACCTACCCTACAGCTAGTTTTGGCTATCATTTAGGGGTGCTTTTAGACACCAATGGTTTCGAATTACTACCCAAAGTTGAACGACACGATTGTTATCATTTACTTACAAATTATGGCACAACTGTGCCAGATGAAATTGCCTTGCAATACTTGTGTTTTGGCAATGGAAAACGGAGTTTATATGTTTTGGGTGTTCTTTTTGCAGGCACAATTTTACTTCCAGAGTATTACAAATACTACATTAAATCTTACAAATTAGGAAAAAACTGCAACCCATTTCATCATTTTAACTATCTGAATCTTTTACATTTTCCTTTTCAAGAAATTAAGGAAGCCATTTTTACAAAACAACAAATACTACAAATTCAATAATTATGAACTCAAATAATCTACCACAAAAAGGAATACTTGGCCACAGAAATAACCTCATCATTATAATTCCGTCATTAATTTTTAGTCTCTTATTTTATCATCAACAAACAGGACTCAACTTCTTTTTATTTACCCTAACTACTATGGTGCTTTTAGGAATTAGCAATGCAGCTTTGTTCTTTAAAAGCACAATACTTTTAAAAGCCTTAGCCTATTTAATTTCGGGTATTGCTGTTTTCTTATACAATTCTCCTTTAACGATAATTGCTAATTTACTTGCTTTTTTTACTTTGGTGGGTAGTTTTTCTGAACACAAATCGTCCATTTACATTAATTGGGCAAATGGCATATACACTAGCCTTGTTGCTGCATTTACACTCTACTTTGAAAAAGTAAATGCAACAACTGAACAGAAAAACGCAAAAAAAATCAACTATAGTTATTGGTTAAAAACTGTCGGAATTCCGTTAATTATCGTTATCATTTTTATCAGTTTATACAGAAATGGAAATCCAAAATTTGATGAATTGATATCGCAAATAGATTTTAGTTTTATCAATTTTGAATGGATTGTGTATACAGGATTGGGCTATTATCTGTTTTACAATATTACACATCCTATTTTCGTAACACCAGCAACTCAATTAGATTTAGAGACTGGCAATGTGTTGAAAAACGAAATACTAACAAAAATTGACCTCAAAAAATTAAAAAGTGAAGTCCATTTAGGTATTGTTTTACTGGTTTCACTAAATGTTTTAATTGCGATATTTTTAGTAACAGATATCATACATTTATCTGAAATTCATCAAATGACAGCGCCTGAACTATCGCAACAAGTTCATACAGGTGTAAACGCTTTAATCCTATCCAACTTGTTGGCCATTGCCATTATTTTATACTTTTTTAGGGGCAGTATCAACTTTATAAAAAACAATACAGTACTTAAAAACCTCACTTTTGTGTGGATATCCTTAAACCTAATTATGATT
The DNA here is from genome assembly GCF_044595335.1 of Polaribacter sp. R77954. Classification (GTDB taxonomy): domain Bacteria; phylum Bacteroidota; class Bacteroidia; order Flavobacteriales; family Flavobacteriaceae; genus Polaribacter. Next base: position 1,437,565 of record NZ_CP138992.1, read on the forward strand.
GGTATAACTGCTGTTAAAAATGTAGAATACCTTATTTCATTCGGATTAACCTACAAAAGAATTGGTGTGTTGTTCTTTTTGTGCTTCACTGCTATTGGCTTAATCACCACTTTTATTAAAGTATCTAAAGTGAAAAATTTATGGTTTCTATTTCGAAAAAACATACAAATTGCGTTTACAGTTTTAATCTTATCCTCAACTGTTAATTGGGATAAAATTATTACTTATTACAATATAAATTATGCAAAGCAATTAGATTTAGACTATCTGATAAAACTATCTGACAACAATGCTTTTTTGCTGAAAGATTACGTAGAAAAAAATAAAATTGCCCATAAAAAAGAGATTAAAATCAACAGAAAACATAGAAATTATATGAAAAATTTACAAAATAATTCTTGGCAAGAATTGGTGTTTGACAATTATAAAATTCAATAATGGAACATTCGAATAACTTTGGCATTACTGTGGTTAAATTAACCTTTTTGACTACTATAATTATATGGTGTTGTATTATTTACGATGGATTTACAATGGAAATGTTGCCTTATTTGCTTTTATCAACCTTTCTAATAGTAATGGTGTGGTCGCTTATAATTTTATGTACCATTATGCCTTTCTTTTGGTTTAGTCGAGAAAAAAACGATAAAAACATCATTTTCCATCGCTATTTTCCTTTTTATGCTATTGTGCTATTTCTATTTTTCTTTGTTCTATTTATTGCATTCAATATGGATAAAATAGCATTTGTTTTCTTTGCGCCTATTTTTTACGCTTTGATGTTAGCCTGGGTTTGGTTGTGCAAACCCAATAACCTTAAAAACAAAAAAATTAGTTAGTTAGTTAGTTAGTTAGTAGTTGTTTGATTAGAGCAAAACTGATGTATTATTTGAGTTTGAAGTTTTGCTCTTTTAAAACGAACCAACAACAAAAAAATGATTTCAGACTTCTCCTTACGAAAGAATGACAGCTCAAAAAATTTAACACCATAAACGATTCTATTTTAAACATCAATGATACAATTCAATCTAAACTATTTTTTCCTTTTTTTAATATTACTCCTCACAGAAATAATCATTGCCAAATATGCAACAGGTTTTATCAGACATACTTTTGGCGATTATTTATGCGTAATACTTTTATATGCACTCATAAAAAGTTTTGTAAAATTATCAAACTTAAAAACTGCAATTTTTGTGTTATTGATTGCTTATGCCATTGAGTTTTTACAATTAACTAATCTTCAAAGTTTTTATCCGAATAAATATGCAAAAGTATTAAGGTTGATTTTAGGAACGTCTTTTAGCATAGGCGATTTAATAGCGTATACTTTAGGAATCATTACCACTTTGGTCATAGAAAATAAATTATCAGGCGATGCAAAAAAAAATTAAAACTTCTAGATTTTACCTTTCAATTTTAATATGCTTTTGTTTATTTCTGGTGATGCTAAGAATAAAAATTACAAATTCGCTATTTATGGGTTTTCTAATTTGGAATTTGTTTTTGGCTTATGTTCCGTATTTTATTTCATCAACATTAGAGAAAAGAATGTATAAATCATCAAAATTAATGTTGATTAATCTACTATTTATTTGGCTACTTTTTCTACCCAATGCGCCTTATATTATTACAGATTTTATCCATTTACATCATACTACTGATAATTTAGTTTGGTTAGATATTGTTATATTATTTACATTTTCATCTACAGGAATCCTATTATCAATTGCATCATTAGCACAAATTCATAAAATCATAACACAAAAATGGAAGTCAAAATTCGCAAAATACTTTTCGATATCTGCTACTTTTTTATTTGGCTTTGGCATATACCTTGGCAGGTTTTTAAGACTCAATTCTTGGGATGTTTTAACATCACCATTAATGGTACTAAAAAAAGTATATTAAGTACAAATGACCCAAAAACTTGGTTTGTGACCATTAGCTTTGGATTATTTTTATACCTTTTACTATTACTCTTTAAGAATATAAAATTTGTTAAAAATTAGCCTCCTATTTTAAAATCGCCAATACTAAAACCAGGTTTTTTATAATCTTTAGGTTTGTTTTCTGGTGGTACAGTTAAGTCATTACCATCTCTAACAGCATTGTAATGTGGCGATAAAATTTCGATTCCGGCATTATGCAACTCGTTTTTTATGCTTTCGTGTAAATAAGAATAAATAACGGCCGATTTCTCTGGATGCTTGGTATGACAATTAATTTCGTAATTGATGTAAAAATCATCCAAGCTTTTTACCAACACAAAAGGTTCTGGTTTTTGTAAAATCATTTGCGTGTTTTTAGCACCTTTTACCAAAGCTTGTATTACCTCGCCACTTGGCACATCATAACCAATGGTTACAGAAGTATGTAAAATAACACCAACTTCTTCAGCCGCATTTTTACTAAAATTAATAATATGATTACCTAAAATGGTAGAATTTGGCACAGTTACATCTAAATTTTTAATGGTTTTAACTCTTGTTACCAATAAGCTTCTTTCTGTAACATCGCCAATGGTATTGCCAATTTCTACACGATCGCCAACCTTAAATGGCCTCATATAGGTGATAACAACGCCTGCCACAATATTAGAAATTGCTGCTGTAGATCCTAAAGAAAATAACACTCCGAAAAATAGTGAAACGCCTTTAAAGGCATCAGAACCAGAACCAGGTATATATGGAAAACAGATAATGGCTGCAAATGCGATGATTACAATACGAACTAAATTAAAGGTAGGTTTTGCCCAATCTGCGTGAAAACCGTCTAAACGTACTGATTCTCTTTCTAGTTCTCCAGTTAAATATTTTAAAAATTTAAGCAGGTATTTTGTAATAAAAATAATTACTAAAATAAAAAAGAACCCAGGCAAAAAGTCTAAAAAACCACCTATTAAAAATTGAACTGGTTGCATAACATACTCAAAAACAGTATCTGCAATTTCTTTAGTTTCTGGTATAAAACTAAAAACAAATGGTAAATAAATGACCAAAAAGAAAATACCAATGGTAATTCTTAACGTTCTTGTGGCAAATTTTAAAATGTGTTTTTCTCTTCTTGGCGTAATAAATTTAAAGAGTTTGGCAACTTCTTTATTTTTGAATAAAACATTGCGATCTAACTTGTCTAATTTAGCTTGAAGTCGTTTAAATATTTTTTTTAAGATGAAGAAAAACAGGAAAATGCCAACAACTGCAAACCCAAAATAGACATACTTTAACACCATAATTTACTCGAATAATTTGTTAGATTGAAAGTAAATATATGCTTTTTTTAGAAAGTCGTTATTTTACAAATAGTCTTTTTGAATTTTTCGTACCATATCTTCTAAGCCATTGAGTTGAAGTTCATAAACCAACTCCATTTGCTTGCCTAATTTTCCGTTAGGAAAACCTTTATTTTTATACCAAACGATGTAATATTCAGGTAAATCTATCAAAAACCTGCCTTTAAATTTACCAAAAGGCATTTTTGCTTTGGCTAAATCTAATAAAAATTGATGATTATGCTCCATTAACAACTAACAACTAACAACTAACAACTAACAACTAACAACTAACAACTAACAACTAACAACTAACAAAACTATTCTTTACCATCAACATAATCTTGCAAATAGGCAAAACGCTCTGTCAACTTTCCGTTTTCGGTCATTTTTGCTCTTGCTAAGACTCCGTCTTTATCATTATTAAAAAAAGCAGGAATCACATTTTCTAAAAACATAGCTCCAAAACCTTCGCTGGCATCTTTTGGTAATTCGCAAGGTAAATTATCTACAGCCATTACTACTATTGCATTTTCATCATTAAAATCGACTTCAGATTCTGTTTCTGGGTCATAACCATAAATAGGATCTGCAATTGTGGAAGGACGAATGGTTGAGGCTACAGGGCCATCAATATCGCAAGAAATATCTGCTACAAATTTTATTTTAAAATCAGGATGTTTGGCATCTTCTCTAGTGAATAAATAAGGAGAACCATCACCAAAAAAATGACCCGCAATAAAAAAGTCGGTTACTTTGGCAAATCTCATAAAATTAGATTCGTAAGCTGTTGGATTGTTATAAAAATCAAAATTATCTACAACCTTGCCATCTTTACGTTTGTTGTAATCTAAAACATCAGCTAAACAATATACAGTTTCATCAAAATTATTGAACAAATAATCATCTAAAGAAACCTCTTTGATGTGCATAGCATCTAACATTTCTTTAGCTCCACAAGCTACTTTACCATTTCCTGTGAGTAAAATTTTAAAGTTTTTAGGTAAAGTGATTTTGTTGAGTTCTTCAATCAATTCTTGTTGAGCATCTAAAGTTTCGGCTTTTGGTAAACTGAAACTTTTGGTCTTTAAGCCAATGGCTCTAAATCCATTATAAGCACCAACAATACCTGCATAACGTCCGAAACCTATTAAACGCAATCCGTTTTCTTTGGTAATGGTTTCGTGATCGTACAATTCGATATTTTTAGCCAAAACCGCGTTTAATAAATCTCTATTATACCATTGTTTTTTTATGGTATGACTAAAGAAAAAATATTTTTTATCTGGGATTAAAGCATCTATTGGCACTTCTTTTACTCCTAACAAGACATCACAATCTGACATTTGTTCAGTAACTTCTAATCCTACATTTTTATAGGCATTATCAGAAAAAACTCGAATGTCTGAAGTTTCTACTTTTATAGTGGCTTTAGGAAACTGATTTTGAAACTCTTGTAATTTTGAGGGTGAAAAAACAACTCTTCTGTCTGGTGGGTTTTTACGTTCTTTTATGATTCCGAATTTCATTTTAATTGTTTTTTTGATGTGCCTAAGCTACATTAATATGAATGGTATAATATTTGCTCGAAGATATTGGAATTTAAAGAGATTCACAAAGGTATTTTTTTATACTTTTGCAGACCGCGTTAAGGATTGAACGATTTGTTTGAGTTCTTTTATGAAATGATAATGGAATAAAAAACGAGTAGTGAAAGCCTGACTTTATCGCCAAATGCTTTTGGCGCAAAGTAACGCCCAAATTGATATCATTTCTAAAATAATGGTATTGTTCTTTGAAATAGATCCTGAAACAAGTTCAGGAAAATGGGGACGACTGGTTTTGACAGCAAGGTCAGAGAATTTGTAAGCATATCGAGTTATGAAATAACACTCGTTAAACCTAATTTCAACTTTATAAACGGCGAAGATAACTACGCTTTAGCTGCATAATCTGAATTACAGTAAGATTAGCCTCGGCTCACTAGGTGAGCAAGCTTTATGTCCACGAAAAGCCTTGGTTTATGGCGTTTCACTTTTGGGCATCGTAAAAATAAACATAGGAAATGTATGGCTTCGTTATATTTCCGAAATTTAAGAAGTTAAGTGTTTAGTGGATTGTTCTTAATCAGCTTTACATCGAAAACCAAGAAAGAACTAAATATGTAGAAAGCCAATTTGCTGCTTGTTTGGACCCGAGTTCGATTCTCGGCGTCTCCACAAAAAACCCTGTAAACAATTGTTTTACAGGGTTTTGTTTTTTAATAAGTTAAATAAGGTGTCAATTAATTACGTTATTTTTTAATTGTTATCTAATAATTTTACAACATTTAATATTTCAAAATTTTGGACATGATAGGTTTGTATTCCTACTGCTTGTGCTCCCTCAATATTACTTAAAGCGTCGTCAATAAAAAGAGTTTCTTCTGGTTTTAAATTACTATCATTCAAAACAAAATCAAATACTGCTCTATTTGGTTTTCGAATTCCGATTTCATTAGAATAATATGCTTTTTCAAAAATCTGATTAAAGGAGGTTTTATAATCTTCTTTAAACTGGTCTAAATATTTTTTTTGATGTATGCTATTTGTATTACTTAAAAGAAAAAGTGTATATTTTGACTTTAACTCGTATAAAAAATCTACACGATGTTTGGGCATATTCAAAATCATTTTATTCCAAGCATCTTTAATTTGATTGTTATGAATAGGTTGATTTGATAACCCTTTTAATGCATTTAAAAATGATTCTTCTGAAATTTTACCTATTTCAAAATCGTAAAAGAAAGAATGTTCATAATGATGCCCAGTTTTATTGACAATATCTTTAATACCTAACTCTTTTAAAGCTTCTATTGTTTTGGGTACATCTAAACCTAGAATTACCCCACCTAAATCTAGAACAATATTTTTTATCTTTTTCATATTTATTTATTTTTAATACTATAATTCATGATCAAAAGTACACTTACTTCTGTCAGCTTATAATCATCTATTTACTTAAACTTTCTAGTTTTATAAATCTACTTTAAAATTAGTGAATTATTTTAAAACTAAAATAATGATTTCTTAAAAAGAGAAAGATTTTGAAGAAGTTTCTTCAAAATCTTTTTTAATAATTACGATTTAGATTTTAATTATATGTAAGCTACTTTACACATAGATTATTTATCAATAAGCTCTTCATTTCTGTTTCCTACTGAGTCTTTATACCAATCTTTATAATCTGCGCCTCCAGATTCTGCCCAAACCGTAAAGAAGTTATATGCCTCTGTTATGGCTACTTTTTCTTTCGGAACTTTAAAATCATGTACTATACTTATTGCCCAAGGATATCCATTATCTGATATATAATTACCATCTGAATCTTTATTTGTACCTCCGAAAGTAGTACTTTTATTACCCAAACTTGTAGGATTCATATAGGGTAAATGTATTTCTTTTTCTCTATCCATATTTACAATTAAAAAAGGATTAAATGGAGCCACACCTAAGTTTGCTGTACTTATTGGCGTTGTAAAACGTATTGAAATAATAGTTTCTGATAAGATATTATCTACATCATCAGCAAGAATAATTACTGCTTTGTCTTGATTTGCTTCTGTACCATTTTGGTTTAGTACAATAAAATCTTTAGATAAAACTGAGCCTGTTACACTTTCTATATCTGAAGGCGATAAACCTTCTATTTCAAAACCAATACCATTGGTAAAACCAGCACCATTTGCTTTAATATTACAAGTAAAATCTAACTGTACTGCTAAGTTATCTGAATTTAATAAAGCAATAGCTTGGTAACTTAATGCTGCATCATTAAAGTCGTAATCTCCAGTAGTTGGCCATAAATCTTCAAAAGAAATGGTACCTTTTCCATATTTACTTGGGGTAAAAAACTCGAAAGCAACGTCTGGATTATCAGGATAAGCATCATCTTGATCTAAAATACCATCACCATCTGTGTCTATTTGACTTACTGTTTCTGGAAAAACCCTAAAAGTTGTTAAATCATTTATTGTTCTTTTAAAATTTGTATTATTATTGGCACTAATACCATATTGATATTGCCAACCACCTGTTTGTGTATCCATAACTATCAAATTACTGCTAGACCCATTATTAGCAAGCCATAATTCTTGATTCGAGTCAAAAGTCATTGAAGTTGGTTGAAAAGGCAAATTGTCTGCACTTATTCTAGTACTTTGATAAATATCATTGTCATCTAATTCTAATCGATACAATCCTGAAAATGTACACATATATAAAGTTCCATCCTCTGCAAATGCCAAGTCACCACCAGCAATATTATCAAGCCCAACTATTTTCCAAGTATTTAAATTAGCTCCAGTACTAGGATCAAAAGTGTAAAGTTTATCTTTAGTAGAAAAATAAAGCAATTCATCATTTGCATTATATTCTAATCTAGGACCACCTATACCTAAATTTGCAACAGTTTCCCAAGTATCTTGTTCTATTGAATATTTCATTAACGGAAAAGGACTAGATTTACCAATTGAATATAAAGCTTTGTTTTCTTGATCTATTGCGCACGTAAAACTACCCATTGGCATCTGAGATAAATCTGTAAGATCACCTGTTAAAGGATCTACTTGAAACAATTGTGCTGAACCATTTACACAATATAAATAATCGATTGCATTTTTAGATGCGCTTGATTTTACTATTTTTTTTGCTTCTGTTGCATTAAAATTAACTTCTTGATTTACAATATCTTTTATGTGAGCTGTAAACTGCAAACTTTCGTTTCTACGAATATATACTTGATTGTAAAATTTTGGTAAATTAATAGTTTGCTGTAAAACACCATTTTTGGCTACACCAGAAAATATTAATTTTTCTAAAAGATCTGATTTGTATAAAGTTTCTGTAACAGTTTCTCCATATTCGTTTTCAAAAGTTTCAGTACCTGCATCATATAATTCATCTGAGAATGCGTAAATGTCATACTTTGCATAGTTACCATTATCTACAATGTTAATTTTAACATCATGATAGGTGCTAAAGTCAAATCCATCTGGAATTGATAATACAGTTTCAGGATTTTCTACAACAGTAACATCTTCAGGATCTGGAAAACTACAACCACTTAAAACTAATAAAATAAAGGTAACCCTTAAAAAGGAGTTTAGCGAAGGTTTCATATTTTGGGGGTTTTTGCGAGCTATATTCATGGTAATTTACAAAATATTGGGTTACTATTAACTTTTTTCTTCAAAAAAATGCTTTACAAACATCTTTTAGTATTGTTTATTCTTAAATTTTAAACAAATGTAAACGTATTTAAAAGCAGTAAAATTTAAAACGGATGATGTAATTTTTACTGTCGACAAAGGGAACAAAACTAATGTTGAATGCCAAAAAAGTTTGCAATGGAGACTCTAGAAAAGTAGATCTATATGTTATTTTGAGCGAAGTCGAAAAATATAACTATTTGATAATCATAAATTAATATTTTTCCATGACAGTCGAAATGACAGGGATTTTATACTTTTTAGACAACCTGTTTAATAAAGCTGTAAATACCTGTTCAAAACAGTTAATCACAAAGAATTACGTATCATAAAAAAAACCCAATTAGCACAATACTAATTGGGTTTTTTATGATCTGTTTTATTTTTTTAACGACCTCTTCTTCTACTCATTCTATTATTTCGCATTTCTAACATTTTTTCTTGTACAATGGCTACGTAATCATCTTTTGTGGTTTCTGTACCTTTTTCTGGTGCTACTATTTTTATTTTCTCTTGCGGATTTAACACCAATTCTGTGCATAATAAAGTAGTATTACCTGCACTTACTTCTAAAATTAACCCTGGTAAACCCCAAAATTCGGCTGGTCCTTGAGCAACAGGAATTTGTGGAGTGTACCAAGCTTCAACTACTGTTAAGTTTTCTTCAGGTTTTTGATTATCTACATTAGCATCTTCATCTTTTTTTCTTAAATCGCTCCAAGAAAAACTAAACCATTTTAACTCTGTTGTAGGGACAAAAGCTTTGGCTTTATAACAAGTATAGTTTCCAATTTTTTTGGTTTCTGTTCCCATTTTCCAATCTATTTTATATAAATCATCTTTTACTAAAAAACGCTTTCCATAAAACTCTTGGCTTTGTGCTAATTTTGTGTCTTTTATATTTTTATATTGGTCTCCTCTAGAAAAATAACCTCCCCAAGAATCTGTTGCACCAGAAATAGCATCAATCTTTTCTTCTTCTAAAAACATAGATTCTTGCATATTAAATGTCAAAGTATAGGTTTTTTCTAATCTATTTTTTAAACGAGCTGCCACCTGTTTCTTTTGCTCTTCGCTCATTCTTGCACCCCAACTTCCTAAATTCATTTTAGATTTAGACATATATATGGCTTTACCTTGAAAATTTTGAGCCTTTGCAGTATTTGGTATGTAAATTATTAATAATAGTAGAAAAATTTTTGATAGTAGAGACTTCATAGTTTGGCTTTTATGTTGTTCAACAAATACACTTAAACATTAAACAATTTATTTAAACCTTAAAAATTTTAACAATATTTTAGGTTTACTTAAAGATAATCAAAGAGTTAAAGCTTTTTAAAACAGAAGATCTTTATCCACCTAAAAATCATAAGAGATTTTAATACTAGGTTGGTTGTAATTGTATTTAATTTAAGGTTTGGCCTCTATAATACTCTAATACTTTTACACGTAAATAATAATCGTATTTGGCAATTGATAAATTGATTTTTGAATTCTCTAGATTATTTTTACTGGTGATGTAGGCTAAGAAATTAGAGACTCCGTTATTAAATCTTGTTTTATTAATATCGAAAGATTTTTGAAAAGCAATTACCTGTTTTGCTAAACTTTGATATCTGGCAAAAGCAGCCTCCATATCAAAATGTATTTGATCTATAGTATTTTTTATTTCTAATTGTGTTTGCTCTAAAGCAATTAAAGATTCTTCTACCCTTACTTTCTCTAAAGCAACATTGTTTTTGGCTCTAAAACCATTAAAAATTGGTACGCTTAATGAAACCCCAACTACCGAATTCAAATTATTGTCTAGTTGATCTAAATAACTAATTTCATTTACTTGAAAAGAAGTTTGATTTGTTTGTACTTGAAAGTTTTGGTTGTTTATGGTTACAAAATCACCAGTTTCTATTAAAGAAGTTCCAATTTCTGCAAATGTTTGTGCTGCACTAGAATAGTTGGTGTTTAATTGGCCAAATAATGATATTTCTGGCATATATTGCGCTTTTGCTACACTAACTCCCTTTTTAGCAGAGGCAACTCTTAATTCACTAGCTTTAAAAGTCGCTAAACTTTGTAAGGCATCATTAAAAACTTGCTCTGATGTCAATTTATATTTCTCTAAACTAAACAATAAACCTGTTGTGCTGATCTCTATATTATTCTTTAAATTTAATAGCGTTCTCAGATTTAATTTTGAATTATTTAATGCGATTCTCGATGACAATATAGTAGTTTCATCAGATGCTTTTTGACCTAATAAATCTGTATAATCTGCAGGATTTTCTCTACCTTCATCATATAAATCTTTTTGAATTTTAAGTTGATTATTGGTAACAACTAAACGTTCCTTATTTAAGGTAAGTAAATCTTTACTGTTTAGTACTTGCAAATAAGCAAGTGTTACGTTTAAGATTAAGTTTTGTTTTTCTTGCTCTACTTCAAAATTTGATGCTTGGGAATTTAGTTTTTGTTGTTTTAGCGTGTTTAACAAACTAAAACCGTTAAAAATAGTTGCATTTAAACTTAAATTAGCACTAGAAAATGTTAATTGTTGATTGATAAAATCATTTGTAAAAGGATCAATACTTCTACCATTATTAACACCAATATTATAACTTCCATTTAAATTGGGTAATAAATCTGCTTTAGATTGATTGTAGTTGATTTTTGCTGATTTCTCTGAGTTTTTAGCGGATTTTAAACTTAAATTATTCTTTAAAGCAATATTGATACATTCCTCTAAAGTGTAGGTTTTTATTGCTGTGCTTTGAGAAAATGTAAAAAAAGAAGACATTAAAATCATTGAAAAAAGGAAAAATTTAATCATTTTATATGTTTTAAGATTTAACAATTTTACCATCCAATAAATTCACAATTCTAGAACCATAAGAAGCATTTTCTTCTGAATGTGTTGCTTGGATTATAGTTACACCTTCTTTGTTTAATTGTGCAAAAAGTGCCATAATTTCTTTACTTTGGTTCGAGTTTAAATTTCCTGTAGGCTCATCTGCTAAAATTAATTTTGGGCTACCAATTAAAGCCCTTGCAACACCTACTAATTGTTGCTGACCTCCACTTAATTGCTCTGGAAATAAATTCTTTTTACCAACAATATTAAATCTGTCTAACATATCAGCCACTAAAGCTTTGCGCTCTGACGATTTTACCTTTTTGTACAATAAAGGGGTTTCTATATTTTCTTCTACTGTTAATTCATCAATTAAATGATACGCCTGAAACACAAAACCTATATATTCTTTGTAGAGTTTTACTCTGTTTTTTTCTCTCATTTTTACAACAGATTCATTTAAAAAATGATATGCTCCACTTGTAAAACCATCTAACATTCCAATACAATTCAACAAAGTAGATTTCCCTGAACCTGATGGTCCCATTAAGGAAATGAATTCTCCTTCTTCAACTTGTAAATCAATAGTATCTAATAATTTAAATGTATTGCCTCCAGATTTTATAATTTTTGAGGCTTTTTTTATATCTATTAATGATGTCATCATGTTATATTTATGATTATTTTTTTATTCCGTTTTTAAAGAATTTACAGGGTTTGCTATTGCAGATTTTATTGCCTGATAACTTACTGTAATTAAAGTGATTAATAATGCTCCAGAAGATGCAATTACAAAAACTATCCAAGAAATATTGGTTCTATAGGTAAATTTTTCTAACCATTCACTCATCATTAAATACGCAATTGGCGAACCAATAATTAAAGAAATAACCACTAGTTTCAAGAAATCTTTAGATAATAACATCCATAGTTGACTTACAGATGCTCCCAAAGTTTTACGCACTCCAATTTCTTTTGTACGCTGTTCTGCTACAAAAGATGCCAAGCCAAACAAACCTAAACAACTGATAAAAATTGCTAGTAAAGTGAACACTTTAGATAGGTTTGCTATTCTTTCTTCAGACCTAAATTTTTGTCCATATTGCTCATCTACAAACTGATAAATAAAAGGTAAGCTTGGAAAATTAGCTTTAAATGTGTTTTCTATAATCGCTAAATTATCTGCAACACTTTTGGTCGGATTCATTTTTAAATTATAATAGCTTTCGTTTCCATTTTTATCAAAAACATACATGGATGGTTTTATTGGTGAATAAGGAGATTGTACAAGAATATCATCGATAATACCAATAATCTTTAAAGGTTCATTTGGATCTTCATCATCAGAATCTCTAATATATTTTCCTATGGGGTTTTTGATTCCCATATATTCTACAGCTGTTTTATTTAAAATTACAGCAGTAGAATCAGAAGCAAAATCTCTAGAAAAACCTCTACCCTCAATAATTTTCAACCCTAAAGTCTCTACAAAATTATAAGAAACGGTTGTATAGGCAAATTCCTCTTGAAATTCAGGGTCTTTTCCATCCCATTTAAAACCGCTCCAATTGGACCAAACATCTGTCATTGGGCTGCTTGTACCTGCCATTTCTGTAACTGTACCAGAGGCTATAAATTGGTTTCTCATTATATCTAGTTTCCCATTAAATTCAGAGGTCATTACAGGTATTTGTATCAAACCTTCTTTATTGTAACCTGTTGGTCTGTTTTTAGCAAAATCAATTTGATTTATCACAATCATAGTTCCAATGATTAACGCTATAGATACTGTAAATTGAGTAATTACTAATATTTTTCTTGGCAATGCTGCATATTTTCCTGTTTTAAAAGTTCCTTTTAAAACTGTTACAGGATTAAAAGACGATAAGTAAAGTGCTGGATAACTGCCAGCTAAAAATGAAACAATTACAATAAAAATGATAGAAACTCCCCAAAACTGAGCATCAAACCAAGGAAAAAGTATTCTTTTACTGGCTAAATCATTAAAACCATTTAAGAACAATAACACTAAACCAATAGAAAGTACAAATGATAATAATACAATTAAAAACGATTCACTTAAAAACTGTGAAATTAACTGACTTCTTTTTGAACCAATCGATTTACGGATTCCTACTTCAATGGCTCTTTTTTCTGACCTTGCAGTGCTTAAGTTCACAAAATTGATACACGCCAAAAGCAATACAAAAGCACCAATAATTCCAAATAGCCAAACGTTTTCAATTCTACCTCCTACTTGCTTTCCTTGTTCAAATTTATTACGCAAATACCAATCTTTCATTGGGAATAAAAACATCTGCGGATTAAACTGTGCTTCTTCTGGAGAAGCTTTCTTTTTAACATCAATAATTTTTGCAGTAACAGCCTCCATGGTTGTGTTTTCATTAATTTGGGCAAAAAGCTGAAAAGAGTTATTTCCCCAGTTTGTTTTAGCATTTTGAATCCAAGGTCTTGAAGCCACATAATAATCCCAAGAAACAATAAAATCTAAATTAGAAAAACTATTGTTATTGGCTATATTTTTATAAACAGCACTTACAGTTAAATTGTTTGTGTTATTAATTTTTACAATTTTGCCTATCGGATTTTCGTCTTTAAACAATTTTTTTGCAGTAGTTTCAGAAATCATAATTGATTTTTGGTCATCTATTCCGTTTTTAATTCCAGTAATAATTTGCAAACTCAGCATATCTGGCGCTCCTTTTTGCATAAAATTCCCCTCAAAATTTAAATTGATTTCTCTATATTTTAAATATCTAGGTTGTGTCCAAGAAGACATTATTAAATGTTTAAAATTGTCTTCGTAATCTTTTCTGATAGCAAATTCTAAAGGCCTAGGAATTGCTTCCGAAGTTTCCGTATTTCCATTATAAGTTTCGGTTTGTAAAACTTGTGCAATTGTATCTTGATTTTCAAAATGATTATTAAAATTGATTTCATCATGAATCCACAAACCAATCATAATAGTTGCAGTAATACCAATAGCCAAACCAGCAATATTAATTAAAGAATACACCTTGTTCTTAATTAAATTTCTCCAGGCAATTTTTATATAATTTTTAAACATATTTTTTTCTTTTTTGGTTTATGATTATTTATGCTGAAAGAAGTTCAGCATTGCTTAATTAATCTATTCTGATCGTAAAGAATTCACAGGATTTGCATTGGCTGCTTGCAATGTTTTGGCACTAATAATAATTAAGGCAAAAACAATCATTGCAAATGCACTCACTACAAATACCCAAAAGCTAATACTGGTTTTATATGCAAAATTCTGCAACCAATTATATGTTCCATACCAAGCAATTGGTGCTGCAATTGCAAAAGCAATGGCTACCAATATTAAAAACTCTTTGCATAAAAGTGTATTAATTTGAAATAATGAAGCTCCCAAAACTTTACGAACACCAATTTCTTTTACACGTCTGTTTGTGGTATAAATAACCAAGCCTAACAAACCTAAACAACTAATTAAAATGGACAGACCTGTTGCCCAGTTTAATAATGTTGAAACTTTTTGTTCTCTTTTGTAGAATTTAGCAATGGTTTCATCAAAAAAATCTAAACGCATATTTGTATTTGGATAAACTTCTTTATACACATTTTCAATTTTTGCAAGACTATTTTTTAAGTTTTCTGGAGCATCGTTTTGTAAAGAAATATGAACCGCTTGAAAATAAGACCATCTTGGTCTAAACCAATCTCCACGAAAAGCCATTGGTTTAATATCAGATCTTAATGAGCGTTGATGAAAATCTTTCATAACCCCAACAATTAGCAGACTTTCATCATCATACAACAACGATTCTCCAACAGCTTCTTCAGGTGAGTTGAATTTATAGAATTTTAATGCAGTCTCGTTAATTACCAATTCTTTTACGGTATCATTTCTTTGCGTTCTGCCTGCAAGCAATTCAATTTCAAAAAGATTTAAAAACTCAGTATCTCCAGCCAACCATTGAATTTCTCCAAACACCTCTTTACCATCAACCATTCTACTCATATCTGTAGAATTAATACTTGTTGATGCTGGAGGAGCACCACCTAAACTGAGTACTTTTATATTTGGAATTGATGCTAATTTTTCTCTGTATAATTTAATTTTCTCGTACGAATCTTCGCCTAAAGGTTTATAGACAGAAACAATTGCGTCTTTTTTGAATCCCATATCTTTATTCAGTAAAAAATTAATTTGTTTCCCTACTAAAAGTGTAGCAATGATAAAAACCTGAGCAATTGTAAACTGAAATACCGTTAAAAACTTTCTTAATCTTACCTTTTTATCTCCAACACCCAAATGATTTTTTAACACAGAAATTGTATTGAATTTTGACAAAATCATTGCTGGATAAAATCCGGATAAAAAAGTAACTAAAACTAAAAGTAGAATTACTCCAATAATAATAAAAGGTACTTTAAATAATTCGAAGCTTAATCCTGCAGGAACAAAATCTGAAAAGACATTTAGCAACCATTTTGAAAGTAGTAATGAAAAAGTTGCAGATATGAATACTAATATAAAAGTTTCGCCTAAAAACTGCCCAATCAATTGCTTTCTTGAGCTTCCTAATGTTTTACGAATTCCTATTTCTTTAGCTCTTTGTGCTGCTTGAGCCGTATTTAAATTGATAAAATTGATACAACCTAAAAGCAGCAAAAAGATGGCAACAAATACTAAATTTTTTAAAAGTGGTTTACTTGCTCTTCCAGCTGACCAATTGTATAAACCATAATTATCATTAAAGTGTAAATCTGTTAATGGTTGTAGTTTAAAAATTCGTTCTTCACCATATTTAATATCCTCTTCAGTTGCGTGTTCTGTTGCAATATCTTTAAGTTTACTTTGTATGGAAGCAATATTGGCATTAGAATTCAACTTTACAAATAACTGTGAATTAGAATTGGTATTGTTCCAGTTTTTTCCAATTATATTTCCTCTCAATCGAGTTTGCAACAAAGTTGGATGTGAAATGAATTCTTGAAAAACAAAATCGGTTCTTCCTTTAAAGTTCTCAACTATACCTGTAACCTTTGCGTTTATAGAATCATTATAAATTAACGTTTTTCCTATAATATCAGAGACATTTGTATTCGGGAAATATTGTGATGCTCGTTCTTCTGTTAAAATTACTTCATTAGGATTGCTTAATGTATTATTTGCATCTCCAGCAATAAAGGTATAATCAAAAATATTAAAGAAATTTTGATCTGCATAAATGATAAATTTTGGTAATTTAAACTTTAGATTTTTCACTCTATTTTCAACCAACATTGGTCTTTCAACATAAAACTCACTAACTACATCAAAATTAGAATCCTCTTCAATGGCACCTTTTAACGCTAACGTTACTCCAGAATTATAAAACGTTCCTTGAGGCAATTTAAAATCGGTAACTACTCTGTAAATTCGGTCTCCATTTTTATGAAAATCATCAAAAGTATACTCATAATACACCATTAAACCAATTACAAAAGACGCGCTAAAACCTATAGTTAAACCAATAACATTGATGAATGAAAACACTTTGTGTTTTAGAATATTTCTGAACGCTATTTTTATATAATTTTTAAACATTTGCTTGGTTTTAAATAATTTTTTATGATTTTTACTAGACTAAAATGTTTTCGGTTACTTTTTGCCCATCTAACATTCTAATAATTCTATGACTGTATTTGGCATCGTGTTCACTGTGCGTAACCATAATAATTGTAGTTCCAGCTTCATTTAAATCGATTAATAAATCCATAACTTCATTACCATTTGCGCTATCTAAATTTCCTGTTGGTTCATCTGCTAAAATTAATTTCGGATTGTTTACAACCGCTCTTGCAACTGCAACTCTTTGTTGCTGACCACCAGATAATTGTTGAGGAAAATGATTACGTCTGTGCATAATTTGCATTTTCTCTAACACTTCTTCTACTCGTTTTTTTCTTTCTGCTGATTTTACTCCTGTGTAGATTAATGGTAATTCAACGTTTTCAAAAACGGTTAATTCATCAATCAAATTAAAACTCTGAAAAACGAAACCTACATTGTGTTTTCTTAACTGCGCACGTTTTCTTTCATTATAGCCAGCAACTTCTTCTCCATTGAATTTAAAACTCCCAGCATCAGGATCATCTAACAATCCTAAAATGTTTAATAATGTTGATTTCCCACATCCAGAAGGCCCCATTATTGCTACGAATTCTCCTTTTTTCACTTCAAAAGACAACTTGTTTAATGCGATAGTTTGTACTTCTTCTGTTTTGTAATATTTCTCTAAATCTTTAATTTCTATCATTATTTTTGGCTTTATACCTTTAGCTTTTCGCTATTGGCTTTGTTTTTTTAATTGTAAATTATTTATTAATTTTCTTTTCTTAATTCTGTAATTTTTATCTGACTTCTAAGTTCTATTTTCTTTCTTCCAACTTCCCACCCATCTTCCATCTCCCAACTCCAAACTACTTCAAAACAATTTGTTCTATTTTGTTGAAGGAATCATAGCTAGAAGTGATGACTTTATCGCCTTCATTTAATCCGCTAATCACTTCGTAATATTTTGTATTCTGACTTCCTAATTGAATATCTACTTTGTACGCTGATGAACCATCTTCACTGATTTTGAAAATCCAATTTCCACCCGTTTTTTGGAAAAATCCACCAACAGGAATTAACATCGCTTCTTTTTCCGCGCTTAAAGCGACTCTAATTTGTAAATTTTGACCTCTTCTAATTCCTTTTGGAACTTCGTTTTCAAAAACCATATCTACTTGAAAACGACCATTGGTTACTTGCGTAAATATTTTTTTTATGACTAAAGTGAATTTCTTATTATTCAGGTTAAAAGTTCCAATCTGTCCTGTGTAAATTCTAGAAATATAATGCTCATCAATATCAACTCTTACTTTATAACCAGTAACCACATCTATTTGTCCTAATCTTTCTCCTTTATTTTTTGATTGCCCAATTTCTGCATCTAAAGAAGTTAATTGTCCATCAATAGGCGCTCTAACCACCAAATCTTCTACTTTTTTACGCATCAACTTTAAAGCACTTTGTGTTCTTTGATATGAGTTTTTTGCTTGCTGAATTTCTTGTTTTGTAGCAATAGAATCTTCTTGTAAAATTTCATTCGTCAGTTTCATTCTTTGCTTTTGGTAATTGTAATTATTTACTGAAGATTCATACTCTTGTCTTCCAATGGCTCCTTTTTCGTACAATTTAGAATTCAAATCGTACAAACGTTTTGCTTCAATTAAATTATTTTCTACATCTGTAAATTGATTCAACCTGTTAATTGTATTCTGTCTTGCAGCATTTTGAGAAATCTGCATTTGCGTTAACAAATTATAAACAGAAGTTTCTTGGTTGATTAAACTTAACTCCAAATCTGTATTTGCTAATTTTAAAATTGGTTCGCCTTTTTTCATAATTGCGCCATCTTCCACAAATTTCTCCTCCACTCTTCCACCCTCAACAGCATCCAAATAAATAGTTGTTATGGGTAAAACAATTCCGCTTACAGGAATATTTTCTTGAAAAACACCATTTTTTACAGTGTTAATTGCAATTCGTTCTTTATTTACAGAAAGTTTTGCACCACCAGAAGTTGCATAAATCACATAAATTATTAAGAATAAGATGAGTGCAATGCCTCCGATTTTTAATAAGGTTGCTGTAGAAAATTTCTTTTTTTCTATTTGAATGTCCATTTTTACTTTTTTATTTCTCTTTCCTTATAGTCAAGATAGTGCCAAAGTCAAAAACAATTGATTATCAATATTTTAAGTTTTTAACTAAAATTAAAAGTGTTCGGTTTTGATACACTTTCTGTTCGATTTTGATACAAGAAAAATCATCTTCATAATTTCTATCTATCATTTTTTAATCTTGCTGATAAAATTGTAATATTGTAACTATGGTTTTGAAAAATGCAAAAATCTTGGTAATTGATGACGATGTTGATGTTTTAACAGCAATTCGTCTTTTGCTAAAACCTTTGGTAGCTGAAATTGTTGTGGAGAAAAACCCGAGTAATATCAATTTTCAAATTGAAAGCAAAAAATTCGATTTGATTATTCTTGATATGAATTTTAATGGATTGGTAAATACTGGAAACGAAGGAATATTTTGGCTGAATAAAATCAAGAAATTTAACCCAAATATTGCTGTGGTTTTAATGACAGCTTATGCAGATATTGATTTGGCTGTTAGAGGTTTAAAAGAAGGTGCTGCCGACTTTTTAATAAAACCTTGGAAAAACGAAAAGATCATTAATACCATTAAAAGTATTTTAAAATCAGAAAAGAAAACCAAAGAAAATTATACTTCAAACAACCTTCCTATTATTGGCAAAAGTGATGTAATGGAAGATGTTTTTGTAAAACTCAAAAAAGTTGGCCCAACAGATGCAAATGTGTTGATTTTAGGCGAAAATGGAACAGGAAAAGATTTAATTGCGAGAGCTTTACACGAAAATTCTAATAGAAATAACAAACCTTTTATAAAAGTTGATGTAGGTTCTTTAACTTCAACTTTATTTGAAAGCGAATTATTTGGCTATAAAAAAGGGGCTTTTACTGGCGCAAATGAAGATAGAAAAGGACGTTTTGAAGCTGCCAATGGAGGGACATTATTTTTAGATGAAATTGGTAATATTTCTTTGGGACAACAAGTTCGTTTATTAACCATTTTACAAAACAGAAAAGTTACTCCTTTGGGTTCTAACGTGCCCATTCCTATTGATATTCGCTTAATTTGTGCAACCAACGAAAACCCAAGTGTTTTAGCAGATGAAAAAAGGTTTCGAAAAGATTTAATTTATAGAATAAATACGTTAGATATTACAGTGCCTCCACTTCGTGAAAGAGGCTCTGACATTTTATTATTGGCAAAATATTTCGTGAATTTATACGAAGAAAAATACAATAAAAATTCCTTCGAATTTGATGCTAGTTTTACAAAAAAACTAAAAAAACATAGCTTTCCTGGTAATGTTAGAGAATTACAATACATTTTAGAAAGAGCTGTAATAATGACTGATGGCAACATTTTAAAGGCTGAAGATTTGGTTTTTTCATCCATAGAAAGTAAGGTTGAAAACAATGCTCCAAAAACCTTAAATTTAGATGATGTTGAAAAAAATACGATTTTGACAGTATTAGAAAAACATAAAGGAAACATCTCTAAATCTGCCAAAGAATTAGGAATTACAAGAGCTGCTTTATACAGAAGATTGGAGAAATATGAATTATAAAGGCTATATTTTAAAACTCTTTCTACGGATTTTTATCTTGATTGGCCTTATTTTCGGTTTAATCTATATTATTGATTTAGAAGAAGTTTTATACATTGTTTTAATTAGTGCTGTATTATTATATAGTATTATAGACATCTACACATTTGTAAAAAGAAGATTTGCTGCTATTGATGATTTTTTTGAAGCCGTAAAATATCGAGATTTTTCACGTTGGTTTCCAGAAGATCGAGGTCCAAAAGACATTCGATTTTTATATACTGGTTTTAATGAAGTAAACAGAACCATTAAAGAAATTAATGTTCAAAATGAAACTCAATATATTTATCTTCAGAAGATTTTAGAAATGATTGATGTAGGTATTATTGCCTATAATCTTGAAACTGGCGATGTTTTATGGTTGAATGATACTTTTAAAGAAATTATTGATTTCCCTTCTTTTAAGAATATTCGTTTTGTAGAAAACAGAAAACCAGAATTGTATACTATCATTTTTGAAACGTACAATAGAGAAGCTAATTCTATTACAATTGCACTTCAAAATGAAAAGTTGAAAGTTTTAATTTCCGATACTATTTTTGAAATTAAAGAAGATTCTTTTAAGTTAGTTGTGCTACAAAATATTGATAACACCCTAAATAAAAATGAGTCTGAAGCTTGGAAAAAACTGTTAAGTGTAATGACGCACGAAATAATGAATTCCATTGCACCAATATCTTCTTTAGCAGATACTTTACAGAGGAACATTGAATTTTCTTTAGAAAATCCGAAGGAAAATAGTTTAGAAGTTGAAGATTTAAATGCAGGAATAAAAACGATTAAAAAAAGAAGTCAAGGTTTATTAAAATTTGCAAAAACATACAGAAGTTTAAGTAAAGTAACTCATTTAAATTTACATAAAATACAAGTTTCTGAACTTTTTAACAATATTGAATTGTTGATGGCGCCCTCTATAAAAGCAAAAAATATTGATATTGAATTTTCTATTTCTTCTAAAAGATTAGAATTAGATATTGATGTTCATTTAATAGAACAAGTATTAATCAACTTAATTTTAAACGCAAAAGATGCTTGCCAAAACCAAGAAAAACCAATTATAAAAGTTACAGCCTCACAAAACCAAAACAGAAATACAATTATAAAAGTTTTTGATAATGGAACAGGAATTCCGAAAGAAATTATGGAAAACATTTTTGTACCATTTTTTACAAGCAAATCTACAGGAAGTGGAATTGGCTTGAGTTTATGTAAACAAATTATGATGTTGCATAAAGGAAAAATTTTAGTGAATAGTAAAGAAAGTGAAGGCACTGTTTTTAGTTTGATCTTCTGAAGTTAAAACAATCAGTTTTTTCGGAGTTTTACATCGCATTCAGAGCAGTAGCCATCATTTTGGTAATTAGTAGAACAATCTGGGCAATAAAATCCTGATTCAATATTTTCGGTATCAGAATTATTCAACATGACCTCTACTTCTGTATTATCAGAATTATCTTGAATCTCTTCATAAACAAAACTAGCCACAAAAACTTCTCTACCTAATTTTATAATATTTTGATCTTCTAACAAAATTTCAGATACTGCCTTTTTACCATTAACAAAAGTTCCGTTTGTTGAATTTAAATCTAATACATAAAAACTATTTTCATTCGACCTAAATTCTATTTGGCAGTGTCTTTTACTGATTACTGGTCTGTTATTTACTTTTATTTCTGATAAGAGTTCTGAACCTTCGAAACCTCTCCCTAAAATTTGAATAGGATTTAAAAAATCTAATGCTATCTTCTCAAAATTTGATTGATAAATTAATTCTATACTTTTTACTGCACCTTTAACAGTTGTATCTGTAGGCGCTGCTTCTTTAAAATCATCTCCCCAACAATTGGGGCATTCTGGATTAGAAATATCAGAAATCGTTACATTTTCTTCACAATTCACACAATAAAGATCCTCCATTTATACAAACTTTTTTTTAATATTTATTTTTTCCAAATCCTTTTCAATTTGTTCTATTTCTCCTTTTTTAGGAATTCCAGTCATTTGAATTTGACCATCTAAACCAACATATAAACCCCAACTTTTATCATTTTCCTCGATATCAGTTTCTACTGGTTTATCATTTATAAAACGATATAATTTTTGATTACTAGAACCCCTTATATTATCATTACTATGATTTTTTTCTTCATAACGCCCTGTCATCAATGTGTTTACATATTTATAAAATAATTGATCTGGGTACAAAGTATCTAACTCGTTTAAATCGTAACCTGTAAAGCAAAAAACATCTAATGTAGTATTCTTTTTAATAAGATGTAAAAAAGTAATTAATTGCTCATATTGCTCAAAAGGTTCTCCTCCAGAAATTGTAATTCCATCATAATCTTCACCTAAACTAACTATTAAATTATAAACATCTAAAACGTTTAATGTTTTGCCTCCAGCAGTATCCCATAAAGTTTTATTGATACAACCTTTGCAACCTAAAGAACATCCTTGTAGCCAAATACCAATTCTTTTACCAGCTCCAAGATTATAAACAGGATATTTTATATTGTTGAGTTGCCAATTCATTCAAAAACTACAGATTTATCAATTACTTTAATCTCAATTTTCTTTTTGTCTAAATTATTTGGAATAAAATTCGCCAAACCATTTTTTATATGCGTTTCTAATCTATTTATGATTCCTCTACCACCCATATCTAAATTATCTGCAACACAATCTTTTAAGAAATCATTCAAAAAAGTTTCATCAAAAATTAACTCAATATCAAATTGATTCTTTAAATTTTTAGTGATTATGTTTAAGTTTTTATTCAGAATTTGTTTGGCAACTTGATTTTTTATAAAACTAAAAACCACAAAATTATCCCCAAATCGATTAAAAATTTCTGGTCTACCTAATTTATTGGTGAAAAATGTTTTTATTTCGGTTTGAATTTTATCAACAATTACATTGTAATCGTCATTAAAATCTACATTCGGTATTTTATTACCATATTCATCTTCTTTATAAATACCTAAATTACTTGTAAAAATAATTAGCGCTTGCGAAAAATAAACCGTTTCTCCTCTACCATCTGTCAATCTTCCATCATCTAAAATTTGAAGAAATTTATCAAATATTTTAGGATGTGCTTTTTCTATTTCATCAAACAAAATAATGCTAAAAGGCTTATTTCTAATGGCATCTGTTAACTGACCACCTTCATCATAACCTACATAACCTGGAGGACTTCCTATTAATTTAACATCTGAATTACTATCATTATACTCACTCATATCAAAGCGAATCATAGCATCTTCATCATTAAAAATTAACTCTGCTAAATTTTTGGCTAAATAGGTTTTTCCTGTTCCTGTTGGGCCTGCAAAAAACAAAACTCCTTTTGGTTTATTAGATGGTTTTTCTTTGTCTATAGCATCCAAGCCTAATTTAGATCTTTGAATAATTTCTATCGATTTTCTAACCGCTTCTTTTTGCCCAATAATGGTTTTATTCAACTTTTCTTCTGCACCAGCAATTACAGCATTTTCAATTTTACTCCAAGGATTATCTTTGATTCCGTATTTAAATAAATCAACTATTTCTTTGATCTCTTTTATGTTTATTTCTTCTTGTTGAGAAATTGTAATTAAATTCTCTAACTCGTGATTTGTAAAATTATCGGTAATATCTGGAAATACTTTACAGATGCTTTTTATATCTTCTCTAACTTCACTCTTCTTCACTTTAGGAAAAAATAAATGCTGCCTTGTTTTTACAAATCGCAAACGCTCTTCTCTATTTGGTTTTTGAATTTCAATACCTTTCGTAAGCGGATTTTCTAACAATAACCATACAGGAATATCGCTTAACTTATCGCAAATAAAAATGATAATATTTCGCTGTCCTGCTTTGTTTTCAAATCGTTTTGCTTCTTGTGCAGCCTTTAGCATTTTTAAGAAAACTGGTTTTACTTCGTCTTCTAAAGAGTTTGGGTTTGAAGTAAACAGCGATGCAAAATTTACAACACAAGCAGAAAGTTTACTGGTATTATTTACAATTTCTCTAAAAAAACTGATAGCATCGTCTAGCTTTTTTGCCTTGGTTCCACTTAAGTAATTAGGTGCTTCTTTTGTTAAATTTAGTGTGCTTATTAAATTATCTTCATTTACATTTTGGTCATTAGAAAGAATGCTTAAACCATCAATAATATCAAAATAAGTAACAACATCAAACTCTTCTTTTAAAAGATACTCTATTAACAAAGATTGAATGTCTGGAAACTTAATATGCCTTAGCTCATTTTCGTCTTGAGTTTCTCTATAGTTTACTGGAAAATAATACGAATCGTACACGTTACCATAAATAAAAAACTGCGATTTTAATGCCTGAAAACGTTTAAACTCTTGCAACCAATTCGGAAAAAAATTATATTTTGTATTCATTTTGTATACTTTTTTAATCTAAATATTTTTTCTTTAAAGCTACTTGCTTTTGCTTATTTGTAGATTTTTCCTGCTTTCCTTTTAAGCGTTCTTTCGTTTTTTTTGTAAACTGCATTAAAGATGCTTCAGAAATGGGTTGCTTACTATTTACGTTTAATTTTAATCCCATTTTACGTAAATCGTTAATTACAATATTAAAATCGTCACAACTCATTTTCATTTCTTGGAGTTTTAAGTTCTTTTCATCAACACTTAACTCTTTTTTATTTTCTGGTATTTGAAAATTATATCTCATTGATCCATCTTCACGAAATATTAAATTCATATAATTTTCTTGTCCTTTTACTTTTAACAGATAATCGTTAGATTTTTCAAAATCAATCACCTTTAAATCATCCATCACTTCATAGCCCATATTAGATAATGTGCTAACCACTTGAGATTTTAAGAACAATCTTTCCCTTTCTAAAACACCCTCTTCTTTAACTCTTTTATTACTTTGTTTTTGTAAAATTTTTAACTCTCTTTTCATATTTACAACATCGGTATCTTTTATGTTATTATGATTTAAAAGCGCACTTAACCGTTTTCCTAATACTTGTTTTTTATCTAACAAACTATTATGAAATGGTTCTGAATTCAAGGTAGATAACAATTTAAAAACTATCTTTTTATTTGTGTTTCTTTTCTCATTAAGCAAAATACTATCGAACAACTCTTTAAAATAATATTCTTCTTTTAAAACTTTACTTTCAAGAAGATTTTCTAATTTATCTCGATAACTTATTTTTGAGGCTGCATCGTTACAATTATCTATTAAAGAGGTAATTTTTTCTTGCCAGTTTTTTACTTCTTCTGCAATTTTTTCTTTTTCATCTTTTAAAGAAATACCGTCAGAAAGATTTATAATTTTATTACTTGCTTTAGTTCTGGCATTATTAATTTGTGCTTCTTTATTTTTTGTATATGCTACTATTTCTGCTTTTTTTGCTTCGTAAATGGCATTAAAACCAAAAGAAAAATCATCACTTTTTTTGGTATATTTTATGTTATCAATTTCTAATATTGTGTTCTCGAACACCCCATTTTTATCCGCTGCAATAGCATTTTTATAATAATCTGAAATCTTCTTTTTAAAATCATTAAATGAAATTTCTGATTGTTCGTTATATTTTAAGTAGGATAAATATTGATCGTAATCGAGTTTTTTTTCATTAAAATCTAATTCAATAGTATCTAATTTATTTTTTTGAGCGTGTAAATCTGTAATTCTTTGTATGATTTCAGCGGAAATAACATCAAATGTTTGTTGATTAAAATTAACTTCATAATTAAAAATTAAGGGTTCTAAAAGTGCATTTAAATCCTTCTTTATTTTTGATAGATCTTCTTGACAATCCAAATTAACATCAAGTGAAGTATCATTAATTAATAAACTTTCTATTTTTTCAATTTGAGCTTTTATTTGCGTTTGCAATTGAAACGCATCATTTAAGCTACCATTAAAAGTATCGATCGAATATCTTTCTGGGGGATTAAAACTTTTTGGTCCACTCATAACTTTTCTTTTTAATTTTAATCCATAGACTATTAAGTGACAAAAAACATCACTTAACAAAGTAACTAATCTATTTTAATGATTTACTATTTTTAGAAACAAACTCAAAGCTAACAATTACTCTAGAAACATAGCCATATTTATCATCTCCATATTTAATTTTATACCAACCTGAAGCATTGTCTTTTTCTATAATATAAATTTTTTCGCCTTTATACAAAACAGCTACAACCTTTGTTTTGGTTGATGTACCACTTCTAACGTTTCCTGCTGGATTAGCTTTTATATACCCATAACGATTTACGCTGGTTGCGTTTTTAGAAGGTTGAATAAATTCTTGTTCAGCCTTATTGAAATAATTTTCTACATAAGGAATAGCTTTGAAAACAAATAAAGTTAGCAACAGAATGGCTATAAAAATAACAATTTGGCGCCAGTAAACAATTGAATATCTTTTTACTGAATCCCAAACAATTTTTCTTTCCAAGCTTTTTTCATTTTCTGCAGATATGGCTACAATATTATGTTTTGTTTTTGTTTCCTTAATAAATTTGTTTGCAATACTGCCAAACGATGCAAATCGTTTTCTTTTTATGGTATAATTACCATTTTTTTCAGATGTTAAAATGTATTCTTTGGTAATATTGTATTCACTTAAATAATTAGTTAACGATTTATAATACTGATATTTAATGTTATAAATTCTATTTTTATCAAAATGTAAACCAATAAATTCTATCTTAGATTCAACTTTATCTTTTAGTATTTCAAAAACAAAATCTCTGTGCTCTAAACTTGTTAATCCTGGCTTATTTTTTTTCTTTAAAAACCAATTTTTTTCCGCCTTAAAATATGCATTATCGAATTCACTTTCATTTATAATGCTAAATAGGCCTAATTGTTCTAACGTTTCGCAGGTATCATTTTTGTAATAAAAGCTTCTATTTTCTTTAAAATCATCAAAAAGATTCAAAAGTTTAGCTTGGCTTTCCTCTATTTCTGTAATGTTAATTGCTTTAATTACCTCACTTTTAAGGTCTTCAAAATTAGATGTATTAATTAATAACCCAGCATAAAATTTTGTAAGTAAAGCCTGTAATAGTGTATATAATTGACCTTCAGCCTTTTTTAGAAGTACTTTTAAAGAAAATTCTAACTGAAATAAAATAAAACGGATTTTCTCTAAACTTAAGGATTGCCACGATTCGTCTAATTCATTAATAAGATAAATCATCTTTTTATTGATAAGACCATCTTCTAAATCTATGATTTTATCTTTTGTTATTTGTATGCTTTTGGCTGGCAAAAGGAACCTTATTAAGGCTTGTTCACTATAATCAATCTGTTCTTGTTGTTTTACATTATAAGTAAGGTCAGAATTTATGTTTTGTTCTATAGTCTTAATCATATTTGTAAAACTATCTCTAAAATCTCTACTATATTCAATATCTAAAAAGCGCTGTA
Source organism: Polaribacter sp. R77954 (assembly GCF_044595335.1). Taxonomy (GTDB): domain Bacteria; phylum Bacteroidota; class Bacteroidia; order Flavobacteriales; family Flavobacteriaceae; genus Polaribacter. Next base: position 1,465,656 of record NZ_CP138992.1, read on the forward strand.
ACTCCACTAAGGTAGCACTATCATTAAATATTTGATTGTACCATAATTCATCTTCTTTTGCCTTTTCTAATTGCCAATAACTATGTTGTTCTACAAATGTTATCAGTTGTTCTTCTGAGGTTACAATTACATTATTTTTTAAACGTAGATTTAATAAATTTGCTTTATTTAAATATTTAATTTCTAAATAATCATCTTCTTTTGCAATCCATTTTTCAACCTCTTTTTCTCCCCATCTATTTTTTCTTACGTTTAACGTTAAGCCTTCTATTAACTTATTTATCCTCTCGAAGTTCGGATTAAAATCAATTAACTTCATAGAACTATCTCCCCTTTCTACAATTTGCTCAAACAAAAGATTATCTATCTTTTTAAAATTTCCTTTTACTGTAAATTTTTCAGGATACAAAAGGTGAAGCAATATCATTCCAAAAGAATAGTAATCGTTTTTATCAGAAACGAGGCCTCTAGCTTGTTCTGGAGCCAGATAAAAGTTAGAGCCTTTTACTGTAGCTGTTTTTATCACTTCTTTAGTTTCTTGAATGTCATAAGCTTTTGCAGAACCATAATCACCAATAATTAAATCGTTTTGCGCTTCATCTAAATAAAAAATATTACCTGGCTTTAAATCGCAATGATATATTTTTTGAGAATGTAAATGTTTAATCCCTTCAAATATTTTTGGAATAACCGCAGTTTCTATAAAATCTGGAGTATATTTTTGTTTAAAATTAGTTACATCTAATAAATCTCCACCTTCAGCAAATTCCGAAATTTCAAAACAATAATTATCTTTATATTTTTCGAATCCTACTCCGTAATCAAATAGTTTTAAAATATTTTTATTAGGATTTGTTTTAATGCGCTCAAGAGTTTCTGCGTTTGGCTCTTGTTTTTCATCAACAAATTCAAAATAGAGTTTTAAGACAAAAATACGATTTAAGGAATTTTGTATTTTATAAATAACAGCTTCTCCTGTTCCTTCAGAAATAATTTCTAAAATTGTATATTTTATCTCTTTAAGTAAAACAACATCTCCAATACCTAAGTTATGATTCAACGTTTTTAAATCATTTGAAGAACTGCTTGTATTTGAATTATATGCGCTTGTAGAATCATCAAACTCATCTACATATACTGCTGTAGCATTTTCATGATCCGCATATACAATAGTAGCATCTAAATTAGTTTCTGAATAAGTAGCCGTTTTTTCTAAATCGTCATTAAAAGCGCTGTATTTGTAGACATTAAGTTGCTTTTTTATCTTATCAAAATCATAAGCAGATATCTTAGTTTTAGATGTAATAAGAGTACTCGATTGCAGTATTTTTTGCAACTCTTGTAAAGATATACGATATTCCTCTACAATACTCTGAGCAGTAATACTATGCATAAGCTTCAATTAATATTACACTTACATTATCTTCTGCTTCATTTTCTAAAACCATTTCTAAAATTCTTTCTGTTTTAGTTTGCAACGTTTTTGTAGCGCTTAAAATAGATTTTAATTGTTTTGTTTTTATCGCTTTAAAAAGTCCATCAGAACAAATTAAAAACTTATCTAATGTTTTTATTTCTTCCAAACATATTGTATTATCCAAATTTAAGTAGTTTTCTTGTCCTCCAAAATAACTGGTAATTGGACTGTTTTTTATTTTAGGATTTAATACCTGATCATTGGTGATTTTAATAAAAGAATCATTACGTAAAAGCCAAATTTCTGAATCGCCTGAGTGAAAAACCTTTAATGTTGCGTTCTGATAAGTAAGACCAGATAATGTGGTTGCACTTCCTAAAAGGTTTTGATTTTTTTTAGTAATATCAATTAAATTTTCATTTACTTTTTTTAGATATTCTTCATTGATTTTATCAAATGCATTTAACTCGTAATCATTTATACTTTCTAAAACATACTTAGAGGCAAATTCTCCTGCTTTATTACCTCCAACACCATCTGCTACAAAACAACTTAAAAAACATTGATTGTTTTTATTTATAAAACCATTATTAGAAATCTGTCCATTTACAAGAATACAATCTTGGTTATTTCTTCTAATTTTACCAGCATCAGAAAAAGCTGAGATATTAAATTTATTTAGAATACTATGCATTTTTTTATAAAGATGATTTTGGTTTATTACTCATACAAATCAGCTAATTTCCTCATATTTCTGTTCAAATAAAGGCATAGAATTTTTTAAATAATCTTTTTTTTCTTTAAAAATATATAAAATTAGACTTAAAAAAAAATCATTACTGCAGAATATAATCAAAATCTCTTTTTGTTAAAAAAATATAAAAATTATAGTTTCATGTAATATTTAAAGAATTTAAGCGTCTAAATATGTAGATAAGAGAAATCTTATCATTCTTTTTCATAGCAATTTTCCCACCTCTCAATGAGAGGTGGGTTTTTTATTTTTTATATTGATGCGGATTTTCTCGAATTCCTTTTTTAAAAACTTTTCGAACTGCACTTCGTAAATGGTTATCAGCTTTCAAAATGAGATCTCTACTTTTTTCTGAGGGTCTAGCTCTAAATGTTGTGATATGAAAATCGTCTGAATGCAACAACGGTTTTTCTGAAAAATAATAATTAGATACACAACAACGCACATCATCAACTAAAACTTTATTTACAGAATGCCAAGATTTTTGATGCGTTGCCATTACTACTAATCTGTTGAATTTACTAATAATTTCAATAGGTTCTCCTTCTAAACCATTTGGCCACAATTCTAAATTTCCTCCATTTTCTAATCTCCAATCTGGAGCCACATAAAACAATAAATTAAAAACACGCCATAATTGACGATTTTTATCATGACTATTATCTAAATGCGGACTTAAATGATTACCCTTTGTCATTAAAGATAGGCCACCAGCATATAAATTTTCATCGGGCAAAATATCTGGTGCATTACAAATTTCTGCAATACAGCTTACTACATTTTCTTCTTGAAAAGCATATATAACCTCTTCTAAAAGAGGATGATATTTATTCATTTGATATGCCACATATTTATTTTCGCGAATATTTTTTCGATGCTTTGTTTCTTCTATTTTCGGAAAATTTTTATGAATTTCTCTTACTAAATCCGAAGGTAACAACTCATCAACATAAAAAAAACCAATCGTATTTTTGTTTAGTAGAAAGCGAGTTTTCAATGCTGATTTTTGCAACGTCAACTTTTCTGTTATTAATATTGCAATTTCTTTTCGGTTAATCATTTTAAATATTTAGCAATTAAAATTTAGATTTACAAGATAATATTAAAAGGAATTAAAACAAGTTTTCATCAATCAAAAAAAAGAAAACACAAATTATTTTATTATAATTAATAAAAAATGCCTTGATTTAAGAGATACTAAATATTAGTTTATATATTGCAAAAAATGTGAATTTTTGAAAAAAATTATTGTTTCTGTAACGAATGATTTGACTACAGACCAACGAGTAGCCAAAGTTTGTAATACCCTTTTTAATGGTGGTTTCGATATTTTATTAGTAGGCAGAACACAAAAAGATAGTTTGCCAATTCAAAGAGATTACCCTACAAAAAGACTCTCACTTTTTTTTAATAAAGGCTTCTTGTTTTATGCAGAATATAACTTTAGATTGTTTTTCTTTTTACTTTTTACTAAAAAAAACATCTTATTATCTAATGATTTAGATACTCTTTTACCAAATTTTTTAATTAGTAAATTACAACGTAAAAAGTTAGTTTATGATAGTCACGAACTTTTTCCTGAAGTGCCAGAATTGATACATAAACCCGTTGTAAAAAAAACTTGGGTAAGCTTAGAAAAATTTATCTTACCAAAACTAAAAAATTGTTACACGGTTTGTAAAAGTATTGCTGATTTTTATGATGAAAAATATCTTACCCATTTTAAGGTCATTAAAAATTATCCTCATTTAACTAATACACAAAAGGGAGTTTTTCCGTTTGACAAAAATCAAAAAAAAATAATTTTATATCAAGGCGCCATTAACGTTGGTAGAGGTTTAGAATTGATGATAGAAACCATGCAACTTTTACCTAATTGTTACTTTGTAATTGTAGGAAAAGGTGATATTGATAAAAAATTAAAACAACTAGTTACAAGCAAAAACATTAATAACGTAAAATTTTTAGGCAAACTTACTCCAGAAACACTCTTAAAAATAACACCACATGCAGACTTAGGTATTAGCTTAGAAGAAGACTTAGGTTTAAATTATAAATTTGCTTTACCAAATAAAATATTTGATTACATACAAGCAGAAGTGCCCATAATAATTTCTGATTTACCCGAAATGAAACATATTGTTTTAGAATATGGAGTTGGAGAAATTGTAAAAAACAGAACACCAGAAAATTTAGCTAATCAAATTAAAGAATTATTAGAAAAAGATTTTTTACATCAACTTAAAAAAGCAAAAAAAGCACTAATTTGGGAACATCAAGAAAAAAAATTACTTTCTATTTTTAAAGAATAATACATTTCTTTTTTTTGATACTATCTAATTTATTTTAAGAATGCTACTTATGATCTTTTGATTTTAAGTAACAGAAGTAACTGACTTTTAAAAGGTTTAAAGCAAAAACTGACGTAAATTTAAAAGTTAAATACTCAAAGAAAGGGTAAAAAAGTCCAACCAGTTTTTGTAATTTAAACGTATACAAAACTTCTGTAAGTTTAAGTAAATCAGTGTCATTATCTGTAATTAAATTATTTTTTTGCAAAATGAATAAATTTTTAATCGCTTTTTTTGTCTTTAAAATAAAAGTTTTATTTTCATCTATTCCTAAATGATAAACTTCGTTCTCAATATGAGCAATATGATATCCTTTTTGCTTTAACTGTATAGAAAACAATGAATCTTCTCTACCATAACTTTTTAATGCTTCTTCAAAAACCACCTCATTAAAAACACTTTTTCTGATTAAAAAATTTGAAGTGAAAAAATATTTATTCGGATGTTTCTGCCTAACATCCACAGTAATTTCTTCTTTCTTTTTACCGTATTTATACCTTAAAAAGCTTTTATTTTTTTTTGTGTTTTCATACAATAATCCACCACAAACTACAGCATTTTTTTTAGTAAAAAAAGCCATATAATTACTAATAAAATAATTGTTTTTAGGTTTAACATCAGCATCTAAAAACAGTAACCAACTAAAATTCGCGTTTTTTACCAATAAATTCCGAATTGCACTTCTACCAATATTTTTATCTAAAGCAACAAATTTTGAATTTTGTAAGTTGTTTATTTTGTTATTCTGAATGTTTATTTCTGATTTTGAGCCATCATCAAAACAAATAATTTCAAAATCAATTTTAGCATGCATCAATTGTTTATGAATGGCTAAAACAAGCGCTAAAGCATTATAATTATATGTAGGTATAAGAACCGAAAGCACTATATTGTTTTTTGTTGTGCAACTTCAAAGAGTACTCCTGCCTCTACTTTTATAGTTTTTTGCCTAAACTTTACAATCAATTGATAATCATGTGTGGCCATTAAAATTGTTTTTCCGCTTTTGTGAATTTCATTTAAAAGCCCCATCACTTCTAAAGAAGTTTTAGGATCTAAATTACCTGTTGGTTCATCTGCTAATATTAATTCTGGGTCATTTAATAAAGCTCTTGCAATGGCAACTCTTTGTTGTTCTCCTCCAGAAAGTTCGAAAGTTTTTTTATAATATTGAGATTGCATGCCCACTTTGTCTAACACTTCGTTAATTTTATTTTTAATTTCTTCTTTGTTTTTCCAGCCAGTAGCTTTTAACACAAACTCTAAATTCCCAAAAACAGTTCTATCACTTAATAATTTAAAATCTTGAAAAACAATACCTATTTTTCTTCTTAAAAACGGAATTTCTTTTTCTTTCAGTTTTTTTAAATCAAAACCTACAATATTGCCTGAGCCTCGTTGCAATTGCAAATCGCCATATAAAGTTTTCATTAAGCTACTTTTTCCACTCCCTGTTTTGCCTATTAAATAATAAAAATCACCTTTATGAATTGATAAATTAACCTTAGACAACACCAAATTATCTCGCTGATAGATATCTGCACTTTCTAAATTTAAAACTGGTTTTTCCATAAAAATAGTCGTTTTTACAAACTTATTAGTTTCTAACGATTTTACCCTCTAAAATTTGAATAATTCTTAGATTTAATCCTAATTATTTTCATTTATTTTTGCCTTATCATCCAACAAATTAAAAAAATATTCGTTTATTAGAATATAATAAATACTATGATATGAAATTTCGTTTTTGCAGAAAACATATTTTATCATTTGCTTTTACAATACTTTGCTTTACCATTTTTGCACAGCAATCTATTATTGATGCAAGTAGAAGAACTGACTTTAATAATGCGTTAAAATTATACAATAATAAAGCGTATAGAGCCGCACAAAAAACCTTTGAAAAAGTAAAAAAAGAGTCTTTACAAAGCTCTAGCTTAAAAGCAGATGCCTCATATTATGATGCCATGTGTGCCGTAAAATTAAACCAAACCAATGCCGATGAAAAAGTATTAACTTTTGTTGATGAGAACCCAACTAGCAATAAAAAAAACAAAGCTTTTTTTAATGTTGGTAATTACTATTTTGCCAATAAAAAAGCAGCGCATGCTTTAAAATGGTATCAAAAAGTAAATACTGATTTATTATCTGAAGAAAACAGAAAAGAACTTAATTTTAAAATGGGTTATGGTTTTTTAGTTGCCAAACGATTGGATTTAGCCAAAGACAAATTCTTACCCTTAATCAATGATGCAAAATACGGAAATGACTCCAGATATTATTATGGCTATATTTCTTATAAATTAGAAGATTATGGTATTGCAGCATCTACACTAAAAGAAATTGCTGATAACACCTCTTACAAAGCAGAAATTTCTTACTACTTACTAGATATTAGTTTTAAATCTGGACAATTTGAGCGTTGTATAAATGTTGGGCAAGAATTATTAAAAACTGCCAAGAAAAAAGATATTTCTGAGATTTCTAAAATTATAGGCGAGAGTTATTTTAACCTAAAAAAGTATGCAGAAGCAATTCCGTTTTTGAAAGCGTATCAAGGCAAACGTAAAAAATGGAATAATACAGATTACTATCAATTAGGATATGCCTATTATAAACAAAACGATTTTGAAAATGCTATTAGTTATTTCAATAAAATTATTTCTCAAAAAAATGAAGTTTCTCAAAATGCTTATTACCATTTAGCTGAATGCTATTTAAATACCGATAAAAAAAGTGAGGCTTTAAATGCGTTTAAAACAGCTAGTGCCATGTCTTTTAACACCAAAATTCAAGAAGATGCTGCTTTAAATTATGCCAAATTAAGCTATGAAGAAGGCAACCCTTTTGAAAGTGTTTCTGATGTTTTACAAAACTATCTAAAGCAATATCCGAACTCAAGTTCTTATAACGAAATTAATGAGTTAGTGGTATCATCTTATATACATCAACAAGATTATCAAGGAGCTTTAAACTACTTGAAAAAGAAAAAATCTGCAGAGAATTCAGCATTAACTTTTGAAGTATCTTTATACAGAGGCATGCAGTTGTTCAGTGAGCAAAAGTTCTCAGAGTCTCTTTCTTATTTTAGTACTTCTCAATCTTCTAATGATGCAGTAATTGCCCAAAAAGGAAAATATTGGGAAGCAGAAACATTATACCAATTAAAAAATTATGGGGCAGCTTTAACCAAATTCATTACACTAAACAACACTTTAAGAACAAGAAATAAAAAAGATTTCCCTTTATTAGGATACAATATTGGTTACACACATTTTAAATTAAAAAACTATGAGAAAGCTGCACAAACTTTTAGTGTTTTCTTAGAAAAAAACAGCCTTGATATTGCTATTGTAGACGATGCCTATATTCGTTTAGCTGATAGTTATTTTGCCACCAAAAATTATGATAAAGCTATTAAAAATTACACTACTGTAATTAACAATAATGGTGCAGAAGCTGATTATGCACAATATCAATTAGGCATGAGTTATGGATTTAGAAATGAAAGTGATGCTAAAATCAAAGCCTTAACTAAAGTAATAAATGATTATGACAATTCTACGTTAAAAGATGACGCTTTATACCAACTAGCAAATACCTACACAAAAATAAAAAACAATCGTAAAGCGCATCAAGCCTATGACCGTTTATTAAGCAAACATCAAAAAAGTGCATTTTTACCTAGGGCTTTAGTACGTCAAGGATTATTGTATTACAACGAAAACAAAAATAAAGAGGCTTTAGAAAAATTTAAACTTACAGTGCGTAAATTCCCAAATTCTACAGATGCTTTAGAGGCCGTAAGAAATGCAAAAAACATTTATATAGATGAAGACAATTTAAATGATTATGTAGCTTGGACCAAAACCTTAAAATTTGTAAATGTTTCTGATAGCGAACTCGAAAATTCAACGTTCTCAATAGCAGAACGCAAATACTTTGAGGGTAAAAATAGTAGTGCTATACTAAGTTTAAAAAAGTATTTAAAAAGTTTTCCTGAAGGACAAAACAGTCTAAAAGCCAATTATTATCTGGCTGATATTTTATTTAAAGAAAAATTATTTACAGAAGCTGTTGTACACTATAAGCTAGTTTTAGATGCTGGCCAGAGTGAATTTAGTGAAGATTCTCTTGCTAAATTATCGCAAATTTATCTACAAGAAGAGTTTTTTGCTGAAGCTATACCTTTTTTAATAAAATTAGAAAAAGAAGCTTATTCAAAAGAAAACATTTTGTTTGCGCAAAGTAATTTAATGAAAGCCTACACTATAAAAGAAGCTTATACTGCATCAATTGAGTATGCCAAAAAGATTTTAACAAAAAACAAGTTAGATAAAAACCTACGCTTAGATGCCAAAAAAACCATTGCCAGATCTTCATTTATTACTAAAGATTTAGAAGTAGCTGAATCTTATTATTCAGAAGTTGAGCAAGAAGCCACAGGCGAATTAAAAGCGGAAGCTTTATACTATAGTGCATACTTTAAAAATGCCAACAATGAGTACGAAGCTTCTACAAAAGTAGTACAAGAATTAATTGCAAATTATTCTGCTTACAAATATTGGGGTGTAAAAAGTTATGTAATTATGGCTAAAAATTATTACAATTTGCAAGATGCGTATCAAGCCACTTTTATTTTAGAAAATGTTATTAAAAACTTTACCCAGTTTGATGATATTGTAAAAGATGCTCAAATAGAACTGGATAAGATAAAAACCAACGAAGCCAAAACCAATAATTCTGTAACTCCTCAAAATAAAAATTAATGAAAAAAGGTGTTCTTATATTTTTAATTTTCTTTGGTTTTTTTAGCAGTATTGCTCAAGAAAAAAAACCAGTTAGTGCAAAAGATACTGTTAAAACAGAGGTAGTAGAGGTAATTACAACTTACAACCCAGAAATTGCTGATGCTAATAAAATTAATAAAAACCCGGTAATACAATTATCTGATAAAAACAAAAAGAAAAAATTAAACTATACTATTTTTTCTGCTCCTGTTGCATCTACCTTTATTCCAAAAAGCGGTGTTGTAAAAGGTATTGATGTAGGTGTAAAAGAACGTATGTATAATAATTATGCTGCAGTTGGCTTTGGCAATTACAAAACTACTTATGCAGAAGTTTACATTCATAATTATACTCGTTTTCAGAGCGAATATGGAATTTCATCAAAATACCAAGTTTCTCAAAACAATATAAACAATACTTTGTTAGATAGTAATTTTTCAAACTTTTTTGCCGCTCTTTTTTACAAACGAGAAGAACGCTATTTTGATTGGAAAATAGCTCTAAATACCGAACTAAATAGTTATAACTGGTATGGTTTAGAAAAAAACATCTTTGTACCCAATATTATAGATAATATTGAAGAAAATCAAAAATACAACTATTTCAATGCCATTGGTGAAATTGATTTTCTTGATGCATATTTAGATAAAAGTGTTCTTTCAGTGGCTTATTTTACAGATGATTACAATAGTAGTGAATTTCTCATCAACCTAAATACCGATTTTGATTTTCCTCTTGATTTTATCAGCAGGCGATTAAATAATCTAGACGTAAAAACAGGTTTAGAATATTTAGAAGGTAATTTTGCAACAGATTATAACAATGAAAACGAGCTAAATTATTCCATTTTTACAGCAAATATAAATCCACAATATTCAGATACTTTTGGTGGTTTAAATGTACGTATTGGAGCTAAATTATTTGCTTCTTTTGATGCCGAAAATAGTGCAAATCACTTTTTAGTATATCCAGACGTAAAGTTGCAACAAGCTATAATTAAAGAAAAATTAAATATTTATACTGGTGTTTTTGGCGATTTTCATACCAATACCTACAAAAATTTTACGGATGATAATCAGTTTATTTCTCCAACACAATTTATCACACAAACTTCAGAAAAATACAATGTCTTTTTGGGCTTTAATGGAGTAATTGGTAACGATTTTAGTTTTAATATTTCTACCAGCCTAAAAGAAGAACAAGATAAAGCATTGTTTATCAGAAATAATTCAAAATCTAGTGGTGTAAACAGTAACATTAATGGAATTCCTTTACAAGGCTATGAATACGGAAATTCGTTTTCTATACTATATGATGATGTTAAAACAACCTCGGTTTTCGCAGAATTAGAATACGATTTAACGAAAAGAATTGTACTTGCTACTAATTTTCAATTTGATAGTTTTACCATGCAAACAGAATCTGAAGCTTGGAATTTACCAACAATTCAAGCTGGTTTTACTGGCAAATACAAAAGCAATAAATGGTATGCAACCACTAACATTTTTTATGTTGGCGAACGCAAAGATGTTTTGTACCCTACCGCTTTTCCATCTAATGTAAAAACAACACAAACACTTGATGCTTTTGTAGATGTAAATATAAATGGTGGTTATCATTTTAATGACAAATTTTCAACGTTTTTACGATTAAATAATATTTTAAATACAGATTACGAACGTTTTGCCAACTTTACTGTACAAGGTTTTCAAATTTTAGGAGGTATCACATATAAGTTTGACTTTTAAAAACTACCATTTAACGATACAAAAACATCAAATTATCTAAAAAAGGAAGTACTGAAAATCACTTTTTGCTTATATTTACAGCCTATGCTGTATTATTTGCTGATTGCTTTTCAAGCCTTTTGTATATTTCACGTATACAAAACCAAAAATGATTATTATTGGTATATTGTTATATTTTTTCTACCATTAATTGGTGGTGCTGTTTATTTATTTACAAAAATATTAAATAAAAAAAATTTAGACGATACACTTAATACTATAACTGCTGTAGTTAACCCTACCAAAAAAATTAAAGATTTAGAACAAAAACTTTCTTTCTCAGAAACTTTTCAAAATAAAATTAATCTTGCTGATGCGCATTTAGAAAATAATAATTTTAAAAGCGCAATTGAATTTTATGAAAAAGCTTTACAAGGCAAATACCAGCAGCATCCTTACACCATAAACAAACTACTAAAGTGTTATTTTAAAATTGAAAACTTTAAAAAAGTAATTCAATATGCTAGCAAAATAGATATCGAAAAAACGTTTAGAGATTCTTTATGTTTTTATGCCATAGCTTTAGAAAAATGTAATCTTATAGATGAAGCTGAAGTTCAATTTAAAAAAGTAGACAAACGATATTCAAATTATCCTGAACGTTTAGAATTATCTCGATTTTTAATTAGAAGAGATCAAAAAGAAGCTGCAAAATCTGTTTTGAACGATGTGATTACAGAAATCAATAACATGATTGAAACAAATCAACGTAAATATAAATACATCTATAAGGAATCTAAGCTATTAATGCGTGACATTTAGATTTTTAAAAATCATATTTCACTTCTTCATCACAGTAATGCTAACAGTTCTCACCCAAATTGGTGGGATAATTTACATCATTTCATTATTATTTTTTCGAGAAAACACATCAAAATACAACATTAAAAGACTAGTTTTCTTTTTTGTATTTTATGGTTTTACTACATTTCTAATTGTACCAAATATTACGCCTTTGCTAGGCAGAGTGAAGATTGATGACAATCAAAACCTAAAAGCACACCATATTTTTACTAAAATTTGCAACAGAAATTACACAACTGTTCAAATGAAAACCGTTTTACAAGAGGTATCTACTAAACTCAAAGTAGAATTTAAAAATATTAAATTAATTTATTTAGATGCCAATTTCCCTTTTTTTGATGGCTTTCCTCTATTACCACACCTTAGTCATAATGATGGTAAAAAAATAGATCTCTCATTTATTTATGAAGATACAAATGGCCATTTAACCAATTTAAAGCCCGCTAATAGCGGTTATGGTGTTTTTGAAGAACCTCTACAAAATGAATTACATCAAACCAATATTTGTAAACAAAAAGGATATTGGCAATATGATTTTACGAAATACATCACTTTTGGAGCTAATATCAATTTAAAACTTTCTACTAAGGCTACAAAAAGACTCATTGAAATACTATCCGAAAATAAAGCTGTTCATAAAATTTTTATTGAACCCCATTTAAAAAGTAGATTTCAAGTACAAAGTTCCAAAATAAGATTCCATGGATGCAAAGCTGTAAGACATGATGACCATATTCATTTTCAAATACTGTAAATTGTCATCTCGTTTTTGTAATTTTATCAAAATAAAATAACCAAAACATGAAAAAACTTTTACTGCTACTTTTTTTAATGATTTTTATAATTTCTTGTAATCAAAAAACTACAAAAAAAGAAATATCAAACACACTCTCTCTAAAAGAAAAAACAGATTCTACGAATATAAAAACGTTATTTAACTCAGCTTTAACCCATGGTAAATCTTATGAATGGTTAAGAGATTTAACTCAAAATGTTGGTGGACGTTTATCTGGCTCTCTAGAAGCCCAAAAAGCCGTAGAATGGGGTGAGCAATTGATGAAAGAAGTAGGTTTAGATTCTGTTTGGCTGCAACCAGTTATGGTACCTCATTGGGTTCGTGGTGAAAAAGAAGTGGCAAATTATACCACAAATGGCACAAAAAAAAATGTGCCTATTTGTGCTTTAGGTTTTTCTATTGCCACACCAAAAGAAGGCATTTTAGCAGAAGTTATTGAAGTAAAAAGTTTAGAAGAAGCCAAAGCATTAGGCCCTAAAATGAATGGTAAAATTGTATTTTTCAATCGTCCTTTTGATGATACTTTAATCAACACCTTTAAGGCATATGGAGGTTGTGTAGACCAACGTGTAAGAGGCGCAACAGCTTGTGGTGAGTTTGGTGCTAAAGGTGTAATTGTAAGATCTATGACTAATGCTATTGATGATTATCCGCATACAGGAACCATGAGTTATGGAGATTTACCTAAAGAAAAATACATACCAGCAGCAGCCATTAGTAGTAAAGCCGCTGAAATTTTAAGTGCTGATTTACAAAAAAATCCAAAATTAAAATTTTACTTTAAACAAAGTTGCGAAACCTTACCTGATGAACCTTCTTTTAACGTAGTTGGAGAAATAAAAGGCACAGAAACTCCAGAAAACATCTTTGTAGTTGGTGGTCATTTAGATTCTTGGGATTTAGGCGAAGGTGCTCATGATGATGGTACAGGAGTTGTGCAATCTTTAGAGGTAGCTTATCTTTTCAAAAAAAATAATATCAAACCAAAAAACACCATAAGAATTGTGTTTTTTATGAACGAAGAAAACGGAACTAGAGGCGCAAAAAAATATGCAGCATTGGCAAAACTGAACAAAGAAAATCATATTGGTGGTTTAGAATCTGATGCAGGTGGTCATACACCTCGAGGTTTTTCTATTGATGCAAATACAGTAAACACAGAACTTTTACAAAGCTGGAAAAAACTTTTAGCTCCTTATGGCTTACATGATTTAGATAAAGGGGGTTCTGGTGCAGATATTAGCCCTTTAAAAAGTGAAAATGTAACTTTAGTTGGCTACAGACCAGATTCTCAACGTTACTTTGATTATCATCATACTAGTAGAGATACTTTTGATAAAGTAAACAAACGCGAATTAGAATTAGGGAGTGCATCTATGGCTAGTATAATATATCTAATGGATAAATATTTGTATGCAGATGCACCTGTAAAACCTTAATCTTTGAATAATTTAACACTAATTTTACGTATCATTTATGGAGCATTTTTCTGCTTTGCAGGAATAATGCACTTTATAAAAATGGACTTCTTCAAACATTTTATTCCTGATTTTTTAAACAAAAAACTGGTAAATTATGTTGTTGGTGCTATAGAATTTATTTTAGGTGTAGGCCTGTTTATTTCTAATACATCAAAACAAGCATCAACAGGTATTATTATTGTACTTGTGTTATTTTTACCTATTCATATTTGGGATGTAACCAAAGAAAAACCTGCTATTGGTTCAAAAAAAATAGCTATTATTAGAATCCCTTTTCAATTTATACTTATATACGGAGTGTATTTTGTCTACACAAATACTTTTTAAAAATGAAAAAAAACCTTTTCCAATTTATTGTTCTCTTATCTTTATTTTCTTGCGGACAAGAAAAAGTTGATTTACTAGTCTATAATGCAAAAATCTACACTGTAAATGACCTCTTTCAAAACGCAGAAGCTTTTGCAGTTAAAAATGGTAAGTTTGTAGCAATAGGCTCAAATGATGAAATTTTTAATAAATACAGTGCTTTAGATACTATTAATGCCCAAGAAAAAACCATTGTACCTGGTTTAATAGATGCACATTGTCATTTTTATAGAATGGGCTTGCAGCAACAAAAAGTATCTTTAGAGGGTACAAAAAGTTATAATGATGTTATTAAAAGAATAGATTCTTTTCAAAAAGTAAAAAACACCAACTTTATTACTGGTCGTGGATGGGATCAAAATGATTGGCCCGTAAAAGAGTTTCCTACAAAAGATAAATTAGATTCTTTATTCCCTTCAACTCCTGTTGCTGTAAGACGTGTTGATGGCCATGCTTTACTAGTTAACCAAGCAGCTATTGATTTAGCAGGAATCACTAAAGACACTCCTGTTTCTGGAGGAGAAATCATCACCAAAAACGGACAAATGACTGGGGTTTTAATTGATGCTGCTATGGATTTTATAAAAATACCTGAGCCCAGTAAACAAGAAGCTATTCAAGGCTTATTAGATGCACAAAAAATATGTTTTTCTTATGGCTTAACAACGGTTGATGATGCTGGTTTAGACAGAAATACCATAGAATTAATTGATGAATTACAACAAAAAAATCAATTAAAAATGCGAATTTACGCCATGGTTTCTGGAGATAAACAAGCACAAATTGATTACTATATTAATAAAGGAATTTATAAAACGGACCGATTAAATGTGCGTTCTTTTAAAGTTTATGGTGATGGAGCTTTAGGCTCTAGAGGTGCTGCAATGCGTAAACCATATTCAGATAGAGAAAATCATTTTGGGGCACTAATTTATCCTGCTGAACGCTATAGAGAAATAGCAAGACAAATTGCTGCATCAGAATTTCAAATGAATACACATGCTATTGGAGATTCTGCAAATACCTGGATGTTAAAAACCTACAATGAAGTATTAAAAAACGAAGAAAATAGAAGATGGAGAATTGAACATGCTCAAATAATATCCTCTAAAGATTTTAGAAGTTTTAATAATATAATGCCTTCTGTACAGCCTACACATGCTACTTCAGACATGTATTGGGCAGAAGAAAGAATTGGTAAAGAACGTATGAAAGGTGCCTATGCTTTTAGAAATTTATTAAATAGGTATGGAAAAATTGCTTTGGGTACAGATTTTCCTGTAGAAAAAGTAAATCCATTTCTAACATTTTATGCAGCCACTTTTCGTAAAGATTTAGAAGGATTTCCAGAAGATGGTTTTCAAATGAATAATGCCTTGTATAGAGATCAAACCCTAAAAGGGATGACAATTTGGGCTGCCTATTCTAATTTTGAAGAAGAAGAAAAAGGATCTATTGAAGTAGGTAAATTTGCTGATTTTGTTATTTTAAATCTAGATATCATGACTATTTCTGGAGACAAAATTCCGAACACAAAAGTAGTTGCCACTTATTTAAATGGTGAAAAAGTATATTAAATACTTACTTTGTATTTTAGTGTATTTGGCCAAAAACAGAATGATTGTTGTACTTTATAAAAGTATAGATTAAGATTTTTAGCATTTGTTTTTTGATTAACTAAAACAAATTTCAACAAAAAAACCCTACAATTTTAGTAAACTGTGGGGTTTAAAATATGATAAAACTAATAAAATGCTAATACAACACTCTAAACTTAATTGTACCTTCTACAGCTCTTAGTTCGTCAATGACCTCTTTGTTATATTCTTTATCTAAATCTGTAATTACATAACCTACCTTTGGATCTGTTGATAAAAATTGACCATTAATATTCAAATCGTATTTAGCTAAAATCTTATTGATTTTTGCCATTACTCCAGGCACATTTTTATGGATATGTAAAAAACGATGCGCATTTGTTTGTCTTGGTAAACGAATATTTGGAAAATTTACAGCATCTACTGTATTTCCTGAATTAATATAAGCCATAATTTTACTCGGCACAAAATCGGCAATATCTCTTTGTGCTTCTTCTGTACTTCCACCAACATGAGGTGTTAAAATTACATTTGGCAATCCTCTTAATTCTGTTTCGAACTCACCATTTTTTCTTGGTTCTGAAGGATACACATCAATTGCAGCACCAGATAATTTTTCACTTTTTAAAGCAGCCACTAAAGCAGGTATATCAACAACAAATCCTCTAGCTAAATTTACCAAAACAGCTCCGTCTTTCATTTGTGAAATTTCTTCTGCACCAAAGAAATTTTTATTGGCAGCATTATCATCTACATGTAAACTTACTGCATCAGAAATTTCTAAAAGCTCTTTTAAAGTACTTACTTTAGTTGCATTTCCTAAGGCTAATTTATCTTCAACATCATAATAATACACATGCATACCTAGTGCTTCTGCTAAAACTGATAACTGTTTACCAATATTACCATAACCTACAATACCTAGTTTTTTACCACGAACTTCTCTAGAGCCTGCTGCTGTTTTTTGCCATTGACCATTATGAATTTCTGTACTTCTTTGAAACACAGAACGCATTAACATAATAATTTCGCCAATTGCCAACTCTACTACAGAACGTGTATTGCTGTAAGGTGCATTAAACACCACAATTCCTTTTTCTTTACACGCTTCTAAATCTATTTGTTTGGTACCTATACAAAATGCACTTACCACCATCAACTTTTCTGCAGCGTCTACTACTTTTTGAGTAACGTTAGTTTTAGAACGGATTCCTAAAACGTGTACGTCTTTTATTTTTGCTATCAATTCATCTTCAGACAAACTTTTAGATACGGTTTCTACAGAAAAACCATCTGAAGACAACTTGGTAAAAGCATCTGGATGTACGTTTTCTAATAATAAAATCTTAATTCTGTTCTTTGGGTAACTTATATTTCTTGGCAACTTGTTTACGTATAAAAATTCATCTAAATTCGGTGCAATATGGTCTGCATTTTCGGTAGTTTTGTCTCTAGAAACATTTTCTGTGTAAGCAAAAAACTTGTCTGCTACACCAGCTTCACGAGTTACATAATCACTATAACCATCACCAATAACTTGTATTTCTCCCTCAAGGTTCATATCTCTTAAACACTTGATTTTTCCATTGTGTTGAGATAGTGGGTTATTACTATCAAAACTCACAATTTTTCCATTTTCATCAAATTCAAAAGTATTGGCATATACTCTTTCTGATGGAATATTGTAGGCTGCTACAATAGGGTCTATAAATTCTTTAAATCCACAAGAAATCACATAAATATCATCTGCAAATTCTTCAAAAAATTCTTTATTGCTTTCTATGGATTTTGATACTTGCTTTTTTAAAGCTGCTACTAAACCTTCTAAATCAGATTCATTAGCCTCTAATAATTGAATTCTGCGCTCTAAAGATTCTGTGAATGAAATTTCACCATCAATACCTAAATTGGTAATATCAATGATTTCTTGAATAATTTCATCTTTCTTCGGATTGTTTTCTAGCGTAATTTCTGCCAAAACATCCAAAGCTTCTACACGAGTTAGAGTACTATCAAAATCGAAAATATAATTTCTTTTTGTGGTAACCATTGTCTTTAAATCTTGATTAAATTTAAGTGCGTAAAGCTACAAATATAGTAGCCATTTAAGAAGCCTTTTTACAGTTTTACGATATCTGTTTTATTTGTTCTTATTCTTCAAAAAGTTGATAATAAAAACAACATTACTCTTTAAAAATTATGAAATCCTAAATGAATCAACCACCACACAATAGGTAGTGATTCTACCCAAAAGGAACTGTAGTATTTAGGTTGATTGGTTTTTGCTCTCATCAAAAATAGAATCACCATAAAAAAGAATACCATAAATGGGGTTTGCATGGTATTTGTTGTGGATGACAAATACTCTAAAATCAAACAAAAAATCATTAATATCAAACCTAAACGTTTGGTTTTTTCAACACCAATTTTTCTAGGGATGGTTTGCAATGAAATGGCATCATATTGCATATCTCTAATATCAAAAGGCAATATCAAAACAATTACCATTAAAAAGCGTTGTAAAAGTAAAAGGTAAGTTTTAATGCTAAGTACTTCACCTGAATCTATAATAGGAATTAACACTGTAAAACCTGCCCAAACCAAAGCCACAACAACAATTTTTAAATAACTAACTTGACGTAAATTTTTATCAAATCCGCTAAGAAATGGAACTCCATATAACACTGTTAAAACGGTAAAAGGAATAGTAAAATATAAAGTTGATAAACGTACTTGATAAGCAAAATAGCACATGGCTAAAAAACAAAAAAACGAAAAAATTTGAATTACTTTTAAGCTATCTGTTAAATTTCTATGATGCAATTTGGCCACACCTGCATATTTTACAAAATTGTAGCCTGTTATAGTTCCGAAAAAAATAAAGTAATACAAATTTTGATTGTAAGATAAATCAAAATACATTTCTGTAATTCTAAGTAAAGCATATACTGCTAAAGCTACATGAATACTTGCATTGATGTAAAAGTTAAAAACGGACTTAAAAATGTTCATTACACAAAAGTAACTTATTGTTTATAATTATTCTATTTAGTTAATAATTAAATGTTTTGCGAGGGCATTATCATCAAAATTAAAACAAAGAATACGTATTTTTGCAAAATTAAATTACAGATTATTAGGTTTACTATTTAAGCCTTTTTAAATATTTAAAAAAAGTCTAAAAAAACTCTATTTAATGAACACAAATTCGTTTCAATTAAGACATATTGGCCCAAATAAGGTGGAGCAAAAAAAAATGCTAGAAACTATTAATGCTGATAGTTTAGCACAGTTAATTACTGAAACTGTGCCAGATAATATTCTTTTAAAAGAAGATTTAGATTTAGCGCCAGCAATGAGCGAATATGAATATTTAAACCATATTAATGAGTTAGCCAATAAAAATAAAGTATATAAAAGTTATATTGGTTTAGGGTATCATGAAGCAATTGTACCAAGTGTTATTCAGCGTAATATTTTAGAAAATCCAGGTTGGTATACTGCCTATACTCCTTATCAAGCAGAAATTGCACAAGGTCGTTTAGAAGCCTTGTTAAATTACCAAACTATGATTTGTGATTTAACAGGAATGGAGTTAGCAAATGCTTCTTTATTAGACGAATCTACGGCTGCTGCAGAAGCCATGGCTTTATTGTTTGATGTAAGAGAACGTGCAAAGAAAAAAGCAGGTGCCAATAAGTTTTTTGTTTCGGAAGAAATTTTACCACAAACCTTATCATTATTACAAACACGAGCTACACCTATTGGTATAGAATTGGTTGTTGGTAACCATGAAGATTTTAATTTTGATGATGCTTATTTTGGTGCTATTTTACAATATCCTGGTAAATTAGGTCAGATTTATGATTATGAAAACTTTGTTGCCAAAGCCAATGATAATGATATTAAAGTAGCTGTAGCTGCCGATATTTTATCGTTAGTAAAATTAAAAGCTCCTGGTGAATTTGGTGCGTCTGTGGTTGTTGGTACTACACAGCGTTTTGGAATTCCTTTAGGCTATGGAGGGCCTCATGCAGCTTATTTTGCAACAAAAGAAAAATACAAAAGAAGTATTCCTGGACGAATTATTGGCGTTACTAAAGATATGAATGGCAAACGTGCGTTGCGAATGGCATTGCAAACCAGAGAACAACATATTAAACGAGAAAGAGCAACAAGTAACATTTGTACTGCACAAGTTTTATTGGCTGTAATGGCTGGAATGTATGCAGTGTATCATGGAAAAGACGGTTTGCAATATATTGCTGATACAGTACATAATAAAACAAAATTAGTTGCAGATTATTTAGAAAAAGCTGGTTTTAAACAATTAAACTCTTCTTATTTCGATACGCTTTTAATAGAAATTGACGCTATACGTTTAAAACCAATAGCAGAATCTTTTGAAGTAAACTTTAATTATATTTCTGATAATTTGGTTTCAATTTCTTTAAATGAAGCCACTACTCAAAAAGATTTAATGACCTTGTTTACTATTTTTGGTCAGTTAAAAAAACGTCCAAATCCGGTAAATGAAGAAAATTACGATACCTTCTCACAAATTTTAACACAAGAACCTTTCCATTCAGATTTTGAAGTAATTACAAGTTCGGTTGCTAGAAACACACCATTTTTAGAAAACGAGATTTTTAATACGTATCATTCAGAAACAGATATGATGCGTTATATAAAGAAACTAGAACGTAAAGATTTGGCTTTAAATCACTCTATGATTTCTTTAGGGTCTTGTACCATGAAATTAAATGCTGCCTCAGAAATGTTGCCTTTAAGCAATCCGAATTGGGGAAATATTCATCCTTTTGTGCCTTTAAATCAAGTACAAGGATATCAAGAAGTTCTTAAAAAATTAGAACATCAACTAAATATTATTACTGGTTTTGCAGGTACTTCTTTACAACCTAATTCTGGTGCTCAAGGCGAGTTTGCTGGTTTAATGACCATAAGAGCGTATCACCAATCAAGAGGAGATCATCATAGAAATATTTGTATTATTCCTGCATCTGCACATGGAACAAATCCTGCATCAGCAGTAATGGCTGGTATGAAAGTAATTGTTACCAAAACTGCCGAAAACGGAAATATTGATGTGGCTGATTTACG
This sequence comes from Polaribacter sp. R77954, assembly GCF_044595335.1. Lineage (GTDB taxonomy): Bacteria > Bacteroidota > Bacteroidia > Flavobacteriales > Flavobacteriaceae > Polaribacter. The sequence goes on from NZ_CP138992.1 coordinate 1,486,921, forward strand.
TGAAAAAGCAGAATTGCATTCGGATAATTTAGCAGCATTAATGGTTACTTATCCTTCTACTCATGGAGTTTTTGAAAGTGAAATTAAAGAAATCACCAAAATTATTCACGATCATGGAGGACAAGTATATATGGATGGTGCAAATATGAATGCTCAAGTTGGTTTAACAAATCCTGCAACAATTGGCGCAGATGTTTGTCATTTAAACTTACACAAAACTTTTGCCATTCCTCATGGAGGAGGTGGTCCTGGAGTTGGGCCAATTTGTGTTGCACCTCAACTAGTGCCCTTTTTACCTACAAACCCAATTATTGAAACTGGTGGAGAAAATGCAATTACAGCCATTTCATCAGCTCCTTGGGGTTCTGCTTTAGTATGTTTAATTTCTTACGGATACATAAAAATGCTGGGTTTTAGAGGATTAACCAACTCAACAAAAAACGCCATTTTAAATGCCAACTATATTAAAGAACGTTTGCAAGGGCACTATGAGACTTTATTTACAGGCGAAAAAGGACGTGCAGCTCATGAAATGATTATTGATTGTAGGGACTTTAAACAAAATGGGATTGAAGTAGTAGATATTGCCAAACGTTTAATGGATTATGGTTTCCATGCTCCAACAGTTTCTTTTCCTGTAGGTGGAACCATGATGATTGAACCTACAGAATCTGAATCTATTGCTGAACTTGATCGTTTTTGTGATGCTATGATTGCCATTCGTGAAGAAATTAAAAATGCGACGAAAGAGGATGCAAACAATCCTTTAAAAAATGCACCTCACACTCAAGAAATGCTAACTGCAGATGAATGGAGTTTTCCATACAGCAGAAAACAAGCCGCTTTTCCTTTAGCGTATATTGCTGACAATAAATTTTGGCCAACAGTAAGAAGAGTAGATGATGCTTTTGGAGATAGAAACTTAATTTGCTCTTGTAATCCTATTGAAGATTATATGTAGAATACAATGTTTGCTGAAGGTCGTATAAAGAAGCTGTCTGAAAAGTATAAAATCCCAGTGATTTGGACTGAAATAGAGAAATCTAATTTTTAATCATCAAATAATTAGATTTTTCGATTTCACTCAAAACGACATACACATCTAATTTTCAGACAGCTTCTTTTAAATTTACGATTGTTTTATTTCATCAAAAATGATCATTTTATCAAAAAATAGTGATATTCAGCTCTTAATATTTACAAAATTAGCAATGGTTAATTTTCTGAGACCATCTCAGACAACATTACTCAAATAATTAGATAAAAAAACAATGAAAAAAATTGTATTCCTTTTTACGCTTTTAATATTCGTTGGTTGCACTTTAAAAGTCCAAGAAAAACAAAATGTAAACATTGTTGGCGCCATGAAAAACGTAATGTGGAAAGGGAAATTAAGTGGTAGCATAAACTTAGACACTATTGCTGATAAAAAAGGGCTTTATGGCCTTGGACCTGTGAGTTATTTAACTGGGGAATTGTTAATTAATAATGGCAAAAGTTACGTATCAAAAGTAATTAGTGACACTACAATGATTGTTGAAAAATCTTTTGATATTTCTGCACCTTTTTTTGTTTACAGCAACATTAACAATTGGAATGAAATAAAACTACCCACTGATGTAAAAACAATTAAAGACGTAGAAAAATTTACTAAAAACCAAGCCACAAACTTCAAAAAACCTTTTGCTTTTAAATTGATAGGGCAAGTTGCTAAAGCAGTTATTCACATTCAAAATTTACCACAAGGCAGCAAAGTAAGCTCTCCAGTTGAAGCACATCAAGGGCAAATAAATTATACTATAACTAATGAAAACTGCGAAATAATTGGTTTTTTCTCAACTGAGCATCAAGGTATTTTTACTCATCACGACTCATTTGTACATATGCACTTAATTACAAAAGACGAAACAAAAATGGGACATTTAGACGAATTGGAAATTGGCGAAATGAAATTATACCTTCCTAAAAAGTAGTTTTGGTATCCTCAAAAAAAAAAGAAAAAAACAAAATAGCTCTCAAAAATTGGAGAGCTATTTTATTTTTTACAAGGTATTCATCAACATGAATATTTTAAAAGTTTTGTTTTTTTATCATCAACAAAATCATTTTAATAATACGTATATCTTCTAACTTTTGAAATATGTTTTGCTAAACGCATTACTTGATGAGAATAACCATATTCATTATCATACCAAACATAAACAACAATAGTTTCTTTGTCTGTAATTGTGGCTTTACTATCAAAAATTGATGGTGCTGTTGAGCCAATAATATCTGAAGAAACCATTTCGTTATCTAACGAATATTTTATTTGTTCTACCAAATCACCTTCTAAGGCATTATGTTTTAAAATGGCGTTTACAGCTTCTGTATTTACGGGTCTTCTTAATTGTAAGCTTAAAATTGCTAAAGATCCATTTGGTACAGGAACTCGAATTGCATTCGAGGTTAATTTGTCTTTTAAAACAGGTATGGCTTTGGCAACAGCCTCTCCAGCACCAGTTTCTGTAATCACCATATTTAATGCTGCAGCTCTACCTCTTCTGTATTTGCTGTGCATATTGTCTACCAAATTTTGATCGTTTGTGTAGGCATGAATAGTTTCTATGTGTCCTTTTTTAATTCCAAAATTATCTTGTAAAACTTTTAAAACTGGTGTAATTGCATTGGTTGTACAAGATGCTGCCGAAAAAATATCTGTGTTATCTGGATTGTATTTTTTATGATTCACCCCATGTACAATATTAGGTATTCCTTCACCAGGGGCAGTTAATAATACTTTACTTGCCCCTTTTGCTTTTAAATGCCTACTTAACTCTACATCATCTCTAAAAGCACCAGTATTATCAATAATTAAAGCATCTTTAATTCCATATTGTGTATAATCAATATCTTCTGGATTATTAGCAGAAATTACGTGCACAGTTGTACCGTTTATAATTAGCGCTTTGTGTTCAATATCAGTATGTACAGTACCTAAAAAATCGCCATGAACCGAATCTACTTGTAAAAGAGAGGCTCTTTTTTCTAAAACAGATTGTGTTATTTCTCCACGAGTAACAATAGCACGCAATCTTAATTGAGCACCTTTACCCATTTTAGTCATTAATTCTCTTGCTAACAAACGCCCAATTCTACCAAAACCGTACAAAACTACATCTTTAGGAACAATGTTTTTAGCCTCTTTAGCGTCTTTAAGTTGTTTTTGCACAAAAGCAACTTTATCTGCACATCTTTTAGGGTTTAAATAACATTCATAAGCCAATTTACCAATATCTAATTTAGAGGATGGTAAATCGATTTGTTGAATAGCCTTTGCAATACTCAGCACATCTTGAATAGAGATTTTTTTATTTACAAATTCTTTTGCATAACGAATTAAATTAAGCACCTCTCCTGCTCTTTTATCTATTAAAGGATTTCTAAAAAGCACCAATTCTATAGATTTATCATACCATAAATCGTAAACAATATTTATAAATTCTATTGTGGCTCTGCTGGTTTGCGCTTGAGAAACGACTTCTTTCTCGTAATTTGGGGTTGTTGACATAGCTAATAACTTATTTTAAGATTTGTACAAAAGTATTTCTTTTTTTGAAAATACGAAATCGATTTCGTAAAAATTTTAACAAAAAAAAATCCTGATTAAAAAATCAGGATTTTTACAGCGTTTAATACTTTTTTAAAAACGGAATCTTTCTTTATCACCAGTTAAACTTATAAGTTCTATTAAATTATTTCTATAATTAGAATTCGATAAATTATCTATAAGTTGTGCTGCTTTTTCTGCATTATCTACTTCTTCTCCATTAATCTTTGTAATAATATAACCAGATAAATCGTTTCTTTTATCTGCAGTATATTCAATTTTTACGCCTTTTATAACATTTCTTTTTTTCTTTTCTTTTGGGGTTAAATCTTTTAATTGCCAACCAAAAGTTTTTGCAATAATTTGTTTTACTTTTTTAGTTAATACAATATTTTTGGTAAGCAAATCTCCATCTCTATCAATAGTAACATTAATATTATCACCTGGTCTTTTAGAAGTTAATTGCCCTTTTAACTCAGAGAATTTAGAAATCTTTACGTTATTGATACTTTTAATAATATCTCCTTCTTTTAATTCCATTTTTTTACCTTCTTCATAAAACACCTTACCTACTTTAACACCTTCTTCTGTATAATCAGTATCTATTGCAATGCCTAAAATTGCCTCTTGTACAACTCCAAATTCCAACAAATCATCTACAATTTTCTTGGCGATATTAGAAGGTACAGCAAAAGAATACCCAATAAAAGAACCTGTTTTAGAAGATATTGCTGTGTTGATACCTACCAATTCTCCTCTAGTATTTACCAAAGCTCCACCACTGTTTCCAGGGTTTACAGCTGCATCTGTTTGAATAAAAGATTCTATATTTCTATTTCCTTCTAAATCTCTACCTTTTGCACTAACAATACCTGCTGTTACTGTTGATGTTAAATTGTAAGGATTACCCACTGCTAAAACCCATTCCCCAATTTTAATATTATCAGAATTTGCGAAAGGTGTAAAAGGCAACTCCATATCTGCATCAATTTTTAACAATGCAATATCATTATTAGCATCTGTACCAATTAGTTCTGCTTTGAATTTCTTTTGATTATTTAAAGTAATCTGAATGTCATTTGCATTATCAATTACATGATTATTGGTTACAATATACCCATCAGACGAAATAATAACTCCACTACCTGTACCCACTTGCTCAAATTTTCTTTGTCCATTTCCATTTCCAAAGAAAATATCTAAAGGGTTAGTTTGCGTTCTAATAGTTGTGTTTTTTACGTGAACTACAGAATGTACTGTTTGCTCTGCTGCCAATGTAAAATCTATGGCAGCTGCAGCAACTGCTGTAGATTTTTTGTTAAAAGTGGGTGTATAGTTTGTTTGTACAATACTTGTAGTCCCTGCTGTTTTATTATTCACTACAACAGTTTCATTAAAAAGCAATTTATAGCCTCCTAAAGTAAGAGCTCCTCCTAAAACTGCCATTCCTACTAAACCAAAAAATTTCTTCATAATTCTAAATTTTATTTAATCAAATATACAATTTTAACATTTTCAAAAAATCTGTTTAACTCGGTTTTAACGGTTTTTAACCGCGTTTTAACAGACCTTTTTTATCCTTCAAATCATTACCTTTGTGGTATGAATTTAGCATTTTATAAATACCAAGGAACTGGAAATGATTTTGTGATGATTGATAACAGAACAAAAACCTTTCCAAAAGAAAAAACTGACATTTTTGCACAACTTTCTGACAGACATTTTGGTATTGGTGCAGATGGAATTATTTTAATTGAAAATGATGATGATTTAGATTTTAGAATGATTTATTACAATGCAGATGGTAGCCAAACTTTCTGCGGAAATGGAGCAAGATGTGCTGTTGCTTTTGCAAAACATTTAAATATTATCAGTAAAAAAACAAATTTTATTGCTGTTGATGGCCCTCATTTTGCCGAAATTAATAATGATATGATTTCTTTACAAATGATAGATGTTGATGAAATAAAAGTGAATGAAAATTCTGTTTTCGCTTATACAGGCACTCAACATCATGTAGAATTGGTTGATGAATTAGAAAACTATCCTGTATTTGCTAAAGGGAAAAAAATTAGAAACAGTTATAATAATCCTGGTGCTAATGTAAATTTTGTGCAACAAATTAATGAAAACACTTTTCGAGTACGCACCTACGAAAAAGGTGTGGAAAATGAAACTTTAGCATGTGGAACAGGAGTTACTGCTGTAGCTGTTGCCATGCATAAAACCAACAAAACCAAAAGTACTTCTATTGCTTTACCTGTTGAAGGTGGGTTTTTAGAAGTTTCTTTTACAGAAAAAAATGGCAACTATACAAACGTATTTTTAAAGGGACCTGCTCAATTGGTGTTTGGTGGAAATATCAACATTTAAATTAAAGCATAGTTCTTTATTTAATAGTTTACCTGTAATTGTATCCTATCTTTATGCATTCTAAAATCTTTAAAACTATTATTAATATCTAATTGTATGATATTAGAATGATTTTCTACATCAATTAAAAATTTATTATGCACAGTTACCGTTTTAATATTTTTTTTTGCTTTAGATAAAAAACAAATCACTTTAGTATGTTGTTTTACAGATTTTATATGCAAAACTTGAGGAATGATTTCCTCATTGTCAATTTTCCAACTTGTAGTTTTGTTTAAGTAGTTACCAAAATCATTTTTTGTTACTTTCAGGCTTTGAGCATCTCCAAACTTTATATAATTCTCTTCATCAAACTCTATTTCTAAAAGTAATACATGCCCTTTTTCTATAATATTAAAAGTAGCTGAAACAGCATCGTGTTTTAAGTTTGTACCACTAATTGTAAAAAAAGCAATACTTAAAAGCATAAATTGTTTCATTTTACAAGCACTTTAGTTGTACCTAATAATTTGCCTTTTTGTGCTATTCTTAAAACATACAATCCTGCACTGCCAATATTGTTAAAATCGATAACTCCAAATCCTTTTTTACTTTGGATTAACTTTCCATCAACCGAAAATAATGCAACTTGATATTCATCATAACCTGTAGATATTACAGCAAAATTACCATCATTTGGATTTGAATTTACATAAAAACCGAGTTCATCTAAAGTCATCTCAGTTGTACCCAAAGTAGCTCCACAACTTTCATCTACACTTGTAGCAGGATTATCTGTTGCAAAAGGATTAATTGCAGCGTTATTATCATCACAATCAAAAGCACTTACAAAACCATCCCCATCTGCATCTACATCATTTAAACCACCTGCACTGCTTACAAAACTATCATTAAAATTACCTTTCATACATCTTGATATTTGAGGAAAATCTTGAGTAACTACATAGTAGTATTCAAAAGTTTCTTCTCCTTGAGCTGTAGTTAAAGTAACAGCAGCTTCTATACCATTGCATTCATCTAAATCTCCCTTACCAGCAATATATTCGAAATCATTGGTGTATTTTCCAGAATATGGTCCACAAGGAGCACTTATGCCATCACCAGGTCGTAAACCACTTTTTAATTGAAAACTTGGGTACATTTCTTTTACATTACCTTCTTTATCTGGTCCAAAACGATATAAAATAGGAAACCCATCACCAGCCCAACCCACTTGTACTAATTCTGCAGGTATAGTTTCTGTGGTAGAAATTCCTGAGGTTAATTGTTCTACATATTCAAACATATTTCCATGATAATGATACCCAGAATTTGGGTTTACGTGGGCAGATGCACAATCTAAAGCTACAAAATCTCTACCATCACCAATATTTGTGGTAGGTTCAAAAACCCAATCCCAATTGTATTGCCCTGTATTTTTATCTTCAAAAATAAATGGAGTTGCAGGTGCTGGCATCATATAAACACCGTTTAAACTAATACCAAAAAAGTTTACAGGTCGTCCATTAGTTCTGGTAAGACTTGTTGTAATACCCGATAATTTAGGATTCAAATCAAATTTATAAACTCTGTAATAAGGTTCTGGTATTCTTGGTGAAACATAAGAAAAATTATGATTCGGATAATTATTTGAATATACTACTCTTTGGTCTCCTTCTAAATATTCATAATAAATACTTGGATTTGTTGGTGAATTAGTACAATCAATATTATCATAACTCAACACATCAGTATCTCCACAAGTATTGTTACAATCATCTATAGTAGTTTCAGCTCCATTCTGAATTCCATCATTACAAGACCAATCAGTTCTAATGACTTGAGCTTCTTGTTGTAACATTGTTTTAATGACTTCTTGTGTTGTTGTAAGGTTGCCAATTAAATTATTTTGTTCTTGAATATCATCAATAATATTGTAAAATTCTTCATTACCATTTTCATCTTCAATTAATTTATAAGTATCATTTCGTGTTGCCCAAAGCTCTGTATTATTACTTTCGTAATCTGTATAATTTATGGTTCTTTTTATTTGGTTTTCATATGATAATGCTGGTTTAAGGCTTAAACTATTTTCTGTACCTCCAAGCAATTGTACGCCTGCCAACTCTAAAATCGTTGCATGTAAATCTGTTGCTTGCGTTAACCCTGCTTCTACTTGATTAACCCTTTCTACAGATTTTCCTGCAATAATCATTGGTACACGAATTCCACCTTCATATATTGATGATTTTGCATGCCCACTTGGCCAATAGTTGTTTGTTCTGCCAGGTGTTCCGTTATCTCCTATAAAAATAATTACTGTATTTTCTTTTGTTTCATCGTCCATACTTTCAAGCAATCTATTGGTTTCATAATCCATATTTTCTATCATTGCTAAATATGTAGTTCTATCATTAGTAGGTAATGTGGTGTAAGTTCCTGAAGGTGGGGTTTGAAAAGGAGTATGGGGTGCAACGTGTGCCAACCACAAAAACCAAGGTTGGGTTTGATCTTGCACCCAATTAATAGCACTATCTGTTAGATGTTTGGTAATGTATTCATTCACAACTTCTTCATTCCCTTCATTATTTACTTTTGTCCAATTATAATAATCTGACACTTGTGCTGTAAAAACTCCTTCATAAAAAGGAATTCCAGAATCTTTTGGATGCGTAAAATTATCAGGATCATTTCCTCCAATATGCCATTTACCAATAACTGCCATACTGTAATTAGTTTTGCTTTGTTCTTTAATTTTAGTAAATAACGACTTGTGACTTGTATCTAAAACTAAAGGAGGTCTCATAACTCCTGATTTTATACCATATTTACCACTCATAATAGCAGCTCTCGTTGGCGAACATTGAGGAGCAGACCATGTATTTGTAAACGAAAGGCCAGTTTGTCTAAAACTATTTAAGGTTGGTGTTACTGGCAAATCACCCTCAATACCAAATCCTGGTGTAGAATCAATTCCTAAATCATCTGCAATAATCAATAATATATTAGGTGATTGCTGTTGACTATATATTATGGCCGTAAAAAAAAGGAATAATAAACTGATTTTTGAAAACTTCATATTTGGTTGTTTGAAAGTTGTACGCTTAAATATTATAAAATTAATATATAACACCAATTGCAATGTTAGAATCATTAGACCTTATTTTTTGTAAAAAGTTTAATTTAAGTTTACAAATACTAACTATTTGATAGTATTAACACATAAAAGTCAAAAATTAATATAGATTTATTAGTGAAAAATATGTGTCTGTAGATTTTAAAATTAACCTTATTAATAACACATTAATATATTGTTTGAAATATTGTTTTTAATATCTTTGCAGCCTTAAAATAGTTCTCATTAAATGATAAAAATTACTTTACCAGATGGAAGTGTTAAGGAGTTTGCTGAAAATAGCACTCCTATTGATGTTGCTAAAAGCATCAGCGAGGGTTTAGCTAGAAACGTTATTTCTGCAAGTTTTAACGGCACTACTGTTGAAACCAAAACCCCATTAACTACTGATGGATCTTTGGTTTTACACACATTTAATGATGCTGCTGGTAAAAAAGCGTTTTGGCATTCATCTGCCCATGTTTTAGCAGAAGCAATTTTAAGCTTTCACCCAAATGCAAAATTAACTATTGGTCCTGCTATTGATAATGGGTTTTATTACGATTTAGATTTGGGTGATGAAACCATTTCTGAAAAAGATTTTGCAGCCATTGAAAAGAAGTTTTTAGAAATTGCTCGTGGAAAACACGAATTTAATATGCGTGAAGTTTCTAAAGCAGATGCACTTTCTAAATATCAAAACGAAAATAACGAGTACAAAGTTGAGTTGATTGAAAACTTAACAGATGGCGATATTACATTCTGCGATCATAGCAATTTTACAGATTTATGTAGAGGAGGCCATGTGCCAAATACAGGAATCATAAAAGCCGTAAAGATTATGAATGTGGCAGGCGCTTATTGGAGAGGTGATGAAAAAAACAATCAACTTACCCGAGTTTATGGTATTTCTTTTCCGAAGCAAAAAATGCTTAAAGAATACCTAGAACTTTTAGAAGAAGCAAAAAAACGTGATCATAGAAAATTAGGAAAAGAATTAGAATTATTTACCTTTTCTCAAAAAGTTGGTGCTGGTTTACCTTTATGGTTGCCAAAAGGCGCAGCTTTAAGAGCTCGATTAGAAAATTTCTTAAAAGCAGCTCAAAAGAAAGCAGGTTACGAAATGGTAATGACACCACATATTGGTCAGAAAGAATTGTATGTAACTTCTGGACATTATGAAAAATATGGGGAAGATAGTTTTCAGGCAATAAAAACGCCGAAAATGGATGAAGAGTTTCTTTTGAAACCAATGAACTGCCCACATCACTGCGAAGTATATAATTTTAAACCTTATTCATATAAAGATTTACCAAAACGTTTTGCAGAATTTGGTACAGTGTATAGGTATGAACAAAGTGGAGAATTGCATGGATTAACACGTGTTAGAGGTTTTACGCAAGATGATGCACATATTTTCTGTACACCAGAGCAATTAGATCAAGAATTTAAAGATGTTATCGATTTAGTATTGTACGTTTTTGGATCTTTAGGTTTCGAAGATTTTACAGCACAAGTTTCTATAAGAGACAAAAATAATCCTGATAAATATATTGGTGATGTGGAAACTTGGGAAATTGCTGAAAATGCAATCATTTCAGCAGCAAAAGACAAAGGTTTAGATTACGTAATTGAAGAAGGCGAAGCAGCTTTTTACGGACCTAAGTTAGATTTTATGGTAAAAGATGCTTTAGGCAGAAGTTGGCAACTAGGTACCATTCAAGTAGATTATAATTTACCTAAACGTTTCGATTTAAGTTATACAGGTTCAGACAATCAATCTCACAGACCTGTAATGATTCACAGAGCACCATTTGGTTCTATGGAACGTTTTATTGCAGTTTTATTAGAACATACAGGAGGAAACTTTCCACTTTGGCTGACTCCAGAGCAGGTTATTATACTGCCAATCAGTGAGAAATATCAAAAATATACCGAAAAAGTTTTAGAATCGTTAGAAAATTCCGAAATTCGCGCCCTCGTAGACAGTAGAAGCGAAAAAACAGCACGTAAAATTCGTGATGCAGAGGTAAGTAAAATTCCATTTATGGTAATTGTTGGTGAAAAGGAAGAAGAAGATGGTACAGTTTCTGTAAGAAAACATGGAGAAGGAGATATTGGAACTTTTACTATTGATGAATTTAAATCTTTAATAAAAGCAGAAGAAAGTAAAACATTACGAAAATTTTAATTATATTAGAGTTCAAGAAAGTAAAGGTGAAAAACCATTAAGTTAAATTTAAAATTCATAAGTCATAGCAATTAGAAGAAGTAGGTCTAGAAGACCATTAAGAGTAATCAAAGAAGATCAACACAGAATTAACGACAAAATAAAGTATGTTGATGAAGTTCGTGTAGTTGGCGATAACGTAGAAGTTGGTGTATATCCTATAGCGAAAGCTAAGCAGATGGCCAGAGAACAAGAGTTAGATTTGGTGGAAATTTCACCAAAAGCAAAACCTCCTGTTTGTAAAATTATTGATTACAAGAAATTCTTGTATGAGCAGAAAAAACGAGAAAAAGCTTTAAAAGCAAAAGCTACTAAAGTTACTATTAAAGAAATTCGTTTTGGACCTCAAACCGATGAGCATGATTATGAATTCAAAAAGAAACATGCCATTAAGTTTTTACAAGATGGTGCTAAATTAAAAGCATTTGTATTCTTTAAAGGACGATCAATTATCTTTAAGGAACAAGGCCAAATTTTATTATTAAAATTAGCCCAAGAACTCGAAGAATATGGTAAAGTTGAGCAACTACCTAAATTAGAAGGTAAACGTATGATTATGTTTATTGCTCCAAAAAAATCAAAATAAAAATTAATACTTTTTAGCAAAACAGTATTAATTAAAGATACTGAACCTAGTTCAGCCTAACATAAGCAAGTTAAAACGAAGGAGAGATGCCTAAAATGAAAACAAAATCTAGTGCCAAAAAACGATTTAAAGTTACAGGTTCTGGTAAATTAAAAAGAAAACACGCGTTTAAAAGCCACATTTTAACAAAGAAGTCTAAAAAACGTAAATTAAAGTTAACTCATCATACTTTAGTACACAAGTCTGATGAAGCTAACATTAAACAACAGTTAAACTTAAAGTAAGTTTACAAAGGGAATTTAATTATTAACCATGGAGTTAGGCAAAAAAAGAATTATAAATTTAGGATTATTCAATTCGTAATTAGTCATTCGTAATTTTATAGTCGCCTACTACAAAAAACAATTTGAATTATGCCAAGATCAGTAAATTCAGTAGCTTCAAGAAATAGAAGAAAAAAAATCTTGAAGGCAGCAAAAGGTTACTTCGGACGTAGAAAAAACGTTTACACAGTAGCAAAAAACGCGGTTGAAAAAGGTATGCTTTATGCATACAGAGACCGTAAAAACAATAAGAGAAACTTCCGTTCTTTATGGATTACGCGTATTAACGCAGCAGCTCGTATTAACGGAATGTCTTACTCTCAGTTTATGGGTAAAGTTAAAGCTAACAATATCGAATTAAACCGTAAGGTTTTAGCAGATTTAGCAGTAAACAACCCAGAAGCTTTTAAGGCAGTTGTAGAGAAAATAAAATAAATATTAATACTTGCTTATATTTTAAAACCCAAACTTTTTGTTTGGGTTTTTTTTGTAATAAACTATCTTAATTTTTGTATATTTAGTATAATGAAATTAAACATTGTAATTGCTATCCTATTATTTTTTTCACTCAAAACAAACTACCTAATTGGGCAAAAAAACAATCAGGTAAAACACACCATATCTATATTTTCTGGTTATACATACTATACAACTTACGAACCCATACTTTCTTCTGTTAGACAGTCGTCTACTTTTTTAACAACTGGATTTGAATACAGTAAAAAGAATAAAGAAAAACATCAATTAAGTTTTAAACTAATACTTTTACCAAAAACGGATCTTACTTCTAGATTATCAAACGATGGTTTTAGAGCACCAAATAAGGGTGAGATTTTTGGTGGATCTTTTGAGTTTTTGTATCAAAAATTGCTTCGAAAAAAAGGCACCTATATGTATCTTGGCTTGCACTTAAATGGGGTTTACTTAGATAAAAGTCTCAATGTTATTTCTTTTGATGATGCCAGAGCTGTGGATTTATTTTTAGATTTAGGCCCATCATTTTCTATCACTAAAGATTTAGGCAAACATCAAATAAAAGCTAACTTAAACCTACCATTTATTGGGTATGTTGCAGCAAAAACCCGAAATTCAGAAACATTTCCTTTCGATTTAATTGAGCGCGATAAAAATATAGGAACAGCTTTACAATATGGAGATATCGCATTAATTAACGATTATTTTAATCTTAATTTTAATGCAGAATATTCATTTAAAATAACAAGTAGGTTTTTAATGGGCTTACAATACGGTTTTCAATATTATGATTACAAAAAAGAAGCACCTTTTAACGTTCAGGCAATTTCTTATAGATTTTTATTACAAGCAAAATATCAATTTTAAACTCAAAATTTTGAGTTTAGTAGTGCTATTACAATTAACATCTTGTAATGATGTATTATTAAACGATTTTAAAAACGATGACCCTATTTCTGTTTTTGAAAGTTGTTGGCAATTTTATGATAGGCAATATCCTTATTTTGAATTAAAAAATATTGATTGGGATCAAGTTTATGACAGTTACAGACCAAGAATAAGTGCAGAAACCAAGAACCAACAACTTGCCGAAATTTTAAGCGAAATGCTTAGAGAGCTTAAAGACTATCATGTATATCTTGAAGGAGATGAGAATATAAATTTTACAAGTTTATCGTACACATTAGTTAGACAAGAATCGTATAAATTAGACCAGCCTTTTGAAGCTTTTAATACGTTTCCAGAATTTAGAGAGATAGATAATATTACTGCAATTTATGAATCTTCATTAAATAATATTGCCTATGTAGAATTGTTTGGTTTTGACAATACCAACCAGAACTTTACGCAACTACTAAATGCAATACAGAATAGAAAAGGATTAATAATAGATATTAGAAATAATTCTGGAGGCTCTAGTAGTGCTATGGAAGAAATTGCTGCTAATTTTACCAATGATAAAATTATGTATGCACAAGAAAGATATCGTATAAACAGTAATAGAAACGACTTTACAAAATGGTATCCTCTTTTTATAGATGGAACTTCAAAAAGATTTTTTGATAAACCCGTTGTTTTAATAATTAGTCAAGCAACTGGGAGTGCAGCAGAAAGGTTTGCATCAATCATGAAAGAATTCCCACAAGTAACCTTAATTGGAGATACTACTTTTGGTGGTTCTGGTGGAATTTTAGAATATGCGTTACCAAATGGTTGGGTTTGCACCTCATCATTCAAACAAGTTTTAAGAGAAAATGGACAATATATCGAAAGCTTTGGTATAACTCCAGACATCACTAATGTATTTGATAAAGATAATCCCGACTCTTTTGACGGAGAAGATAAAGCAATTCTTAAAGCTGTAGAGCTTATAGAAACATCAAATAAAAATGCCCTTTAAATAAATATTTTTTAGTTACTAACTTCATCTTTTCGTTTGGGTTTTTTTCTTAAATTTACATTGCAAAATTTACAATAATGAAATTAAAATTTATATTTATTTTTTTTATATCCTTTAGTTTGTCTGTTTTAAGTCAAGAAACAGAACAAGTTAAAAAAGACACTTCTATTCAAGGTCAATTCGATGAAATTTATAGAATATCTACAACCTATCAGGTTTACAAGGTTATCAGTAAAGATAAATATCAAATTTTAAAAAAAAATGTTTTAGATTCTATAAAAAATCTTAAAACTCAAATCTCTGAAAAAGAAAATTTATTAAAATCAGAAAGAGAAAAAATAAAAAACACCAATGAGTTACTTTCTAAAACTCAGGCAGATTTAGTTGCATCTAACAAAAAAGAGAATTCAATTTCGTTATTTGGCATTCAACTTAGTAAAATTAAGTACAACCTGTTACTTTGGAGCATCATTATTATATCTCTTTTATTACTATTCTATTTTATTTTTAAATTTTTTAGAAGCAATGTACTTACTAAAGAAGCTAAGAATAATTTACTAGATGTTGAACAAGAATTTGAAGAACATAGAAAAAAATCATTAGAAAGAGAACAAAAATTAAGAAGACAACTGCAAGACGAAATTAATAAATCTAGAAATAGTTAATTTCTGTTTATTTACAGTTAAAATATTCACTACATATTTTAAATATGAGTGATAATTATATAAAAAATAATTAGATGTAAGTTTATTATTATCAGTTTCATAAATTTTATACTTAAAAAATAAATAATCTTTCTTTTTTAAAACTTTTAATAGGATTTTCTTATCTTTTAATTTTCAAAAAAACCAAGTAATCTAAACTTTAAAATTTTATGAAAGCCCTTTTTTATACTAGAGAATTCCCCCCTTATGTTTATGGTGGTGCAGGAGTTCATGTAGAATATCTAGCAGATGAATTATCAAAATTAATTGATATTGATGTTCGTTGTTTTGGCGATCAAGATTCAAAACAAAGCAATTTAACTGTTAAAGGCTTTCCTTTTGAGAATCCTATTTTTGATAATGCTGATGACAAATTAAAGGCAGTCTTTAAAACCCTAAGTACAGGGCTTTATATGAATGCAGATGCTATTGATGCAGACATTGTACATTGCCATACTTGGTACACTCATTTTGCAGGTATTATTGCAAAGTTGTGCTATGGTATTCCTTTAGTAATTACAACTCACTCTTTAGAACCTTTAAGACCTTGGAAAAGAGAACAATTAGGTCGTGGTTATGATGCATCTTCTTGGATAGAAAAAACAGCTATTGAAATGGCAGATGCTTTAATTGCGGTATCTGAAGAAACTAAAGAAGACGTCTTAAAACATTTTAATGTAGACGAAAAAAAGGTACAAGTTATTTATAATGGTATAAACCTCCAACAATATATTACCACGCTAGAAACAGACACCTTAGATGAATATAAAATAGATAAAACCAAACCTTATGTACTTTTTGTTGGTAGAATTACAAGGCAAAAAGGAATCATACACTTGGTAAACGCTATAAAATATATAGATTCAGAAACCCAAATTGTACTTTGTGCAGGTGCTCCAGATACCAAAGAAATTGGTTTAGAAATGGAAGAAGCTGTTAATGAAGTTCAAAAAACTCGTAAAAACGTTATTTGGATTGACAAAATGGTTACCAAAAAAGAAATAATTCAATTATATTCTCATGCAGATGTATTTTGTTGCCCATCAATATACGAACCTTTTGGTATTATAAATATAGAAGCCATGGCTTGTGATACTGCTGTTGTTGCAAGTGCAGTTGGTGGTATAAAAGAAGTGGTTGTAGATGGTGAAACAGGAATATTAGTGCCTGTTGAGCAACAAAAAACTGCGCCTTTTGAACCTGTTGACCCAGATAAATTTGCAAAAGATTTGGCAAACGGAGTAAACAAATTAATTAGCAACCCTGCATTAAAAAATAAGATGGCCAGAAATGGTCGTAAAAGAGTTGAAGAATATTTCGACTGGATTTCAATAGCAAAACAAACAAAAGACTTATACGAATCTCTAACAAAGAAAAAATGATAAACAACAAAGTATTAGGAATAATTTTAGGAGGAGGCCAAGGATCTAGATTATACCCACTAACTAAAGACAGATCAAAACCTGCAGTACCTATTGCAGGTAAATACAGATTGGTAGATATTCCTATTTCTAATTGTATCAATTCCGATATAAAAAGAATGTACGTTTTAACGCAATTTAACTCTGCTTCTTTAAATGCACACATTAAAAATACCTATCATTTTAGTTTTTTTAGTTCTGCTTTTGTTGATGTTTTAGCTGCAGAACAAACCATTCATAGTGATAAATGGTTTCAAGGAACTGCAGATGCTGTTAGACAAAGCATGCATCATTTTTTACAAAACGATTTTGAATATGCACTAATACTCTCTGGTGACCAATTGTATCAAATGGATTTTAATGATATGATTGATAAACATGAAAAAAGTGGTGCAGAAATATCTATTGCAACCTATCCTGTTAACGCAAAAGACGCAACTTCTTTTGGGTTGTTAAAAACAAATGAAGAAAATATTATTACTTCTTTTATCGAAAAACCAGGAGAAGATTTGTTACCAGATTGGACCTCAGATGTTGGTGATGAAATGAGATCTCAAGGTAGAAACTATCTTGCTTCAATGGGTATTTATATTTTTAATAGAGATTTGTTGAAAAAGTTGATGGCAAACCCAGACACCAATGATTTTGGTGGCGAAATTATACCTCAAGCAATTAACAACCATAAAACCTTAAGCTATCAATATGAAGGATATTGGGAAGATATTGGAAATATAGATTCTTTCTTTGAAGCAAATATAGGACTAACAGATGATGTACCTCAATTTGATTTATATAACGAAAAGGGTATTTATACAAGAGCTCGTATTTTACCAACATCAAAAATATCTGGTTCAATTTTAAACAGAGCTGTTATTGGTGATGGTTGCATTATTCAAGCAGAAAAAATTGAGCGCTCTGTAATTGGAATCCGATCTAGAATTGGTAAAAACTCTTTAATTTCTAATACCTATATGATGGGGAACGACTTTTATGAAAGTTTAGAAGAAGTAGCCAAAAATAATATAGAAATTATGATGGGTATTGGAGACAGATGTTACATACATAATTGTATAGTAGATAAAAACTGTAGAGTTGGTGATGATGTTAGAATTAATGGAGGAAAACACATACCAGACACAGAAACAGACACTTATATGGTTAAGGATGGTATTGTAGTTATTAAAAAAGATGCAACGATTCCTAATGGAACAAATATCGGCTAAACTTAAGAACACTAATTTTTCAAATAAAAATCAATGCTAAACCAAAGTAGAATTGTTATAGAAAATGTTGCTCCGCAAATAAATAATGGAACCGTTTTTATAAAAAGGGTGGTTAATGAAATTGTAAATGTAACAGCAGACGTTTTAGTGGACGGACATGATATTTTACAAGCCAGTTTATTATATAAACATAGTTCTGAAAAGCAATGGTCTGAAACCCGAATGCAACCTACTATTAATGATGAGTACACAGCAAGTTTTATAACAACTAAACAAGGTTACTACGCTTATAAAATACAAGGTTGGGTAGATTATGCCTTAAACTGGCAACATGGTATTCACCGAAAAATTGATGACAACCAACACGTAAATTCTGAACTTTTAGAAGGAGCAGAATTATTAGAAAATAGTTTAGAAAAAGTAAGCGAAGAAGATAAAAATTATCTTTTGCATTTAATTTTTATTTTTAAAAATACAGAAACATATCATGAGGCTATCAAAGAAGCTATTTCTGAAAGACTTACAAAAATATTAATAGAAAATCCTGAAAAACTACTCACACAAACAACAACAGAACTGCAAGTTTATGTTGATAGAGAAAAGGCGCGTTTTTCTACTTGGTACGAATTTTTTCCAAGATCAGCATCAGATCAAGAAGGGAAACATGGTACGTTTAAAGACTGTCATAGATTACTACCTCGAGTAGCAAAAATGGGCTTTGATACACTGTACTTCCCTCCTATTCATCCTATTGGAGAAGTAAATCGAAAAGGAAAAAACAACACTACAGTTGCACAAGATGGAGATGTAGGTTCAACTTGGGGCATTGGCTCAAAACATGGTGGTCATAAAGATATACATCCTGAGTTAGGTACTTTAGACGATTTTAAAAATTTAATTAATGAGGCAAAAAACTTAGGGATAGAAATCGCAATGGATTATGCTTTGCAAGCTGCTCCAGATCATCCTTGGGTCACAGATCATCCAGATTGGTTTAAATGGCGTCCAGATGGTACAGTGCAATATGCAGAAAATCCACCAAAAAAATACCAAGATATTTTACCTATTTATTGGGAAAGTAAAGATTATAAAAACCTTTGGAAAGAGTGTTTAGACACCTTATTGTATTGGATTGATTGTGGTATAAATGTATTTAGAGTAGATAATCCGCATACAAAACCATACTATTTTTGGGGCTGGGTTATAGAAGAGGTAAAAAAACAACATCCTGATGTTTTGTTTTTAGCAGAAGCTTTTACCAAACCAAAAGTTATGCAACAATTGGCTAAACAAGGTTATACACAAAGCTACACTTACTTTACGTGGCGTACTTCTAAACATGAGTTAATAGAATACATGACAGAGTTAACTCAAACAGATCAAAAAGAATACATGAAACCTAATTTTTGGCCAAATACGCCAGATATTAACCCACATCACCTACAAGGTGCTCCAGAAAGCATGTATATTTTGCGTTATGCATTAGCTGCAACTTTAAGTTCTAATATTGGAATTTACGGCCCTGTTTTTGAACAAAGAATAGATGCTCCTATTGCTGGCAAAGAAGAATATTACATGTCAGAAAAGTTTCAAATCTGCAATTATGATTGGTTTAAAGAAAATAAGCTTACTACATTAATCTCTAAAATAAATAGTATTCGAAAAGAGAATGAATCCTACCAACAAACCAATAATATAAAATTTTTAGAAACTCAAAACAATCAACTTATTGCTTTTTATAAATGGAATTTAGATAGAACAAATGAAACCCTAACTGTAATCAGTTTAGATGCTTACAATTCACAATCGGGTTCTGTTCAACTACCTTTGCATGACCTTGGTATAAACCATGGGCACAAAGTAGAGGTTCTTGATTTGGTTACTAGAAATTCTTACGATTGGTATAATGAATGGAATTATGTAGAGTTACATGCTACACTACCTTTTCATATTTTTAAAATCAATAAATAAACATGTGTCAAAACAAAAACATCAGCGCTAAACCTTCCGTTTTTGCATCTGCAAATCAATGGGAAGAAATTTTAGATGATAAAAACTTTATAAAAGTTTTTTTGTCTGATGTTTTAGAAGATTACATTTTAAAACAACGTTGGTATGGTGGTAAATCTAGCCATTTAAAGTATATCGAATTAAGTGAGTACTTTAGAATTCAACATAAAAATGAAGTGTACTTTGGCTTAATATTAGAAGTAAATTTTGTAGAAGCTTTTTACCATCATTACTTTTTACCCATAGCCTTTGTTAGTGATGAAGCCTTTGCAAAAGAAAGTAAAATATTACCATTAAAACTTAAAAATCAAGAAGGTTTTATCATAGATGCTATGCATTTAGAAGCTTTTAGAAAAGTAGTTTACCAAAGAATTTGCACAGCTTTACCAGTAGATAAAACACCTGTTCAATATCATAAAACAGAAAACTTTTCTTTTCCAGAATACACCTCTTCAAGGTTTTTAGGAGCAGAACAAAGCAACACCTCTATTGTTTATAATGATATTTTTATAGTTAAATTTTTTAGAAGAATTTATGCTGATAAAAATCCTGACTACGAAATGAGTCGTTTTTTATCAGACAAAAAAGAATTTAAAAACACACCTCCGTATTTAGGAAGTATGAACATTATTGATTCTGAAAACACTAACATTACCATTGCTTTAATGCAAAAATTAGTTGCCAATAATGGTGATGCATGGGATTATTTTTTAAAAGAAATTCATAAAATTTACACCTCAATAGATGTCAAAAACATCAATTTTAACGATTTGCCTGATGTAGAGATTTTCAAAAGAAAAAAAATAATAGAATTACCACCTCTAATTGTAGATTGGGTGGGTTTAAATTTATTGAATAAGGTTAAATTATTGGCACAAAGAACAGCAGAAATGCATATTGCATTAGGCTCTGAATTTGAAGAAACAGCCTTTACGCCCACTCGTTTTAATGGTGATTATACAGTTTGGTTAAAAAATAGGTTAACTTATCAATTTCAAAACAGACTAAATCTAACCGAAAATAATCTACATAAATTAGAAGGGTACTCTTTACAGTTGGCTAAAGAATTTTTAGACCATAAAAATGAAATTAGAAAAAGATTGGTAAATTTTGATTGGACCAAATTAAAAGGCGAACGCATTAGAATTCATGGCGACTATCACTTAGGTCAAATTTTAGTTCAAGATGACGATTTTTGCATTCTAGATTTTGAAGGCGAACCAGAAAGCACCATTAGAGATCGTAAAGTAAAACAACCGCCATTAAAAGATGTTGCTGGTTTGTTTCGCTCATTTCATTATGCCATTTATTCCACCATTTTTAACAATCAAACCAGTTACTCTAAAACACAAGAAGAACTTTCTGAATATGGTGAGTTACTCTACAAATATATGGTAGGCATCTTTTTAGAAACCTATAGAGAAATTACACAAGAAGCCAATTTATCTATTGGTTATACAAACGAAAGAATATATTTATTAAAATATTGCTTGTTAGAAAAAGCAATTTATGAGTTAGGTTACGAACTTAACTCAAGGCCTAAATGGACAATTATTCCATTAAAAGGTATCGCAAATATTTTGAACTCATAATACTATGGCACATACAAAAGCACACAGTCTTTTTACAGAATTTGATATCAACCTCTTTAAAGCAGGTAAACATTACAGGTTATACGAAAAATTTGGTTCTCACATTATCAATGTTGATGGTGAACAAGGTACCTATTTTGCAGTTTGGGCACCGAGTGCTAAATCTGTTTCTGTAGTTGGCGATTTTAACTTTTGGTTAGAAGGTGAACACAAACTAAACGTTCGTTGGGATGGTAGTGGTATTTGGGAAGGTTTTATACCCAATGTAGAGAAAGGCAATATTTATAAATACAAAATACAGAGTTCTAATAATGATATAATTACAGAAAAAGCAGACCCTTTTGCAAGAAGGTGTGAACACCCACCAAAAACCGCTTCTGTTGTTTGGGAAGATGAATACCAATGGCAAGACAAAAAATGGATGAAAAACAGAAAGAAAAACAATGCTTTAAATGCACCCTTTTCTGTTTATGAAGTGCATTTAGGCTCTTGGAAAAAACAAATTGAAGAAAACCGTTTCTTAAGTTATCGAGAATTGGCTGAAGAATTGGTAAATTATGTAGATGATATGAATTTTACTCATGTAGAATTTATGCCAATTATGGAATATCCCTATGACCCAAGTTGGGGATACCAATTAACTGGTTATTTTGCCCCTACATCTCGTTTTGGATATCCAGATGAATTTAAATATTTGGTTGATAAATTTCATGAAAAAGGAATTGGTGTTTTGTTAGATTGGGTACCATCGCATTTTCCTTCAGACGATCATGGTTTAGGTTTCTTTGACGGTTCTCATTTATACGAACATCCAGATCGTAGAAAAGGTTACCATCAAGATTGGAAAAGTTTAATTTTTAATTATGGCAGAAACGAAATCAAAGCCTTTTTAATTAGTAATGCCATTTTTTGGTTAGATCAATTCCATGCAGACGGTTTGCGAGTAGATGCTGTAGCCTCTATGTTATTTTTAGATTATTCTAGAAAAGAAGGTGAATGGGAACAAAACATGTTTGGTGGCCGAGAATATTTAGAAGCCATAGACTTTATAAAAGATATGAATGCAGAAGTTTATGCATCTTTTCCAGATGTACAAACTATTGCAGAAGAATCAACTTCTTTTCCTAAAGTTTCAAGACCTATTTACGATGGTGGTTTAGGATTTGGAATGAAATGGATGATGGGTTGGATGCACGACACTTTAAATTACTTTGCCAAAGAACCTATTTATAGAAAACACCACCAAAACGATTTAACTTTTAGCTTAAATTATGCCTTTACAGAAAACTTTATGCTACCACTTTCGCATGATGAAGTTGTTTATGGTAAAAAAGCAATTGTAGAGAAAATGCCTGGTGACGAATGGCAAAAATTTGGCAATTTAAGACTAATGTACAGCCTAATGTACACACACCCAGGCACAAAACTCTTATTTCAAGGAGGTGAATTTGGACAAACTAGTGAATGGAATTTTCAAGGGAGTTTAGATTGGCACTTATTACAATACGATGTTCATAAAGGAGCCAAAGCTTTAGTTAAAGATTTAAATGCATTTTATAAAAAAGAAAAAGCATTGTTTGAAAAACAATTTTCTTCTGATGGTTTTGAGTGGATTGATCATGGAGACCATGAAAACTCCATAATGTCTTACATAAGAAAAGGAAATAATGAAAAAGATAATGTAATTGTAGTATTAAACTTAACACCAATTCCTAGAGAAAATTACAGAATCGGTTTACCTAAATCTGGCGATTTAAAAGAGGTTTTTAATAGCGATGCAACCAAGTATAATGGTACAGGAAACTATAAAAATAAAAATCTAAATTCAGACCCAAAAGAGTGGAATGGCAAACAAAATTCGGTTGAATTATGCTTGCCTCCTTTAGGAATGGTTGCTTTTAAATTTAAATAATAAACACTCACGTTTTTTAAACAATAGGAATTTAATAAAAACAAGCATCTATTTTTTTGTACTTCACAAAAAAAACAAGCAATATATAAGACTTTAAAAATTCTTTAAAAACAAGTGCTATTAAGCTTATTTTTAAATAAATATGCAATATTTTTAGCACCAATTCAGACGAATACGTTATCGTAGAAAAAACCTTTTTTTGTTTAAATTTAGGAACAATTTCGCGATTTTTATCAGACCAAAACAACAACAACTATGATTGTTAATACAGAATTAGAACAAAAAGGAAATTTATTTCCTTCAGAAATAATAGATTATAAGAAAGATGTAGACACCCTCTACTTCACCACAAAAAACAATGTTGTTTTACAACTTACTGTTGTAAGAGATAGTGTGCTTAGATTCAGATATTCTACCACAGGAAAATTCGAAAATGATTTTTCTTATGGAGTTACCATTCATGCTTCTAGAGGCTACAATTTCCTTGAAGTTTCAGAAGATGACATACATTACATTGTTACCACTTCTAAATTAATTTGTAAAGTTGAAAAACTAAGTCTACAAGTACGCTTGTATGATGCTATAGATATGGTTTTAATCAATGAAGATGAAATCGGTTTTCATTGGGAAGAAAGTTACGAATATGGTGGAGACATCGTAAAAATGAGTAAAGTATCTCAAAAAGCAGAAAGCTATTATGGTTTAGGTGATAAACCCGTAGACGTAAACCTAAAAGGTAAACGTTTCGAAAACTGGGTGACAGACTCGTACGCTTTTGGTAAAAATACAGACCCTATTTATAAAGCGATACCTTTTTACACCTCTATTCATCACAATAAATCTTATGGTATTTTTTTCGACAATACTTTTAAAACTCATTTTGACTTTGCGCAAGAACGTAGAAATGTAACAAGTTTTTGGGCACAAGGTGGTGAAATGAATTATTACTTCATCTATGGACCACAAATGAGCGATGTTGTTGCCAATTATACAGATTTAACAGGTAAACCACATGCATTACCTCCATTATGGGCTTTAGGATTTCATCAATGTAAATGGAGTTATTACCCAGAAAGTAATGTAAAAGAAATCACCAAAACATTTAGAGATTTACAAATTCCTTGTGATGCTATTTATTTAGATATAGATTATATGGATGGTTTCCGCTGTTTTACTTGGGATAAAAACTACTTCCCAGATCCAAAAAGAATGGTGAAAGAACTAGAGGATGATGGTTTTAAAACTGTTGTTATTATAGATCCAGGAATTAAAATTGATTTAGAGTACGATGTTTTTAAAGAAGCATTAGATAAAGATTATTTCTGTAAACGTGCAGATGGCCCTTACATGAAAGGTAAAGTTTGGCCTGGAGAGTGTTATTTTCCAGATTATACAAAACCAGAGGTTAGAGAATGGTGGTCTGGTTTATTTCAAGAATTAATTGAAGACATTGGTGTTAAGGGTGTGTGGAATGACATGAACGAACCAGCAGTAATGGATGTTCCAAACAAATCCTTTCCAAATGATGTTCGTCATGATTATGATGGTAATCATTGCTCGCATAGAAAAGCCCATAATGTTTATGGAATGCAAATGGCACGTGCTACGTATCATGGCTTAAAGAAATATTCGTATCCAAAACGTCCTTTTGTAATTACTAGAGCTGCGTATTCTGGTACACAAAGATATACCTCTACTTGGATGGGAGATAACGTTGCTACTTGGGAACATTTAGCTATTGCCAACAACCAAGCACAAAGAATGGCCATGTCTGGTTTCTCTTTTGCAGGTTCTGACATTGGTGGTTTTGCAGAGCAACCTCAAGGAGAATTATTTGCAAGATGGATTCAATTAGGTGTTTTTCATGTTTTCTGTAGAGTACATTCTTCAGGCGACCATGGAGACCAAGAACCTTGGGTTTTTGGTGATGAAATTACAGATATTGTTAGAAAGTTTGTTGAGCTTAGATATCAGTTATTGCCCTACTTGTATACCGCATTTTGGAATCACATTAAAAACGCTACTCCGATTTTAAAATCTTTAGTATTATTTGACCAAGAAGATCAACAAACACATTATAGAAGTGATGAATTTGTTTATGGTGAACATATTTTAGTTTGTCCTATACAAGAACCAAACTCTAAAGGAAGAAGAATGTACATTCCTAGAGGTAAATGGTATAACTTTTGGACTAATGAGCTTGTAGAAGGTGGTAAAGAAACTTGGGTAGATGCTGATTTAGACAGTATGCCAATCTTTATTAAAGAAGGTGCTGTGATACCTAAATACCCTGTTCAACAATATGTTGGCGAAAAGAATTTTGAAGAAATTACTTTAGATGTTTATTATAAAAAAGGTAAAGAGAAATCTCAACTTTTTGATGATGCTCATGATGGATACGATTATAAGAAAGGAAGATACAGTTTACGTACTTTTAAAGTAACAGGTAAAAAGAAAGAATTTATTTTACAACAACATAAAGAAGGTACGTTTGATGCTGCTTACAAAAAGTTTAATGTGGTTTTACACAACCTACCTTTTACCATTACTTCGATTCAAATAGATAATGTAGAAATTTCTATTGATAGCTCAGAAAGCTTCGGAACCCAAACTATAGTGTTGGATAAAGAGTTTACAGAACTGCACTTACTAGGCGAATAATTTATATAATTTCAGGTTTATAGCCTAAATAACAGGCCTCTTTATTAATTTAAAGAGGCCCTTTTTTTTGAGTAATAGTACAAGAATGATTCATGTATTTTTTTAATGCAGTATATAACCAAAGACGGGAGTGTAAATTAAAATTTTATAATCATTTTAATTGGTAAAGTTTTACTTAGCTACAAACCATCATCATTATAATGTTCTTACTACTCAAAAAAAAAAACGCGATAATTACCTTTAAATTTATCGACATAAAGATTTAAACATCATTTAAATTGATAAAATTCTATTCTGTTTTAAAATATTGTTTAATGTCCTTTTTATTGATCAACAAAACCTCCTTTAAGTAACTATTTATAATAAAATAGGTTGTTTTTATAGCTTATAACAAAAGAATACAAATACTTTTTCCGAATAAATTCGATTAAAAATAACAAATGATTCAGATGGTTTCTTTTTGATATAAATCGTTACTTTTTGACTCAAATAGTTGGCTTTTTAATGACGTAAACAACTGTTTGACAATAGATTTTCAAGTATAAATAAAAAAAAATTACAATGAACAATTTTAAAAAAACACAATTAGTTAGCGTAACAAAATTAGTAGTATTAACCTTAACAATGGTATTTGCTTCATGCTCTTCAAACAATGAAGATGATGTTGTTAAAGAACAAAGTATTACAGCTGCAAATTTTAAGTCGTACACAAGTTATAGTGATAATGGTTATACAAACATTCAGTTTGGAGACGTAACCAATAACAGTTATGTACCTATTATTAAAGTAGAAAATTATAACGCTGCTTATAATTATAGTATTGTTATTAAAGGAGATTATTTAGAAAATGAATATAAAGTAGCTTTAACGTTTGATAAGGTTAATAATAGTGGAGACACTATTTTAAAATTTGATAATGCCGAATTTGATGCAGTTCCAGATACTTACCAAGCATATATTTTAGAAGAAGATAGCAATACAGAGGTTTTTATAAATAATGTACCAAACCAAGGAGAAAGAACATATTACGTATACGATGCAGATCATTCAGAATACTTGTATAATTTAACCTTTAAAAAATCAAGAACAGACTTTACAAGACCAACTTCAATTTATAAAAATGAAGATATTTATGTTGGATTTTCACAGGGGTTTAGCCAAGATCTTAAACTAGAAATGGTTGCATATGATACAGACTTAAATGCATTAGGTAGAGTAGATATTCATAATGTTAGCACTTCATATACAAATAAATTTTATGGTACAGATTTAACTTTTATAACAAAAAGTGGAAATTATATTTTTCAAGTAGAAGGAACTCCAATAACTGCTGGTAGTTCAAATACAATTAAAAAAAGTACTTATAAAACAATGACAGTAAATATAAATTAATGTAAAAACTATAATTTTGTGAAGCACTAAATAATACGTTTTAATAATTACAAAACCTGCAATCCAAATTGTAGGTTTTGTAATTATTAATATATTAAAACTACTATTTTCCAAAAAAAAGGAGGCCAACTACACAGTATAAAAAGTTTCAGCACCTACTTTTTAAAAATATTGTTTTGCTATAATCCACAATTAACAAGTTCAAATGTTACTTTAAATATTTTGTAAACATTAAGAATAGTATTTTTGCAAAAAAAACGTTTTGAAAACTTTCAACAAAAACAACTTTTTTAAGTACACTTTTTGCGAATTTCAACAAGTTGATGATTTTGATTTTCCAGAAAACACAAATTACAAAAGTAAATCTGAAAGCGCATATTTTTATACTGATGAAGGTGTGTACAGAAAATCCAATCATTGGGGACGAGTTGCCAATTGCAGATGGAAATTAATTGCTGATAAGAATTACAAAAATCAAAATATTGTAATTGGTTTTGCAAAATGGTGTGACTTCTACCCTATCAACTCTCAAGAAAAAATCTTTGGTATTCAAGTTAATTTTGATAAAAAAACAGCTAAACTTCAACCAAAAACGCAAACTTTACATCAACATCTATTTTGCTATTCTGAAGCTCAAAAACGACTAAAACAAATTCAACATTTATTTACAAATGATAAATGGACAAACTATTTTGATGTAGAAATAGACGAGTTACGTCTAAAAGTGATCTCAAAATTTAGCAATTCAAATGATTCTCTTCAAGAAATAAAAAGTAGTTTCAAATAAGAAACCATTGCTTTTCCGTAAATTTGTTTTGATTTTAAAATCTAAAAATTCAGATGAACATTCCACAATCAAGTTTTCCTAGAGTTGTAATTATTGGTGGTGGTTTTGCTGGTTTGGCAGCTGCAAAAGGTTTAGAAAAACAAGAATTGCAAGTAGTTTTAATAGATAAACACAATTACCATACTTTTCAACCTTTGCTGTACCAAGTAGCCACAGGTGGTTTAGAACCAGATTCTATTGCTTTTCCTTTAAGAAAACGTTTTAAAGATGTAGAAAATTTCTATTTTAGATTGGCAGAAGTTCATCAAATAAACCCTGAACAAAACTCAGTAGAAACCTCTATTGGTTGTTTAGATTACGATGAATTAATCATAGCCACAGGCTCTACCACTAACTTTTTTGGAAACACTAACATCCAAAAAAACACAATGGAAATGAAATCTGTACCCCAATCTCTAAATATCAGGAGTTTAATTTTAGAAAATTTTGAAGAAGCTTTATTGACAGATAATATTGATGAAAGAAATGCATTAATGAATTTTGTAATTGTAGGTGGTGGACCTACAGGAGTTGAATTAGCAGGAGCTTTAGCTGAAATGAAAAAAGGAATTTTACCAAAAGATTATCCAGATTTAGATATTAGGCAAATGCAAATTAACTTAATACAAAGCGCTGAATGTTTATTAAAAGGAATGAGTGCAAAAGCATCAGAAAAAGCTGAAGATTTCTTAATCAGTTTGGGTGTTAATATCTGGAAAAACTTACGCGTTTTAGATTATGATGGAAAAATTGTTAAAACAAATGGAGAAGACAATTTTAGGGCAGAAACTGTAATTTGGGCAGCTGGTGTAAAAGGTGAAAATATACAAGGTTTACAGGCATCTTCAATTATACCAAGAGCAGAAAGGTATAAAGTAAATGAATATAATCAAATAGAAAAATACACCAATATTTATGCTATTGGCGATGTTGCTTGTATGCAATCTGAGAAAAATCCTTATGGACACCCAATGATGGCACAACCTGCCATTCAGCAAGGTAAATTAGTTGCAAAAAATATCTTGGCAAAACGTTTTAATAAAAAACAAAACGCTTTTGTTTATAATGATAAAGGATCTATGGCTACCATTGGTAGAAATAAAGCAGTGGTAGATTTACCAAAATGGAAATTCCAAGGAGTTTTTGCCTGGTTTGTGTGGATGTTTGTGCATCTTTTTTCTTTAATAGGTTTTAGAAATAGAGCCGTAGTTTTCTTAAATTGGGTGTACAATTATATTCGTTTTGATAGAGAAACAAGATTAATTATTCGTCCTTTTAAAGCAAAAAATCAAAAAATTAATTTTTAATGGGTACACGAATTATCATCTGTCCAAAATGTAAAACCGTCAATAAAAACAATGATTATTGCCAATTTTGTAACACCCTAATTTCTGATCAAAAAAAGAGAGCCATAAAAGCAGAAGCTATAAAACAAAAGCAAATTGATGAAGCTATTTATGAAATAGAAAACCCTAGTTTAGCAAAACGTTTAAAAAAACATCCTAACATCTTCTTTAAAATTATTGGTTGGATGTTGTATTCAGTAATAACTGTGGTTAGCGCTATTGGTGCTGGTTTAGCTTGGTTTATTACAATGGTAGCTGCTGGGTAAAAATGAACAAAAAACTCACCTTTTTTTGTGTTTCTTCATTTGTTTTAGGTTTACTTATTTATGGTTTGCAGTCTTTTAATATTTATCTCCCAAAAATCATCAACAATTATGTAAATGATTTTTTAATTATTCCCATTGTACTTTTTTTATGCTTACTATTTTTAAAATGGTCTAGAAATGATAAAAACTTCGCCTTAAGTTTACCTATAATTTTATATGTCTGTTTTATGTATAGCATTCTTTTTGAATTTGTATTTCCAGAATATTTAGCAAGATATACCAAAGATTACATGGATATTATTTTATACTTTGCAGGCGGCTTTTTGTTCTACAAACTACAAAACAAACCCAATTGAAACCACCACAAACTACTCATAATACTACTGTTACTAGAATTTGTGATGCTATTGTTTACATCGAAGAAAATTTAGATAAAAAACTAAATTTAGAGCTGATTGCTCAAAAAGCTTATTTTTCTCCCTTTCATTTTCATAGATTATTTAGCGCAGTTACCCATGAAACTTTTCACAATTTCATCAATAGAAAACGAATAGAAAAAGCAGCTGCCTTTTTAATGCATCAAAAAGAAATATCGATTACTGAAGTTTCAGAAATTGTAGGTTTTTCGAGTTTGTCTTCATTCTCTAAAGCATTTAAAAAGTTTTATAGCATTTCTCCTAATCAATTTAAAAAACAAAGTCCTAAAAAATATAGTCAAATTTGCAAAACAGATAGCAAGAATAAACAAACAAATATTGCTTTTAAACAATACATTTGTAACCTAAACAACACTTTAATTTGGTTAAAAATGAACGCAAAAAAAACATCTATTAAAACAGTGCCTAGATTAGATGTGGCCTATATTTCACATAAAGGAAAAATGGAAGCTATTGGCAGCGTGTACAACAGATTAGTACAATGGGCAACTCCAAAAGGCTTAATCAATGAAAAAACTAGAATGGTGACCATTTATCACGATAGTCCAAAAATTACAGATCCTAACAATTTAAGAATGAGTGCTTGTATTATTCTTAATGATCCTGTAGATGATATTAATGGCGCTGTAAATTTAAAAGTATTGCCACCTACAAAATGTATCGTTTCTAGATTTGAAATTACTCCTTTTCAATTTCAGCAAGCTTGGGAAGCTTCTTTTGTTTGGATGACAGAAAATGGCTACAAAAAAGCAATGACTGCTCCTTTTGAGATTTATTATAACAATGCTGAAGCGCACCCAGAAAACAAGTTTATTGTAGATTTTTGTATTCCTATTTTATAACGTAATTGCAAGTTTACAAAGCAATATTACAATTTCTTTCGATGAATTCGATTCAATTTCATTTAAAACGAAATCAATGAAAATCTGTAAAATCTTTGAAATCTTTGTCAAAATTTAATCACAACTCATCAATCAAAACTTACAACTCGGTATTTCTTTTTATTTAAAGCGCTATAATCTGCACATCTTTGTATCATCAAAAACCATTATGATGAAACGCATTTTATTTTTACTCTTTACCATCACTCAATTTTCAATCATAGCACAAGAAACCATTTCTGGTAAAGTTACAGATACCAAAAACAACCCCATTTTAGGAGCAAGCGTTTATTTAGAGGGCACTTACGATGGCACTTCAACAGATGAAAAAGGTGCGTTTTCTTTTACTACAGAAGAAAAAGGAACTCAAACTTTAGTCATTTCTTTTGTTTCTTTTGAAACTTATGTAAAGATAGATGACGTTTCATCACTCAAAAATGTAACCATAAAATTAAGAGACGATGTAAATGCTTTAGATGCAGTTACCATAAATGCAGGTACTTTTAGAGCTGGAGAAAAAGCAAAAGTTACGGTTTTAAAACCTTTAGACATTGTAACAACTGCAAGTGCTGTTGGTGATGTTTTGGGTGCTATACAAACTTTACCAGGAACAGCAGCAAATCCAGAAAACGGAAGATTATTTGTAAGAGGTGGAGATGCAGAAGAAACACAAATTTTTATTGATGGTGTTCGTGTTTTTACGCCTTATAGTCCTTCACCTAACAATACACCAACTCGTGGACGGTATTCGCCTTTTTTATTCAAAGGAATTACGTTTTCTACAGGAGGTTATTCAGCAGAATATGGACAAGCTTTGTCTGGTGTTTTAGATTTAACTACTATTGATAAACCCGATCAAGAAAAAACAGAAGTACAATTAATGACAGTTGGTGGAGGTGTAGGAAACACGCAAATTTGGGGTAAAAACTCTTTAAGCATCAACACTTCTTATATAAATTTAGGACCTTACAGCTCAATTTTTCCTGATAGAAATAAATTTATCAAACCTTTTCAATCTGCAAGTGGAGAAGCTGTGTATAGACATAGTTTTAAAGACGATGCTATGCTAAAAGTGTATGGTGCATTTAGTTATACAGATTTAGATGTAATTCAAGATGATATTAATTTTGAAGATGGTTTTCGTTTCGGATTAAGAAATAGAAACCTTTATATGAATAGTTCTTACAAAAATAAATTAGGTAACAATTGGAAAATTGAAACCGGAATTAGTTTTACAAATGATAACTCTACTGTAAAAGTGATTGACGATGTTATAAATAGCGTCGAAAATTCAGCGCATGTTAAAGTTAAATTGAAAAAACAATTTACATCAAGATTTAGAATCTCTTTTGGTTCAGAGTACTTTATGACTAGTTTTGATGAAAAATACACGCCTTTTAACAGCCAAAGCTCTGATTACGGATTTGATAATAACTTGTTTGCTTCTTTTGCAGAAACTGATATTTTTTTCTCAAAAAACTTAGCTGCAAAATTAGGTATTAGAGCAGAGTATTCTGATGTGTTAAATGAGTTTACACTTTCTCCAAGAGCTTCATTATCTTATAAATCGAGTAAAAAGTCTCAAATTTCGTTAGCTTATGGGCAGTTTTACCAAAACCCGAGTAACAATTATGTAAAGTTTAATGAAGATTTTAAAGCAGAAAACTCAACGCATTTCATTGCGAACTACCAACATACCAAACAAAATCAAATTTTTAGAGTAGAAGCTTATTATAAAGATTATAATAATTTGGTAAAATTTGATACCCAAATGGCAAATTTTACATCTAACTATTCAAATGATGGTAATGGATACGCAAAAGGAATAGACGTTTTTTGGAGACAAAATGGTAAAATTAAAAACACCGATTATTGGATTTCATACTCTTTTTTAGACACAGAAAGAGATTTCAGAAATTATCCAACCACTGCAACTCCAAATTTTGCGTCTGCTCATAATTTATCTTTTGTTGCAAAACATTGGGTAGAAAAATGGCAAAGTCAACTGGGTATTGCTTATAATTTTGCCTCTGGCAGAACGTATACAAACCCAAACAAACCTGGTTTTTTAAACAACAAAACCAACCCTTACAATTCTGTAAGTTTAAATTGGGCGTATTTAATAGATCAACAAAAAATACTATATTTTTCAGTAAACAATGCTTTAGGCACACGAAATGTTTTTGGTTATAATTATAAAAACACCCCAGACATCAATGGAAATTTCGACAGGCAAGCTGTATTACCTAATGCAGATAGTTTCTTTTTTGTTGGCTTTTTCTGGACAATTAGTGATGATAAAAAATCGAATCAATTGGATAATTTATAGAGGTTGGTTTTTGGTTTTTGGTTGTTGGTTTATGGTTGATGGTTTGTAGTTGGTAGAAATTTCTAACGCCTAATGTCTAATGTCTAATGTCTAATGTCTAATGTCTAATGTCTAAAATAACAATTCAGAAGTAAAAAATTACAATTCGGTATGTTTCTTGTTTAAATCACACAAAAACATCAGATATTTGAATCAACAATAACAATTAAAAACAACAATTATGAAAAAACTTATACTACTAATCGCGTTTATTTTCAGCGGATTTTTAACAACAAATGCCCAAGAAGAAACCTTTGTATTGACTGTAAACATAGCTGGTTTAAACTCTAATAAAGGAACTTTAATGGTTGCTGTTTACAACAAAAAAGAAAATTTCTTAAATAAACAATTTAGAGGAGCACTTTCAAAAATTGAAAATAACAAAGCTATAATTGTGTTTAAAAATTTACCAAAAGGAGAATATGCAGTTTCGTTTATACATGACGAAAATGACAATAAAAAAATGGATACTAATTTTTTAGGAATTCCAAAAGAAGATTATGGCTGCTCTAATAATGCAACAGGTTTTATGGGGCCTCCAAAATACGATGACGCTAAGTTTCAATTATCTGAAAATAAAGCCATAGACATAACAATTTAAAAATATATTCACAAAAATCAATCTTTTATACAATGAAAAAATCAATCTTAATTATCGCTATTTTATGTACTGGCATCCTTGCTGCGCAATCTAAATATCAAAAAGGAATGCAAAAAGCATTTGCACATTGGGAAAAAAACGAGATGGTAAAAGCTTCTCAACTATTTGAGAGAATCTCGAAAGCCGAAACAGAAAACTGGCTACCTGCTTATTATACTGCTTA
Organism: Polaribacter sp. R77954; assembly: GCF_044595335.1. Lineage (GTDB taxonomy): Bacteria > Bacteroidota > Bacteroidia > Flavobacteriales > Flavobacteriaceae > Polaribacter. The sequence continues at coordinate 1,521,353 of NZ_CP138992.1, forward strand.
TGTAGAAGTTTTAAGTGCATTTGGAATAAAAGAAGAAAGTAAACTTAACGCAAAACTAAACAGGGCTCAAGAATTTTTAGATTTGGCAAAATCAAATTCAGAAAATAATCCAGAAATTATTGCTGCTCAAGCTCTACTAAATACAGCCTATATTGCTTTTGATGGTCAGAAATATGGAATGACTTTATCTGGAAAAAATGCCCAATTATATGCAAAAGCACTAGCTATAGCCCCTAAAAACCCTAGAGTTATTTTGGCTAATGCAGAATGGAATATGGGAGCAGCTAAGTTTTTTGGAAAATCTACCAAACCCTACTGTGACCAAATTAAAAAGGCTATTGAATTGAGTAAAGAAGAAAAAATAGATATCGAATTTTATCCAAAATTTCAACTAAAAAGAGCTGAAGAAGTTTTACAAAAATGCCAAGGATAGTTTATTATACAGTATTCAGTTAGCAGTTGGCAGTAATTTAAGAACCGTCAACTGCTGACTGTAAACTGAGAACTGAGAACTGAGAACTGTAATACTAACTAAGAATTTTATCAATTAAATTTTGTTTTGCAACTTTATCGTCACCAAAAAGCCATTGCAACACATTGTCTTCCCAAATTTGACCTTTTTCTACTTCAGAAATTATATTTTTTTCGATAGCTAAATCTAAAATTTTACCAGGATAAGAAGACTGTTTATCACTTTCCATTTCTCCTAAAGGATAAGGATCATCTAAGCCCATTAAAACCTGTTTGGTTCCTTGTCTTTCAAACATTAACTTTAAAGAATCTGTATCGTGTACTAAAGTATCAAAAAAGATATTTTTATGTCCAACTGCTTTTCTTGGGTGTGTTTTGCCTTCAAATAAATCGGGTCTGCCATCAAAACCTTGAATTCTTCTTCCTAAATTCATTTGTGCCAATTGGCCTCCGTGTGCAAAACAAGTTCTAATATTTTTAAAACGCTCTTGCATTCCGTTTAACGTATAAAAATGATAAGCATCTCCACATTGTGCCAACATCCAAATTAAATGAAAACGCCAATTGGTATTTTCTAATTTTATCATTTTATCTCCATCATAAGGATGAATTTCTATAGCCAATTTGTACTGATCTGCTAGTTCAAAAATTCGATCATTTTCTTCGTCAAAAACACAACGCCATTGCCCAATAGAATCCATAAAATGTGTTGGCAAACAGAGTACTTTTAAATCTAATTCTTCTACACAACGTTTAATTTCGTCTAGAGCACCATAAATAAAACCAGGATGCACCACAAAACCACAGGTAAATTTACTTGGGTGATTTTTTTGAATTTTAGCATTAAAATCGTTCTGAAAACGCAAAGCTTTTTTCATCTCTTCTAAACGCAAACCATTACCATACAATTGAGAAAGGTTTAAAACTACTGCATGATCTAATTTGTTTTTCTCCATCCACAACAACTTCTCATCAAGAAAAAAACTAGAATCTGTTACAGGTCTTTTCCAGCCTTTTTGTAACATGTGTTTGCGTTCATCATCTACCCAAAAAATTTCTTTCTCCTTCATAAATTGAGGAATTTCTTCTGGATAAGGCAACAAATGCGAATGTCCGTTAATACGTAACTTACGAAGCCCCTTATCTACCAAAGGGAAACTATTTTTGTTTTCTAATGGGTTTGACATTCTTTTTTCGTTTTTAATTTGATGGTTTGGCTTTTCGTGATGAATTCCTTCCCTTTAATAAGGTTAGAATGGGCTATTTTTTTGGAGCTTCCATTACAGTTCCACAATTATCACAAGTGCATTTTTCTTTATCAGAATAAAATTTATCGAAAATAATAGGCATGTCTGTTTCTATATTATCGAGTTTAAATTCTTCTCTATACAATTGGTTTCCACAATTTTCACAATACCATTCTAAAGCATCTAACATACCTTTTGAACGTGGATATTCAATTACCAAACCTACTGTATTTTCTTTTCTTTGTGGTGAATGTGGTACTTTACCTGGCAGTAAATAAATATCACCTTCATTAATTTCTACATCAATTTGTTTGCCTTTATCATCTATGATTTTTAAAATCATATCGCCTTCTAATTGATAGAAGAATTCTGGTGTTTCGTTATAATGATAATCTTTTCTATTATTTGGCCCACCAACAACCATAACAATATATTCGCCATTATCCCAAACTTGTTTGTTACCTACTGGAGGTTTTAATAAATGACGATGTTCATCAATCCATTTTTTAAAATTTATTGGTTGTACTAGATTCATAATAAGCCCATCCTAACCTTCCCAAAGGAAGGAACTCCAATCTGGGTGGGAATTGGAATTCTTGATTAATATTTTTTTTATTTTTATTACTAATGTAATTATTTTTCAGAACTTAATTCCCTTCCCTTTGGGAAGGGTTAGGGATGGGCTTACAAACTTTTTGTTCTTCCACCATCTACAGGAACGTTAATTCCGTTAATATAACTTGCTTTTTCACTAGCCAAAAACACAATAGCATTTGCAATTTCTTCTGGTTTTGCAAAACGTTTTGCTGGTGAAGCATTCATCATAATTTCTGCTACTTTTTCTACTGTTAAGCCAGTTTTTTCTGCTTTATTTTTAATGATTTCGTTTAAACGTTCTGTATTTGTAGCTCCTGGTAAAACATTATTTACGGTTATCCCAAATTCGCCCAACTCATTTGCCATGGTTTTAGACCAACTTGCAACTGCTCCACGAATCGTATTGCTGACTCCTAAACCGTCTAAAGGTTGTTTTACTGAGGTAGAAATTACATTAATTACTCTACCAAAACACTGTGTTTTCATAAATGGAGCTACAGTTTGCACTAAAATATGATTGCATTTTAAATGTTGGGTAAATGCTCTTTCGAACTCACCAATTTCTGCATTAAAAATTGGACCTCCTGCAGGGCCTCCTGTATTGTTAACCAAAATATGAAACTGTAAACTTGATGTTTCTAACACTTTTTTTAACTCATCTGGCTGCGAAAAATCTGCAACTAAATAATTATGTTTTTGGTCTGAATTTGGCAATTCTGCTAAAACTGATTGTAATTTATCTTCGTTTCTGGCTAACAATGTGATATTTGCACCTTCTGCTGCTAATAAAATTGCAGTTGCTTTACCTATGCCTTGTGTGCTACCACAAACTAATGCGTTTTTGTTTTTAAGTTCTAAATTCATAAAAAGCCCATCCTAACCTTCCCAAATGGAAGAAACTTTAAACTGGGTGGTTAAAGTTTTGTTGTTATTTTTCATAATATTGCTCACTCGCTCCCTTTGGGAAGCCTGGGGTGAGCCTTAATCATTTGCTTAATCTTAACCGCTTTTTCAAAATGATCTAATTGATGCGTTTCTATCCACCAAGTGGCAACTTGCATTAATAATTTTGGATTATCGTTTTTATTTTTGAAAAAAGCATAAAAAGACAAACCAACATTTTCTCCTTTTTTGGCAATTTTATCATCACAAACTTGAATGATTTTTTCTTTGATTTCTTTATTCATAAACGATACAAACATTCTTAGGTTCTGTAAAAAAACGTAAGGCTTCAAAACCTCCTTCTCTACCTACTCCACTATTTTTAATTCCGCCAAAAGGGGTTCTTAAATCTCTTAGCAACCAAGTATTTACCCAAACAATGCCTGTTTGTAATTGTTTTGAAAATTGCATAGTTCTGTTTAAATTGTTTGTCCAAATCATTGCTGCTAAACCATATTTAGTATCGTTGGCTAAAGTTAAGGCTTCTTTATCAGTTTTGAATGAAATTAATGTTACTACTGGACCAAAAATTTCTTCTTGATTTAGTTTACATTTATTGTCTGTAACTTCAATAATTGTTGGTTGTAAATAGTAACCGTTTTCAGCACCTTTTACCACTACTTTTTTACCACCAAAAATTATTTTAGCGTCCTCTTTTTCTGCACTATCTATATAACTTTTTACTTTTTCTAAATGTTCTTTGGATACTAAAGCCCCTAAATTGGAGTCTTCATCTAAAGGATTACCCACTTTTAATTCCGCTACTTTTTTGCTAAAATCTGTTTTAAACTTTTCATAGATTTTCTCTTCAACTAAAATTCGACTGCCACACAAACAAATTTGCCCCTGATTGGCAAATGAAGCACGAACAGTGGTTGCTAACATTTTATTATAATCGCAATCTGCAAAAATAATATTCGGATTTTTACCTCCTAATTCTAAAGATATTTTCTTGAACATTGGTGCTGCAATTTTAGCAATATGAGCACCTGTTTTTGTACCTCCTGTAAACGAAATTGCTTTGATTTTTGTGTGTTCTATAATTGCTTGACCTGTTGTTGTACCTAAACCATGAACAATATTTAAAACTCCTTTTGGTAGGCCAGCTTCGTTACAAATTTCGCCTAATAAAAAAGCTGTCATTGGTGTAACTTCACTTGGTTTTGCAACTACGCAATTGCCTGCTGCAATAGCTGGAGCAATTTTCCAGGTGAATAAATAGAGTGGTAAATTCCAAGGAGAAATACAGCCCACAACTCCTATTGGTTGACGTAATGTAAAATTAATTGCATTTAACCCCACACTTTCATGTGATTCTGTAGAAAACTGTGTAATAGCATTTGCATAAAATTGAAAATTACTTGCTGCTCTTGGTATATCTACTTGTTTTGCTAGACTTATTGGCTTTCCATTATCTTTAGATTCTGCTGCTGCTAAAAAGTCTATTTTTTCTAAAATTAACTCTGCTATTTTAGATAAAATTTTACTTCTTTCTTCTAAGCTAGAATTACTCCATTTTGGAAATGCTTTTGCTGCAGCTTGATAGGCATTTTCTACATCATCTTTAGATGAATTTGGTGTTTGAGAATATATTTTTCCATTTGAAGGATTATAGTTATCAATCCAATTATCTTGAATTGGATTTACAAATTTACCATTGATGTAGTTTTGAATTTTCATTTCATTCAAAGATTAAAGTAAAAAAGAAGAGAAAAAAATACCACTGCAATCTTTATTATAGACGCTCTATTCTTTATTATTAATATTCAATTAGTCTTTTTTATAAGCTGTTACCTTAATCTCAACAACCAAATCTGGATGTGGTAATTGATGCACAGCCACTGTGGTCCTTGTTGGACCAGTTTCTTTGTCAAAAAATTCTGCATAAGCTTTGTTGTACTCTGCAAAATCGTTCATATTTACTAAAAACGAAGAAACATCAACTACATCTTTTAAACTTGCACCAACAGTTTTTAAATTTTTATCGATGTTTTCTAAAACCGTTTTGGTTTGTAAATAAGCATCTATTTTTTTAGTTCCCATTTCATCAATAATTTCAACGCCTGCAATGGTGTTATCTGCTCTTCTTGAGCTTGTGCCTGAAACAAATATAAAATTGCCTACTACTTTTACATGTGGATATGCGCCTCTTGGTGTAACTTTACTCATTTATAAGTGCTATGTTAATATAATTTTAAAACCAATACTTATTGAGTACTAAATTTAACACTTTTTCTACGAACTTAACCTATGTGCTTTATATTTGTGCTCTTCAAAAAAAAATGATCCTATTATATACTTCAAATACTATTTTACCAATTTTATTTAATGTATTAAAGGTTTAGAAATCCTTTTTAGGATTTCCTTAAGTTGTTCATAAAAATCACGTTAGTTAAAAAGCATAGTGCTAATGACAAAAGAATAAATTATTAAAAATAGATAATTTAACTGCGGAATTAGAAACTACAACTATTTTTGCAGCATTTATTTATAAAATATCAATTCTTTTTTTTTGAATTAAAAAGAACGATTTAGAAAAGAAACATAAGTATACCTTGTGTTACATTTATCACAAGCGTATGAATGTGTACCAGGAATTACGCGAATAATTCCATTTCGTCTCATTCTATACCTAGAAGTTGATTTACATTTAGGGCAAGCTTTCATAGTTGAGGGTTTATTGATGCTATTATATGCAATTTAATTCATAATCAACATATTACACTATGCAAAATTGACTTAAATCTTTTTATTTTTTACTCTTACAGGGACTTTCTAAGAATAAAATTAAAGATATCAACGCAAACAATTAGTATTTAAACTCTTAATGTTCGATTGATAATGGAGAACCAAGTGTACTGAGTATTGCATTTATCGCAACCGTAACTTTTTGTACCTGGTATTAGTTTTACAACACCTTTTCTTTTTAGTCTGTGTCTGGACACAGATTTGCATCTTGGACAAGCTTTCATAGTTTAGCAATTTAGTTAGTTTGGTTATGCCGAATTTAAGACAAAAGACTTGCTTACACTAATTATTATTAATTATTATTAATTTTTCAATTTTATTAATCTATTTTTCAATTTTATATAATTTTAAAATTGAATTCTCCCAATAAATTATCTAAATATCGTATAATAAGGATATTACAAATTGAATTATTAAATTTTTAAAGCTTCAAAATAGTACCTTTTACGTCCTGGAAAAACAATAGTAACCTTTTGTGCATACCAAATTCTACTTGGCTATAAATTACCCATCAATAACCAAAACTATTTAGTTTTTTTGTTTCTTTTGATTAAGACTTCTTAAAATATTATTTTTTGTTTATCAATTTTAAATGACTTTAAAGAAATTACGGTTACCATTTACAATATAAATTTTCCATAAAAAAACCACCTTCTAAAACATAGAAGATGGTTTTCTAGTAAATATTATCTTATTTTTAAACTTTTACTGCTTTTCCTTTTTGTTTTGCAGCTTCGTTTCTTTCAATTTTATGGTCTGGTCTTGTCCATTTTGGTTTTTCTCCTAAAGCTTCAAATTGAGAATCTTTAGCCTCTACAGTTTGTGGTTGTACTTTTTTGGTAAATGGTTTCTGCGGATTTAAACCTAATAATTTAAACATCTTCATATCCTCATTTACATCAGGATTTGGAGTCGTCAATAATTTATCTCCTGCAAAAATAGAATTCGCACCTGCAAAGAAACACATAGCTTGCCCTTCTCTACTCATCTGCGTTCTTCCTGCAGATAAACGTACTTGTGTTTCTGGCAATACAATTCTGGTTGTTGCTACCATTCTTATCATATCCCAAATTTCAACTGGCTTTTCATCCTCTAAAGGAGTTCCTTCAACAGCAACTAAAGCATTAATTGGTGTAGATTCTGGTTGTGGATTTAAAGTTGATAATGCCACTAACATTCCTGCTCTATCTTCTGCAGATTCTCCCATTCCAATAATTCCTCCAGAGCAAACAGTTACGTTGGTTTTACGAACGTTATCTATAGTATCTAATCTGTCTTGATAACCTCTTGTGGAAATTACTTCTTTATAATATTCTTCTGATGAATCTAAATTGTGATTATAAGCATACAAACCAGCTTCTGCCAAACGTTGTGCTTGGTTTTCTGTAACCATACCTAAAGTACAGCACACTTCCATATCCAATTTATTGATTCCTCTGACCATTTCTAAAACTTGGTCAAATTCTGGACCATCTTTTACGTTTCTCCATGCAGCTCCCATACAAACTCTAGAACTTCCAGCTTCTTTAGCTCTTAACGCTTGTGCTTTTACCTGATTTACGGTCATTAAATCATTGCCCTCAACATTGGTATGATATCTTGCAGCTTGTGGACAATATCCACAATCTTCTGAACAACCTCCAGTTTTTATCGATAATAAAGTAGATACTTGTACCACATTTGGGTCATGTTGTTTTCTGTGGATGGTTGCAGCTTCGTATAACAAATCCATTAAAGGTCTGTTATAGATTTCTAATATTTCTTCTTTCGTCCAGTTATGTCTTATTTCACTCATAAATCTTGATTCGTTGATAAATCAAAAATACAGTATTTCATTTACTTCTGTAATCCTTTTTTCAAAACTTCTTGAATTCCTCCTAAATGTTCACTGAATTGCATCATTTGTGCTAAGACTTGTGCCATTTCATTTGCATTTCCAAAACCTTTTAGTTTGTTGTTTTTTACAAAAGTCTCTTTTATAGTTGACCAGCGTTCTTTTTCATCCGAAGTTAATAAATTACCCAATTCTTTATATTTTAAGAGATTAGACTCTGCTGCACTTGTTAACGTTTGCGATTCGTTTTCATAATGAGACAACAATAAGGTTTCTAATTCCTTATTATTCATAATCGGAACGATTTTCGCCACCAATTTGTTCATATCTCTATACGAACCCTGTAATTTGAATGCAGGTTCTGTTCTGTTTTGCTCATCCATTGCAGCCGATTTTATGTAGGCAGCATTCACTTCCATCACTACATCTCTAACAATCATTACTTTTTCTAAAACAGAAAGATAATCATTCAATTCTTGTTTGGTGTAATTTCCTTTGAGTTCAATTCCTTCTCTATTTCCTGTTTCTACAATTTTTATGAGTTGATAAATATCATCAAAATGAGTATTGGAAACCTGACTTAAAATGGGATTTGAGGTCAATGAATTTTCAATCAAACTCATTTTAAATAACGATTCAGTATCACCAATAATATCACCCAAATTGTAAATATCTGCTCTATTTGCTAACATATCTGGAATTTGAAACTTGTCTCCGCTTTCTGTATATGGATTTCCAGCCATAATTACACAGAATTTTTTATCTCTAAAATCGTAAGTTTTTGGTTGCCCATTATACACTCCTTCAATTTTACGAGTTCCATCTGCTAAAGAAATAAATTTTTGCAAAAATTCAGGATTACAATGCTGAATATCATCTAAATACAACATTACGTTGTTTCCCATTTCAAAAGCTAAATTCAACTTTTTTAACTCTTCACGAGCTGCAATATTGTTGGCAGACATTGGATCTACAGAAGTAACTTCGTGCCCAATTGCTGGCCCATTTATCTTCATAAAAATAAAACCTAATCTGTTTGCTAAATATTCCATCAGCGTGGTTTTACCATAACCTGGAGGAGAAATTAGCAACAACATACCCATTCTATCTGTACGTTTGTTGCTACCTACACTACCTAATTGTTTGGATAAATTATCTCCAAAAAGTGGCAAATATACTTGATCTATCAACTGATTTCTTACAAAAGAAGTCAACACTCTTGGCAAGAATTCTTCTAATTTTAAGACCTCTTTTAAATCTTCTGTAACTTGGTGTTTTTCTTTTTTATATTGATGAAAACCTGAAAATTCAACTGTAGCAAATTGTGATAATTGGGTTACAAATTTGTGATAATCGAAATGGAGTTCTTGGTTTTTTATAGATGGATGATTGCCTGATAAATTTGTAATGATTTCTTCGGCTTCGATATTTACAATATTTCTAGCAGATTTATCTTCATACAAAAACAAACATACAACTTCATAAATATAAGCTTCATCATTTTTTGATGTCGATTTTATAAAAGACGATATCCACTCAGTGGCCAAATCAATTTTATAAGCTTCATTTTTAATTAATTGAATTTCAGTTCTTAAGCTCTGGATACTTTTTTTATCTTGAATAGCTTTTGAAAATTCTTCAAATAAATGAATTGCTTTTTGACTTACAGAAAAAGAGCTTTCGTTACTCAACTCCTCAAATAAATACGTAGCAATTTCAACTTGAAAAGATTCGTGATAAGCGTTAATATTTTCTAAGGTTTCAGTAAAAGTAGTGTGAATTGATTTCCCTAAATCTTCCAACAATTGAAAATGACTTTTACTTTCTGCAAAAACGGTTAAAACTTCTGCTGATGCTTTAATTTTATCGCTATAAAATGTTCTTTTTTCTTCGGATAAACAATGCCAAAAGAGTTGCGCAAAAGCCCTTATTTTTGGTTGAAACTTTAACAAGCCTAAAGAATTTTCTTTAACCAAAAAGGTTTTTAAAATTTTAAACGCATCAATATCGTGTACTCCTTTTGTATAGCCTTCTGTATAACTTTTTGAAGCTACACTTTTTACTAAATTCAGGATTTCTTCATCACTTAAATTGTATAATTCTTCTACATTATTTTCTTGGGTAATTCTATATGCCAAATAGGATGAACGATACACATTTTCGTTTTCTGAAACAAAAGATTGATCCCAATATTTTTCTGATTTTAGCAGGACTTCATTTTCTATTTCTTGGTAAAAATCAGTACCAGTTAAATGATAAAAAAGTGTTTTGTCTTTATAAACAATCGTTAAATCTAAGACTTGTTTGTTAACCCCAAATTTATGTTTCCCAAACTTGATGACGTTTTCGCCATCTTCATATAAATCTTGTTTGTCTTTTAACTTTCTAGTCGCATCTTCTTTGGCGGTTTTTAAGCCGGTTTCAATCATTTCTGCTTTTCCACCATCATCTAAATCGAATAATTGTTTAACGATGTCTCGCAATTTTCCAATCATTAAATCGGATGCGAAATAGCCGTTAATTTCATTCTGAAGTTTAAAACTTTCCGCTTTTTTAACAACTCCGTTTAAAATACGTTTGGCAGCAGTTTCTAAAGCAACCGCTTTTTTATTTCGGGCTTCAATAATGCTACTTTTTCTTGCCTGAAACGCATTATACACCTCTTCTCTTTTTTCTAGAATATCAGCAATAAATTGGTCATAATCTGCAAATTTACCTTCCAAATCTTCTAATTGAATCGCTACTTTATTGAGCAATTCATCTGTTTTTTCAGGAGTTGTAGCAATGTCTAAATAATTGACAATACTTTGGTCTATCAACTTAATTTTAGCAGCAAAATCTGCACTAGCTTCTGCCGAACTTAAGCTTTTAATTTTATTCTTAATTCCAGCTTTTAATTGATTGATTGTTGAAAATATCAACGAAATCGCATCAATAATTTTTGTGGAATGTGAGGTGTCTTCAATTTCTAAATTAGAAACAATTTCTATCAGCAATTCTAAATCAGCAACAATTTGATTCACCTCCTTTTCTAAGGCTTTAGCATTGATTACTTTTTTAATGTTTTCTAATTCCGTTTCTTTTTCTGCAACTCTTTTATGATAAGGCAGTAATGCTTTTTCATCTAACAGAAAAGCTACACATCGTTGCGAAATAGTGTCTGCTTGCTGTGCTAATTCTTCCTCTAATTTTTCGAGATAAGTAACATCAACATAACGCACTTCTTTAAAGCCGATAATTTCGCCTCGTAAAGTTCTTACTTGAGATAATGCTGCTACAAAATCATCAATAATTTTGAATGAAGTACTTTTTATTTTGCTAAAAAAACGATTTGTTTTTCCAGAAATTTCCTCTGTAATTTTTTTCGCGTTTTTACGCAATTGCACCACTTTATCAAACTCATCTATAGCCGAATTTGCAGCTGCGTTTATGGCTTTTAGTGGAACTGATAATTCATACGTTTTGGGTTCGTTAATCCAATAATAACTATCAATAACATCAAGAGAATTTTTGGCAATATCTTCATACAATCCATCGTAATTATCCTCTTTATTTAAGAGCGTAATTAGCACTTGACATTCTGCCATTGCTTTTACAATATCTTTGTTCCCAATTTTATAGAGCAAAGAATCTTTATGTTCTGAAGGAATTTCTGCACCTTGAATAAATGGTGTTTGCCAAATCTGAATAACGTGATGCCTGGTTTGGTCTTCGCCATCTTTAAAATAACACAATTCGCCATTTTTTAAGAAGGTAAATCCGTTACAAATAATTGGCGTTTTTACTTCTTGCTCAATTACGTTATAAGACATTAAGACATACAATCCTGTTTTTTCTTGATAAAAAACATAGAAAAAATCTTCACCATTTTGTGAAGTAATTTTGTCTTGAAATTTTAAATCAGTTAATTGATTATCGAAGATTTTAAACGCTCCTGATTGTAAATAATATCCGTTAGAAAAAATAATTCCTTGATCATTAGGCAATAAAACAGCAGCATCTTTTACAGTATCAATTTTCTTAACTTCTTGGATTTTATGATTATAGACAAAATAACGTGTTGCTTCTTGAAATGGTTTTATTTCTAAAATGATGAGATTTCCTAAATCTGCAAATCGGTATTGCCCATCATCTAAAGTTTGATCTGGATGTTTAACTGGCTCATCATAAATACCTTTTCCATCGTCTGTATTATTTTCGATTTTGATAGTCAAATCTCCACCAACTGTTTCTACAAAAACCTTATCTAAAATACCAATATGAGGATGTTTGCCATAGAAATGCATATCTCTGGTTACCTCTTGCCATTGGAATTCATACTGATTAGGGAACACATATTCGTGATCACTTCTATTATCAACATAGGTTAAAGTGCTGTCGCTAATTAACCATTTAAAGGTTTTGATATCACTTGTACTTTCACTCAATTGAAAAACCATATGCAAATAATTGCCAATAATGGCGAATTTGCTAAAAATGGTATTTCTGTAATATTTATAAAGATTTGTGAAATCTCTGACGAAAGTTTCGTTTTCTAAAAGACTTAAATTCTTGTTGACGAATTGAGTTCCATCATAAGTATAAATGCTAAAAACATCATCTAATTTAATTTCAGTTCGTAAGCCAAAATGCACATTATAACCAAAAATACTTACATCACCAATTGTAACTAAATCTCTAGCAATACAGCTATTTTCTGTGTTGATTCTATTGTTGGCAATTAATTTGGTTTCTACACTACCAAATACTTTTGAACGTTCTTGGTTTAATTGGCCAAGTCTGTTTTGAAGTGCATCTTTCTGTTTTTGAAGACGACTTTGAATGATTTCGTAGGTGCCTTGCTCGAGAATAGTATTTTTATTTTTTTCTTCTTTTTGCATTTTGTTATTGTTCTTCTGAGATTTCTCCACAAGGTCGAAATGACAAAACTTTAATTTCTTCATTGACCTGTATTTAAAGACTCTATGTTATTTCGAACGAAACGCAGTATAGTTGAGAAATCTCAATCCTCTGCAATAATTTATTATTCTTATTTATACTAAAATAATTTCAATATAATTCATTTCGAGATTCCTCCACAAGATCGAAATGACAAGCAGTATGTCATTTTGAGCGAAATGAAATGGAGTCGAAAAATCTCAAAATTCATCATTTAGAAATTTCCATTCTTTATTTTTAGTTCCAATCAAAAATTCTTTCTTTTTTCTACTCCATTTCTTTATCTGTTTCTCTCTGTCAATTGCGACATCAATATTCTGATAATGTTCAAAATAGATTACATATTTACAATTATATTTGTGTGAAAAATGATTTGAATTCGCTTCGGGATTTGAATGATAGTATAATCTTTCTTTCAAATTATTGGTAATACCAACATAAAGCACCGTTTTTGACTTATTCGTTAATATGTAAACATAATAATTATGAGTACCTATTGTTTTTTTCATTTTACAATTGTAATCTATTTTAATTGAGATTTCTCCACAAGGTCGAAATGACAAGCAATATGTCATTTCGAACGAAACAAAGTGGAGTTGAGAAATCTATTAAATTTAAATTCTATAATTCTTCTAGATTCCTCTGTTCCGCTCTCGCTTCAATCGGAATGACATACTATTAACCCAATTTTTTATCATCTAAGCCTAAACCTTTTGCTAAGTTTAGTAAGTTAGAAAACAAGTTACTCTCATCATTATCAGAAGTTTTCGATTTTAAATCCATTAAAATACTAGCTACAGATAGGTTTTTTAAATCTTCTGATGACACATTGTATTTCGTAGCAAAATCTCTTACTTTTTCTAACAAGTTTCCTTTTACATCATTGCTTCCTAAAATTGCATCTTTTATATCTTGAATGTTTTCAGAATGTTTTGTCAATCTATCAAAACCTTTTGCTTTGGTAATTTGGCCAACAATTTGATCGAAGAACATCGTTTCTCCACCAACAATATCAATATTTGCAGCTTTTAACGCTTCTGCAATTACACTTGCTTGTGCATCTGCAATTTCTTTCTGAATATTAATTTCTGCTAAATCAACTTTTAATTCTTTGTCTAAACGCAACTTGAACTCTTCGTGTTCTTTACCAACACCATCTAATTTCTTCATTGCATTTGCTTTTTCTTCAATTCCAGCAGCATCCGCTAATGCTTTTTCTTTAATTACAGCTGCTTCTGCCATTCCTTCTTTTTGAATTGCAGACGCTTTTGCTTCAATTCCTATTGCTTCCGCTTTTGCTTTTTTCTCAATGATTAATGCTTCAACTAAACCTTCACGTTCGTGTGCATCTGCTTTTGCATGCATTACTTGCGCTTCAGACATACCAATTACAGCTTCTTCTTTAGCAGTTGCTTCAGCTATAATTTTACGTGCTTCTGCTTCTTTTTCACTCGCTTGCTTTTTAGCCATTGCTTCAATATTCAGCTCTTCTGCTTGTTGTATAGCAGCTTGCTTTTGCGCTTCTGCAGCTTTGGTTGTTCTAATTAATTCTTGCTCAGCTGTTGCCTCTGCATTCGTTATTTTTACTTGCTTGTCTCTGTCTGCAGTTTTAAAAGCTTGAATATCTTTCATATTTTCTTGCTCTTGTACTACACCTTTTTCTAAAACAACACGATCTCTAATTACGTCTTGAATGTTCTTTTTCTCAACCTCAACAACTTTCTCTTTTTCTATCTGAGCCAAAGTTACAATTCGCTCTCTTTCAGTAGCTTCTAACATTCTATCTTTCTCTACTCTTTCTGTTTCAACAGCATCTGTACGTTGCTTGTTTTTGGCAGCTACAATTACTTGACGTTGCATATTTTCTTCGGCAACTTGTAATTTTTCTTCTGTAGAAATTCTGGCAGATTCTGACTTTAAACGCTCTTCTTCAGATACTTTTAAAATATTCGCTTCTTCTCTAGATTTGATATTAGCAATCTCTCTTTTTTGCTGCTCTTCTGTTTCAGCCAATTGCTTGTCTAATTCTAAAATGGCTTCACGTGCTTCAACATCTTGCTTACGGATGGTTTTTTCTTCATCACGCATAATTAAGTTCGACTTTACATTTTGAGCCGCTGTTAATTCTGTGATTTTTTTAATCCCTTCAGAATCTAAAATATTATCTGCTTTTAAGAATGAAACTGGAGTTTGCTCTAAATAATCGATAGCACAATCCTCTAAAGTATAGCCATTTAAATCTGTACCAATAATATCTACGATTTCATCTCTAAACTCTCTTCTGGCTTCATAAAGCTCCGTGAATTCAAACTTTTTACCCACTGTTTTTAAGGCTTCAGAAAATTTTGCTTCGAATAAATCTTCTAAGGTTTTAATATCGGAAGCTCTAGCACACCCAATGGTTTGTGCTACTTTTTTAATGTATTCAATTTCATTATTTACGCGTACAAAAAATGCTACTTTAATATCTGCGCGCATATTATCTTTACAAATTAAACCTTCATTACCCAATCTTTCAATTTGAATTTTCTTTACAGAAATATCCATAATTTCTACTCTGTGAAAAACGGGTACTACATATAAACCTTTATCTGTAGCTACTTTAGTTCCTCCAAAACCTGTTCTTACAAGCGCATCTCCTTGCGGAATTTTTTTGTAGAACATTGCAATAATTGCAAAATAAACAATAACGAGGAATAGTATAAGTCCTAAACTGATTCCTATAATTCCTAATAATCCTTCTGGCATAATTTTTTTTGTTTTTAGTTAGTTTTATATGATTGTACGTAATAATAATTCTTGTTTTTACTTTGTTTGACGATTAAAATGGGCTCTTTATAATCAATTTTCACACCACTCAAAGATTTTACATAAATCGCTAATGGTGTATGATCTACAACTACTTCTGCAGATCCCATTTTATCATCTTTAATTTTTGATAAACAAATTCCTCTTCTACCAACAATTTCTATTGGAGCGTCTCCGTTTTTATTTAAATTTTTGAAAAAACTTTTAAATGGAGTTGTAAATATTTTGGTTAAAATCAAGGCTGGAAAAAAGCCTAACAACATAATTATATAACCCAATGAATTCTCAAAATTCCCTGTAATTGTAGTTGTTATGGTAGTTAACATCCACCAGATAAAAATCCAACAAGTAAATGTGAACATAAATGGCAAGCCTATAAAATTGAAGAAAATTAATAGCTTTTGCCACCATTTTAATGACTTTTTTCTGTTTTTTACTTTTACCTCTTTACTGACTTCTGTACTAGAAAAATCTTGAAAATCAACATTTCCACCATCAATGCTGGTATCTACATCAGCATCAATATCGGCGTCAATATCAATATCTACATCCACATCAACGTCCAGATCAAAATCGACTCCAGAAACCATGGTAAGAATCCAGTACAACACTAGAATCAACATCAAAATGGTTAATGTGATGTTTACTGGAGAGAATAATATATCTATTAAGTGATTCAATTTAAGGGTTTTAATGTATTTGTTAATATCAGCAATTTCACTAACGTATTTTGGATACGTTTTTCAAAAAAAAAGGACAACTTGTGTTGAGAAGTTTTTTCATAACATTTCTCTTTTTAAGCCAATAAATATAGTAATTTTTTAACGCAATAAAAGCACTTATTTCGTCAATAAAATAGAAACTGCATTCCCACCAAAACCAACAGCATTCACTAATATCTTTTTCAATTTTTTAGGTTCAAGTTGTTGGTTAGCAAAAGGAACAGCAATTACTTTTTGATGTTGCAACATGAAGAGTGCTAATTCTAGACTTAACAACCCTGAAGCCCCAAAAGTATGACCGAGTTTCCACTTATTAGTAGTTAAAAAAGGAATTTTGTTACAAAATATTTTAGAAATTGCATTTATTTCGGATTGATCTCCTTTTATAGTACCTGGAGCGTGCATTACAATGGCATCAATTTCATCAGGATTTATAGTACCCAAAGCCATTTTCATCGATTTTTGAAAACAATCTGCATTTGTAGAAATAGAAGTGTTGTGTTTTAAAACTTCTGTGGCAAAACCAATACCTGAAATAGTTGCTAAAGCATTTTTTAAGATTCCTTTTTCTAAACAAATGGCTGATGCCCCTTCACCCAAAACCATTGTGTTTTGTTTTTTATTTAGGTCGAAAGATTTGCAGGGATAAGATTCTTTAGTTTGATGAGATTCTGAAACAAGTTCAGAATGTCGCTTTGCGTACACCTTGAGCGCTTGCATTTGTGCAATTGTAAAATCGGTTAAAGGAGCTTCACTTCCACCTACTAAGAATTTATGTGACATTCCTGAATTCATCCAAGCTATACCATTTAACAGCGAATGTAAAGCTGTAGAACAAGTAATTGAATGTGATATTTCTGGACCTGAAGTTTGTAAATCGTGCGCCACCCAAGAAGAAATATTGCCTAAAGTTGTGGTTGGCGAACTTAAGGTAGATGATTTTTGCGTTTCTAAAAACTCTTGATGGTATTTTTCAAACAAATTTGTTGCCCCTCTTGAAGATCCAAAATTGACTCCGAAGTTGTCATTTGAATTCCAATTTGCATTTTTTATTGCTGCTCTAGATACATAAATGGCAAACAAAACTGTATCATCTAACTTTTTATATTTTGAGTCTGAGTTTCTCAACTCATTTATTTTTTGTTGATTTTCTTGAGATAGCTGACCGACAAAAACATTTTTTTTATTGTGCTTAAGTGTGGCATTTCGACCTTTTGGAGAAATCTCTTTTTCAGTTAAAAAGTGTTTATTTGACAAATAATTCTGCCAAATTTCTTTTGGATTACTTCCTAATGCAGAAATGGAAGCGAAAGCTGTTATGGATATGGGTTGATTCATTAATTTACAAAAATAGTATTTCTTCTTAACAAAGACCTCACAGGTTTCTAAAACCTGTGAGGTCTATTTTCGCGTTAAGGATTGAGGCATTGTTGGAGCTCTCCCGATTTTTCATCGGGAAGCGACTGCCGAAAGCCTGCAGTGGTTTGTTGCATATATGCAAACCACTGAACGCCCTAAATAATTGCTAAACTTTCCTCTATAGTTTTATACACTTTTTGCAATTCTTTTTTTGTAATTACATAAGGAACTTGAATGTAAATGGTATTGCCTAATGGACGTAGAAAAACACCTCGCTGCATAAAAAATTGTAATAATTTATCTCGTAAACTTCCATAGCGTTGCATTTTAGTATCTAAATCTAAAGCAAAAATAACCCCTTGAAAACGTGCGGTTTTTACTTTTGGATGTTTGCAAATGTATTCTTGAAAAGCTTTATGTGAGGCTGAAATCGTTTTAATATTTTGTTGAATTTCATCGGTTTGTAACAACTCAATTGCAGCATTTGCAGCTGTACAGGCTATTGGATTTGCACTGTAGGTATGACAATGAAAAAAACCTTTTGCCATTTCGTTACTTAAAAAAGCGGTGTAAATTTTTTCTGTACAACTAGTAATCGCCAAAGGCACTAAACCACCTGTTAAAGCTTTACTTAAACAAATAATATCTGGTTTTGTTTCGATAAAATCGGATGCGAAATTGCGCCCTGTTTTGCCAAAACCAGTCATTACTTCATCTGCAATTGTTAAAATATCATTGGTTTTAAAAAAGTTTAAAATTGCATTTAAACCATTTGCATCGTGAATTTTCATACCTGCTGCACCTTGAATAATCGGCTCGTAAATAAACCCGGCTACTTTATTTTGAGCTACAATTCCTTGAATTTGATTTAGAATTTCTCGATGATTTTTTCTATCAGGAACAGGAATTCGTTGTACATCCATCAAAAAATCTTCAAAAGGCCCATTGTAAACCGATAAACCAGAAACTGACATTGCCCCAAAGGTATCTCCATGAAAACCGTTTTCGAAAGCGATGAATGTGTTTCGTTTTTCACCTAAATTAAAATAATATTGCAGTGCCATTTTAATACCAGCTTCTACCGCTGTTGAACCATTATCATTAAAAAAAATACGATTCTGATTTTGTGGTAAAATTTTAATTAAATTTTCTGATAATTGTATGGCAGGCTCGTGCGTAAAATCGCTAAACATGACTTGATCTAAAACTTGCATTTGTTGATGAACACGACTTGTAATATATTCATTACAATGCCCAAACATACAGGTGTACCAAGAAGAAATGGCATCTATATATTCGTTGCCATTTTCATCGGTTAAGATGCATCCTTTTGCTTTTACAATAGCCAAACTTTCTGGATGTGTTTGATGCTGTTTTAGTGGATGCCAAAGGTGTTTTTTGTCTCTTTTTTGCAGAGCGCCTTTTTCTTGCATTTTTTTAGTTTGGTATGTATTTGCTACTTTTTGCATTCTTTTTAAACTTTTATTACACTGAACTTGTTTCAGGTGCTCACTACATCTTTTTATCTTACCACTAAAACTTCATTAATGTTTGTGGTATATTTAGGCGATAATCGTTCTTGACGCATTTTCCAGGTGCGTTTTAAATCTTGATTTGCCAATTTAATTTTATCTGATTTGTATTTTTTATTCAAACTATCAATAGCAGACATTAAGAGTTTGTGTTTTGGGTTTTCGTGTGCAAACAAGTTAAGTTGAAAATTATCATTAGGCACTAAACCAGAAATAATGACTCCTGCTTTTTTATACTTTACCCCTTTTTTAAAAATAGTTTCTACAGCAGCTACAGCAGCTTTAGCAATAGTTAATGTACTATCTGTTGGATAAGACAACATAACAGTTCTGTTTTCTTTTTGATATTGCTGACTTTTATCAAACCGATTGCTTCTTAAAAAAACATAAATTACATGACAATTTGATTTCTGCTCACGTAATTTTTTGGCACAACTTGCTGCAAAGGTTGAAATACGTTCTTTAATATTATCGATATCTGAATAGGTATTTTCAAAACTACGTGTTGTAGCAATCATTTTTTTAGAGGTAACAGCTTCTTCTAGAGGAATTTTAGATATACCTTGTAAATCTTTTTGCAAGCGCCAACCTACAATAGATAATTCTTTAAGCACCCAATCACTTGAAATTTGCGTAAAATCAAAAGCGGTTACACAACCTTTGGCTTCTAACCTTTTTTGCAAACCTTTACCTATGCCCCAAACTTTACCAATTGGCATCCACTTTAAGGCTTTAATTCTTTTTTCTTCAGAATCAATAATACAAATACCTTTAGATTGCTTTAAGTTAGAACGTGCAATTTTATTAGCAACTTTACTCAATGCTTTTGTAGGTGCAACACCTACGCAAGTAGGTATTCCTGTCCATTTTAAAATTCGACTTCGCATTTTTACAGCATATTCTGCAAAATCGTAATGCTCAAAACCTTTAAATTCTAAGAAAGATTCATCAATAGAATAGACTTCGATCTCTGGAGAAAAATCAGCAAGAATATTCATTACTCTTGCACTCATATCTCCATATAAAGGATAGTTAGAAGATAGTACTGTAATATTTTTCTCTCTACAAAACTGTTCCCACTTAAAAATTGGGGCACCAAAAGGCAAGCCAATTTTCTTAGCTTCATCACTCATAGAAATCACACAACCATCGTTATTACTTAAAATAGCAACAGGTTTGTTTTGTAAATTCGGATTAAAAACCCGTTCACAAGACGCATAAAAATTATTACAATCTACCAATGCAAACATAAAAGTAAAGGTATATAATTTTGTTATTTTTGTAGAGATGAAAACTCCAAAGAAATTAACAAATCGATTACAATCTCGTAAAGATAATAATGCGTTACGTAGCTTAACGTTACCCTCTACATTAGTCGATTTTTCTTCTAATGATTATTTAGGTTTTGCACAATCTGAAACTATTTTCAAGGAAACTCATCAATACTTAATTAACCATAACTTCAATCAAAATGGAGCAACAGGCAGCAGATTATTATCTGGAAATTATTATTTATATAATGACGTTGAAAAATTTTTAAGCGATTTTCATCAAACTACATCTGCCACAATTTTTAATTCTGGTTATGATGCTAATGTTGGTTTTTTCTCATCAGTTCCACAACGTGGAGATTTTATTTTATATGATGCATATAGCCATGCTTCAATTCGTGATGGAATTCAATTGAGTAATGCAAAAGCTTTTAAGTTTTTGCATAATGATTTGGAGGATTTAGAGAAGATGTTAAAACGACTAAGACCTTTAGACTGCGCTCAAGGTGACAAGGATATTCAGAGTAATAAAGAGATGCTGAATCAAGTTCAGCATAACAACGCAGAAATCTACGTTGTTACAGAATCTGTTTTTTCTATGGATGGAGATTCACCAGATTTGGTTGCCATTTCTAAAATCTGCAAAAAATACAATGCTTTTTTAATTGTTGATGAAGCCCATGCCATTGGAGTTTTTGGTGCTGGTTTGGTTCAAAAACTAAATTTACAAAACGATGTATTTGCCAGAATTATAACCTTTGGAAAAGCAATGGGTTGCCATGGAGCTGCTATTTTAGGCAGCAAAAGTTTACAGAACTATTTGGTAAATTTTGCACGTAGTTTTATTTATACAACTGGTTTGCCTCCTCATTCTATAGCAACTATTAAAATGGCTTATCAACAACTTCGTCTCTGTTCTAGTGAATTTGAGAAAAATGAACAAATTTGTATTGAGAACCCACAGAATCAATTACAGAAAAATATTCATCACTTTATAAAAGAAGTAAAAAGGCTTCAATTAAACTTTATACCCAGTTGCTCAGCCATACATTGTTGTATAATTCCAGAAAATTCAACTGTAAAATTAATTTCAGAAAAGCTGCATCAAAATGGTTTTGATGTAAAAGCTATTTTATCGCCAACAGTACCAAAAGGTAAAGAACGTTTACGTTTTTGTTTACACAGTTATAATTCTACAGAAGAAATTAGTGAAGTCTTGGAGTTCTTAAGTATTTTTGTAAATAATTAACGTCACCCTGAACTTGTTTCAGGGTCACACAAGAAAATGAAAAAGAGCTTTGTTTACATATTAACGAATACATATAGAACTACTTTTTATATTGGAGTTACTGCAAACTTATCTAAAAGGTTATATGAACATTATGATGAAACAGCTTCAGTTTTTACGAAAAAGTATAATTTGAAAGATCTAATTTATCTTGAAGAATTTTCTGATATTAATCAAGCTATAGCAAGAGAAAAACAATTAAAAAATTGGCACAAGGAATGGAAGTTAAACCTAATTAGAAAAGTAAATCCAACTTTTAAAACATTAGATTATTGATATAGGATGAGAACCTGAAACAAGTTCAGGTTGACGAAACAGAATTTTTAAATGAAAACATATTTTATTACAGGAATATCAACAGAAGTAGGTAAAACTGTGGCTGCTGCTATTGTTACAGAAGCTTTACAGGCGGATTATTGGAAACCAGTACAGGCTGGAGATTTAGATAATTCTGATACGCACAAAGTACAACGATTTATATCGAATTCTAGATCTGTTTTTCATCAAAATGCATATGCGTTACATACACCTATGAGTCCGCATGCTGCTGCTGAAATTGACGGAATTCACATCAACTTAAAAGATATTATAGTTCCAAAAACCGATAATCATTTGGTTATTGAAGGCGCAGGCGGTTTGTTGGTTCCTTTAAATGATTGCGATACTATTTTAGACATCATTGAACCTGATTATAAAGTAATTGTGGTTTCTCGTCATTATTTGGGGAGTATAAATCATACCTTATTAACCATCAATTTATTACAAGAAAAAGGGTTTGATGTATCTCTTATTTTTTCTGGTGATGAGCACCCCACTACAGAAAGTATCATCAAAAAAATGACGAATGTAAATGTAATTGGGCGTATTGAAGAAGAACCTTATTTTGATCAAAATATCATTAAAGAATATGCTGAAAAATTTGTAGAAAAATTGTAATTTGCAAAATATGATAGCTTCAGAAACACTTACTTTTTTTACACCAAAAACTTCATTAGGAAATGGAGCTGTTTTAATAGATACCGGAATTTCTGCTGGATTTCCATCACCTGCTGATGATTTTAGAGAAACTCGAATTTCTTTAGATGATGAGTTAATACAGAATAAAGATGCTACATTTTTTGCCAAAGTAAAAGGGCAATCTATGATTAATGCTGGCTTAGATGATAATGATTTATTGGTAATTGACAGAAGTTTAGAACCTGCAAATAACAAAATAGCCGTTTGTTTTTTAGATGGCGAATTTACGGTAAAACGTTTACGAGTTGAAAAAAATGAAGTTTGGCTGCAACCAGAAAACCCCAATTATCCAATTATCAACATTACAGAAGATAACGATTTTGTGATTTGGGGCATTGTAACGAATGTGATTAAGAAAGTTTGAAACAAGCCTTAAAATATTACTTAAAATTTTTAAGAAAGCATGTTTTAATTTTGCTTCTGATTTTTTTGTTACCATCAGGCTTTGCTCAAAACCGTGCAGCATTTCAAGATACCATTCCGTTTAGAACTGATTTAGGCTTAATTATTATTCCGATAACTTTTAATGGCGTTAAAAAACAATTTGCTTTTGATACTGGCGCTACACATTCTGTTTCGTATGATTGGGCAAAAAATGAGCTAAAACCAACTAGAAAAACAATGAATATTACTTCTTCTAGTGGTTTAAAAAGTAAAATGCGGTTTTACAAAAGCGGATTAATAGAACTAGGTAGTAGAAAAATTAGAAAACACAGCATATTAAATACTGCTAAAAATGATGTATTTTCTTGCTATAATATCGACGGAATTCTGGGTGTGGATATTATAAAAGAGCTGAATTGGACTATTGATTTTGAGCGAAAAATTTTAGTGATGTATCCATCAAATTATTTTCCAGATAAAGTAAAAACGATGCATCGTTTAAACTTTGATTATCAAAATAAAAGACCTTATGTTTTTCTAAAACGAAAAAATAAAGAAATTCGTTTTCTTTTAGACACTGGTGCTGGAGGTTTTTCTAATATTTCTAAACGCGAGTACAAATTTTCTACAATTGACCATTATCCAAATTTATCAACACAAAGTGCTAGCATTGATGTAAATGGAATTCTTACCTCATCATTGGCTAAAATTGTTAAGTATGCAGCGAGTTTTTCTGGTGATGTTGCTATTTCACCAATTGTAGTGTATAACAACCAAAAATCTTCTAAAATAGGAAATCGATTATGGCAAAATAATAAACTTTTTTTGTCATTAAAAAAAGACAAATTATTTAGTTTTAAAGCTAATATTAACAATACATTTAAAGGATATCCATGTTCTGTTTTATTTTATAAAAACAAAATGCGAATTATTAAAGTAGAAGAACAAAGCGCTTTATGGAAAAATGGC
The DNA here is from genome assembly GCF_044595335.1 of Polaribacter sp. R77954. GTDB lineage: Bacteria > Bacteroidota > Bacteroidia > Flavobacteriales > Flavobacteriaceae > Polaribacter. The sequence goes on from NZ_CP138992.1 coordinate 1,545,480, forward strand.
GTGAGACAAGGAGATGAAGTGTTATCTGTAAATGGAAAACAGTTTGACAATTTTTGCGATTTAGACAACTATTTTAGAAAAACAGTTAAGCTTGCACAATCTTTCAAAATAACTTTAGCTGATGGTAAACAATTTACGGTAACCAAAAATTCTGTATTAAAAAATTAAAATTACTCTTTTTTAATATTTTATTATTGTTTTTCGATAATTTTTATATTTTTGCATTGTCAAATAATAAAAACTATTCTCTTATGAAAACAGAAAGAAAAATAATATTATCATCTCATTTTTTAAAATTTATAATGGCAATTCTATTTGCTACTGGCATAAGTTTAGTTGTTATCTATTTTCACTCTTTAAATTCTCCAGAAAAATATACAAGCCTGATAATTACAAAAAATAATAGTTTAATATTTGATTCTAGTATAAAAGAAATTCCTAAAAACTATGATGAATGGAAAAACACGAAACAGTTTATTCACTTTAACTTATTAGAGAATTTTACAAAAGTTAGATTCTTATTATCAAAATTTACAAATGTAGTTGGTTACTTTTTTATAATTTTTTTATTTCATAAATTTTTAAAAAACACCCTTACTCTACAGTTTTTCTTTGAATCTAATATTAAGATTTTAAATAAAATTTTATATATACTTCTAGGTTTATTTTTATTAAGGTTACTCCCTTTTAACTTATATACAATGGTGTTTTTTAAGAATGGATTACCTCATTATGTTTCAAAAAGCTATATGAATTTAAACTTTCTATTTTATTATCCTCTATATATTATTTTTATCTATCTCATAAAAATAATTTTTAAACGAGGTCAAGAATTAAAAACAGAAAATGACTTAACCATTTAATTATGAAAAAAATAGCTTATTTAATTTCGAAACTCACATTTTGGGGATTTACTTTTTTCTCTATAATTACCTTATTTTTTTCTATGCTCGGATTTTTAGAATACAAATTAAAATGGGATAATTCTTTTATTGAAATAGTAAAAAGAGACGGGTTAGATTTTGCAAAAATACACGGAATTGGGGTTGAGTTTTGGTTGTCTTATGCTGTATTTTTAATGTGGGCAACGTTTATATTTTATTCCATTTACTTTTATGTGTTGCAAAATTTCTTTGCCATATTTATCTCACAAAAAACTTTTGAAGAAAAGTCTGTTCAGCAACTTAACAAATTTTACAGGTTAAATTATATTCCTGTAATTATGGGCTTTATCGGAATCACTTATAGATACTTCTCATTAGGCTATTTTAAATTTGATGAGCCACATTTTTATGTTCTCATTCATCTTATTCTAGCTTTCTTTTTATATTTCTATCTAGATTTGATAACAAAAGGAAACACAATTCAACAAGAAAACGACTTAACAATATAAGATGCCAATCATTGTAAACTTAGATGTAATGCTTGCCAAACGCAAAATGCGTAGTAAAGAATTGGCCGAGATTATTGGTATTACCACTGCCAACTTATCGATCTTAAAATCGGGTAAAGCAAAAGCGGTTCGTTTTACTACATTAGAAGCCATTTGCGAGGCTTTAGACTGCCAACCTGCAGATATTTTAGAGTATCAAAAAGATCAATAATTCTAGTTAAACACCAATATTATTAACATCTATTTTACCTATTTTTTTGCATAAACCAGAGTTGTCTATCAAAAAAAAATCTAACCAATTCATTTGATTGCATTTTATAAAAAACATTAAGTGCGATTTGTAACATACAAATCGCACTTAAATAATTTCACTTTTCCTTTCTTCTACTTATTTCTTTATTAATTTTTTTCTTGCTATTTTTCCGTTTTCAAATGAAATTTCGATAAAATAAATACCTCTATTTAAAAAAGAAGTATTAATCTTATTAGAGGTTGTCTTTTTAATGAATTGCCCCAAACTATTTGATATTTTTACGATTTTAATAGAAGAATCAGACTTTATATTTAATTCGTTTTCAAATGGGTTTGGATATACTTTAAAATTAGTTTCACTTAAAACTTTTTCTGTACTTAAAGGACTTGAACCAAATTCATAAGCACCCATATCTACTGTAGTATTAAAAATTCTTTGGTTGAAAGCTAAATCAACACTTACACTAGCAGGAACTTGAGAATTATTTCCAGCATCTATGGCAGGAGAACCTGCAGACAATTGATAGTTATAGTTTGCGGCATCTACAAACATAGGGTCATCACTTTTTGTATTTGTTTTATTTGTAATTAATGAAAAATCTTCTTGCCCAATTGAATTTAAAACTGTAATTGAACTTGCTAAAATGTTGGTACTTCTTCCACTAATATCATAAAGTTGAGTTGTACTCATATTGTTAAATAAAATACTATTTGCTACTGTTGCAGTATGTACTCCATCACTTTCAGATAATACTAAAGCACTTTGAACCGGATTATTATTGGAGCCAAAAGAAGTAAAATTTGAAAACGTTGAGTTTACAATTGTAGAAGTTACAGTAGAGTTATTTCTATATGCACGTAACCAAACATCTCCTGTTGCACCTAAAGCTGAACTAGTGCGATTTCGAACTTTATTGTGATTAAAAAGGTTATTGTATAAATTTACTGTAAGATTTACATTGTTAGCTGTAACTAAGTACATACTTGCAGCATATCTAGCTGTATTATTAGTAAACTTACAGTTCTCAATAATAACAGTTGATGTATTTATTGGCCAGTAATATAGGGTTCCACCACTAAAATTAACGTTATCTTTAAGATTAGAGTTTTTTAAAGTAAAATCTACAACAGATTCCTCAATAAATATCCCTGCACCCAAACTATTATTACCAGAGCTAGCATTTGCAAAACCCCCAGAAATAGTTAGACCATCTAATAGGATATTATTTCCTGAAACATAAACTATATGCTCATTATTCTCTTGTCTATTCGCATCAATAAAACTTGCAGCACCATCATTATTATTTACATCGCCAGATAAAATAGTTTCGTGATTGCGTATATCTCTTTCAGAAATATTGGTTTCTGTTCCATCAAATCCGCCATAAATTTTAAGATTGTCAATACCCACAGTGTAAGCATTTGCTCTAGATGCAACTGTGTATGTACCTTCTGCCACCCAAATTTCTTCAGTAGTTGATTCCGAATTATTTAGCGCTACATCTAATGAAGTCATCGCATTTGCCCAAGAATCTCCAGTATTATTACCTGTGGCATCTTTATCTACATAATATTTAGTTAGCGCTGGTGCTGGTTCAAAACGTTTTACAGATGTATTTCCAGAATTATTTCTATAGACTAGGTGAAATGCATTACTACTATTTACCATAGTTGCGTTTACAAAAAAGTTTGAAGCGGTGCTATTGGTTTGTAAAACAGGAATTGAACTATCCCAATTTTGGTTTGCAAAACTATAAGTTTCAAAAGCAAGATTATCATTTACATTTGTATACATAACGAATAGGTCTTCATCTGCACTTTGTTGATCTATGTATAAGTACTCCTGTTGATTATTTATGTTACCCAAAGGTTGAGGAAAATTCATATCTGACAATTTACCGAATTGTAAAAGATTATCATTTCTTTTATATCCAACCCAATAAGTATTTACTTCTGATATTCTTTCAAATCTGGTATTAGAAACATTAAACCTATGTTCTTCATTAAAATTGTTTGCATCGTATATTGTTACGTTAGACGTTGCTACGTTAGACGTTGTTATATCGTATGTTAGCTTACCAAACCTACTTGTAGTTGCAATGTTACCAACAGTTGTTCTTGTTACATTATTCCAATCATTATTGTTTGGATTGTAATATAAAAGTTTAAAAAAATATCTGTTAGTAGCGCTTTGATAACTTGATGTTGATAATAGTGTCCAGCCAATATTATTAAAAGTCAATTTTGGTCTTTCCTCTAACAAAGTTTGATTTAAGGATGCAGCAACTGGTCTTAGTGTAAAATTTCCATTAACTTGTTCATAAACTCTAACTCTACTTTCTGATGTTTTTACAAATGAAACCCACAGGTTATTTGTTGTTGGATGAAAGCTCAAGTGCTGTAAAGAAGAGTTATCTGAATTAATAGGACCTGCAACTTCACTCCAAATGGTACCATCATATTTGGTTACATAAGTTTTATTTCCATCGTTTGCATTTGCATAAGCAATATAGGTTTCGCCTGTGGAAGGGTGAATTGCAATAGCAGCATCACTTGCATTAATGGCTGATGGAAAATTTAAATCTACCCAATTTTGGGCATTTGTTATAAAGCTAACAAAAAGTAATGTATAAAATAATTTTGTTTTCATTGTTTAAATATTTTTTCAAATATCTAAATTGAAAGGGCTAATTATTTTGGTTTTTTACGAAATGTAGGTTTTACTTTATAAACGGTAAGTTTTTGAAAAAGATAAAATTTACTAAAAAATCATTTCTACTAATTTTTGAAAAGCTTCTCTTTTATCTCTGGCAATAGGCACACTAAAGCCATTGCTAAGAATAATATAATGCCCATCTTCTTTTACAAAACGATCCATAAATTTTAAATTGATAAAATATGAACGATGTGGTTTGTAAAACAAATTATTGTCTTTTAATTGTTCTGTAAAATGCTTTAAATTTTTGGTAATTAATTCTTGTTTACCATTTTTTAAATAAACCTTTGTGTAAGCACCATCTGCTTCGAAAAAAATGATATCATCTACAGATACAAAAGAAATTCCTTTGGGTACTTCTAAAGCTATTTTATTAAGTGCTAGCTGATTGAATGCTTTTTTTAATTGTTCTAATTTTGCACTATAATTGTCTTGTTTTATTAAACTTTCTGCTTTATTCACAGCTGCTATCAACTCATTATCAGCAATCGGTTTTAATAAATAATCAATGGCAGAAATTTTAAAAGCGTCTATAGCATATTTGTTATAAGCAGTTGTAAAAATGATGTGGAAATCCATTTTCTCTCCTTTAAAAAAGTCTACAATTTCAAGACCAGAATGTACAGGCATTTCTATATCTAAAAAAACTATTTGTGGCTTGTGTCGTTTTATTAAATCTACACCATCTGCCAAACAATCAGCCGTTATTACTTCTTTTATCGATTTACAAAGTTGCGCTATAAGCAGTTGTAGCACGTCTCTTGCTTTTTGCTCATCATCTATAATTAATACTTTCATGGTATTGCTTTTTATTGAGGTATTTTAAGTACTATTTTGGTTCCTGAGGTTGTACCTTCTTTTTCTAAATTTACTATTTGTAGTGTAATTTCTGAACTTCTTGTTTTGTTTAAAAGCTCAATTCTTTTGTTATTGGCTCCTGTAGAAAAAGATTTGTGGCTACTTTGTTTTTGATTAATCGCTCTGCTTTTTTGAAATCCAATACCATCATCAATAATTTCACAAATAAATATATTTTTGTCTCTTATATTAAAATTTAAAGTTAAATTTTTAGCTCCTTTTTTGTGCATTAATCCGTGTTTAATGGCATTTTCTACATAAGGTTGAATTAAAAATGGAGGTAAATTTATTTGAGATGGATTTGTATTTTTACAAAGGTTAATGCTATAATTAAAATCTTTTGAAAACCGATCTTTTTCTAAATCTAAATACAAAGTTAGCGCTTCAATTTCTTCATTTAAAACCAAAGAATCTCTTTGCGTATGCTCTAAATACATTCTAATTAATCTAGAAAATTTTACTAAAAAATGCCTTGCTAAAGTAGTTTCGTTTCTTAAAATATAATCTTGAATGCTATTTAAAGCATTAAAAATAAAATGAGGATTCATTTGAGATCTTAAATTTTCTAACTTAAGATTTATGTTTTCTAACTCTTGATTTTGTTTGTGTAATTTTATTTCTTGTTGTAGTTGTATTCTTTTATTTTTTTTGGACAGGAAATACCAAATTAGTGCTGTAGTAAAAATCAGTATCGCTAAAATAAAAATCCAATTTTTATAAAAAGGAGTTTGTATTATAAAATTAAAATCTATGGGTGCCGACACTAAACCATCATAAAACCCAACAATTTTTAAATTATAACTGCCCGAAGAAATCCTATTAAAACTAACCACATTGGCTCCTTTATTTAGGTTTTCCCATTTACCATCGTTCAATTTAAATTTGTAGTTTATCGTTTCTTTAGAAAATAAACCATTGGTATTAAAAAAAACATCTACTTTTTCTATTTCTGATGGAAATTCAACATTTTTTGCTAATTTAATGTTAGTTCCATTTCCTACAACTTTGGTAATATAAGGGTTATGAAGTTTAATTTGTTTCTTGTATGCACCAATAGTAAAGTAGATGATTTCTTTAGATGAAGTAATAAATACAATATCATCTTTTATGTTTATTCCTTTAAAATCGTAAGAAGGTAAACCATCTTGTTTGGTGATGTTTACAAAACGTTTGGTGCTTTGGTTATATACCTGAATTCCGCTATTTCCTAAAATCCATAAATGATCATCATAAAAATAAATATGACTATTGATTTCATTTAACAAACCATTTTTTAAATTCAATTCTTCTACAACTTCATCATTTTTAATTTTTAAAATTTTATTTTTAAAACATAACACCCAAATTTCGTTATCTGAATTTATAACAATATCTTTTGCAAATATTCGTTGTCCATTAATTAGAATTTCTTGCTTTTGATATACTGAATCTACAACATACAAACCATTTATATTGGCAAAATATGCTTTTTTTAATGCTTTACAATAAGCATTTGCGTAAGATCTTCCTGGAATTTTAAATATTGGTTTTCCAAAAAATTCTCCATTCGTTTCTAATTTAAAAAAAACCGAATTTCTATTTGAAGATTTTAAGAATACGTTTTGATTTATGAAGTTGACTTCTTTATATACACTTCTTATTTCTTTAGATTTATTAAAACTTAAGTCAGAAGAATTTAAGATGTTATTTTTTTTAATTGTAGTAACATTAATTTCTGATGAAAATGGGTTTTCAAAAACATACTTTACATCGCGCTTAGCTTTATGGTTTATTTTGGTAAGAGTCTTAGTTTGTGTACTAAATTTAAATAATCGGTTATCGATATCTTGTATGTAAAAGTCTTGGTTTGTATTATAATGATGTTTGATATCAGACATAAAATCATTACTTTTTATGGTGTTGAATGCTATGTTTGGAATGATAAATAAGCCCTTATCATGTGATGCCACCCAATAATTATCTAGATTATCTTTAATAACTTTGGTAATGAGTTTATCTTTAAAAAGATGCCTTCTAAGCACAATTTTACGATCACTGAGTTCATAAATATACAAACCATCTTGTGCACAAACCCAAAGTAAATTATCTATGATGCAACTATTTACAATTCGTTTTTTAGTAAAACGTCCCACTATCTCAAGGCTTTTTATCAATTTTTTTTCAAACTTAAAAGCCGTACTTTTTAATAGAGAAGTTTCTAAAAATAGAATGGTACTATCTTTTTTTGCCAAACTCGCAGAAATATGCCTTTTGATTATATGTTTATAAAAAGGCTGACTTATTTGAGTTTTGGTAAAATTTTTTAAACTATACTTAAACCATTCGTTTTTAGTATTTAGTATGTATAAAAAGTCGTCAATTACAACAGGTTTTAAGTCTGTTTTTTTTGCTGAAATTTCTAGGACATTTATTTTAGTAGCATCTTTTTTGTCCACCACTAAAATTTCATTGGTACCAATTACTATAATATATTTGCCATACACTACTATTTTAGTATTCTCACCTTTAAAATATTCATTCAAATCTAAAAAAAGGTCAATAGTACTGGCTTCTTTTATTCTAAATAATTGGTTAGATAAATTATTATACCAAACCGTGTTTTCATTATCTATTGTTAAATTAAAGACAGATAACCCTACTTGTTTTGGATGTGTAAAAAATAAGAAATTGTTTCCATCATATCTATAAATGCCAGATTCTGTTGCCAACCAAATAAAGTTATTGGCATCTTCTACAATGTCGTACACAGTTTTATCTGGCAAACCATTTTCCTTATCTAAATTAAAATAGATAGGTTCTTGAGCCTTAATATTGACAAAGAATAAACAAAAAAATAACAGCCATTTCATAGCTCTCAATATTACTAAAAAAACAAGAAATGAAAATTTATTATTTACAAATAGTACGTTCTACTTTATAAAATGTATATTTTTTGGCATGAGCAGGTTTTAAGAAATAGAAAAAGCAGTAATTTAAAAATCACTGCTTTCATTTTTATGAGTAAAACTTTCGTATTATTTTAAGTCTTCTAATAAAACTTCAACTGCCTTTTTCAATTGGTCGTCTTCATTTCTATCTGCCCAACCTGGAGCATTTTTTACCAAATAATCTGGTACTGCAGGTGCTTCATTTTCCATATTTTTACCAGATTTTGCAACATACCAAGCTCTAAATGGCATTCTTACATAACCATTGGTTAAACCATAACCTCCTGTTGATATTACTGCCCCAAAAGTAGGTTGCCCAACTAGTTTACCTAACCCTAAATTTTTGTAAGCATGAGAAAATATTTCTGCATTAGAATAACTGTTTTCATTACATAATGCCACACTTGGTTTTGTGTTTACAGATAAAATTGCTCTTTCATTAAATGGATAATGTTTTGCGAATTTTTTATTCTCTTTCTCTAAATTTTTAGCAGCTCCTCTTGGCACTGTATATGCATGTTGATATACATTTAAAACCGCCATTAAACGATCTGTGGTCCAACCACCACCATTATAACGCACATCAATCACAATACCTTCTTTGCCATAACCACTCGCTTTAAGTTCGCGTTCAAAACGCTCAAAACTTGGCGCATTCATACCTTGAATATGAATATACCCTAATTTTCCATTTGAAAACTTGTTTACCAACTCTTTCCTAGATTCTACCCAAGCTTGGTATTGTAAATTACGTAAACTACCAGATGTTCTTGCTACCAATTCTTTTCCATTGGCAAGAGTTAACAACACTTCATCTCCCCTTGTATTTTTTAACACTCTGTAAAAATTGGTATTCTTATCAATTTTTACATTGTTAATGGCAGTAATTACATCACCTACATTCAAATCTACTTTGCTTTTATCAGCAACTGAATTGTCTAAAACGTAAACAACTTCTGCACCTTTAGATGTATTTTTTACTTCTAAACCTAAAAGCCCAATATTATCACTATTGGTTTCTTCTGGTGTGCTTCCTCTATACCCCATATGGCTTGCATTTAATTGGCCCAATAATTGATTAAAAACAAAAGCATAATCTTGAGCAGTACTCGCTTTTAATGCTAAAGGTTTGTACTTTTTCACCAAACCTTTCCAATCATATCCATGAAAATTAGGGTCATAAAAACCCATTGTTAACACACGTGTTCCTTCTTCGAACATTTGTGCATTCATCGCCATAAAATCTGAAGTATATTTTGCAGAATGTGGGTATGAGGTTACTTTGTCTGTTTTTGGATTCAATTCACTTAATCTACCTCTTGAAGTAAAATAAAATTTACCATTAACTTCAGAAAAACCGCCAATTCTGGAAGTTCCTTTGATTTCTTTTGGACTTCCACCTTCTAATTTTACTTTATAAAAACTTCTACTATTTGTTGCCGGATTTGTTGCTGAATAGTAAATACTTTTATTATCTGGACTGAACATTCCACCGAATTCATCATCTGGCAAACTTGTAATTCTTACCAATCGATCATAGATTTTATCTTTATCTATAGTAACCTTTACTGATTTTTCTTTTTTTGATTTCTTTAAGGGTTTTGGTTGATAATAATCTCCATTTTCTCGATCTGTTCTGGTTCTTTCCCAATCTTCCTTATTTAGCCAAACCATCCAAATATCATAATCAACACCTCCTCTATTACCACTTCTGTTAGATGCAAAAGAAAGCATTTTACCATCTGGACTCCAAGCAGGAGAACGATCACTTCTGGGATGCATAGACACATTAAATTTTTCTTTGGGATTCTCTACAGATTGAATAAATATTTCACTATCAAAATCTAAATCTTGTTGAGAGTAGGCTAAATACCTACTATCAGGACTCCAACTTACTCCAGATGGTGCTCCCCATCCTTCAGAAAAAGGAATAATATTTGTAATTTTTCCTTTCTTATAATCTGCTACCATTAAATTTCCACGGCCAACTTGATAAGCTACTTTTTTATGATCTGGCGAAACCAAAAGATTATAAACATCTTCTTTACTTTTGGTTAATTTTTTAGTTTCGATTTTTAAACTTCGTTCTAAACCTACTAAAGTATCTTTAGAGCTAGACACATAAATTTCGTTATGCCCATCTCTATCCGAAATAAACAACACTTCTTTATTACTTATCCACTGTGGATCTCGATCTCTAAAAGGATGATTACTTACGTTATTGGTATTCTTCTTTTCTTTGTTATTTTCTTTTACAAAAATTTCTCCTTGAATTTCCATAGCCGCTAATTTGCCATTTGGAGAAACATCAAAACTAGAAATATCTGATGAAGTAGTTGCTGTTTTTTCTAATTCGAAACGATAATCTGTATTTAAATTGATATTTAATTTTTTTGCACTTCCATTTTTTAAATGATAGATATTAAATAACGTGGAATATACAATGGTTCCATCATCACTTACAGAAAAAGAAACAACGCCATTTTTGGTTTGATTTGTTAATTTACTAGGATTATCGGTTTCAGTGCCATCAGATGAAATTGAGGTCTTATAAATATTATAGCGTCCACTTTCTGCACCAATATAATACAGATTTCCATTAGCATCCCATTGTGGAGAATGCTCATTTTTTTGAGTATATGTAACCTGAATATATTGCTTTGAATCTTTGTTAAAAATCCAAATATCTCTTTGTGCAGAACCTGAATAATCTTCTCTAGAAATTCTACAAGCACCTTTAGCATAGGCAATAAATTTTCCATTTGGCGATTGTGTAGCCATTGAACCTAAAGCTGTAATGGTTCTTTGTGGTGTTCCTCCATCAGCATTAATATGATAGGTTTGCGCATCCCATTGTGGCCCTTTTAACACTCTATTTGTGGTAAATAAAATATTATTTTCTTTGGTCCAATCGTAAGGAGTATCTGTGGTTGGGTAATAGGTGAGTTGTTTTGGCATACCACCCATTTTAGAAATTGTAAAAATATTATTTGCACCTTTTCTGTTAGATGAAAAAGCCAACTGATTTCCATCACTATTCCAAATAGGATTACTTTCATACGCTTCGTGAACCGTAAGCCTTTTAGATTGGTTTGTATTTAGGTGATAAACCCAAATATCTCCTTGATATGAAAAAGCGAGTTGACTTGCATCTGGACTAATGCTTGGCATTCGAATTAAAGATGTTTGTGCTACAAGTAATGAAAAATTACTTAGTAAAAAGCAAATAATAATAGTTTTTTTAGTCATCTTAGGTAGTTTTAAAGACAACTAAATTAAACTATATTACTTTGATTTTGAAGACTTCTCTATGAGTTTTTAAAAATTTTAGATTTCCTTAACTTATAATAGGCGCAATAAAATCATTAATTTTATCAACTCCATTTTTACCCAAGTCTTTTATAAAAGCAGAACCAATAATAGCACCATTGGCATAAGCACAAGCTGTATTAAACGTAGATTTATCTGAAATACCAAAACCAACAATCAGTTTGTTTTTTAAATTCATTGCTTTAATTCTTTCAAAATAAGCAATTTGCTGATTCGAAATTTCACCTTTAGCCCCTGTAATTGAAGCTGATGCAACCACATAAATAAATGCTTTTGAGTACGCATCAATCTTTTGAATTCGATCTATAGAAGTATGAGGTGTAATTAAAAACACGTTGGTGATTCCGTATTTATCAAATAAATGTTGGTAATGATTCTCAAACTCTACCATAGGTAAATCTGGAATGATGACTGTATCTATGCCACAATCTACAATTTTTTTACAAAACTTTTCTTCACCATACTTTAGCATTTGGTTTAAATAGCCCATTAACACTAAAGGTGTATTATTTTTCTCTTTGATTGAGATGAGCTGCTCGAAAACAATATCTAAATTGATACCATTTTCTAAGGCTTTTTGACTACTGTCTTGAATGGTTGGGCCATCTGCTAAAGGATCTGAATATGGCAAACCAACTTCTATAAAATCTACTCCACTTTTTTCTAATTCTTGAATTACTTTGATGGTATCATCTAATTCTGGATACCCACAAGTAAAATAAATGGATAGTAAATTTTTATCTTTTTGTTGAAATAATTTTTGGATTGAATTCATGTTTTTCTGGTTGATGGTTTTGAGTTGATAGTTATTTGTTTTTAAATCAAACTTTATAACAATCAACTTTGAAACTTTTCACTACTCTTTAAGATGCTTAATAAACGTTTCTAAATCTTTATCTCCTCTACCTGATAAATTGATGACCACCACTTGATCTTTTTTCAAATCCATTTTTGGTAATACAGCCAATGCGTGTGCTGTTTCTAAAGCAGGAATTATTCCTTCTATCTTGGTCAATTCATAGGCAGCTGTTAATGCTTCTTGATCAGTTGCATTTAAAAAAGTAGCTCTTTTACTTTCGTATAAATACGCGTGTAAAGGACCAACTCCTGGATAATCTAAACCCGCAGAAATAGAATAAGGTTCTACAATTTGACCATAATCATCTTGCATTAAGATGGTTTTAGAACCATGAATAATACCCACTTCACCTAATTGAGAAGTTGCAGCACTTTCGCCCGAATTTACGCCTAAACCAGCTGCTTCAACAGCCACTAATTCTACCTCTTCATCATCCATATAATGATAAAATGCACCTGCTGCATTACTACCTCCACCAACACAAGCAATGATAGTATCTGGATTTTCTTTACCTGTTTTTTCTTTCAGTTGCCATTTCATCTCTTCAGAAATTACCGCTTGCAAACGAGCCACCATATCTGGATGTGGATGTGGCCCTACCACAGAACCAATTAAATAAAACGTTTCTGGGTTTTGAATCCAATAACGAATCGCTTCATTAGTAGCATCTTTTAAGGTTTTTGATCCAGAAACTGCTGCAACCACTTTTGCGCCCAACATTTTCATTCTGGCTACATTGGGTGCTTGACGAACAATGTCCTTTTCGCCCATAAAAACGGTACATTCTAAACCCATCAAAGCACAAACTGTTGCTGTTGCAACACCATGTTGTCCTGCACCAGTTTCAGCAATAATTTTTGTTTTGCCTAACTTTTTTGCGATCAAAATTTGCCCCACAGTATTGTTTACTTTGTGTGCACCTGTATGATTTAAATCTTCTCGTTTTAAATAGATATGAGCACCATATTTTTCTGATAATCGCTTAGCAAAATACAAAGGTGTTGGACGCCCAACATAGTCTTTTAATAAAGATTTATACTCTTGTTGAAATTCTTCTGACTCGATAATTTGAATATAATTATCTTCTAATTCTTTTACATTAGGATATAGCAACTCTGGAATAAATGCTCCTCCAAATTGTCCAAAATATCCATTCTCATCAGGTTGAAACTTTGATTTCATAATTTATAATTTCGCTGTTGTCATTTCGACTTTATGGAGAAATCTCAAATATCTATTATAGATTTCTCGACTTCACTTTGTTTCGCTCGAAATGACAGATTCTTTAAACTCTCTTAATTCTTTAATTTTCTTTTTCCCTGGCTCAATTTCAAATTTACTATTTACATCCAAAGCATAAATAGGTAAATTGGTTTTTCTTACTATTTGGATTTGTTCTACATCGTCTAAACCTATTCCTCCACTTAAAAAGAAAAGTTTTTGATATGGATATTTTTCTAAAACGGTCCAATCAAATTTAACTCCATTTCCTCCTCGTTCTTTTCCTTTTGTATCAAATAAAAAATAATCAACCTCGTCTATATATGGTTGTAATACTTCAAAGTTGAATTCATCTTTAATTCCGAAAACTTTTATAACCTGAACATGATTCAGGTTCTTTCTTTTTGAACTCTTATTTTTTTTTGACCTAACATAATGAGAGGCTGAATCAAGTTCAGCTTGTCGTAAATTCTCCTTTAAAAGTCGAATGTAGTCCACAGATTCATCTCCATGCAACTGAATAGCATCTAATTGATATTCTTCTATAATTGACACTAAAATTTCAGGTACTTCATTCACAAAAACACCTACCTTTTTAATCTCTTTTGGAAGTTCTGGAATAATTCCTTCAAAATTTCTTTTGGATTTTTCATAGAAAATAAACCCTAAATAATCAGGCTGTAATTCTGCAACCTGCTGCATATTTTCTATGTATTTCATTCCACAAACCTTTAATTTCAGAGCCCCTGTTTCCCCAAAGGGGAACACGCGTGAATTAGTTTGCGGTTTATTCTGATTCATATTTTCCAAATCTCTTAATTATATTATTTTCTTTTTCTCAACAGTGAGAGTTCCTTCCCTTTGGGAAGGTTAGGATGGGATTTTCTACCTAATCTGATTAATAAAATCTTGACAAGCCTCTCCAGGATTTTCTGCTGCCATAAAACTTTCTCCTATTAAAAACCCTTGAAAACCAAACTCTTTTAAACCTGTGATTATTTTTGGATCAGAAATTCCACTTTCTGAAACTTTAATTGAGGTATCAGGAATTTGATCTGCCAATTTAATAGAATGCTCCAAATCTACTTCAAAGGTTTTTAAATTACGATTATTTACACCAATAATTTTATTATCTAAATCATTAATTTTATCTAAATCTTCTTGGGTGTGCACTTCGTATAAAACACTCAATCCTAAATCTGTTGCTAAATTTCCATAGTTTTTTAATTCTGTTGATGTTAAGCAAGATGCAATTAATAAAATAACATCTGCACCTATGGCTTTGGCTTCTACAATTTGGAATCCGTCAACCACAAAATCTTTTCTTAAAATTGGTTTGGTTTGATTGATTACTCTTGCTTCCATTAAATCTGCCATAGTTCCTCCAAAAAATGAAGTATCTGTTAAAATGGATTGCGCTGAAACATTAGCATCTAAATACCCATTAGTAACCTCTGCAATAGTTGCTTTATCATTTATAATTCCTTTAGATGGAGATTGACGCTTAAATTCTGCAATAATGCCTGTTGAACCAACTTCTAACAAAGATTTTTTTAAAGAAAGAGGTGTTCTTTTAAAACTCGGACTTTCTACCAATTTCTTTACAGGAACTTCTGCTTTTATCTTTGCTACTTCCTTTTTTTTAAATGCGATTATTTTATCTAAAATTGTCATTTTTTTCAATATTTGTCATTTCGACTTTATGGAGAAATCTTAAATATTAATTGAGATTTCTCAACTTCATTTCATTTCGTTCGAAATGACATTACTTATCTAATTTCCTATTTCTATGCCTCAAAAAAAAGTAAACAACTACTCCAACTATCAATCCAATAACAGATTGTTTGAATACTGATTGGGTTTGAACTCCTATTGCAGTTCCTATTAATAGAAAAGCAGGAATTATTAGAATTAAATTGTTTTTCTTTTTTGTCATTTTTAATTTTAATCACAGACCTCACAGGTTTTTAAAACCTGTGAGGTCTTAAACCTTTATAAACTAACTAATTTCTCTAACGTTTGTTTTGCTTTCAATCCAAAAAGTGAATCTCTAGCTTCTTGAAAAGCAGTTTCAAAAGACTTTGTTTCCTCTACTATTTTTAATGCGAAAGCAGCATTGGTTAATACCACATTATTTTGTGCCTCAGTTCCTTTTCCTTCTAAAATGGTTTTGAAAATTTTTGCTGCATCATCAACATTATTCCCACCAAAAATATCTGATTGTTGCAATCTCTTTTGACCTAAATCTTCAGGTGTAATTATTTGTTCTCCTTTTTTGGTAAAGATTTTAAATCCACTAGTAAGCGAAATTTCATCATAACCATCTAGAGCGTGAATTATTCCGTAATTGATGTTATCTTCCTCTTGTAAAATATAGTTGTACAAACGCGCTACTTCTAAATTAAAAGTACCCAACATGTGATTTTTGGGAGAGCTTGGATTGACCAAAGGCCCTAACATATTAAAGAATGTTTTTAATGCTAATGCTTTTCTTGTTGGCCCAACAGCTTTCATTGCTGGATGAAATTTTGGTGCGTGTAAAAAACAAATATTTGCTTTTTCTAAATGCTCTTTTAAAATGTTTTCATCATTGGTAAACTCGTAACCAAAACTCTCTAACATATCAGAAGAACCAGATTGTGAAGACACAGAATAATTACCGTGTTTTGCTACTTTTTGTCCAGTTCCTGCAACAATAAAAGAGGTTAAAGTTGATATGTTAAACGTATCTTTTCCATCTCCACCAGTTCCAACTATGTCAATTGTGTTATAAGCTGATAAATCTACTTTTATTGATAATTCTTTTAACGCATCTCTAAAACCAGAAAGTTCATCAACAGTAATTGGACGCATCATAAAAACCGTCATAAAAGATGCTAAATGTGCATCATTATATTGCTCTGCAGCTATATCTTTTAAGATTTGTGTAGCTTCAGATTTTGACAATCTTTCGTGATTGTATAGTCTATTTAAAATTGATTTCATAAAAGCCTCTTTTAATTTCCCCAAAGGGGAAAACACTCTTGTGTTAATTTTGTGTTCCTTTCTTTTTCATAAACTTGCTCATTCCTTCCCTTTGGGAAGGTTAGGATGGGCTTGCGTTTTTAATAAAATTTGTAACCAATTGCTCACCAACATCTGTTAAAATAGATTCTGGATGAAATTGAACCGCTGAAATATTATATTCCTGATGTTCTATAGCTTGAATTCCTCCTTCTTCATCTCTTGCAGTTACTTTTAATTCGTTTGGAAAATCTTCATCTGTAGCTGCCCAAGAATGGTAACGTGCTGCTAAAAACGTTTCTGGTACATCTTTAAAAATAATTGCATTAGTATCTGTTACTGACATTTCTGTGGCAACTCCATGAAATACATCATCTAGATTGATGATTGTTCCACCAAAAACTTCTGTAATTGCTTGTAAACCTAAACAAACTCCAAAAATGGGTTTTTTACCTGCATAGGTTTTAATCACTTCTTTTAAAATTCCTGCTTCATCTGGAATTCCTGGGCCTGGAGATAACATAATAATGTCGTAATTTCCAACATCTGCAATACTGATTTCATCGTTTCTAAAAACTGCAGGAAAATTACCTGTAATTTTTTCTACCATATGCACCAAGTTATAGGTAAATGAATCGTAATTGTCTAAAATTAATATTTTCATATTTTTTTGTTGTGTAATCGTTTAATTGTGGATTTGTTTAATTCTCTACAAATCTTTATTAAAATGCTCAATCTGCGTTAGGGATTGAATGGCCTGTTTGAGCTCTTTTTTGTTTTTCTCAAAAAAAGCGAGTAATGAAAGCCCGTTAAAACGCCCTAAATATTTTCTGCTAAAATCAACGCCTTTTTTAATGCTGCTAACTTATTATTAACTTCTTGTAATTCTTTTTCTTCATCAGAATGAATTACGATTCCTGCTCCTGCTTGGTAATATAAAGTCTTGTTTTTACTTACAAAACTTCTAATAGCAATGGCTAAATTTACTGAACCATCTAAACCAATAATTCCTACTGCTCCTCCATAAAATCCACGAGATTGATTTTCGTAAGTATCAATTAATTGCATGGCTTTGTACTTTGGTGCGCCACTTAAGGTTCCTGCAGGAAAAGTATCTCCTACAATTTCTATGGGATTTCCTTTTAATTGACCAGAGACTGTTGATACCAAATGAATAACGTGGCTAAAATACTGTACTTCTTTAAACACCTCAACTTCTACCTTATCTGCATGTTTACTTAAATCGTTACGCGCTAAATCTACCAACATTACATGTTCTGCAGTTTCCTTTTTATCTGCTGATAATTTTTTACCTAACTGAATGTCTTTAGCCATATCTCCTGTTCTTCTGAACGTTCCTGCAATTGGATTTATAGTGGCTTTTCCTTGGCTGATTTTTATTTGTGCTTCTGGTGAAGACCCCATCAACTTAAAAGAACCATAATCGAAAAAGAATAAATATGGAGAAGGATTTATAGAACGCAATGCTCTGTACACATTGAATTCATCTCCTTTAAATTTTTGTTGAAATTGACGCGATAATACCAACTGAAAAACATCTCCTCTTTTACAGTGTGATTTTGCTTTTTTTACATACTCGATAAACTCCTCACCTTTCACGTTAGAGGTTTCTTTTCCAACAATTTCAAATTTTTGTGTATTGAAAGCTTGTGCATCTATAATCGTTTGTATTTCTTTAATTCGAGATTCAGTTCCTTCTTCAATATTTTCTATCAATGTCATTTCATCATTAAAATGATTGATAGCAATTATAAATCTATAAAAACTGTATTGTAGCAAAGGAATTGCAGATGGAGCTTCATCAACATTTAATGTAATATTCTCAAAATACTGAACAGAATCATAGGTTGTATAGCCGTACAAACCGTTAAAAGACTTCAATTCAGCAGGACAATCTAAATCAATAGCTTGACTATAATTTTCGAAAATAGTATTGAAATTTTTATCTATTTTCTGATTAGCTAATTGAACTCCTTTATAAGAAAAACTCAAATGATGATTTTCTGCTTTAATAGTTACCACAGGTTCTATAGCAATAAAAGAAAAACTTTCTTCTTTGCTATGATAGTCTGAACTTTCTAATAAAAGTGTATTGGCATATTTATCTCTAAAACGCAAATACAAGCCTACAGGTGTAATGGTATCTGCTATTTTAGTTTTCGAAAGGGTTTTGAACTTCAAGCCCCTTTTACTTTCCCCAAAAAGGAAAAACTCTTGTGGGTCAACTGTATTTTTTTCTGTACTCATATTATATCCGTTTTTTATACCTTTCCTTTAGGAAGGTTAGGATGGGCTTTTTGATACTGAAACAAGTTCAGCATTAAAAAAAGGCTTATCGTGAGATAAGCCTTTTTAATATTGTTTACATATAGGTTTTATTCTCACTTATTTGTTAAGAGAGTTCCACCACCATGTATTTTTAGTATTAATTTTCATTATTGTTACAAATGTAGAAAGGGTTTTTTAGTTGAACAAATTTATTTTAAGATTTTTTTGATAGAATTTATTTCTTTAAACAGAACCTTAGTTCAAACACTATTCAAATTACGATTATACACCAAATCAATAAAAAAAGTATTAATTATAAACCGATAATTAATTATGCGTTTACAATACCAATTAAATCTTGTTAATTTGTACCTCCAAACAAAGTGTTTGATTTGAATTTACTGAATTAATGAATGCGCCAATAATTTATGTTAAATTATTGGTGTGTTTTTTTTAGCAATTATTTAAACCAACAGAAAAAGTAAATAAAAACTTGTGGACAAAACTATTCTATATATATTTGTCGATATTTGCAAAAAAAATGAGCATCAATAATAACAATATTAATTTCAACAATTCTATTTTTTAGGATTGGGAGGATGTTGTTTAAAAAATATTAAAAGCCTTCCAATTTGGAAGGCTTTTTTGTTATTCTTGAACTAGTTTCAGGATTTAAAAATAAAAAAGATGAGTAAAATGATGACTGTCGACATTTTGTCGAGTATTAAAGGAGCTAAAGAATCAGAAACTGTAAGCAAATTATTTGAAGTAATACAAAATGCAAATACTTCAACAAACAACTTCAATCACCCTAACAATGCTGTGTCTTTAGATGATTTAAGAGAAGATATTGTTATTGATAGTGCTGCAATTGAAAAACAAATTATTATTGAAAACTTCCCCAAAGAAAAGAACGGTTATCTAGCAGTTGCTAAAGTAATAGAAGAATAACATAGTTGATAGTTTTTTGTTGTTGGTTAACGACAACAAAAACTAAAAAAGAATATATATGAGTAAAATCAAACAAATCCATAATCAACTTATAAACAGAGAATTTTCTTGTTTAGAATTGATTCAAAAACATTTGGATTTATTAAAACAAAATACACATCATACCGTAAATTCATTATTAGAAGACATCGCTTTAGATTTAGCTAAAAAAGTAGATACTAAAATTGAAAACGGAGAAAAAATCGGTTTGTTAGAAGGAATACCTTTTGGTATTAAAGATGTATATATGGTTCAAGGCACCTATACCACAGCAAGTTCTGATTTATTAAAAAACTACAAATCATCCTATACAGCAACAGCCATTCAAAAATTATTAGATGCAGGAGCAATTCCTTTAGTAAAGGAAAACTGTGATAGTTTTGGTCATGGTTCATCATCAGAAAACACCATTTTTGGTGCTGTTAAAAATGCTGTCAATCCAGATTTGGTTGGTGGAGGCTCAAGTGGTGGCTCTGCTGTAAACGTTGCCAAAGATTTCACTGTTTTTTCTATTGGTGGAGATACAGGAGGTTCTATTCGTCAGCCATCTGGTTATAATAATGTGTACGGTTTAAAACCAACTTATGGCAGAATTTCTCGTTTTGGTTTGATGGCATACGCATCTTCTACAGATTGT
This sequence comes from Polaribacter sp. R77954, assembly GCF_044595335.1. Classification (GTDB taxonomy): domain Bacteria; phylum Bacteroidota; class Bacteroidia; order Flavobacteriales; family Flavobacteriaceae; genus Polaribacter. The sequence continues at coordinate 1,565,955 of NZ_CP138992.1, forward strand.
GTTGGGCCTATTGCAAAATCGATAGAAGATGTAAGAATTGTTTTAAATGTAATGAGTGGTAAAGATGTAAAAGATCAAACCACATATCCATCAGAAGAAATATCTCAAGAAAATAGTACAAAAATTGACAACATAAAATCAGTAGGATATTTCAAAAATTTTATTGAAAGTGATGCCATTAGTCCCGCAATAAAATCAGATTTTCTAGCAACTATTGCCAAAATAAAAGACAAAGGTTTTGAAATTAAAGCCTTAGATTTCTTTGAATCGGACACGTTAGTTTCTACGTATTATACTTTGGCAATGGCAGAAACTGCATCAAATTTATCGAGATTAGATGGCACAAATTATGGACATAGAATTGAAGGAGATAATTTAAAAGATACGTACTCTATTACTCGATCTGAAAATTTTTCTGAAGAAACAAAACGTAGAATTGTGGGTGGAAACCAGGTATTATCTCAAGGTTTTTCTGATGAAATTTATTTAAAAGGATTGAATTTAAAAGATCAAATTGCAGCGAATTTCGAAAAGGATTTCAAGGAAGTTGATATTATTTTATCGCCTGTAACGCCTAATACCCCTCCAAAAATTGGAGATAGTTTAAAAGATCCTTTAGCCATGTATTTATCAGATGCTTATACAGTAGGTTTTAGTTTAGGTCAATTACCAACCTTAACTGCACCACAAGGCACAGCAACAGGCATTCAAATTACAGCAGCCAAAAAGAATGATGCTATGGTATTGCAATTTGCAAACTTCTTAAAAGAATTGATATAATGGAGTTAGAACACTTAAATGAACTGCTAAAAAAGAATGATTTAGAACTAGTAATTGGTTTAGAAACACACGTTCGCCTAAACACAAATACCAAATTGTTTTGTTCTTGTGCGAATCAAGAAACCGAAAAACCTAACACAAATATCTGTTCGGTTTGTACTGGCCAAATGGGCGTTTTACCTTCCATTAATAAAGAAGCTATTAAAAAAGCGATTTATTTTGGAAAGGCAGTAAAATCGACCTTTGAAAATGAGGTGATTTCTTGGGATCGTAAACATTATGAATACCCAGATAATCCTAAAAATATTCAGATTACACAATTTCATAATCCTGTAATTCCTGATGGACAAGTTTCTTGTTTTAGGAATGATGGATCTCAATTTACCGTAAATCTAACCCAAGTTCATATTGAAGAAGATGCTGCAAAATTAATGCACGAAAAGAAGATTTCTTTGGTCGATTTTAACAAAGCTGGTGTACCTTTAATTGAGATTGTTACAGAGCCTTGCATAAGACATATTGAAGATGCATCTACATATGCACAATACATTCAAAGAATTGTTCAAAATTTAAAAATCTCTGAAGCAAATTTAGAAAAAGGGGAATTTAAATCGGATGTTTCTGTATCTCTTAGAAAAAAGCACAGTTATAATTTAAATCCACGTACAGAAATTAAAAACTTGAATTCGTTTAAGTTTATGATTGATGCCTTAAAAGAAGAGGTAGAAAAGCAGCTAAACTATTATATAGAGCATAAAGAGTTTAGACCAGACCAAACTACGGTATTGTTTGATGCAGATTTAAAGCAAACCAAAACAATGCGTAAAAAAGAATTTGAAGCGGATTATAGATTCATTTCAGAACCAGATTTACCATTTGTAAACATTAAAGATGTTGTAGAAACCATTGATGTTGATGTGAGTTCTTTGCCTTTTGCTGTAGAATCTATTTTGATAAAAGGTGGCGTTTTACCACAAGATGCTAAGTTTTTTACTGCAGATTCGTTACGTTCTGAAACGTTTGTTGCCATTAATAATGTAATTAAAGATCCGTCTTTTGTTGCTAAAACTTTGGTGAATAATATAGGTGCAGATGAGTATAAAGACATTCATGATGTAAATCATTTAATTGAAATTTTTCAGTTGTTTAAGGCTGAAAAAATTACGGCTGTTTTAGTTCAGAATGCCATTATTCGTTATTTAAAAGACAGAAAGTTCGATTACAACAAGTATTTTGAAGAAAATACCATTTCTGAAGAAAAAATTAAATTGGCCGTTATCAAAGTAATTGCCGAGAATGAAGCAATTGCCGATGACATCAAAAACGGTAACCAAGGAAAAGCTGGAATTCTAGTTGGTAAAACCATCAAAATTATTGGAAAAGGCGCTTCTGGTAAAGTAATTCGTGAAGAAATTCTTTCGCAAATTTCTGTAAATGAAGAAAGTTCGAAAAGTGAGGTTAGACATTTAGAATCTACGACCAAAAACCATCAACCAAAAACCATCAACCAAGAGGAATTAGCAGAAATTCCAATAATAATTAAAGAAACTTATAGAACACATAAAATAAAACAACTTTCAGAAAATCTCATCAATCAAGAAGTTCAATTAGCTGGATGGGTTGCAAGTGTTCGTGATCATGGAGAATTAATGTTTATCGATTTAAGAGGATCTAATAACGAAATTTTTCAAGTACGTTTAAGTAGAGAAACTTTCCCGAATTTAGACGAATTGGTAAAACTAAAACCAGAAACCGTAATCACTGTAAAAGGAATTGTTGTTCAACGTAAAGAAGATGATTATAATGTAGGTTTAAGAACTGGTAAAATAGAATTAGAAACTGCTGAATTAGAGATTTTAAACTTATCAAAAACCTTACCTTTTGAGATAAAAAGAGCCATGAAAACGAATGAAACAGCTCGTTTTCAGTACAAATTTTTAGACCATAGAAATGATGAAGTTCGTAAGGCAATAGTAAATCGTCATAAAGTTATTAAGCTACTAAGAGATATTTTAGATTATGAAGAGTTTCTAGAAATAGAAACCCCAATTTTAACTGCTGGTACAGATGAAGGTGCAAGAGAATTTATTGTACCAACCAGAAAACAAGCTGGCTCTTTTTACACATTACCACAAGCACCTCAGCAATTTAAACAAATGCTAATGGTTGGTGGATTTGAAAAATACTTCCAAATTGCACGTTGTTTTAGAGATGAAGATTCTAGAGGAGACAGACAACCAGAATTTACACAATTAGATATAGAAATGGCATACGCAAGTATGCAGCAAATTATAGATTTAAACACAAAAATGTTTAATGAAGTAGTGAAAAAAATCTATGGTAAAAAATGGATTTTACGTCCTTTTGAAGTAATTACTTACAAAGAAGCTATGGATAAATATGGTTGTGACAGACCAGATTTACGTTATGGTTTACAAATGCAAGATATTACAGATATTGTAAAAGACACTACTTTCCAAGTATTTAGTAAACCAATTGATGATGGTGGAATTGTAAAATGTATTAAAGTTTCTGCTGCTGAACAAGGCAACAAACGCATGTCTAAAGGGCAAATAGAAAACTTGACTGCAATTGCTCAACAAAATGGTTTAGGTGGTTTGGCTTACATTATTGTAAATGAAAATGATTTACAATCGCCAATTATTAAGTTTTTAGGCGAAGAAATTGCAGCAAATATCATTAAAGCTACAGATGCTCAAATTGGAGATATTGTATTTTTCTCTGCTGCTGATTATGCAACTGCAAACAAAGCTTTAGATGCTGTTCGTCAAGAAATGGGACGTATTTTAAAATTGATAAATCCGAAGGAATTAAGACCTGCTTGGGTTGTAGATTTCCCAATGTTCGAAAAAACGGATGAAGGCAGATGGACATTTACACACAATCCATTCTCAATGCCAGCTGTTTACGATTTAGAAAAACACATGAGTGGAAAAGATGATGAAATTGGAACCATAATAGCACAACAGTACGATTTAATTTTAAATGGTTACGAAATTGGTGGAGGCTCAGTTCGTGCGCATAAAGCAGAAATCTTAGAAGCAACTTATAGAAATATGGGTTATAACAAAGAAGAAATGATAAAAAGTGTGGGGACGATGTATAAAGCGTTTCAATATGGAGCACCACCTCATGGAGGAATTGCTTGGGGAGTTGATCGTTTAATGATGATTTTAGAAAAGAAGGCATCTATTAGAGAGGTTATGGCTTTCCCTAAAACAGGTACTTCAGAAGATCTGTTATTTAATGCACCTTCTATTTTATCTGATAAAAAAGTAGAAGAAATGAATGTGAAAATTATGAAAAAGTAATTTTCATATTAATATTTTAAATTTTATAAAATCTCGCTAAAGCGAGATTTTTTATTTTAAATTAGCTCAAAATCCTTATAAACCCTACAACTGACAGATAGGTGACATTTAAATGGCGTGTAAAAAACCGAGAGTTGTACATACATTTGTATCATCAAAATAAGTAAAATGAAAAAACAAACCATCAAAGAAAACTTACTATACCATAGAAAGTTAAAAGGATATACTCAAGATCAGCTTTCTGATAAAACAACAGTTGGAGTTCGTACAATTCAACGAATTGAAAAAGGAGATGTCCAACCACATTTACAAACTGTAAAATTATTAGCTGTCGGTTTAGATATTGAAGTAGAAGATTTAATTCCAATAGAAAATCCAAATGAAGAAACCATAGAGCGAAAATGGATGTTACTTTTTCATGCTATTCCCTTTTTAGGATTAATTGTCCCTTTTGGAAATATTGTTTTCCCAATTTTTATTTGGATACATAAATCAAAAGACAATAAAATTTATGAAGAACATGGAAGAGCCGTAATTAACTTTCATTGTTCTATAAACTTATATTTTATCATCTCTTTACTTCTTTTTTTCCCTTTTCCTGGAATGAATTTCTTTTTATCTGGAGCTGTTTTCTTATTCGGATTAATAACAACAATTTCAAACACTTTGTCTGCAATTAATTCTGGAACCTATAAGTACCCTTTATCAATTTCTTTTTTAAAGAAAAAATAAATTTCACATTAGCAATCAAAATCTTCAATTCGAGTTAAAATTTTTAACTCTAACCAAACATGTCTATAAATGAAACCTATAATTCAAAAATTTCCAATAATATCAAAATTTATCCTTGCACTTTTACTTTTTGCTTTTTCGCTTTTTATTAGTGGATTAATAAACAAAGGATTTGTAAAACAATACTTTCCATATTCGGCAACAATATGTCTTTTAATAGCTACTTATATTTTATTTAAAACGGACAATAAATCTTTAAGTAGTATTGGTTTAAATTTTCAAATAAAAAACTTAAAATTTCTTCCCTTAGGTTTATTTATTGGTGCATTCGCATTTCTTATTGCCAAATGGCTAAGAGCCATTTATTTGGGTGAAACCTTTAATATAAGTTCGGAAATAAATTATCAATTTATTATTTATGGATTTTATACAATGTTACCCATGGTTGCAGTTGAAGAATTCTTATTTAGAGGTTATCTTTTTAAAAAAACAGTTGAAATCAGTTCTGTGGTAAAAGCAAATATTATTTTTGGAATACTATTTTTATCAGTTCATGTTTTTGATAATGAAGTCATAAATAGTCTACCCAAAATAATTTTTACTGTTATTACCATTCCTATAGGTCATTTACTTTTTTCAGTTGCTTTATTAAAGTCAAAATCTTTATTTTTTCCAATTGGTATTCACTTAGGGAACAACTGGGCATCACAACATCTAATAACAACTAATAACAATAGTAATAGCCTCTTGTTTATTTCAGATGTTGGTACATTTGAAACTTGGACATCTTTTATTTTGTTTATAGTTTTATGGAATTCGTTTTTCCTATTCGTAATTTTTATAATTTGGAAATGGAATAATCCCCCATTACTAATTCGTAAAAAAAGATAATTATTTCAAAGAAACTTGATATTGCAATACTGCCATTCCTTTATATCCTTTTTTTTGTATTGTAGTTGCATCAAAAATGGGTCTGTGTTGATAACCTAAACTTACCTTATTGGAGTGACTTCCATTCATCAAAAAATTAACGGTAAAATCATATACTGTCATTTGATCATTTAAAGCATCCCAATTGGAGGTTTGAACTGCCACATTTGGCTGAATAACATAATCTTCTCCTAATATTTTGGTTTCTTTAAACGCATATCCAAATTGCATATACCAAGTGGTTCCAGTACCTATCATCGGAAACGCTACACCTGCTCCATTAAAATCTACACCCCCACCACTTGTAGGATTATTAGCCCCTACATTTCTAATATAATTTTTACCAAAATTGTAATCATAATACCCTAAATATGCTGTAATTGCATCATCATTGGATAAAGGTAAATTTAAGAATGAATCTACTGCCCAATGTTGCATATCATAAAAGTTAGTCGCTGGTAATAGTGCATCACCATCACTCATTGCCTTACTTTGAAACTGGTAGCCAACACCTATATTAAAAACCTTTTTATTCTGAACATAAGTACCAACTTGATACGCTGATTTATTAGATTCATGTTCAAAAAATTGATACTTCACATAAGTAGATGTCTTTATTCTTGGCTTATTATTGGCAAAATTAACTTCTCCATTAGGAATAGCAGACACAAAGTAAGGTCTATTAAATGCCAATCTGTAATCAAACTTACCAGCTTGTCCTTTAATCCAAGCCCCAAATAAACGACCAATATCGTCGTTTTTCTCAACTGAATTTAATGGGAATAATGGAGAATCAAGCCCCATTAAAGTTTTATTAGAACGAATATTCCAACGACTTAATCCTTGCCAGCCCGATTTTCCAAAACCAACTTCAAAAAATTTAGCAAACGAATATTCTGCATATAAATCTAATATTTCTAAAGAAATATCTTTTGTTTTAAAATTAAAATTATTTCCACCCAAAATGGAATAAAAGAATATTTTTGGGGTTATTTGAGAGTAAATTGGAATACGTAACCTACGTATTGAAATGTCATAAAACTCTGAAGTTGGCTCGTTTTGTATAAGAGAACCTTCATTTAAATCAGAGTATCGCATCCATATTTGCGCTCTAATATTCCATTTAATTTCTGGTTTAAACTTCGTTTTTTCTTGACCATTTAAAACGATTGAAGCGAATAAAACTATCAGTAATAACCATTTTTTAATATGTTTCATTTTATTATTTTTATGAATAACAAGGCAAAATTAGGAGTTACAATTTCGTCAAAACGTGATAAACATCATAAAAATTCTACTTTTTTTACCTAAAATTAATGCTAAATCGATGTAGTTGCTACCATTTTAAAATTTAAAATTATAGTTATAACGCATTTTGCGATTTTAATTCAAAAAAATCAATATAATTTTTATTAATATCAATTTTAAGCCCTTTTTTAATCGTTTTAAGACACTTTTAGAATTATCAACATTTTTTATTTTTATCAACAAAACCAGAAAAAAAGCACAATTTTTACTTATATTTGATAGGTTGCACTATATGCAATTTTCAATCAAAATTATAATTTAATCATATAAAATGAGCGAAGAAAAAAAACATAATTATGACGCCTCCAGTATTCAGGCTTTAGAAGGGATGGAACATGTAAGAATGCGTCCATCAATGTACATTGGAGATGTTGGTGTTCGCGGTTTACATCATTTAGTATACGAGGTTGTAGACAACTCTATTGATGAAGCAATGGGTGGCCATTGTGATACTATAAACGTTACCATTAATGAAGACAATTCTATTACCACTAAAGATAATGGTCGTGGGATTCCTGTTGGTATTCATAAAAAAGAAGGCGTTTCTGCATTACAAGTTGTAATGACAAAAATTGGCGCTGGTGGTAAATTTGATAAAGATTCTTACAAAGTTTCTGGAGGTTTACATGGTGTTGGTGTAAGTTGTGTGAATGCGTTATCTGATCATTTAACAGCTACTGTTCATAAAGAAGGAAAGGTTTGGCAACAAGAATACTCTAAAGGAAAAACATTATATCCAGTAAAAACAATAGGTGAAACTGATTTTACAGGTACTATTGTAACTTTTTTACCAGACAAATCTATTTTTCAACAAAGTACTGAATATAATTATGATACACTTGCCAACAGAATGCGCGAGTTATCTTACTTAAATAAAGGGGTTACAATTACCTTAACAGATAAAAGAAATACAGATGATGAAGGTAATTTTATCTCTGAAACTTTTTTCTCTAACGAGGGTTTATCTGAATTTGTAAAATATTTAGATTCTACTAGAGAGCAATTAACAGCTGGTGTAATTGCCATGGAAGGTGAAAAAAATGGAATTCCTGTAGAAGTTGCTATGGTGTATAATACCTCGTATTCTGAAAATTTACATTCTTATGTAAATAATATTAACACACACGAAGGAGGTACACATTTATCTGGTTTTAGGCGTGGTTTAACACACACCCTAAAAAAATATGCAGACGAATCTGGTTTACTTAAAAATGTAAAATTTGATATTGCTGGTGATGATTTTCGAGAAGGTTTAACTGCAATTGTTTCTGTAAAAGTACAAGAACCACAGTTTGAAGGGCAAACCAAAACAAAATTAGGTAATAGAGAAGTAAGTTCTGCAGTTTCTCAAGCAGTAGCTGAAATGCTAACCGATTATTTAGAAGAAAACCCTAATGATGCAAAAACAATTGTACAAAAGGTAATTTTAGCAGCTCAGGCCAGGCATGCAGCACGTAAAGCACGGGAAATGGTGCAACGTAAAACGGTTATGAGTATTGGTGGTTTACCTGGTAAATTGTCTGATTGTTCAGAAACAGATCCATCTCAATGTGAAATATTTTTAGTTGAGGGAGACTCTGCAGGTGGAACAGCAAAACAAGGTAGAGATAGAAACTTTCAAGCTATTCTTCCTCTTCGTGGTAAAATCTTAAATGTTGAAAAAGCAATGCAACACAAGGTTTTTGAGAATGAAGAGATTAAGAATATGTTTACAGCTTTGGGAGTTTCTATTGGTACAGAAGAAGATCCAAGAGCCTTAAACTTAACTAAAGTGCGTTATCATAAAGTTGTTATTATGTGTGATGCCGATGTTGATGGTTCTCACATTGCTACTTTAATTTTAACGTTTTTCTTTAGATATATGCGTGAAATGATTGAGCAAGGTTATATTTACATTGCAACTCCTCCTTTATACTTAGTAAAAAAAGGACAAAAAAGGGAATATGCTTGGGATGACAATCAACGTGATTTAATAGCTCAAAAAATGGGTGGAAATGTTAACATCCAAAGATATAAAGGTTTAGGAGAAATGAATGCAGAGCAACTTTGGGACACTACCATGAACCCTGAGTTTAGAACCTTGCGTCAAGTAACTATTGATAGCATGACAGAAGCAGATCGTGTATTTTCTATGTTAATGGGAGACGAAGTTCCACCACGTAGAGATTTTATTGAGCGTAATGCCAAGTATGCAAATATTGATGTGTAACATACTTAATTAAGTACAAAAGATACACATTTCTTAAAAGGAGTGTGTATTTTTTTTATATTCGTAAGAATAAATAACTAAATTTAAATAATTATTAACCAAACAACTACGAAATGAAAAAAGCTATTTTATTTTTTTTTGGTGCATTTGCCTTATCCTTAAATACAAAAGCACAAAGCGGTTTTGAAAATATTCTCTTGGCAGATGTAAATGACTCTCAAAAACTTTTACAAGCCTATTTTACACCAGGAATAGAAGGTTTTATTAACGGTATGAATTCAGGGTGGTATCATACTGCTAAAGTGCATAAAAAATTAGGTTTTGATATTTCTATTGGAGCAAGTGGAGCTCAAATTCCATCAGAAAAAGATCTTATTAATATAGCTGGTTTAGGGCTATCTAGTAGTTTAACATCAACCTCTTCTACAACACCATCATTTTCAGGCTCTGACAGTGGGGCAACTTTTCAGGTAACAAGAAATGTAAATGACCAATCTGTTACAGCAGATTTTAATGCACCAGGTGGCGTAAGTTTACCAGCAAACCGAGTACCTGCACCAGCTGTACAAATTGGGTTAGGTTTACCTTGGAAGTTTGAAGCTATGGTAAGGTTTGTACCTAATATAAACTTTGGAGAAGACCAAGATGAAAGCTCGTTAAACTTATTTGGTATTGGACTTAAAAAAGAAATTACAGATTGGTTTGGCCCAATAGATAAAACGCCATTACATGTTTCTTTATTAGCCGCTTATACCTCTATGACTGTGAGTTATGGAATAGCAGACATTACTTCTGGTAACATCAGAACCCAAAATGCTTTGGCTGAATTTGATTTAAATGCCTTTACAGTTCAAGCAATTGCATCTTTAAATTTTCCTTTTATTAATGTATTTGGTGGTTTTGGCTATAACTCTGGCTCATCATCATTTAACATGTCTGGTACTTACACAGGGGTTTTTGATACAGGTTTTCCAGCACCAAACGATACCATAACAGAAACTTTAAGTATACCTTCTAATTTAGATTTTAATTCTAGCGGAATTGCTACCACTATTGGTGCAAGACTAAGTTTAGGTTTCTTTAAAATATATGGTAGTTATGCTATTCAAGAGTATAATACTGCTAATTTAGGTATTGCTTTTAGCATTAGATAACCAAAAATTTCAACAAAAAAGAGCATCTAGTTATAGATGCTTTTTTTATGATTTATATCATACATAAATATTTTATATGTCGTATTTTTACGAGGCAAAAAATTATCATAATTAAAAAATAGAAAAGATATGAAAGTTACAGTTGTTGGTGCAGGTGCAGTAGGTGCAAGTTGTGCAGAATATATAGCTATTAAAGACTTTGCTGCTGAAGTAGTTTTGTTAGACATTAAAGAGGGTTATGCTGAAGGAAAAGCTATGGATTTAATGCAAACTGCGTCTTTAAACGGGTTTGACACCAAAATTACAGGTAGCACAAACGATTATGCTAAAACAGCAGGTTCTGATATCTGTGTAATTACATCTGGAATTCCTCGTAAACCAGGAATGACTCGTGAAGAATTGATTGGAATTAATGCTGGAATTGTAAAAACAGTTTCATCTAATTTAATTGAGCATTCACCAAACACAATTATCATTGTGGTTTCTAACCCAATGGACACCATGACCTATTTAGTGCATAAAACAACTGGATTACCAAAAAACAGAATTATTGGTATGGGTGGTGCTTTAGACTCTGCTCGTTTTAAATACAGATTAGCTGAAGCTTTAGGCGCACCTATTTCTGATGTTGATGGAATGGTAATTGGTGGTCACTCAGACAAAGGTATGGTACCTTTAACACGTTTGGCAACACGTAACTCAGTACCTGTTTCTGAATTTATTGCTGAAGAAAGATTAGAGCAGGTTTTACAAGACACCAAAGTTGGTGGAGCCACTTTAACAGGTTTATTAGGTACTTCTGCTTGGTATGCTCCTGGTGCTGCAGTATCTGGTTTGGTGCAAGCTATTGCTTGTGATCAAAAGAAAATATACCCATGTTCTACTTTGTTAGAGGGTGAATATGGTTTATCTGATTTATGTATTGGAGTTCCTGTTGTGTTAGGAAAAGACGGAATTGAAAGTATCGTTGAAATTAACTTAAATGATGCTGAAAAAGCACATTTACAAGAATCTGCTGCTGGAGTTTCTAAAACTAATGGGTTACTAGAATTGTAATCTTTAGTACATCATATTATTTAACGATATTAAACAAATCATATCGTTAAAGCTAAAAAAACGTTTAGAAATTTCTAAACGTTTTTTTGGTTAATACAGTAAATCTGTTAACCTGTCTGGCAATACAAAATCATGTGAAATTTAATATCGATAAAATAGTAAACAAATGCAATTCAGGTTTGTTTTGTATAAAATGTAAAGTCTATGCTAATTTTACAACATATCTTTTATTTATAAAACAAATAATATTCTAACAGGATATAAGGAACTGTAATAAAAATAATTGTAACACAAAAAAAATCCATTAAAGATAAACTCTAATGGATTTACATTTAATAAAATTAAACTTTTCCTTAATCGTTGTTAAGTGCTATTTTAGATTCGGCTTTCCAAACATTTACAGAAGCAATGGCGTTATCTTGATAGTTAATTTCCTTCAAAGATTCTTTATCCCATAGAAACCATTTTCCTATCTTTTTACCATTTTCGTAGTTACCAATTTGAACTTTGTTACCAGATTTATCAAAACGAACCCACTCTCCTGTTAATTTTTTATCTTTAAAAAAACCTTGAGTTTTTATAGATCCATCTTCATAATAATAAGTAGCTTTTACTACATCTTTTTCGGCCTTAAAAGTCGGTTGCTTTTCTTGTGCATATCCAGCTATAGCTAAGCTTAAGATAACAAGTGAAATAATTTTTCTCATAATCATTGTGTTTTAAGGTTTACATTTCCTTTACAAAGATAATGATATTTTTACTTTTAATCAACATTTTGGTAACATTAATTTAACATTGGAGGTTGTTTTCGATAAATCTTCTTATTTAAATAAGGTATATTTACGTGAGCTATAATCTAACTAACTGATAAACTGTAATTAACATTTTGTTTAATTTACATATTACCTTTACATTTTTTATTTGCATGAAATATTTGTATTTTATTTTTACTTTACTCGTTATTATTATCCATATTTATATCGTTTACTTAGAAATGGTGCTTTGGACTACCAAAAAAGGAATCAAAGCTTTTGGATTAAAAAGTAAAGAATTTGCTGAGCAAACTAAAGTAATGGCAGCAAACCAAGGTTTATATAATGGTTTTTTAGCTGCTGGTTTATTTTGGTCGTTAATAATAAGTAATACAGAGGTTACTTTATTCTTTTTAACGTGCGTGCTTATTGCTGGCTTTTATGGTAGTTATTCAACAAAAAAAATACGAATATTTTACATTCAATCTGTACCTGCCATACTTGGCATATTAACAATAGTATTAATGTAAGAAATCGCTTTACCTTTCTATTTAAATCTATTATTTTTACTACCAATTCTAACAAATTATATAATTATATTATGGAAAAATACATTGAATCAGCAACAGATCTTTTGTTTTTATATGCACCTAAGGTAATAACCGCATTTCTTATTCTTGTAGTTGGTTTATACTTGGTTAAAGTAATCATTAAATCATCAAAAAAAATAATGAATAAAAGAGGTGTAGATATTACACTTCAAAAATTTTTAGGAAACCTAATTAGTTGGGTTTTAAAAATTCTACTTTTTATTACGGTAATTTCATTACTTGGTATAGAAACTACCTCTTTTGCTGCAATTATTGCTTCTGCAGGTTTGGCTATTGGTTTAGCATTACAAGGTTCTTTAGGTAATTTTGCTGGCGGGGTTTTAATTATGATTTTTAAACCTTTTAAAATAGGAGATTTAATTGAAGCGCAAGGAGAAATTGGTGTTGTTAAAGAAATTGAAATTTTTACTACAAAACTAACGGGTTTATCTAATAAAGAAATTATAATACCCAATGCCTCTTTATCTAATGGTAATATTGTAAACTACACTACAGAAGGTACTAGAAGAGTAGATTTAGTAATCGGTGTTTCTTATGATGCTGACATTAAAAAAACAAAAGAAGTGCTATTGAATGTACTTACCTCTCATCCTAAAGTTTTAAAAGATCCAGCTCCAAGAGTTACAGTTTTAGAATTGGCTGACAGTTCTGTAAATTTTGCTGTTAGACCTTGGTGCGATACTGCGAATTATTGGGATGTTTATTTTGAAGTAACTGAAAACGCAAAGCTTGCTTTAGATGAAGCTGGAATTGAAATTCCTTATCCTCATAGAGTAAACATTAACAAATCTGAATAGCCTTAAAAAGTAGGTTTTTTCTTCTTTTCGGGTATAACTACAAAATCTTTTAGGTAAAAAGGTTCAAAATAGGCGACATCTTCAATGTCGCTTTTTTGGTATTTATGATAAGATAACATTGCCATTTCTTTAGCTGATGGAAATTTGTCATCTATAAAAACTGCATTTTGATGCTTTATAATTTCTTTACATTTTGCGGCCCCATCTCCTAAAAAATAAACTTTAGTATCCTTTAAATATTCAGAAAAGGAATTTTCTTCTATAATTTCTGCTTTTATTGCTTTTATTTGTTGATGATTTTGATTGTAAATAGCCACATAAACCTCCATTCTTCTAGCATCAATCATAGGTACAATTAGCCCAACATCAACAGAAATTGCATGGGATAATGATGTTAAGGTATCTATAGAAATTAAAGGTTTATCGAAAGCAAAACACAAGCCTTTGGCTGCAGAAACCCCAATACGTAAACCTGTGTAAGAACCTGGGCCTTTACTCACTGCAACTGCATCAATATCTTTAGGTGTTCGTCCAGATTCTTTTAAAACCTCTGCAATAAAAGGATGCAAAACTTCTGCATGTGAATATTTACCATTATTCAATTCTTTTATGGCTAAAATTTTTCCGTCTTTAGCTAAACTTACTGAACAGTTTTTTGTGGCTGTTTCTATATTTAAAATGATACTCAAAACACGTTTTTTATGCAAATATAGTTCAAAAAGAAAACCTCACTATAGTAGTGAGGCTCTAAATATATGTTTACAATAATTACTCTAATACTAAATCGCCGGCATAAAACTGTAATACTTTAGTTTTAAACACATAATCGTATTTAGAACTAATTAAAGTTGCTTGCGCATTTACCAAACGCGTTCTTACTTGATCAAAATCAAACTGAGTCATTGCACCAAAATTATAACGCTCTTGTGCATTTTTAAACGCCTCTTCTTGCGATGCTAAAGATATTTTAGCAGCTTCGTAACTTTTTAAGGCTGTTCTTACATCTAAGAAAGCTTGCTCTATAGTTTGTTTTAAATTTACTTTTTCTCTTTCTAAACTTAATTGAGAGACTTCTTTATTAATCACAGATTGCGCTACTCTGTTTTTTGTTTGAAATCTATTAAAAATAGGAATACTTACATTAAACCCTAAACCATAACCAAAATTATCGCTTAATTGATCAAACAATGCAGTGTTAGAAAAACCATCTGGCAAGTTTAAATTGTATCCATAATTTGTAGATAAGCCAGCAGATGCTGTGATAGATGGTAAAAAAGAAGCTTTAGATATTTCAATATTTAAATCTGCATTTTCAATAGCCAATTTGGCTCTCTCAATTTCTGGCATTCTGTCTAAAGATTTATCGTAAACCATTGTAGAATTGTTGTAAAACAGATTTTCAGAAGGCTGGCCAACATCTACAGAAGCCACATCAAAACCTGTAACAGGCACCTGTAACAGTTGTGCTAAATTTAATAACGCTAAATCTAAGGTGTTTTCTTGAGTAATTACAGCCTGTAAATTTGTTGCTGCAGTAGATTGTGTATTTAATAAATCGCCTTTAGGAATTACACCAGAATTAAACCTTGCTTCTGCAGCTTCTATCTGTGTTTTGCTAATTTCGTATTGTACTTTTGCAGCTTCTAAATTTTCTTTGGCAAACAAAATATTTAAATATCCGTTTACCACAAAAAGAGAAATATCATTTTCTATCTGCTTTAAATCTAACATACTAGATGCTACACCCAATTGCGCTTGTTTATAAATATTGGTATTTCTAAAACCATTAAATACGGTTATTCCAGAACTCGCACTTAAAGATCCACCAAAGAAACTTGTATTTACTCTATCTTGTGAAACAGGGTCAAATCCAGTACCAAAGTTTAGGTTACCCCCTGTATTTGCATTTAAGTTTGGTAAAAAATTACCTTTGGCAATATCCACATCTTTTTTAGCTAATTCTAGACTTAACCTATTTTGCTGAATAGATATATTTTTCTTTAATGCTTCATCTACACATTCTTTAAGGGTCCATTGTTTTTGAGAAAAGGTAGCCATTGAAGTTAAAAAAGCTACAAATACGATAAGTTTGGTTTTCAAAACACGTTTGTTTTTGGTTGATTTTTATTCGTCTTAACACTACAAAAGTTTGATTGTTTCTTTTGTTAGTGTTTATATGACGATTAAAAGTAAAATATGTTACAACAATTTACTCTTATCGAAATGTTAATTTTTAGCTTGCTTTCGATATCTATAAATAGCAAAGAATAAAACACCGATTAAAATGTAAGGAAAAACCATTAAATAAGTAATACCATTATTAACACCCTCTGCTATAGAAACATCTCCATTTTCTACAACTGCCTTACACATAGCACATTGAGCATTGATTATTTGACCTACAAAAAGGGCTACAAAAAAAATAATTCTTTTCATCATATACTTTTAATATTATTTAGTTTCTAATACTACTAGCACCTAATAGTACATCTATTTTTTTAATTGTATTTCTTATTCCAATATTTAGATGAGCGCTTACTAAAATAATGGAAAATTCTAAAAAAAATAGCAAAAGCAAATGCTTGCATACAAATACTTAGCCACTGGAAATGAAATCAAACAAAAAGTACCATTAGTACCATTAACTTGAGCTACTGCAAACAATGCCATTAAAACTGGCATATAGATTACAAAGTATTTCCAAACAGGTGTTGTATTGATGTATTCAGTTTCTTCATTTAGATTATTAAGTTTCGTTTCAAGATTTTACAAACGCTTTACCTTAATTTTTCATTATTATGATGACGATTGTGGTCTCTCTTTGTTTTGATATCTAATTTCTTTTCAAAAGCGTCTTCTAAATCAATATCTGTTTGATTTGCCAAACACAACACCACAAACAGCACGTCTGCCAATTCTTCGCCTAAATCTTTATTTTTATCAGATTCTTTTTCGCTTTGCTCTCCATAACGTCTTGCAATAATTCTAGCCACCTCTCCTACTTCTTCCGTTAATTGAGCCATATTTGTTAGTTCGTTAAAATAACGAACTCCATGTTTTTTAATCCAATTATCTACTTGTTGTTGCGCTTTTTGTATACTCATTTTCTGCTATTAGAATTCTACAATCTGAATTATCAGAAATAAAAACTATTGTTTTAATTAGATACTATTTTTGTATTACAAAGATAAAAAGAAAAAAGTCCTTAACTTATAATGTTAAGGACTTTTTAAGCGGTCTGGACGGGACTCGAACCCGCGACCTCCTGCGTGACAGGCAGGCATTCTAACCAGCTGAACTACCAAACCGTTGCTAATAGCGGGTGCAAATATAATACACATTTTTATATTTGCAAACATAAATAGAAAAAAATATTAATTTTTTTTTCTTTGTAATAGATAAGCAGTCAAAACATCATCATAACCTTTATTAATATCTACAGGTACATAATCTATTTTATATTTTAAGCACTTGTTTTTTAAATCTTTAAAATAACTTAAAGCCAAGTCTTTATATTTTTCTTTCACATTTTCGGCATATACATTAATTTCTGCTCCAGTTTCTACATCAACAAATTTCTTTGGTGTATTATCAAAATTAAAATCAATTTCTGTTTTACTATCATAGGTATGAAACAAAACAACCTCATGTTTGTTATATTTTAAATGACGCAATGCATCAAATAAAGCTGTATTGTCTGCAGAAGTCTGAAACATATCTGTAAATAAAAAAATTAGCGAACGCCTGTGAATTTTTTCTGCAATTTCATGTAAATATTGATAAGTTTCTGTAGTTGCAGTTGATGCTGAAACTAGCAACTGCTCTAATTGATGTAGTAACATTTTTCGATGTCGATCACTTCCTTTTTCTGGTGCATAATATTCGTATCGATCAGAATAAATACTTAAACCAACTGCATCTCTTTGTTTTTTTAAAATTTCCATTAAAGACGCAGTGGCAATTACTGAAAAGCCCACCTTATTCAGATTATCTAAAGTTTGATTTTTTACAATTGGGTAATGCATAGATGCAGAATTATCTATAATAATATGACATCTTAAATTGGTTTCTTCTTCGTATTTTTTGGTGTATAGTTTTTCGGTTTTAGCAAATAACTTCCAGTCTATATGACGCGTACTTTCTCCTTTATTGTATAATTTATGTTCAGAAAACTCTACCGAAAATCCATGAAACGGACTTTTATGCATTCCTGTTATAAAGCCCTCAACCACTTGTTTAGCAAGCAATTCTAGGTTTTTAATTTCTGATGTTTTTACTTCAGATAAATTCATTCTTTTCTTTTAATTATTTGTGCTTTTTTTAAGTTATCTGTAACCTGCAATAACTTATTTATTAAAACAGGGTTATAATCTGGATTTTCGACTAAAAAATCTTTTAAAATACGGTATGCTTCTTTAGATGAGTAATTACCAATTGAAGACGCCAACCATCCTTTAGGAAAGAAAATATCACCCGTTAATTGTACTTCTTCTAACTTTCTTAAAATTGGTTGTAAGTGTTTAGACGCAGATGTTTGTTGTAAAGGATGATGTATATTATTCATAGCCGTTAATACCCAGGACTCATTTTCTCTATTTTTTTCATCCATTAGAGATAGCATAAAAGCATCTCTGACAGTAGATTTTAATGATAATGATGGTAACAACCAATTGAATCGTTTGGATCTATCTGGATTTGATATTCTAACTTGTTGTTGTTTTAAAATATGGTTTGCTCTTGGGTGCTTGTAGATAGCTAACTTCATTGCTAGTTTTGTGTAATCGTTTTCATTTAAAAATAGGTTTTTAATTTCGCCTTTTTTACTCCATAATGCATATAAAGTTTCTAACGATTTTGTTGTATAACCTTGTTGTAAATACAAGTTGTAGAGTATTTTTTTAATATTTTTTGGTTTATTTTCTATCAAACCTTTAAACAAAGCTTGTTCTGTTATAGACACCCAGTTGTTTTGCTGTTTTTCATTTAAAAAATGCCAAAAAATAATATTCATTCTATCACACAAATAATTTAAAATCAACTCGTTTTTCTCGTACTTTATGGCCTCTAAATAAAATTTATACACATCTAAAGGCTGGATATTACCAATTAACATATTTTCATATAAATTAATATATTGATAGCCTCTAGATACTTTATTTCTAATTTTTCTATAAGTATGTACCTCGTTTTTGTAAATAGGAAAAACACCATAACCAAAACCGTTTGTATTGTATAAAACCTGTGCTAGCTTAAAACCTTTTGCAGATGATGTAATGTCTAATGATTGTTCAATATTTGCGACGTTAATATTCTTTTTATAACCGTTTTTACCTATCAACCTAATTTTAAAAGATTGTGTCCATACTTTACGAGAGCCATCTTCTGCTTTTTGATGTATGATAAACTTTGTAATATTTCCTTTTTTATTCGTTTCTATTTCTTCATAAAAAATAGGTCTGCTTGAAGAATTTACCCAAACATCGCTCCAAATTTTAATATCTTTTGTAGATTTTTTATCTAAAATAGACACAAGGTCTCCCCAATCTGCATTTGTATTTTGATATGTTTTGATGTATTCTTGAACCCCTTCTTTAAAGGCATCTTGACCTAATAAATATTCTAATTGACGCATCATTATAGGTGCTTTATTATAAATAATTCTGCCATATAAGGACCCTGCATTTTTAAGATTGTCTAAGTTTTGACGAATAGGATTTGTACCTTTTGTTCTGTCTTCTGAATATGCATTTGGGTAATGACTCATCATAAAACTCAAATTATGATTGATTTTTGGATAGTAAGGATTTACTATTTTATCTGCCATAAAATTGGCAAAAACTTCTTTCATCCAAACGTCATTAAACCATTTCATGGTTACAAAATCTCCAAACCACATGTGTGATGTTTCGTGCGCAATTAATTTTGCTCTGCGTAACAATTGGTTTTGTGTTGCGTTTTTGTCTAAAAACAAAGAGGATTCCTTATATTGAATGGCGCCAACATGTTCCATACCCCCATATTGAAAAGCTGGAATTGTAGTAAAATCCATTTTTTGAAACGGAAATTTCTCATCAGTATAACTTTCTAAATAGTCTAGAGCATTTTGGTGAATCTTAAAAATTTTATCTAAGCTTTCATCAATCTTTGCTTTATCATTTTCACGATATAAAAAACGCATATCAAAAGCTCCTGGGTTTTTAGTTTCTTCTTTAAATTTACCAGCTACGAAAGAAAACAAATAGGTACTCATAAGATCTGTCGTTGCGAAAGTGTACTCCACAAAACCGTCAAGTTCTAAACTACTTTCTTCAAATGCACCTGTTAGAACTTTCCAGTCTTTAGGTGCAGTGATTTTTAAATTATAATTGGCTTTTAAATCTGGTTGATCAAAACAAGGAAACAAAGTACTTGCTCTATCTGGCACTAATAAAGTATATAAAAACTCATCGTTTCTATTTAATGATTTTTCTCCTGCATCAAAAAATATTTCCACTGTATTTTTACCTAAAACCAATTGCGTTTTATTATCGAGTACAATATGCTCTTCCTTACAGTTAAAAAATGCTTTATCTCCGTTAATTTTTATAGC
Organism: Polaribacter sp. R77954; assembly: GCF_044595335.1. Classification (GTDB taxonomy): domain Bacteria; phylum Bacteroidota; class Bacteroidia; order Flavobacteriales; family Flavobacteriaceae; genus Polaribacter. The sequence continues at coordinate 1,586,205 of NZ_CP138992.1, forward strand.
GGTTAACTTTGATTCATCTTCATTAAAATCTAACAATACTGGTTTTTCTAAAGAATTTAATTTAAAAACAAGTTCTAATCGAGATGGAATCGTTTCCGATTTATTTTTGGGTATTTTAAAATGTAAATCATAAACAACATCAGTAATGTGTTGCTTTCTGTAGTTTGCTAATTCGTAGGAAACTCCTTTTTCTATTATAGAATTATTCTTGGTGTCTTCATTCTTACAAGACATTAACAAAAGACAATAAAATAAGATTAATGCATATAATTTCATAGAAAACGTTTGGATTACTAAAAATAAAAAAAGGTTTAGCGTTAGCCAAACCTTTTTTGTTTTATAAATTTTAAAAAACTACTATAAAGCAGCATCAATTTTACCAGAATATACATTTTTTGGTGCAACCCCTACTTGTTTATCAACTACTTCACCACCCTTAAAAATCAATACAGTTGGTATATTTCTTACACCATATTTTGCTGCAAATTCTTGATTAGCATCTACATCAACTTTCCCTACAACTGCTTTACCATCATATTCAGCATGAAGTTCATCTACAATTGGTCCTACCATTCTACATGGTCCACACCATGCTGCCCAAAAATCAACTAATACTGGTTTTTCTGATTTTAACACTACTTCTTCAAAAGTTGCGTCTGTAATTTCTAATGCCATTTATATCTTTTTTTATATTATTTTAAATTTTGATAGTCAAAAGTACACTTTTTATTTACTACTAAAATTTTTAAAAAATTGCTTTTTACTATCTATCTATCAATTGTTCTTATGCAAAGCTCTCGTTTTCACTGCAAATACAGTACTTATATCATTTAAATTTAACGATATTTAGAAGTTATTTTTCAATTAAAACAACTCAGAAGCAATAGCATGAATATTATCACTTTTACCCATAGAATAGTAATGCAAAACAGGTACACCTGCAGCTAATAATTCTTTAGATTGATTGATAGCAAACTCAATACCAACCTGACGCACATCTTTGTTTGTTTTACATTTTTCAACCTCATCAATTAAAATTTCTGGAATATCAATTCGAAACACCTGAGGCAATAATTGCAAATGACGTTTCACTGCAATAGGTTTTATTCCTGGAATAATTGGCACGTTAATACCTGCTTTTTTTGCAGCTTCTACAAACTCAAAATATTTTTGATTGTCAAAAAACATTTGCGTAACCACATAATTGGCACCAGCATCAACCTTTTCTTTTAAGCGTTTTAAATCGGTTTGTAAAGATGGCGCTTCTAAATGTTTTTCTGGATAACCTGCAACACCAATACAAAAATCTGAACAATTATTCGTTTCTACAACATCATGTAGGTACTTTCCTTCATTTAAATTATGAATCTGTTTTACTAAATCTTTAGCATAATGATTTCCATCTTTATTAGGTGTAAAATATTTTTGATGGCTCATTGCGTCTCCTCTCAACGCCATTACATTTTGGATTCCTAAGTAGTGGCAATCTACTAAAACGTATTCAGTTTCCTCTTTTGTGAAACCTCCACACAAAACATGAGGCACAGTATCTACATCGTATTTATGCTTAATTGCTGCACAAATACCCACAGTTCCTGGACGCATTCTGGTTATTTTTCTATCTAATAAACCCTCTTTTTCTATATACACGTACTCTTCTCTAGAGGTAGTAACGTCTATAAATGGAGGTTTAAATTCCATTAATGGATCGATATTATCATACAATTGTTGAATGCTATTCCCTTTTTTTGGCGGAATAATTTCAAACGAAAACAATGTTTTTCCGTTTGCTTCTTTAATGTGATCTGTAATTTTCATAAGTGCTGAACTTGTTTCAGTATAAGCCTCCCTATATCCCTCCAAAGGAGGGAAACTGTTGTGGGTTTTATTTCTAATTAGTTTTATTTTCTCTTTAATTATAATCTTTTACGCAATTGTTCCTTCCCTTTGGGAAGGTTAGGATGGGCTTTTATGCAAGAATTGGGTGCAACCACTTTTTAGCCTTTTCTTTTGTTATTCCTTTTCTTGTTGAATAATCAGTTACTTGGTCATCTGTAATTTTGCCCAAACCAAAATACTTTGCTTCTTTATTGGCAAAATAATATCCAGAAACAGCTGCTGCTGGCCACATTGCTAAACTTTCGGTTAAGGTTACTCCTATATTTTCTTTTACTTTTAATAAATCCCAAATCGTTTCTTTTTCTAAATGATCTGGACACGCAGGATAACCTGGTGCAGGACGAATGCCTTTATAGCTTTCCTTAATTAAATCATCGTTTGTTAAAGCTTCATCAGCATCATAACCCCAGTGTTTTGTTCTTATTTCTTTATGTAAATATTCAGCAAAAGCTTCTGCAAAACGATCTGCAATTGCTTGTGCCATAATTGCATTGTAATCGTCTTCTTTTGCTTTGTAACTATCTGCCAATTCTTGAGCGCCAAAAATAGCCACACAAAATGCACCAATATAATCTGTTTTACCAGTTTCTTTGGGAGCAATAAAATCTGCTAATGCTAAATTAGGGATACCTTCTCGCTTTTTTAATTGCTGACGTAAAGTTCTAAAAACGGCTACTTCTTTTCCTTTTTTCTGAACAGAAATATCATCATTATTTACAGCATTTGCTTCAAACAAACCAAAAATAGCTTTAGGTTTTAAGAGTTGTTTTGCAATAATTTCTTGCAACATTTTTTGAGCATCGTTAAACAACTCTGTTGCTTGTTCTCCAACCACTTTGTCTGTTAAAATTGCTGGGTATTTCCCGTGTAAATCCCAACTTCTAAAAAATGGACTCCAATCTATAAAAGGCACTAATTCTTTTAAACTTAATTGTTCTAAAGTCTGAATTCCTAATTGGTTTGGTTTTATAATTTCTGAAGTATTCCAATCGATTTTATATTTACGCTTGCGAGCTTCATCAATAGAAATATATGACTTTTCTTTACCTCGTTTTAAAAACTTGATTCTAAATTCGTCATACTCTTTTTTCAGTTTTGCTACATATTCATTAGACGTTTTCTTGTTTAATAAATCGCCTACAACAGTTACTGCTCTAGATGCATCATTTACGTGAACCACCGCGTTTTTATATTGTGTATCTATTTTAACAGCTGTGTGAGCTTTAGAGGTTGTAGCACCACCAATTAACAATGGAACTTCAAAATTTTGACGCTGCATTTCTTTGGCTAAATACACCATTTCATCTAAAGATGGTGTTATTAATCCACTTAAACCAATAGCATCTACTCTTTCATCTATAGCAGTTTGAATGATTTTTTCTGGTGGAACCATCACACCTAAATCTACAATTTCGTAGTTATTACAGGCTAAAACAACACTCACAATATTTTTACCAATATCATGTACATCCCCTTTAACAGTTGCCATTAAAATTTTACCAACGGGTTCTGATTTGTCAGATTTTTCAGCCTCAATAAATGGATTTAGATATGCAACAGCTTTTTTCATTACTCTTGCAGATTTTACTACTTGAGGCAAAAACATTTTTCCGGCTCCAAATAAATCGCCTACTACATTCATACCAATCATTAAATGACCTTCTATGACTTCTATAGGTGCATCAGCTTCTTGTCTTGCTTGCTCAACATCTTCTATAATAAAAGCATCAATACCTTTTACTAAGGCATGTGTAATTTTTTCTTGCAATGGATTTTCTCTCCAAGATAAATCTGCTCCAGCTTCTTTTTTAGAACCTTTAACTGTTTCAGCAAAATCTAGTAATCGTTCTGTAGCATCCTCTCTTCTATTTAAAATTACGTCTTCTACGTGCTCTAATAAATCTTTTGGAATATCATCATAAACCTCTAACAAAGCAGGATTTACAATTCCCATATTCATTCCGTTTTTTATGGCATGATATAAAAACACAGAGTGCATTGCTTCTCGAACACCATTGTTTCCTCTAAACGAAAATGACACGTTACTGACACCACCACTTACAGAAACATTGGGTAAATTTTCTCTTACCCATTTTGTAGCTTCAATAAAATCGATGGCATTTCTTTTGTGTTCATCCATTCCTGTTGCTACAGGAAAAATGTTTAAATCGAAAATGATATCCTCACTAGGAAAGCCGACTTTGTTCACTAAAACATCATAAGAACGTTTTGCAATTTCTATACGTCTTTCGTAATTATCTGCTTGCCCAACTTCATCAAAAGCCATTACAATTACTGCTGCACCATAACGTTTTATTTGTTTGGCTTCCCATATAAATTTTTCTTCTCCTTCTTTTAATGAAATGGAATTCACTACACATTTTCCTTGTACCACTTGCAGTCCAGCTTCTATGATTTCCCACTTAGAACTGTCAATCATAATTGGAACTCTACAAATATCTGGTTCTGCAGCAATTAAATTTAAAAAACGAACCATGGCTTCTTTTCCATCAATTAAGCCATCATCCATATTAATATCGATGATTTGTGCACCACCATCTACTTGATGTCTTGCAATATCTAATGCTTCGTCAAATTTTTCTTCTTTAATTAAACGCAAAAACTTACGAGAACCTGCCACATTTGTACGCTCACCAACATTGATAAAATTACTATTCTCATTTAAAACCAAAGGCTCTAAACCAGATAATTTCATGAATTTTGTTTGTTTCACTTTCATCTTCTTTTTTCCTTCTAATGTGATTCTGAAACAAGTTCAGAAAATTTTCTAGGTTTATATTTTGCTGCAATATTTGCGATAACGCTAATGTGTTCTGGGCTTGTTCCACAACATCCACCAATAATATTTATCAAATTCTTTTTTAGATATTCTTCAATTTGCTCTCCCATTTCTTCAGGAGATTCATCATATTCTCCAAATGCATTGGGTAATCCTGCATTTGGATGTGCAGAAACTGCAAACTCTGTTTTATTAGCAATAGCCTCTAAGTGTGGTTGTAATAAATTGGCTCCTAAAGCACAATTAAATCCTACAGATAATAATGGAATGTGAGAAACAGAAATTAAAAAAGCTTCTGCTGTTTGTCCTGATAAAGTTCTTCCTGAGGCATCTGTAATTGTTCCACTTAACATTACTGGAACTTGGATGTTACGTTCTTCTTTTACCTCTTCTATAGCAAATAACGCTGCTTTTGCGTTTAAGGTATCAAACACAGTTTCTACCAACAATAAATCTGCACCACCATCTAATAAAGCTTCAGCTTGTTGTTTATAAGCAATTCTTAATTCATCAAAAGTTACAGCTCTATATCCAGGATCATTTACATCTGGAGACATACTTGCAGTTCTGTTTGTTGGTCCCATAGAGCCTGCTACAAAACGTGGTTTGTGTGGTTCTTTCTCTGTAAACTCATCAGCAACTTCTTTGGCAATTTTTGCAGATTGATAGTTTAGTTCATAGACCAAATCTTCCATCTGATAATCTGCCATTGCAATTGTAGTTCCAGAAAAGGTATTGGTTTCTACAATATCTGCACCTGCTTCAAAATATTTTCCGTGAATGGTTTTTATAGCTTCTGGTTGTGTTATTGACAACAAATCATTATTACCTTGTAAAGGTGTTGGGTAGTCTTTAAAGCGTTCTCCTCTAAAATCTTCTTCTGTAAATTTATAAGCTTGAAGCATGGTACCCATTGCACCGTCTAAGACTAAAATTCTTTCTTGTAAAGCTTTATGTATGTTTGACATATTTTATTTTTCTTTAATATGTCATCAGGAAAAGTGAAATTTTTCGCTGTTATCTTTCAAGTAAATCTTGTAGAAAGTAGCACCTTTCTCAAAAACGAGAGGTTGCCAAGGTTTCACAGGGTCTATTCCCTCAACCTTTCGTGATAACATATTAATAAGTTTATGAACCAAATTTGAAACAAAGTAACGAACTTTTTTTTTTATTTTATAATTTATTCAAAGATATCTGATGATAAGTATCTGTCTCCTCTATCACATATTATAGCCACAACAACTCCTTTATCTATTGAATTGGCAATTTTTATAGCTGTAGCTACTGAACCTCCACTACTCATTCCTGAAAAAATACCTTCTTCTTGTGCCAAACGAATGGTCATTGCTTTAGCTTCTTCTTCACTAACTTCTATAACTTGATCTATTTTGTTTGCCTTAAAAATTGCAGGTAAATATTCTTCTGGCCATTTTCTGATTCCTGGGATTTTAGCACCATCTTTTGGTTGTGCTCCAATAATTTGAATATTTTCATTCTTTCCTTTTAAAAAGTCTGAAACACCTGTAATGGTTCCTGTAGTACCCATTGCTGAGACAAAATGGGTTACTTGGCCTTCTGTATCTCTCCAAATTTCTGGACCTGTAGTGTTGTAATGTGCTTTCGGATTATCGAAATTATCAAACTGATTTAATCTAAAATATCCTTTTTTATATTTTAACTTTAAAGCGTGATCAATTGCACCTTCCATTCCTTTATCAGCAGGTGTTAAAATTACTTTTGCACCATAAGCACGCATTGTTTTTACACGTTCAATGGTTGAATTTTCTGGCATTGTAATCACCATATTTACTCCTAATACTTTAGCCATTAACGCTAAAGCAATTCCTGTATTACCACTAGTTGCCTCAACTAAAGTATCACCTTTTTTTATATTTTTTCTTTTGATGGCTTCAGAAATCATATAATAAGCAGCTCTATCTTTAACACTTCCTCCAGGATTATTTCCTTCTAACTTTAACAATAATGTTACTCCGTCTTTTTGAAATATATTTTGAGCTTCCACTAAAGGGGTATTTCCAACAAAATCTATAATACTTTTAGTTTTCATCTTTCTATTTTCTCTTTTGAAATATTTTATTTTCTGATTGTACTGTAACCACAGAATTTTCTGATACTGATTCTGTAATGCATACATTTGCACCGATTACAGAATTTGCACCTATAACAACATCACCTCCTAAAATAGTGGCATTTGCATAAATAACCACTCCATTTTCTATGGTTGGATGTCTTTTGGTTGATGCTAAACTTTTCTTTACTTGAATTCCACCTAATGTAACACCCTGAAAAATTTGTACATCATTCTTTATGATGGTAGTTTCTCCGATGACAATGCCTGTTGCGTGATCTATAAAAAAAGAATCCCCTATTTCTGCTCCTGGATGAATATCTGTACCTGTGGTACTGTGTGCAAATTCGCTCATCATTCTAGGTAAAATAGGCACATTCAATTGTAGTAATTGATGACTTAAACGATGTACAGCAATAGCGTAAAAACCAGGATACGCTAAATACACTTCTTCTAAACTTTTAGAAGCAGGATCATTTTTATGAGCAGCCAAAGCGTCTAAATCTAATTTTTCTCTGATATCTGTAAAATGATTTTCATAAGCTGACCAAATTTCTTCGGCATTTTGAATTGCTAATCTTTCTAAAATTTTTAAAAACTGTGTTTTTGTTTTATTTCCACTTTCAGACAAATGATTTACATCGAACAAATTATTAATTAATTGCTTCGTAAAAGTTGCTACAGCATCTCGCAAACACATGCTGTAATTTTTAAATGCAACTATAGGCGCTACTTGTTTCATTAATAATAATAATTATGCTTCTGGAGCTAATTCTACTTCTAACCCGTCAATTTCTGGAGTCATTTGTATTTGACAGCCTAGCCTGCTATTATCTTCTACATTAAATGCTTCTGCTAACATTGCATCTTCATCATCTGACATTTCAGGTAATTCGTGATCTGATGTAACATAACACTGACATGAAGCACACATGGCCATACCACCACAAATACCAATGGTGCCCTCTTCTGCTAATTCATACGAACGTACAATTTCCATTAGGTTCATTGCCATATCTGTTGGCGCTACTACCTCATGAGTTACACCATTTCTGTCTGTTATTTTAATATTGATGTCTTGCATCTTTTTGAGTCATTAGATTTTAGTCGTTTGCTATTCGCAACTACTTGCTTTTTATAATAAGTCTGCAAAGTTAAGTAATCCTGACAATTTTAAGTTTGAAACCGTCAAGTTTTTAAAAACCCGCACAATTTTTACACTTTTAAATTTGCGTTTTTCTCTGATAAAACAATTCATCTCAAACAAGTTTAGGTACTATCTTTAATTCCTAATTTTATTCTATTAATTTTTCATTATTTTTGTTTTAACAGAGAGGAAACACACTGTGATCATTCACTGGAAGTTTACCTTGTGTAGCCTCAATTTTATTGGGGCTACTTTTTATGCCTTTTTCAAAGGCAAACAGAGAGTAAAGCTCCTGCTCCTCTTCTTGGAATTTCACCTTATAGTTTGGATCATAAGCTTCGTTTTTGTTCCATAAATAATAAATCATTGTTAATAGCTTTTTCTGAACAGCAACATAGCTTTTCATCTTAATTCCGTGCTTTTTATAAGTTCTATCATATAAATCTTTAAATTGTTGTACTTCACATTGAATAACAACTAAAGAAGGCATATACAAGGCTCGTCGGATTCTGGAATTTCCTCTTTTCGATATTTTTGTCTTTCCAACTCTAGTTCCAGATTGTGCTTCAACCACATCAAAACCTGCATAAGAGACTACTTGTTTGTAATTATTGAAGAGTGTAAATCCATTCGTTTCTGCAAGAATTACCGAAGTTGTTAAAATACCTAAACCTTTGATAGTGCAAATATTTTCAACTTTTTCTAAAACTTCTTTATTAGACGCTATATGTCCTAAAATCGCTTTATCTAATTCTTTAATTTGTGATTCAAACAAACTAATATTTTCTTTTAATTGTGCTGTGACAGAAGCTAGCTGATGCATTGCGTGACTTAAAGCATCTAATTGATTTTTAATAATTGTTTTTAATTCCGTGAGATTTTGACGCTGTCTTGTTAACAAACGCAATTCATAGAAAAAAACACCCATAGGTTCCCAAGCTTGTAAACATTGTTCAGCCCCCATTTGTGATAATCCTTTGGCATCAATAGAATCGTTTTTAGATTTTAAACCCAAACAGTCTAAATATTTTTTTGCCTTATTTGGCAAAATAATAGAAACTGTAAATCCTTTTTCGTGCAAAAAATAAGCACAGTTTTCGTGATAAATACCTGTAGCTTCCATACATATTACTACTGGAATTGAATCTTTTTGATGTTTTAAAATCCAAACTATTAAATCCTCAAATCCCTTTTTTGTGTTTAAAATCTTTTTGCTAGATTTTACAATTACTCTTTGTCTTTGATCGATAACGCTTATGCAAGCATCAATCTTTTTACTCGAAACATCTAAACCTACTGAATACTTTAAATTCATCTTTTAATATTTTAGGATAAACAAAAAAATTACAAGGGTCTTCGCTCATTTTTTATGCAGCATCTAATTTGTAAAACTAGTGCTTAAGTACTATTGAAACTTAAATGTAATTAAAACCAAGTAGATTAGCCTAAAGTCCACAATATCATCAACAGATGTATTTCGCCCAGATACAATTTTGCTACTTGGTCTTGTTTATCAATTTCTAATTCTAAAGATAGAAAATTTAGATATCTTTGAATATAACAAAGATATGAGCCCAGATTGAAGCATTTGTTTGAGCTCTTTTTGCCTTTTTTGGCAAAAAAGCGAGTGCTGAAAGCTGGAAATAGCTTCTTAAAAATCTTATTTTTTTAGTCAAACCTACAAGGTTTTAGAAACCTTGAAGGAAAAATTAATTTATTGCTTTAACGACTGCTTTTGGCGCCTCTTTTTTAGTTCCGTCAAAACCTTGAACGCCACCAACTGTGGTATATTTCATTACATACTTTTTATCTGGAAAAATTCTCTTATACGCACTTTGACACATTAAAGTTGCTTCGTGGAAACCACATAAAATCAATTTTAATTTTCCTGGATATGTATTTACGTCACCAATTGCGTAAATTCCAGGAATATTGGTTTGATAATCTAGAGCGTTGTTTACTTTAATGGCATTTTTCTCGATTTCTAAGCCCCAGTTACCAATTGGCCCCAATTTTGGTGATAAACCGAATAAAGGAATAAAGTGATCTGTATCAATAATAAAAGCATCTTCACCTTTTTTCTCCACTGCAACACCAGTAACTTTATCTGTACCAATAATTCCTTTTACTTCTGCAGGTGTAATGATATTAATCTTTCCTAGGTTCTTTAATTCTTGGGCTTTTTCTACGGAATCTAAGGCACCTCTGAACTCATTTCTTCTGTGAATTAAAGTTACTTCTGATGCCACATCTGACAAGAAAATTGCCCAGTCTAAAGCAGAATCTCCACCTCCAGAAATTACAACTCTCTTATCTCTATACAACTCTGGTTCTTTGATGATATACTCAACCCCTTTATCTTCAAAATCTGCAATATTAGCAATCAATGGTTTTCTTGGTTCAAACGAACCTAAACCACCAGCAATTGCAACTACTTTTGCGTGGTGTTTTGTGCCTTTATTTGTGGTTACAATAAAAGTTCCATCTTCTTGTTTATCAATAGTATCCGCTCTTTCTCCTAAGGTAAAGCCAGGTTCAAATTGTTTGATTTGCTCCATTAATTTATGCGTTAAATCTCCTGCTAAAATCTCTGGGTAAGCAGGAATATCATAAATTGGTTTTTTGGGATAAATTTCTGAACACTGACCACCTGGTTGTGGTAAAGCATCTATTAAATGACACTTTAATTTTAATAAACCTGCTTCAAAAACTGTAAATAATCCTGTTGGTCCTGCTCCGATAATTAGAATGTCTGTTTGTATCATAATCTACTTTTTGTAGACCTTTCCGGTTTTTAAAACCTGAAAGGTCTCAATCTTTCTACTTTTTTTCTACTAAACTTTTGGTAAACTCGTTTAGTTTTTCCACTTTTTCCTCAAAGTTTCCTTTGATGGTTTTTCTATATTCGTTTAAATTCTGTACTAAATCGTCGATATTTTCTGGAATTACTTCCTCGAAAAATTGACGTAATCTTTTGGCTGTTGTTGGCGATTTTCCGTTGGTAGAAATTGCCACTTTTACATTTCCTTTGGTTACAATTCCGCCCATATAAAAATCACAATATGGAGGGTTATCAGCAACATTTACCAATTTAGCTTCTGCTCTACAATCTTTCCAAACTTGTACATTTACTTCAGGGATATCTGTAGTTGCCACTACAATGTGTCGTCCGTCTAAGTATTTTTTATGATATACATCTTTAATCAATGTAACACAGCCTTTTTTTGCTAAAGCAATTGTTCCTTCTCTAAACATTGGTGAAACCATGGTTACTTTTGCATCTGGACTCGATTTTAATAAGAACGTTAGTTTTTCTTCTGCAACAAATCCTCCACCTATAATTAGAAAGTTTAAGTTTTTTGCTTTTAAGAAAATTGGATATAAATTATTTCTTTCCATTATACCAAACCTCTTAAATCATTCGCATAAAACTCGTGTAATTCTAAAATACTTTGACGATGATTTACAACTTCACCTAACAAAATAATAGCTGGATTTCTCAATCCTTTTTCTGCAACAATATGTTCTATAGTATCAACAGTTCCAATTCCGATTTTTTCATCTGGTCTTGTTCCGTTTTGAATAATAGCAACAGGCAAATCATTTTTACCTTCCGCTTGAAACAACTCTACAATTTGTGGCAATTTGCTCATTCCCATCAACACAACTACAGTTGCATTGGATTTTGCTGCTAGCTTGATATCTTCTGATATTTTATGTTCTTTGGTTGTGCCTGTAATTACCCAAAAACTTTCTGAACTTCCTCTTTTGGTAACTGGTATATTTTGATTAGCAGCCACTGCCATTGATGATGAAATACCAGGAACCATAGCAACTTCTACTCCAAAATTTGCAGCGTATTCCATTTCTTCTGCACCTCTACCAAAAATAAATGGATCACCACCTTTTAAACGAACAACATGTCCATTTGATTTTGCTCGAGCAACAATCAATTCGTTAATTTGTTCTTGTTGATATTTATAACAACCTCTTCGCTTTCCAACAAAAATTTGTTCTGCTTCTGGGTTAATATAATCTAACAATTCTTCGTTTACCAACGCATCATACAACACTACATCAGCAGATTTTAATACTTTAATTGCTTTTACTGTGATTAAATCTACATCTCCAGGACCAGCACCAACAACGGTTAATTTTGGGATTTTGAAATTCATTTTTTTAGATTACAGTTTCAGCTAAAGTATTAGATAATTCTCTAAATTTTTTCACTTTATGCAGAAAATCTTCTGAATCTTTAATATATTTTAAACAAAATTCTTTAGTAGGTGCATTTTTATTAATCTGATAAATTAGCTCACTGAAAGTTGAATTTAACTTAATTTTTCCTGAAGCTACAAATAACTCATCAAATTGTTTTATGATACCTGCGTGTGTGTTGGTTTTTTTACTTTCTGCCAGCAACATTGCTTTGGCAGTATTTACTAAAGATTGATATGCATAATAAATAGCCCCAGAATACACTTGATTTTCGTAAGATTCTTTTGCGTTCTCAATCTTTTCTTCACTTTCTAAAAATAAAGTTGCAATTAAATCGATAACTACACCTGCACATTCACCAACTCCAATTGCTTTTACATACTTTTCTTCTTCACCCCAATCAATAAAATCTTCTTGAGTTAAGTTGGTTACATCTTGTAAATCTTGTAAGAAATTATAAAAATATTTTTCTCCTTTTTCTTTATAGTATTCAACAAACTGTTTTCCGTTAGCATTAGCTTCATAATCATCAAAAATTCTACGTAATGCTTCTGGTCCTCTTCTACTTGGTACTTTTACAACTTTATCTGCAAAAACCGCATTTCCATCACCTAAATTACCACCACCTAACAATACCTGTAATGCTGGTGCAACTAGTTTATCCTTAGTTCTTACAGTCATTCCTTGAAAACCAATATTAGCCATATTGTGTTGTCCACAAGCATTCATACATCCACTAATTTTTATCACCAAATCTTGGTTTTCTAAATACTGAGGATATTCTGCCGCAATAACCCTTTCTAACTCCTCTGCAATACCAGTACTACTTGCAATTCCTAAATTACACGTATCTGTACCTGGACAAGCTGTAATATCTACTGCTTTATTATAACCTGCCTCAACAAATCCTAATTTTTCCAATTCTTGATAGAAATAAGGTACTAAATCTTCTTTTACAAAAGGAATTACAATATTTTGACGTAACGTTAATCTTACTTCTCCAGCTGCATATTCATCTACTAAATTGGCTAATAAACGTGCTTTATCTGTATAAAAATCTCCTAATAATACTTTAATTCCGATAGCAACATAACCTTCTTGTTTTTGCGGAATGATGTTGGTTGATTTCCACAATTCAAAAGCAGTTTGATCTTTAATAGTAGCTTCTGGAGCTTTAATAGAAACTGGTTCTGATGGCACATAACTATCTGCATCAATTGCTACACTTTTGAATTCTATGGCTTTTTGTTCTTGTGCAATCAATTCTCTAAAAGCATCTAAACCAATATCTTTTAATAAGAATTTCATTCTAGCTTTCGCTCTACTTTTACGTTCACCATATCTATCAAAAATTCTTAAAACACCTTCCATTACTGGAATGATTTTATCTGATGGTAAAAAATCATATAATACATCTGCATGTCTAGGTTGAGAACCTAAACCTCCACCAACCATTATTTTAAAACCTCTTACACCATATTGAATTTTAGCAATATAGCCTAAATCGTGCATATAAGACAAGCCAGTATCTTCGTCTGTAGAAGAAAAAGAAACTTTGAATTTACGTCCCATTTCTTGGCAAATTGGGTTACGCAAAAAGAATTTATACAATGCATCTGCATACGGAGAAACATCAAAAGGCTCGTTTACATCAATCCCAGCTGTTTCTGACGCAGTTACATTTCTAACTACATTACCACAAGCTTCTCTTAAGGTTACATCATCTCTTTCTAATTCTGCCCACAACTCTGGAGTTCTGTTTAAGTCTACATAGTGAATTTGAATATCTTGACGTGTTGTGATATGTAATCTACCTCTTGAATACTCATCAGAAACCTCAGAAATTCTACGTAGTTGATTACTTTTTAGTTTACCATAAGGTACTTTAATACGAATCATTTGAACGCCTTCTTGACGTTGCCCATAGACACCTCTTGCTAAACGTAAACTTCTAAATTTTTCTTCGTCTATTTGTAGGTTATTGAATGCTGCAATTTTTTCTGCCAATTCAATAATATCCTTTTCTACTACCGGATTTTCTATTTCTGTTCTAAAACTCTGCATACTAAAGCCTAAACTAACCTTCTTTTTTAGAAGGAATTCTTACTTGGCTGTAAGAATATTGTTATTAATTCTTTTTCCCCTATAGGAATAGTAGATATTTATACTAATCACTAACTATCTCCAAGACAATTTCAATTTTAATATTCTGTTACTTGATAAAACCTACACCAACCGTATTATTGGTTTTTGGATTGATTAAAATAAACGACCCATTAGATTTATTATCCTTGTAAGCATCAAAAGATAATGGCTTACTTAATTTCAATTGGATGTCACCAATTTGATTTAATGCTAGTTCCGATGGATTTTCTTCTACACCAGAAAAATCAGTTTTGATAATACTTGACAACTGCATTATTTTTGCTTGTGCATCATTTACACCGTGTTTGATGTAATATTTTTGTGATGCTTGCAAAGGCTCCTTATCCATCCAACAAATGGTAGCATCTAATTGTTTTGCAATAGTTGGTTGCTCATCTACTTTTACCAACATATCTCCTCTACTTACATTTACATTATCTTCTAAAGTGATGGTTACAGAACTTCCTCTTTTTGCTTTTTGAAATTCTTTATCAAAGAAATTAATGCTCTTTATTTTTGATTTAGTTAACGATGGCAATACTGCAATTGCATCACCTACCTCAAAATCACCTCCATAAATCTTTCCTGCATACCCTCTGTAATCGTGATATTCATCAGTTTTTGGTCTGATCACCGTTTGTACTGGAAAACGTGTTTGAGAAACATCATTGATATCATCTGCATCTAATCTTTCTAAATGATGCATTAATGTTTCTCCTTGATACCAAGGCATATTATCAGACTTATCTACCACATTATCACCTTTTAAAGCCGATAAAGGAATGAATGTTAAATTCTGATTTTTATACTCACTTTTACTTGCTAAATATTCGATTTCTCCTTTGATTACATTGAATTTTTCCTCTGAAAAATCAACCAAATCCATTTTATTAATTGCAATTACAACATCTTTAATTCTCAATAAATTATTGATAAAGAAGTGCCTATACGTTTGCTCTACGACACCATTTCTAGCATCAATTAAAACAATAGAAGCTTGTGCAGTAGAAGCACCAGTAACCATGTTTCTGGTATATTCTATATGGCCAGGTGTATCTGCAATGATGAAGCTCTTTTTTCTGGTTGAAAAATAAATATGCGCTACATCAATCGTGATTCCTTGTTCACGTTCTGCAACTAAACCATCTGTTGCTAAAGAAAAATCTAGATAATCAAATCCTCTTTGACGACTTTTTTCTTCAATAGCTTCTAATTTATCATCAGTTAGTGATTTTGTATCGTATAAAATACGACCAATTAAGGTACTTTTACCATCATCTACACTGCCTGCTGTTGCTATTTTTAAGTGCCCCAACCCAGCCTTCCCCAAAGGGGAAAGAGTTGAGTTTGTTTGTGTTTTATTGCTATTCATAATTCAAGTCCATCCTAACCTTCCCATTTCGACTGCGCTCAATGCAGACTTTAGGAAGGAACACTCTTGTGGAAAGTGTTGTTTCTACTAATTTTTACCAATATTTTTATTATACCTACAAGGTTTTTGAAACCTTGCAGGATGTTGCTTCCGATTTTACCCCCTTTGAGGGAAAGGGGGCTAAAAATACCCCTGTTGTTTTCTTTTTTCCATTGCTGCTTCAGAACGCTTATCATCAATTCTTGCGCCTCTTTCTGAAATGGAAGAATCTCTAATTTCTTCTACAACTTTTACAATATCTACTGCGTCTGATAATACTGCTGCAGTACAGCTCATATCGCCAACAGTTCTAAAACGCACCATTCTTTCTATAACTTCTTCTTCTTCATCTCTATACACCACCTCATCATCTGCAGACCAAATCATTCCATCACGAACAAATGTTTTTCTTTTATGCGCAAAATAAATAGATGGGATTTCAATATCTTCTTGTTCAATATAAGACCAAACGTCTAATTCTGTCCAGTTAGAAATTGGAAATACACGTACATTTTGACCTAAATCAATGCGTCCATTTAACATATCAAATACTTCTGGACGTTGGTTTTTTTCATCCCATTGTCCAAAATCGTCTCTTACAGAAAAGATTCTCTCTTTTGCTCTTGCTTTTTCTTCATCTCTTCTTGCACCTCCTATACAAGCATCAAAACCAAATTCTTCTATAGCATCTAATAAAGTTTCTGTTTGCAACATATTTCTACTTGCATACCTTCCTGTTTCTTCTTTAACTCTACCAGAATCGATATTGTCTTGTACATTTCTTACAATCAATTCAACACCTAATTCCTTTACTAATCGATCTCTAAATTCGATAGTTTCTGGAAAATTGTGGCCAGTATCAATATGCATTAAAGGAAAAGGAATTTTTGCTGGAAAAAATGCCTTTTGTGCCAATCGCACTAAAGTAATACTGTCTTTCCCGCCAGAAAATAATAGTACCGGTTTTTCGAACTGCGCTACTACTTCTCTGAAAATAAAAATTGCTTCACTTTCTAAAGCATCTACTTGTATTGTATTTTGACTCATAAAAAAGGCCCATCCTAGCCTTCCCAAAGGGAAGGAACTCTTACTCGGGTTTGTAAGTGTTTTTATATTTTTAGCTTCAAACTGTTTTTCTTAAATATGCAAACCACATTCGCGGTTACTTTCTACTTTTGTGGGATCGAAATAGGTGAACTCGTTTGGTAATCCTTTTTCTTCTAAATAAGCATCTAATTGCTCATCTGACCAATTGTAAAACGGACTTACTTTTATGATACCATCTTTACTTTGAGAAACTACATCAATACTATTTCTAAAAGCAGTTTGCCCTTTTCTTAAGTTGGTAAACCAAACATCTGGTTGATGTTCTTGCATCGCCCTAGAAAACGGTTCTAACTTTACTTGTTCAGTAAAAATTGCGTGCTTTGAATCTTCTATAGATGGCACTCCTAAAACCACATTTCGGTGTGCAACTGTTTGTTTTGGAGTATATAAATGAATGTTTAAATCTAACTTTTGAATGATTTCTTCAGCGTGTTTGTAGGTTTGCACTGTATTATAACCAGTATCGCACCAAATTACTTTAATATCTTTTTTTACCTCAGTAACCGCATTTAAAATAGCGACTTCATAAGGCCTGAAATTGGTTGTAATTACTGCATTTTTTGCATAAACAATTGCCCAAGCAATAATTTCTGCTGGACTTTTATCTTTTAATTCTTTATTGATTTGTTCTAAATTCAAACTCATTATTTTCCCCATTTTATTTTATTCCAAATTCTTTCGTGAAAGAAATACAAAATCAACTTTGTTAAAAAATCTACTGACGCTATTGACGCTGCCAAGGTAATTTTACCAGTAAGTATATAAGAGACAATTAAAGTATCTAAAGTGCCAACAACTCGCCAACTTAATGCCTTTACAATACTTCTTACCGGTTTTTCAGAAACTAAATCTTCTTCAAAACTTTGTTTTGTTATTTTTTTACTAAAAATCATTTGATCTGCAATCATACAAATTATGCACTTTTATTATCCTACTTAACTAGTAGAGTAAGCAAACTTACATCATATTTCTGTATTGAAGTCGTAAAAGTTTGATAAAATTACCAAAACCCTATAGATTTAGTAGATTAATAACAAAATAGAGCTAATTTTGAGAATTTGAAATTACTAAAAGCTTTTCGTTGAAAAATTCAATCTTAAATAATCGAGCAATTGTTCGCGAAAATTAAAAGGTTTTCCCTAAAGTAAGTTGTAAAGGAATGGCAACACCATCATTTCTAGTAAAAATATTACCATTAGAATAGTGCATTATGCGTAATTCTATATTGTATTTTCGTTTATCGCCAAAGAAAATTCCAAAACCCATTGTATCTTGATAGGTGATTTTAGGACCAGATTCAAAACCATCAATATCTGCCTTAGAAATGTATGCAGGGCCAATTATAGAGTAATTTGCATAAAAATCGAACTCTTTTTTTCTCATCAAATAAAAACGTAATGTAGGGAAAATAGAAAATGCAAACACATCTGTTTTGCCTTTTCTAGATTGAAAATAGGTAGCGCTTACGCCCCAATCTAAAGAAAAAATCTTTTCTGACCTATAAATTAGCCTTTGATACGTTAAAGATAGTGCGTGTTGTGCTTTTACCTCGCCAACCCAAAAAATCGGAATTCCGAAACTATCAAAATTACCAACTGGCAAACTCATTCCAAAAAACTGATTGAATCCAAAACCAATTTCTCCTGTTCCATAACTGACTTGAAAGATATTCTTTGGAAAAAAGTAATCGTTTGTTGCATATTCAGTTGCAGTTTTATCATCAACTTGTTGCAAATGATATTCGAAACCTAATGAAGCTTGAGAAATAGATGGCTGATTGTGTTTTGTTGATTTGGGTAAAAATGTTCCGTTTGCAGACAATCTCCACTTGTCTGACAATCGATATTGTACACCAAAACCATAAATTAAACTTGCATAATGAGCATCATCATAAATTACTTTATCATTGATAGAAAAACCAAACCTGGTTAAGTTTGCGATACCAGCTTCCGCATAAAAGGATGTTTTTTCTTGAAGTTTGAAATCTTTTTTTACTGATAATGACCAAGCATTGATCCACACACTTCTTTCGTAACCGATATTATTTACATTATCATATTTAAACCAAGAAGCGGGTCTCATAGTACCAAATTGTACAGATACATCTTCGCTTAATTTATGACCTAAAAGTAGTCTACCAGAAAACCAATTTCTACTAAAGGTTTCTGTTTGATAACCGTCAATTAAATTATCATTTGAAAACGGATAAAAAATGCCTCCAAAATTAAGACTATAGTAAGAATTTGCTAAAAAGTTGGTAAACTTGGTTTTTTGCTGTTTTTTTTGACTAAAAAAATCCGAAGAAAAGAAAAGCACTGCAATTAATACGAATAGTTTTTTCATAACGAAATGAGATTTGTTTTCTATTCTTTTTGGTTTTCAGTTAAGGTTAAGTCAGCCAAAGTAGTATTTCTAAATATTTGCAAAGTATTGTCTCTTACTTGAATCATTAATTTATGAACGGCACACGCATTTTCATCTGGGCAATCTTCACACTTTTCGTAAAAATTTAAACTTACACAAGGCACCATAGAAATTGGACCTTCTAGAATTCGGTAAATTGTGGTCATTAAAATTTCGTTGGGTTCTTTGAGAAGATAATATCCCCCACCTTTGCCTTTTTTAGAACCTAATAATCCGTTTTTTCGAAGCGTTAACAAAATACTTTCTAAAAACTTTAAGGAAATATTTTCGTTTTTAGAAATCGTAGCAATAGCAACAGGCATTTTACATTCCTGTTTTGCTAAATAAGTAAGTGCCTTAATTCCGTATTTTGTTTTTTTAGAAAGCATTAGGCTAATATAAATAATTTATTAGCAAAAAAATGAAATTATTATCATAGAACAACTATATGACATTTGGTATTACTGATTTTTACAAAAAAATACACCATACTAATTCATACTGTTGATGATTCTTATACTTAAAATACAAAAAAACGAAAACGATAAAACAGGAGGTATATAAATAATTATTTAACTAAAAGCGAACTAAAAATAAATTAGTTTAAAAAGAAGAAGAATCTGGTTTTAGGGACTTTATTCTTGTAGCAAATTAGTTCACCTAAAATACAAATCCACATTCAATTATTTTGATATTAGAAATATAATAATGCTGCTGAATCTTTTAGATCATAATTACAACTGCAATAAACAAAGAATGGTTAGTATCCTAAACATTTAAATATTAAATATTTACCTAAATTATTTTTGCTTTTCAAGCATTTCAAGTAATTTTGATTTACCCACTTTTCCAACAGCATAATCCATTACTTTTCCTTGAGGGTTCATAAAAATTGTTGTTGGTGTAGCACTAATATTGCATTGCTTTACTAGTTTTTCAGATTTTGGATCATCAATATTAATTTCTACTGATATAACATTTGTATCTATAGCTTTCTTGACTTCATTATCTGCAAAAACTTCACGTTTCATTATTTTACAAGGAGAGCACCATGTTCCTGTAAAGAATATCATAGTGTTTTTGTCTGATTTGACAGCGAGCTTTTGAGCGGATTCAATGTTATCTATCCAACTAATATCATTTGAAGGTGTATAAAATGAGTACCAAGCATACCCTAGAGAAACTACAAGAAAAGTGAGCCAAAAAAATTGCCAAAATGGATGTGATTTACGTTTAACAACCTTAGGTACATTGTTTGATGTGTTTTCTGAGTGATTCATTTGTTTGTATTTTTAATGTGATATTTGTTTTTTTACAGATTAATACTTTGGAAAATTAAAATCACCAAGCCGTAAAACCTAAGAGGTAAGTTGATTTATAATTGTTCCTTCAATCCTTTTTTCCAAAAGTAAATTCCAAAAATGCAGGTAACAATTGCAAACATAATTCCGTTTTCACCAAGCCAATGTTGGGTTCCTTCAATTTCTGTTGTTAACGGAGGTAATATTTTCTGAATATATACATTGCTCACAGCATGAAAAACTACAGCTGGCCATAAGCTTTTCGATTTAAAAGTAAAGTATGTCATAATAAATGACATAGAAACAATTACGATAGTGAAGGTTGTAAATTCTAATAAAACATTGTTACTATAGTAAACTAGCAATGGCCAATGCCAAAAAGACCATATTAATCCGCTAAAAATTGATACACCAGTAAATGAAAGAACCTTTCTTAATTCATAGATAAAAAATCCTCGCCAGCCAATTTCTTCCCCTAATGTTGTTGCAGAGGCTCTAATAACCTCTATAGTTGCTAACAACATAATAGCTATTATAGTTATTGATGTTGGGTTTAAAGTGCCTATGCCAAATAAGCCAAGTTCTTTTCCCCATTCTGTAATTGCTTCGCTATTGGCTAAATTTCCAAAACCGAAAATCCATATAAATATATAGGTGATGATGCTATATAAAGCTGGAATGAAATAAGACCATCTAATATATTTCCAATTTCCCCAATTCCAATGAAGCGAAGAAACCTTACGACCTTTTATTTTTAAGGTAATAAATGCAGCAATTGCAGGACACCACATTATTGCTCCAACATATATTCGTGATGGATATAAATTAACTATGGCATAATGAAAAGGTGAAGTAAGAAGAATAACGGTTGCTAGAAATAAAAATATTGTTTTCCAAGTTTTTTTTCTTTCTATGGATCTTTCTTGAATTTCTGTTTTCATATTTAAAGGTTTTGAGAATGATCAATAAATCTATTCGACATCAATTTGTTTCGTTTTTCAATTCAACTATTCTTAACCATTTTTTTATTTTGTGAGCGATGATGTATTATAAATTACTGGCATTTGTCCTCTCCAGTTATTCCAAAATGTATCATTACTCACTAAACTTGCCATAAAATGCCCAACATTTATTCTACTTGTTTGTCCTGAATTGAAAATAGCACTTCTAATTGGCGAAGGATAAATTTCATATTCAGATACTTTATCTTCATTAATTAAATTATCTGGTCTAACAGCTACCCATTCTATGGATTTGTTATTTTGCCCAATTTGAGTTCGTAAATAATCTGCGGCTTTTTCATTATCTACATGAGGAGGTAATATTAAACGCAGCAATCCAATTACTAATTTTTGAGCAAATGAAATCGGTTCATTTATATCTCGATTACGATTTCCTGTTGTATTCATTAATATAAATTTTACGGACTGTTTTGAATTATTTTTCTTAATTGCATTACATAATCTTTGAGTTGCTTCTGTAACCAGTTTACGAGGTTGTCCATAAACTCCTTTCCATGTTAAATTATGTCCCAAACAAGAGACAACAGCATCACAATTTTGAGTGTAATTTTTTAATTCTTCATCACTTAATTCTAAAATACTTGCAGATATTATTTGAATATTTACGTTGTTTTTCCAAGAGTTTGGCAATTTTTCTGGTGATCTTACCATCACTCTAACCCTATAATCTTTTTGTACAAGTTGTTCAACCAACTTACTACCAGTGGCTCCGCTTGCGCCTGCAACTAATACTGTCATTCTATTTTTGCTTTTTTACTATTTTATAAATTCTTTTATTGATAATTTCTGATAAGTTCCAATTATAGAGTTTAGGGTCAGTGGTATTATAGAATGTTACAATTACAGCATCAATATCTTTATAATATTTTGCGAAACTTTGATAACCAGGAACCCAACCAGAATGTTCGTATTCATAAATAGAGGAATAGATTTCTTGCTCACCTTCATCAAATAAAGACCCATTATTTAAGGCTCTAAGAAAAACACCCACATCTTCTGCTGTGGCATGCATTCCATAATCGTTTGTTTTTATATCATGAGCGTATCCAATATGGTATCCACTCATCACACGATCTAAATTCACTTCTTTGAGAGAACTAAACGTATTTTTAAGACTTAAAGGATTCAAAATTTCTTTTTTAATGAATTGAAAATTGTTAAAACCTAATTCGTTATCCATTATTTTATTGATCAATAAATAATTTGTATTACAATATTCGTAGTCTTCACCAGGTTCAAAATTGGCAGGTTTACCTTTTATTAAAGCAAGATTTTCTTCGTAAGTTCTTATTGGATTCTCCCAAAATTTTGGAGTGTCTGTAAAATTGGGAATACCACTTTTATGCTGAATCATCAATCTTAACGTAATTTTATCTGCATTCTCGATTTCTCCTGTAAGTTCTGGTAAGTAATCAGCTAAAGTTTTATCCAAAGAAAGACGTCCCTGACTTACCAATTTAGTAACAGCAACTGCATCATACAATTTGCTAATACTAGCAATTTTATATAAAGCATCCGTTTTTGCAGGAATTTTAGATTCTCGATTATGCCAACCTGAAGCAAAACTTTGAGGGTTTTGACCTGCTTTATCAATGTAAACAATCATTCCTTCAAAATCATAATTAAGAGCTTCGTCTAACTGTTCTTGAATTGTATCAGGAAGAGGTTTTCCCCAAGCTTTTACTAAAGTCCAAGGCACAAAGGTTAACGAAAATAAGCTGGCAAGAATAAATAGTACTTTAAGCATCTTTTTTGTTTTTTTTGGTTTCATAATTATGATTGTTTTTTAGACTGTTATGGTTTTAATGCATGACAAACATAACTCAAAATTAAAATCATTAATCAATCTATAATCAACATCTTTAATTTAAATTTTGTAATTGAGCAAATGTGTCTTTCAATTTTTTTAATGATTCAATTGCCTTGGTATAAGCTTCTCTATTTTGTGCAAGCGTAGTCATTCTGGTTAAAACCATATTTTCAAAATAAATGTCTTTTTCGTAAGAGTCTGAAGAAATCCCCATATTTCTAAATTTAACGTTTCTCATCAAAAAATTCTCATAATAAGCCTCAATTGCCTGTTGTTCTGAAGATTCAAGTTTTTCTATAGGATTAAATGTTTCGTATGTTTCAGAGATGGCATTTCGTAAGTTTAAATTGTCAAATAAATTTAAATCACCAGAAAATTTTAAATTCTCATAGGTTATCATTACTGGATAAAACTTTTTGGACATAATTAAATAGAATGATTTTGTAGATAATCTAGGGTTATCATAATCTTTAAATAATAAAATTTTAAAGACTGTGTCTAACTCTTTTAGCATTAGATTCGCTTCATTATCTAGAATAGTTAATTTTTTTAAATTACGATCTGCTTCATCATGTAGCTGAATAATATATGAATTACGTAACTCTAATTTCTTTTTACTGTTTGTATTTTCGTTAATTGCCAAGGCAATAAGAATTCCTACAATAACCAAAATAATTTCTCCAGCTGCATAGGCTAAGTAAGCTCCAAATTTGTTATTCGTGAGCATTTTTAGTCTGTTTCTTCTAAATAATTTTGTCATAGGTTCTAAATTAAATTGGATTATAAAGTTTCAGGTTTAACATTCGATATTTTCGACTCTTGCTTTACCACTTTTTTAAAATTCCATTTTAATCCAAATAAGGGTCTTAAAAATGCAACTCTTTTCAGGATGAACTCATAGATTAGAAAACAAACTATAAAAGTAAAGATTGTAATTCCGATAAATTGTAACATAGGATGCAGCTTTAAAGGCAGAATTAGTAATGCACCTGCATATAAGACAAACATGTGAATGATATACACAGGATAAACAGCTGTACTCAAATAGCTTAATAATGCACTTGGTTTATTTAGGTAACAATATCCGATACCAAAAACACCTAGTATCCAAGAAATAGATTCTAAAGAAGTAAGGTACATATTTGATATTGACTCAAATCCTGTAAAACGAATTATGAAAAGAATAGTAGCTAAACCAATATATAACCATTTCCATTTTGACACTGTTTTCCAGAACGAACTTCCTGTAAACACGAAAAGATATCCAAAAAAGAATGCTAGAAACCCTATAAAAAACCCATGCCAATTTTGTGCATACATTTCAAATAATTGAGGTTTTACCAAACCTACTTCTAACATAAAGAAAATAGAAATAGAAATTGGACCCATTGCATAACTCATCATTTTAGAAATTACTTTCTTAAATTTTCCACTATCATTTTTCTTTAAATAGAAAAATAAGGGTGATAACAAACACACATATACAAAAATGTTACCTAAGAACCACAAATGTCCACTGTCTGCAAAGTAGCTTAAAAGCATATTATAGTGCTCCTGAAAAATATACATATGCAAAGGCGTAATCGCAAAATAACCGAAAACAAAAGGCAATAGAATTCTTTTACCTCTTTCTAGTAACAATTGTTTCCAATTTCTTTTTTTCATTGCAAAATATAGTCCCATTCCTGATACAAAAAATAACAGCGGAATTCTCCAAACATTTAACATCGTCATTGGTTTCCAAAGTCCTTCTAAAGCTTCTTCACTTTTTATAAAACCTATAAATAATGCCCAAGGTTGAAAAATGATGGCTATGTGGTAAATTAATAATAAACCTATGGCTATTACTCTAAGCCAATCAATATCATATCTTCTTTGTGTTGTCATCTTATATTGGGTTTATTGTAACATCATGGCTACAATAGGACGTGCTTTTTGCAATTCATCAAGATCTAATGTAAAACCCATTGGTTTTAATTGCTGAATTAGCATTTCGTAAATAGGTTTCATTTGAGCAAAATCTGTCATCACGATTTCTCTAGGTGTAGCTCCAAAATTATTACGAACAGTTTTATCTGTTTTGGCATCAATTAATAGTTGTACAATTTCAATTCGTCCAAAAAATGCTGCAGTATGCAAAGCTGTGCCTCCATCATTATTTTTTATCGTTAAATCTGCGTTAGCATTAATCAAAGCTTTTGCGATTTCGGGTTTGTTAAATGTAGCAGCAGACATTAAAGGCGTAGAACCAGACATTGCTTCTTTTTGGTTGATATCAGTTCCAGATGTAATATGTTGTTTTACTGCTTCTAGATTTCCTGTAAGTACAGCAGCATGAATATCTATACTTGGTTTGCTTACACTTTTTGTTGTTTCAGTATTTTTTGATGAGTTTGCTTTTTTATCAGATTGTGCACAAGAAGTTAACAACAGTGTTAAGAATACTATTTGTAGCGTTATTCTGATTAAAATAATTTGAAGTGTTTTCATAATTTAAATTTGTAATGATTAATAACTTTATTTTTGTTGATACAAAGATGCAACAAGAACAAAGCTTGCTGATAACCCTTATGTAGCCTTGAGTATAAAGTTTGATGACAGGTTAAAAATTATGACGCAGCAATATAAATTATGACGCAAAGGGCTTTTTTTAATGCAGATTTTTAAAATATATCCATTTTGTTTTAAAATAAAAATTGATACATTTGATGTAGCACAAACAATATGTCTAATAGCTCTTACAAAGGAAAATTTATTGAACAAGCTGAATCGTTTATTTTAGAGAATATCTCTAATGAACAATTTGGAGTTTCTGAATTGGCAAATTTGATGAGTATGAGTCGTTCAAACTTGCTTAGAAAAATAAAAAAGCAGACTGAACTCAGTGCAAGCCAATTTATTCGTCAAATACGCCTTGAAAAAGGAATGAAATTATTAAAAGAAACAGAACTCACTGTTTCTGAAATTTCTTATCAAGTTGGCTTTAGTAACAATTCTTATTTTACAAAATGTTTTAGAGAACATTATGGTTTTTCTCCTGGAGAATCCAGAAAAGAAATTATTGAAGAACCAAAAATTGAAGAACCAGAAATTGAAAACCCAGAAATAGAACTTGAGCATATTGAAGTTATAAATGAGATTAAAAATAGCGAAATAAGTTTTTTAAGTAAATATAAATTACAGTTCTTTTTAGCAACTGTCTTTATTATTGTAGTTGGGGTATTTGTTTTTTATCAAAATCAATCTTCTGACAATGTTTTAAAGGTTAAAGATCTTAAAAAATCTATAGCTGTTTTGCCTTTTAAAAATATGAGTTCTGATTCTACAAATTTGTATTTTGTAAATGGCCTTATGGAATCTGCGCTTAATAATTTGCAAAAGATAGAAGATTTAAGAGTAATTAGTAGAACATCAGTAGAAAAATACAGAAATACGAATAAAACCGTAAAAGAAATTGCTGAGGAATTAAATGTTGGATATTTATTAGAAGGAAGTGGACAACGTATTGACAATCAAGTATTATTAAATATCCAATTAATTGATGCGTCTAAAGACACACCTATTTGGACACAACAATACAACAATAAAGTGGTAGATGTATTTTCGTTACAAAATACAGTTGCCAAAAAAATTGCAGAAGCTATAAAAGCAAAAGTAACTCCAGCAGAATTGCAACAAATAAATAAAAAACCAACAGAAAATATATTGGCTTATGATTATTATTTAAAAGGATTAGAAAATCAAAATGAGCGAAGTGAAGCAGGATTAAATAAGGCCATACTGAATTTTGAAAAAGCGATAGAAGAAGATTCAAAATACGCAAATGCTCATGCTCAGATTGCAATTTGTTACTATTACTTAGATGTCAATAAAATTGAAAAGAAATATTTAGACAAATTAAATGAATATGCAGACAATTCCTTGTTGTATGACTCTACCTCTGAATTGTCTCTGATTGCAAAAGCGCTATATTATATAAATGCAAACGAATTTAGGTTAGCAATACCTTACCTTGAAAAAGCACTAGATTACAACCCAAATGCTTCTTCTGTGGTACTAATTTTATCTGATATCTATGCTAGAGTTGTTCCAGATACAAATAAGTATCTTACGTATGCATTAAAAGGAATAAAATTGAATGTAGAAGCTAACGATAGTATTTCTAAAAGCTTTATCTATCTAAACCTGAGTAATGCATTAGTGCAAAATGGGTTTGCTAAAGAAGCTTTAAAATACATTGAAGAATCTTTAAAATATAATCCTGAAAATCAATATTCTTCTTACTTAAAAAATTTTATAGATTATGCTAATCACAAAGATTTAAATTCCTTGAGAAAAAAAATGCTTATTGAGTGGCGAAAAGATACAACTCGCGCAGATATCACTCAAGAATTAGCCAAAACGTATTATTTTCAGGAGGATTATGAAAATGCATTGGTTTATTACGAGAAATATATTAACATACTTTCTACTAATAAAATAGACCTGTATCCTGCAGAGAACATAAAAATTGCCTACACCTATAAAAAATTAGGATTTTCTGATAAAGCTGAAAAATACTTTAATAAATATAAAGACTACTTAGAAAAAGATGAGTCAATTTACAGAGAGGCAAGTTTAGCTATGCTTTATCTTTATGAAAGTAAACCTGATAAAGCTATAGATGCTTACGATAAATTTAGTTTACAAGATGGTTTCCAATATTGGATTTTATTGTTTCTTGAAGAAGATCCATTAGTTAAATCTCTTTCTACTCACCCTAAATATGATGAAGTTTTTCAAAAGATAAAAGATAGATTTTGGGAAAATCATAACCGTTTAAAAAAATCTTTAAAAGAACAAGAACTCATATAACTTATATGATTCAAATTATAGGTTACTATAATATATTAAAACAAGTAAGGTTCCATAAAACAAACTTAAATTTAAAACTACAAAAAGAAAACGCTTTAATCTACTCAATTCAAATACTTTAGAGTTCCATATTAAAATCAATAAATGAAATGGAATAAAGAAAAATCTTGCCATATCAGTATTCTCAAATACTAAACTCAAAACAATTGAAATGGGAACAAATAGAATTGTCCATAAACTTACATTGTAAATATTTAAAATTAAATGCTCAAAAATATTTTTCTTGAACTTTATGTAAACTAAAGCACTAAAAAGTGTTAGCAATACAATATTCAAAGCTAAAATAGCAAGATGTGAAGAAATATTAACTGTTAATGACAGCCCCAAAAAATTATTAAAAAAAAAGTAATTTATTAATAGCGATAAAGAGGCTATTGTAAAGAATTGAAAAGGTGTAAAATAATATTTTCTAAATCCGTTCCAATAGTTGGAAACTATTGTTTTGGGATTGGTCAGTGCAATTTTTATATTCATAAAAATAGACTTTTCTAATGAAAAAAAACTTTCAAATAAACCCCATAAAATTGTGATACTGGTAACTCTACTATCTTTAAAGTATTGACCACAATTTGAGCAATATTTTTCTCTTATTTCATTTGAGCAAACTGAGCATTCCATATTCAATTGTTTTTAATTTGACTGAAATTATTGAGGTTATTCTGTTTTTGGAATAACCTCAATAGTATAAATGGTTTTTACAAATCCAGTTCTAAAGGTTTAACTTTTTCAAATAAATCAGTAACTATATGCTGCTGAGAAACTGGTGTAACCTCTCTGAAGTACCCAAGTAAGGCTTGAGTTGTTGCATATCGATCAGTCTGCATTTTTAGTTTTCCATTTATTGTATTCCAATCTTCTAGAAAGCGTTTAAGTGCTTTATTGACATTCTCCTCTCCTATCCTTTTTTGAAGTTCGTACATATTGATTGCTCCTTTTGCATAATAGACATAATCTTGATTTTCTACCAGAGCAAGAGAGGGTTCTTCTTTACTTTCTTTTTGTAAACCTTCTTTATATTTATCCATTTGAAGCGCTAAAAACTGTTGCACTTTTTCTTCTGAATACTGTTGCTTTAAAACCATTATTGCTGCATATTGTGATAAGGTTTCTAATACCATCAATTGTCCTTGCACATTAGCAGCTTCCACTTGCATTCCAAACCATTGATGAGCTACTTCATGCGCAGTTACATAAAAAGCCATATCAACGTCTTTTTCGTCATCTATATCTAACACAAACCCAATAGATTCTGAAAACGGAATCGTTCCAGGAAAAGATTGTGCAAAAGTTGCATACCGTGGAAACTCCATAATACGTAGTTGTTGGTATTGATAAGGACTGAAATTTGTACTATAATAATCTAATGAAGCTTTCATAGACCTCATCATTTTATCAATGTTATACTCATGTCCTTTTTGATAATAAATTTCAAGGTCAACAGGCTCAGTAATCACCTTATTGTTTGTCATCCATTTGTCTTTTTTAATTTCATAATCTGCAGAAACTATGGCGTAAAAATTAATAATTGGTGTAGTTGTTTTATAATGAAAATAATTACGATTATTATCTGTCCATTTTCTCAATAAATCTCCAGGAACCAAGGCTGTTTGATCTTTGGATGTACCAATAATCATTTCAAAATGAATCCCATCAGAATCACCACCAGATCTCGCATTCACTAATTCTTTAGGGTCATCTATGTTCGCTTTTTTAAATCTCTTTGATAAGTTATGATCTCTTCGTTCATCTTCATCTTGAAGTTCATATTTTTTATTGTAACCCAATGTTGGAAACTGTTCGTTATTGAAAAATGTACCATTGTAAACAATATTGCTATTAGAATTTCCTTGCTCAAAACCTTTGGTTGTAAAACTTTGCTTAAAATACATTTTTACAGAATCACCAGGTTGTAAAGCGTTCTTCAGGTTGAAAATTGAATAATCAAACTTTTTATATTGATTATTCCTCGTAAAACCACCTTCGAAAGAGATACTGTCTATAGTAACATTCTCTTCCAAAAGTTTTTGAATATGAATGGATTTTATGTTTTCAACTGATGTGTTTTTTAACATATAATAGCCTTCTACTGTGTAATCTCGTTTAGAAGGATACAGCTCTAATCGTAAGTTTACGTCTACTATTTTTGGTTGCGCTATATATTCAAATTGTTTCAATTCTTTTTCATACGCTACTCTGAATTCAGTAGCTTCAGAATTGCTCCAATATTCATTTAAAATATTTGTATTGTAAAATATAAACCCTCCAATAATAATAAAAGCAAAAAGTATAATGTCTGTAAATTTTATAAGTGGTTTGCTGAACTTATACTTAGCAATTTTTATTCGTTTTAATAAATTTGTTTCATTTCCTCTAACAGAAATTAAAGACCCTATTATTAACAATAGAATTCCGAAAAGAAACCAATACAATTTGATGATTAAATAGGGTTGTAAAAAATGCCCATAACCATTCATATCTGAATAAGCGCCTAAGGAACTTCCTCCAAAAAAATGTAAATCATGATCAAACCCTAATACAGCAATAGCTACATTAACAATACTAAATACAATCACCAAAATGATACCTACAAACTTATTATTTACTAAAGATTGAATAAAAAATGCTAAGCAAGTAAAAATGGATAATACTGGTAAAATTTCTAAAAAGAATCCATTAAAATAGACTTGGAATTCATAGTTATAATAACCACTTAGCGTTTGGAATACTATCCCAGAACTAATTAGAGCAACAATTAATACTATATAAATTAAGTTTAATCCAATAAATTTTCCAGCTAATCTTACAAAACTTGACATGGGTGTAGCATCATAAATTAAATTCAGCTTTGCACCTCTTTCTTTCCATACTAATTCTCCTGAATAAAAAACAAGAATGATGATAAAGAAAAAATAAGACGTTTCCCGAAGTTCCTCCACTATAAAATAGGTTGCAGGATAACTATCAACGCCATATACAGTTCCAAGATTTACAGAATTCACTAAGATGATAATCATTCCGCAAATAACAATTCCCCAAAATGATGGCTGCTTACAAATACTAATAAAATAAAACCATGAAAACTCTTTTAATTGTGTCCATTTAGATTGCAAACCATATTGTTTTTTAGCTTTAGGGATTTCTATATCACTGTTTACATTGGCACTTTTAGTTCTTAATTTTAGAATTTGCTTTCGCTTTAATTTCTTTTCTTTAACCAGATTAAAATTGAACTTTTTATACCCATAGATTAATGCGATTACTCCTAAAAAAAACCAAAATAATTTATTATATAACAATGCACCAGTAAAAGGAAGTTCTTGAGTGCTCTTTTCTAAGACCGACCAAGATTTTGTAATATAGCTTGTTGTTGTTAATGAAAATGGATCAAAAATAGCTTGCCAAAAATCATTGGTAATTGCTTTGGTTAACAAAAACACTACAAACAAAATAACACCCTGAGTATATACAACTATTAAATTTCTAGTTAAAGCTCCTGTTACAAAAAACAATGCTGCACCAAAAAACAACGTTGGTAACGTTACCATTAGAAAGGTTTTTATGTAAACAAATGCATTAAAAGCCAATTGCTCATCTGGACTAATCCAAGGCATAAATTCACCCAACATCATACCCAAAATAATTCCTGTAAATACAAAC
Organism: Polaribacter sp. R77954; assembly: GCF_044595335.1. Classification (GTDB taxonomy): domain Bacteria; phylum Bacteroidota; class Bacteroidia; order Flavobacteriales; family Flavobacteriaceae; genus Polaribacter. The sequence continues at coordinate 1,618,128 of NZ_CP138992.1, forward strand.
AGTAAAACAGTAAATGCGCCTAAAAACCGACCCATTAAATAATCTCTTTTTTTGATAGGTGTAGAAAATAGTAATGACTCTATCTCGTACTCAAAATCTCTAAGTACAGAAACTCCCATAATCATTGAGGCTAAAATCATAAAGAAACCAGTTATAGCTCCCATAGTTTTCGCTATTACTATGGGTGAATTTCTTTTCATTAGCCCCATTTCTGAACCTTGAAAAATAAAATCTACACCAACAATTGAAAACAGAAATATAAATAAGAAGAACACATAGGTGTCTGGTCGTTTAATTCGATATTGAATTTCGAACTTGAAAATTTCATACCACATAATTATATAGATTTAGCGTTCGTAACATTGAAAATTTCTGAGAAATACACATCCTCTAATTCTGCATTAATGGCTGTAAAACCATCACCAGGATTATTATCAGTTACAATATGAATGGTGGGTTTTCCTAGAAATAATCGTTCACTTATCACCTGAAAGTTTTCTTTATATAGATTTAATTCTGATTTTTCGATTGTTTTTTGATACACTTTACCTTTTAAACTTTCTAAAATCTCAAGAGGCTTTCCTTTTAAACAAACTTGCCCTTTATTGATAATTGCCATATTTGTACACAACTCCTTAACATCATCTACAATGTGAGTTGATAAAATAACCACTGTTTTTTCACCTAACTCACTTAATAAATTGTAAAAACGGTTTCTTTCTACAGGATCTAATCCTGCAGTTGGCTCATCAACAATTAATAGTTTAGGGTTGTTTACTAGAGCTTGTGCAATTCCAAAACGCTGTTTCATTCCACCAGAAAATCCTTTTAAATTTTGTTTTCTGACATCATATAAATTGGTTTTATGTAAAAGTGCTTTTACCAATTCTTGACGTTCCTTTTTATTGATGACACCTTTTAATACTGCAAAATGATTTAGTAATACTTCTGCAGATATTTTTGGATACAAGCCAAATTGTTGAGGCAAATACCCTAAAACTTGTCTTAACTCATTTTTTTGTTGTAGAACATCTATATCACCTAATTTTATGGAACCTTGATCTGCTTCTTGTAAAGTTGCAATGGTTCTCATTAATGTAGATTTTCCTGCTCCATTTGGTCCTAATAAACCAAACATTCCAGTAGGAATATCTAAAGAAATATTTTGAAGTGCTTTAACTCCATTAGCATACGTTTTTGATAGATTGTCAATAACAAGTTCCATAGTATTTGTGTTTTTAATTAATTCGATACGCAAACCTATCTACTATTGTTATTAAGAAAAAGAATCTGGGATACACTCCAAACTAGCTGTGACACAAACACTTTTAGAGGATATAAACGAACTTTATCACTATTAAATAACTATTTATCACTACTTAACTATTGTTTATCAACTAATTTGTTGGAGGAATTTTATTTAAGTAATATTGACGGATGAAGATGAAAATATCAGAAAATAGAAAGAAAATTATGAAGCGATTATTTAAATTAACGCTTGTAATTATAGGTATCATTATTATTGTATTTAATGACACCTTTGGTAAATTAGAAGGATTTGCAGAATTTATTGCATTCTACTTTATTATCGTATTTATAACGATTGCCTATTGGATTTTTAAACAAATAAAATCCATATTTAAGTTAAGGAACGAAAAAGAAAAAACAGAACTACTACATTTAAAAAGTCAGGTAAATCCTCACTTTTTCTTCAATACACTCAATAATTTATATGGAATGATGGAGAAGAATTCCAAAGAGAGAGAAATGGTTCTTAAACTTTCTGATATGATGCGTTATAGTATTTATGAAGGCGAAAAAGATTGGGTAACTCTTAAAAACGAATTGGATTATTTACAAAATTATATTGAGCTTCAGGAAATTCGTTATCACAAAAAATCGGATGTACAATTCAATCATACTATCGAAAATCCTGATGCTAAAGTGATGCCATTACTTTTTATCATTCTACTAGAAAACGCATTTAAACACGGTTTGGAAAATTTGGAAAAAGATGCATTCATTTATATTGATTTTACAGAGAGCAATAATGAAGTTCAATTAGTCATTGAAAATAATTTTGATTTGCAACAAACAAAGAATCAAGAAGGCATTGGTTTAAAAAATCTAAAACGAAGATTAGAATTAGTTTACCCAAAAAGGCATTCACTTTCTTTTGACATTAACAATACTATTTATAAAGTTACACTATCTTTAACCTTGACATGATGAAATATTTAATTATTGATGATGAACATATTGCCCATAAAATTATTATGGAATATTGTGAAATGCTTCCTCATATGCAATTGCAGAAAAACTGTTATAGTGCTTTAGAAGCTTTGGAATATTTGAACACGCATCAAGTTGATTTGATCTTTTTAGATTTAAATATGCCTAAACTAAAAGGTTTTGATTTTTTAAAGACATTGACAAATCCTCCAAAAGTTATTGTAACTACTGCTTATAGTGAGTTTGCCATTGATGGTTATGAGTTAAACATTGTAGATTATTTATTAAAACCATTTCGTTTTGAGCGATTTTTGAGTGCTGTTAATAAAGTAACATCTTCTGACACTAATAAAATAAGAAAAGAAAGTAAAGAGGTTGTAAAGCCTAAAGGACAACATATCTTTTTAAAACAAAATAATAGTCATATTCAGGTAGATGTAGACGATATTCTATTTATTGAAGCTTCTGGTAATTATACTAAAGTTGTTACAAGCAATGAAACCATAAGCATTCGAGAAAAAATATCGGATACCATCCAATTGCTTTCTGACAATGATTTCATGCAAGTTCATAAATCATTTGCCGTTGCAAAAAAACACATCGCTAGGGTAGAAGGTAATAGAATTTTTATTGGCGATCACATTGTACCTATTGGTAAGCTATATAAAACAAATATTAATCAACTTTTTAAATAATCTTTAAGATTCATTTAAAAAATTTGTGCTTCAGTAAAACTATTTCAATTCGTGAAAAAATCGAAAATATTACTCAAAGCACCTGTTTTTGCTTTAAAGAATTCAGTATAAGTACATTTTTTACAAGTCACTGACGTAAATTTTTTATTTTGTACATCAAATATTTTCGACAACGTACCACCTGTGGCTCTCATTTCTCCAATTTCATAAGTGGCATTATCACACTTCGGACATTTGTATTTCATAGTTTTATATTTTTTGAGTTGATACTATATGGCTGTAAAATATTAACGCTATTATTCATTGCCTTTTATTTTAAAAACTTAAATCGAGGTCTATATATCACCTCTTTTTCATTGTTTATTCTAAGTGTGTTGATCAATATTAAAATTAAATTGGCGACATACAAAAAGCCAATAACTATAAAAAATGTACTTAACGTTATTTGGTCTGTGAGTCCAATTTTTGATATGATGAAAAATACTAGAGGGATAAAAAATAACAGTAAGGTCCACGTGATTTCGAAATTGATTAAATCTTTACCCAGCTTATCACTGTTTTTTATCTTACCTTTTTTTGATGTCCAAAGTATAAATGGAATTAAAATTCCTAATAATGGAAAAAACAGAAATGTTAACGCAGATAAATTGAGATATATTAAATATTTTTTATCTTCTTTTACTGACCAATCTATCAATTCATCTGGAATCACATTTAAGGCATTAGCTAAACGTTTTAACGACTCACCTGTTGGGTTAGATTCCCCCTTTTCTATTCTTTGTATCGTTCTTAAACTCAATCCAGATTCTTCAGCCAGAAATTCTTGAGACATTCCTCTTTGGTTTCTTAATTCTTTTACTCTTAAAGCTAAATAATTTTTATCCATTTTATAAAGATTTATTTTGAGTGATTGTTTATCTGTATCTCATTATTGCTATCGTTATTGTGCCTAACAAAAATGCAGGAATCAACTGAACTAATGAACCATAAATTACATGATTCAATAAGGCATCACCAAAACTATCATAATACAGTCCATAATGGGTGCCAATTTCCCACTTTGTATCTATCCACCAAAGTATAGCTACTGGAATTCTAGAAATTGGAGAAAAAATAATCAAACTTAATAAAATGATTTGATAAGGTTTTTTCTCGTTAAACGTTTTAATACCTAAATATATGGCAAATCCTAAGGTAAGCCAAAGTAAACCAATTATAAAAATGGCATTCTCTGGTAATCCTATCAATTCTAAAGTATATCTTATTGGTGATAGAAATAATGATATTATTACAGGTACTTTTGCAAAATGTATCGCCTGTTGCAAAGTAGTTTTTTCGTTATTTTCCATATTAATTCTTTTTAGCAGTGATTTTACGACCAGATTGATTCATAGTTAAACTAATAACATTCCCCTTTTCATTTGTATTAAACGTGATTTCTGCATCTACAATTTTTACAAAAAAATGATTTTGAGTTTCAGCAAATAATTCAACCTTTTTAGTTTGACCTGGAGCTAATAAGTATAATTGATTTGTGTTATCCAATCCTATAGTAAGGTTTACATTTGGTTTAACCTCATAAGTACCTGTATAGTCACTTAATATTTCTGAAGGTACATCAATTGATTTTCTCTCAGGTTGATTATTCTCAACCTCTGTTATTTTATTATCGGGTAGATTTACAAATAATTCAGCAACTTGTTTCGCCACGTTATTTACATTCTTACAATTACAGTTGGTTAATGCAGTTATATACAGTTTCTCTTTAGGTAAAAACAGCGCAATACCGGTAAACCCCTTCGTGCTTCCTGTGTGTGCAATTACAGGAGAATTTCCCAGTTTTGAAAATCGAAAACCATATCCATAAGGTACTCTTTTTCCACTGTTTAATAAGGTTGGTGTCATAGCTTGTTTTATACTAGAAGCTTTTAAAAGTGTGTTTGAAAGTAATGCATTTTGCCATTTTAAAAGGTCCTCTGTGGTAGATAAAATAGCTCCTGCGGAATACGCTAAAGACAAATTTATATAATCTGATTTTACAAAATCATTTTGTTCAATGATATAACCCTTAGTAAGGTTGGGAATAACTTGTTTCATATCTCCACAGGATGAATTCTTCATTCCTATTTTATCAAAAATATTTTGTTCTATAAAATCACTGTAAGGTTGTCCAGAAACGATTTCAATAATTCGCCCTAGTAAAATATAGCCTGCATTACTGTATTTAAAACGCTCTCCTGGTTTGAATTCTAAAGGTTCATCTTTAAAATATGCAATAAGTTCTGTAGGTGACATATTAGTTTTAGAAATAAAACCCTTGTCACCAACAGGTGTTCTGTTTTTTATTCCCGAAGTATGGTTTAATAGATGATGAATGGTAATGTCTTTTCCAATTTCAGCATATTCAGGAATGTATTTTCCAATTTTATCCTCAACACTTAACTTACCTTGTTCTTCTAGCATTAAAATAGAAATCGCAGTAAATTGTTTTGTTATAGAGCCAATTTGAAAGACACTATTAGTTTCTAAAGGAGTGTTTAATTCTAAATTAGATTTTCCAAAAGCTTTACTATAAATGGCTTTTCTATCTTTGGCTACTAAAACTGAAATTCCTGGTTCTTTAGAACTGTAAGTTGATGAAACTACAGCATCAATTTTAGATTGATAGCTTTGGCTAAACCCAATATATGTAATAAAAAAGAAAAGGATCCTTGTAAAATAATTGTTCATGTGTTTGTATTAAATATTTCGTTTACAAAATTAAATACAATACCCATAGACACTAGCGCCAAACTTATGACATCTTTATGACATCTGTGGTAATTACCTGAAATAATAGTACATATGGACTTTATTTTAATGAGTAAGTAGAGTTTTTATAGTTTTTAAAGAGAGTTCCATATAGGTAAAGAAATACTACTGTTTCCTGTAAAAGTTATTGTAACTACTGCTTATAGTGAGTTTGTCATTGATGGTTATGAATTAAATATTGTCGATTATTTATTAGAACCATTTCGTTTTGAGCGCTTTTTAAAAGCCGTTAATAAAGTTGTTGATTCAAATAAAAAGGTAAAGAAACCAATACTTGAAGCAAGTGAAACTTTACCAAAACGTATTTTTATTCGTCAGAATAAATCTCATATTCAATTAGAAATCGATACAATTTTGTATATCGAAGCTTCTGGAAATTACACAAAAATTATTACTAAAACTGAAACCATTACGATTAGGGATAAAATATCTGATATTTTAGAATCATTACCAACAAATGGTTTTATACAAGTGCATAAATCGTTTGCTGTTGCTATACAATATATCAATAAGATTAATGGAAATCGAATACATATTCAAGATCATATCATTCCCATTGGTAAATTATATAAAGCCAATCTTCTTAAGATTTTGAATTAGGAAAATATCTACCTACAAAATACAACAATCCTTTTATTACATTTGTAATAAACAATTCTAACTCTATGCCATTTTTATCTCCAAAAAGAAAAAGAGATTTCTTTAAAATACTCCCTTTTGGGATTATATGGTTAGTGTTGGGTTGGATTTTTTTATGGATAGAATATGCATCTCTTGTTGAGTTTGAGTTTCAGAATATACCTACAACAGGATTTTTTTTAACACCAAAAATTTTTCTTTTTGCTAGTGTAAGCGTATTTTTTATTGGGTGTTTGGTTGGGTTTTTAGAAGTACGTTATTTAAATAAATATTTTACATCTAGAAGTTTTCCAGCTAAGTTGGTTGGTAAATTTGTTATGTACACTCTTTTTTTGCTCATAGTAATGTTTATTTTTTACCAATTAGCAGCAAGTATAGAAATGCAAAAACCTTTATTTAGTAAAGAAGTTTTTGAAAGATATAAACTTTTCTTTTTTAGTATTACCAACATAAGTGCAAGTATTCAGTTAGGTTTTTCATTATTACTTTCTTTGTTGTATGCAGAGGTAAGAGATAACTTAGGGCAAAATGTTTTATTGAATTTTTTTACTGGTAAATACCATAAGCCTATTGTAGAAAACAGAATTTTTATGTTTACAGATATGAAAGATTCTACAGCTATAGCAGAAAAACTTGGAAATATAGCATACTTTAAATTTTTAAGATCCTACTACAATGATTTGTCTTCTGCAATTTTAAACCATAATGGAGAAGTGTACCAATACATAGGTGATGAAATTGTAATTTCGTGGCAAAGTAACAGATATAAAAGTGTTCAAGATAGCATTAATTGTTTTTTTTCAATGCAAAAAGGGTTATTAGAAAAAAAGCCAAAATACATTAAAGAATATGGTTTATTTCCAAAGTTTAAAGGGGCAATTCATAAAGGAGAAGTAACAGTTGGAGAAATTGGAGCGCTAAAAAAAGAAATATTTTTTACAGGTGATGTATTAAACACAACAGCTCGTATTCAAAACTTATGTTCAAAATTTAATGTAGATTTACTAGTTTCAGAAATAGTAATTACTACTTTAAGTAATAAAGATGATTTTATACTCAAGCATATTGATGCTGTAAATTTAAAAGGAAAAACAAGTTCTGTTAATATTATAGGTGTAACTAAAAAAGTTATCAATTAAATCGATAAAAGTCTTGTTTTTTCTAGTATTCAATGATACTTTACACTATTTTTAAAAAAATCAGTACTAAAAAACACTGGTTTTTTATTTTTTTAGATGATTATTATTGTCGGTAAAATAATTTAAGTTTTAAATACTAACTAGCTGCTGTGGTTGCTGCTACTGATGCAGAAATCATAACCACAATCATGGCTGTAATTTGTGTATGAATTTCTTTAATAGTAGTACTTAACATATTGTTTTCAGTATCAGAAATAATAGCTTTAATATTCTTTTTACACTTCTTGTAACGTTCTTTTCCATAAACAATTCTATCCATATTACAAGTATTTATTAGACTTACTAGCATTAGTTCCTCTAGAGTAGGTTTTTTATGAAGTTCTATGATTTCATATAATCTTTTTCGTAAAGTATTTTCTGGTTTTGAATTTACGGTTGGGAATTTGTCATTATTAAATACCCATAAAAATTTCTGCTCTCTTTTTACTAAAATTCCCTTTCTAATTAATTTATCTAACGTTTCTTTTTTAATTTCTCTCTCTTTGTTTCCAAATTTTTGAATCCAATATTTTAGAGAACGTTCTCTGTTTGAGTTTTTGATTAGATCTACATATTTGTTAAGAAAAACATCATCAATTCTTTTGAAGTTATTTACAACTACTTTTTTGTTAACTATAGAGATACATTCTTTTAATGAAAGTTCTAAAAATATTGCTCCAGAAGGCCCATAGGTTAATGCAAAAGGGCCTGAATTAAATTTTCCTTTTTCATCATCTAATGCTAGTAGTAAGAATTTATCTATCAAATTTAAATCAGTCATAACGTAAGTTGTTTACTATATTAGTAGTCAGAATTTGAAAATTGTTACACCTAAACCTTTTTTTTAAATTACGACTTCTGTTTTTATTACAGGAATAATTCTTTATTCAGTCTTGGAATTCCAAATAGGTAAACTAATAGAACTATTTCCTGTAAAAGTGATGTTCAAAGGAATTTCAGCATCTTTAATATTCTCTTTATTTACATCCTTTCCAGTACCATAATTTATTTGAGCATTGTTGTTTTTGTTGACATTAACCACAACAACTATTCTGCTTCCTTTCTCTAATTTTTTACTGATGAGTTTCGAATTATTGAAAGATACTTGATTCTTTTGACTTGGTATCAATAAATTTCTCTGTTCTCTATCTTTAGCATAACTCGCTCTACCAATATAATAGCTTAAATGAAAGTATTTATTTTCTGGTGTTAATTGATAAAGAATTACGGAATAATCAACATCTTTTTTATTGATTGAAAATTCAAGATTCCCTAAAAATGAACCATTGATGATAACATCTTCTTTTAAGGTTTCAGATTTAAAAATTAAACCATCTTTTACATTAATTTGATCACGTTCTAGAGGCCATGGATAATAGTCTGTGTTATTCATAGTTTTTCTGTCTTTAAAATCTACAGACATGGAAATCTCTGAACTATTTAATTTTGGTTTTAATGCATAAAAATCATTACCTTTTTCTGAACTTAAATGAAACTGCAAAGTGTCATTTGTCATAGCATTTAAACTAGGTTTATGCATCCAAGTATTGGTGCCCATGACTTGAAAATTGACTTTATCTTTCAAAATACTAGGTTTTTCTTTTCCTTTTAAAATATAATCAAACCATTGATACAGAATACCTTCTTCAATATTCAGTAAAGCAACTTTGTCTAGTTTGTAATTTCTTAGACTTTCTTCTGGCTTAGTTTGCGCAGTCCAGTGATCATAAGGACCAACTAATAGATAATGATTTGGATTTTTAACGTATTTGTGATGCTCGTTAAAATAATACATGGCTCCTCTTTGTGAGTCATCATAATAACCCGTAATTGTTAAAATGGGAATATCAATTTTAGCAAATTCATCTTTGTAGGGAATCATTTTTTTCCAATACTCATCATAACTTGGATGTTGTATATACGAATTCCATAATTTGTTTACTTGACCATCTAAACTGTCTAATTTAGTGAATGCAACTCCAGTTTTATACCAGGTATTTTTTAGAGAGTTCCATCGATTAAAATCATTAGATGCTTCAAAATCTAAAAATTTATTATTGGTTACATAGAAATTCCAAGAGTATGAATAATTATGCAACACATTATTTTCCATTGGATAATCAATTCCTGGGGCAATAGCCACCATTGGCACAATGGTTTTTAATGCAGGATGCACTTTATGCTTCATAGAAGCCCATTGTGTAAAACCATTGTAACTACCTCCAAACATGGCTACTTTTTGATTAGACCAAGCCTGTTTGCTAATCCAATCGATGACTTCATATACATCTGAATGTTCGTATTCAAGTGGTTTTACATCACTTTTACTCCATCTTTTTCCTCTAGTATTCGCAATAACTCCAATATATCCTTTAGATGCAGATAACATCGCACTAACTTCATTTGTTCCTGCATATATAGATGAAACTAGTATCGCCGATTTTTTAGTTGTTGATTTTCCTTTTCGATTTACAACTACTATTGAAACCTCTGCACCATCCTTCATAGGGATTACAATACTATCGTTTATAGCATACCTACGTTTATGATCTTGTTTTATTGCTGCAAAATAAATTGCTCTCGTTGATGAAAATACGGTACTTAAAAAATATTTTTTTACTAAATCTATAGCTGTTTCTTGTGATATTTTTTCTGATTTAATATTGTTATACGTATTTTTAAAATTGCTCACATAATAATCAGTAGGGTCTCTAATGATTAAGGCTTTATCTAAATTAATCACTTGGATGTCATCAGAATTCTTCACATATTTTCTATATGATTTTTTAAAAGCCTCTTCAAAGTTTTGAGAAAACTTAGCTTCCACATAATGCCTGTATACATCTAAATACTGTCTTTGATTTGCTGGTGTTTCTTGAATTCTGTTTTTGATGGTAATTAATGCCTCTTTATAATTACCTCTTATTAATTGAAACTTAAACACATCTAATTCAGACAGGGTTTCTGTATCACAAAATTCTGCTATCTGTTTCATTTGTTGCGCAATAGCAACTGAATCTGATAAGTTTAATTTTTTGAATGATATCTCTTGACCAAATGAAGTAATACTATTTGCGATAAGAAATAATATTAGAACTGATTTTTTCATTGGTTTTATTTTAAAAAGTGAAAACAAATCTTATTGTTTCGTATTTGGGTTTGTATATTCAATTAACTCTTCATTGTATACAAAGTCATCTTGAGTTTGTGTCAACTTGATAAAATTTTTCACTTTTGGTGCATACAGCCATCCTTCATCTGTTCTGGCACTATATCCTCTGGAATTGGATATTGTTCCTTTATACTCAATGGTATAAGCCATATATGTTCCTGCTCCTACTTTTTCTTCTTTGTAAGATAAAACTTCTACATCTTGACTTTGTTTTCCTGTGGTTCCGTCTTGACTTGTCCAGTTCTTTTCGTATTTCCACTTTTTACCAACTTTTAAAGGCCATTTATATCTTGGAGTTTCACTTTCATCAGGCTTTACTACATCTGAAACTGGAACTGTATCATTTCCTATTGTCAACCCTAAACCATAAGGCATTTTAACTGTTTTTCTTACATCTTTGCCATCTGAACGCACTTCCCCTTTATCTGTAACTCCCTTGTATTTCCAAACCCATTTTTCACCAACTGAATAGTCTTTTAGAGTTGGTTGTTTTGCTTCAGTTACTGACTCTTTATCACAAGCATATAATCCAATAAATACGATTAAGTATAAAAATTTAAGTGTGATTTGTTTTTTTCTAAGGTTATTCATGATGTACTTTTTAATTATTTACAATACAAAGTAAAGTTCTTTGAAGCCATTATTAAAGAGAAAGTACAGGAGCGTAAATAAATGCAAATGAGCGTTAAAATAAGTGATATTTTTTATAAACTATTCCAGTTTTTAAACTTAACAGATTGCCTACTAGACACCTCCACTTTTTCTCCAGTAGTTAATAGAATTTGTAGTTTATTATTAAAGTAGGGATGAATCTCTTTAATGTAATGTATGTTTATTATTTGACTTCTATTCACCCTAAAAAAGACTTTAGGATCTAATTTCTCTGCTAACAAATTTAAAGAACGCTTAATCATAGTTTTATCTGAACCAAAATACAAACGTGCATAGTTTTCTAAAGATTCAATAAAATGTATCTCTGTTAAGGGAATAAAATGACATTTTTCACCATCTTTTATAAATATTTTTTGATGCATAGGCAAAACTGTAGACTCTAATTGTACTCTTTTAGACAATTCTACTTTTACTTTTTCTATAGTTTTAGAAAAACGTTCGTCTCTTAAAGGTTTCACTAAATAATCTAACGCATTCATCTCAAACGCTTTTACAGCATATTGGTCATAAGCTGTTGTAAAAACTACATTTGGTACATTGGTTAATTCTTCTAACAAATCAAAACCAGATTTTCCAGGCATATGTATGTCTAAAAACAAAATATCTGGTTTTAAGTCCTCAATTAATTCTATAGCTTCATCTGCGTGACTTGCTTCCCCAATAATTTTAAACTCTTTATATTTTTGTAGTGCTCGTTTTACTTCTTCTCTAGCCAAACGTTCATCATCAATAATTATGGTTTTAAATAACTTCATCAACTATAATAGGTATTAATATTTTTGCTTCAACTTCTTCTGTATTTGTTTGAGTTAAGCTGAAAGTAGCTTCGTTTTTATATTGAATTGTTAATCGCTTTTGCAAATTTTTTAAACCCAAACCCGCATTTTTTTTATCATAAATTGTTCCAGGGTTTTTCACTATAATTTCAATAAAATCTTTTTGCTTTTTAATCATAAGACTTATAATACCCCCTTTAACGCTTGAATCGATTCCATGTTTAATGGCATTTTCTACTAACAATTGAATACTAAGCGTAGGTATTTTATAATTAACAAGATTGTCATCAATTTGTGTTTCTAGTTGCAAACGTTCTTCAAAACGCATTTTTTCCAATTCAATATAATCTTCTACTAAAGATAATTCTTCTTTAATGGTAATTAAACCTTTGTCTTTTTCATATAAAGATGAACGTAATAAATCTGACAATAAATCAATAGCTCTTCTAGCTGTATCTGGGTTTTCAATTACTAAAGATTTTATGGAGTTTAAGGAATTGAACAAAAAATGAGGATTCAATTGCGCTGATAAATTATCTAATTGAACTTGTTTAGCGATTAAAGATAATTGCGCATTTTCTTTTGCTGTAACTACTTCTTTTTGATAATAATGATACAAATGATAGGCTAATACCCAAAGTGACATTAAACGAAGTCCTGTGAGTAAAATTGGGTCCCAATACATAATTGACTCTAAGAAATCAACATTCTTTATAACAAAATAGGTTCTGAAAACAATCCATTTTAAATTGTTTATGAAAACAAATAAAGCAGCTAAAAAAAGTATACTCGGAATTACTCTTATGAGTAATTGTTTTATGGGCAATTTACTCCATTCAGCTTTTAAAGCATAGACTCTATACATATGCGTAAGGAGTATTCCAATTGCGATATCTAATACATAATTTAATAGCGTGTAAAAAAAACCGTAATTATCTCTTGTATATACTGTATATGCCCAATAAATAGATACTAGACTCCAACCTATTAATTGGCATTTCCAGTATAAGTGTATTTTTGATAAATTTTTATTTAGATGCAAACTCATAATAGACTACAAAGCAACGTAATTTGCCTTAAAATAGGAAAAATAAATACATGAGCGTTAATATGAAGTGATTAACGTATATATTTTAAGAACTTGATGTGTAAACGAATATTGAGTTCTAGTAGGCCAATTAATAATATAAAAATTGTGTAGTCGGTTTATTTTTTTTGTCCTACTTTAATTGCAATCTACATTTGTTGTTTGATTTGATGACAATGTTAAATTTGGAATATCTTGCCCATTTGCAATTTTAATACAAGTTAATGTTGGGTTTCTATCTACTCTAACATCAATAAGATTTGGTAAATTACTGATGTCAAATTGTGTCAATAAATTACTTGAACCATAGATATATTCTAAGTTTACGTTATTTTCTAAGTTTATGGTTTGTACTTTGTTAGCAGAAAAAACCAACACTTTAAGTAATGGACTATTACTAAAATCTAAGTCTGATATTTGATTTAAGTTTAGAACCGCACTTTCTAATTTTGAAGCATGTGCTATTTCTAAAGAAGTTAAATCGTTATGATCGATGAGAAAATTTTTCACATTATCATTATCTAATGTAAATTCTGTAAAATAATTCCAAGATAAACTTAACCAAGTTAAGTTTTGGGCTTTTTCTAAACCTTCTATTTCTATTAACCTATTAGAAGTCAAACTAATAGTATCTAATAAAACGTTATTACTTACATCTAATGTTGTTAAATTATTTGCATCTGCTTCAAGTCTCTTTAAATTAACAAATGCTTCAATACCATCTAATGTATTTATATTTGCTCCATTTAGAGATAATTTTGTCACTTTTTCAGCATCACTTTTTAGCATCTGCTGGTTTACAATGCCATCAGAATCAATTCCTTTTTCTATAAGTATCGCTTCAAAATTTTCATCAGGAATATTTAAATAATTATCAGGCTCCTCTAAATTGTTACTATCACTAGAGCACGAAACTGTAATACCTATAAGTAGAATTATGCAGAAATGTATTATTGATGTTTGTGTTGATTTTTTCATTTTAAATTGTTTTAAAAAATTAAAACCTGTTTATAGTCTTAAAAATTTCTGTGCCTTTCATATAAAATACCTTTTGTGTTTTATTTCTTTTAAGCATTAAATTGTTCCAACCATTTTAAAATCGATTGGTTTGTTTCTTGTGGTAACTCTTGTTGAATGTGATGACCACACGCTAAACTAATCACATCCGAATTTGGAACAAAATCCTGTAGTCTTTCAAATTTTGGGATCATATCTAGATTACCATAAATCATAAGTGTAGGTTGTTTGATGATTGGATCAATATTTGCTAACAAGTGCCAATTTCTGTCAAGATTTCTATACCAATTGATAGCTCCATTAAATCTAGAATTTTTAAAGGCTTTTACAAATACAGACAAATCATCGTCGTTCATAATAGGCTCACCAAGGGGTTTTTCCGCTTTTGCAAGATTCATCATTAGCATTCCAGGTTCTGGTGGTGCAAGAGGTATATTCTTACGAAATAAATTACGAAGAAAATTTTCTGTATGGTTCTCTAATACAGCATCAGCTACACCTGGTTTTTTATTAAAATGTACAAAATAGAAATCTTCACCAAAAAACTCTTCCATAAACTGAATCCATGGTTTTACGCCACGTTCTTGATAAGGCAAAGCAAGATTGATAATTTTATTAACACGCTCTGGATGCAAGAGTGCAAGATTCCAAACTACATTTGCGCCCCAATCATGACCAACAAAAACAGCTTCTTTATAGTTGTAATAATCTAATAAAGCCACCAAATCATTTGTTAAATGTGTAATGTCATATGATGTTACTTCTTTTGGACATGATGAATTACCATATCCTCTTTGATTTGGAACAATAACATGATAACCAGCTTTAGCAAGCGCTGGAATTTGATAACGCCATGAAAAAGCATGTTCTGGAAAACCATGACAGAGTACAATTGGATTGCCAATATTTCCTTTACCTGCTTCAAATACTTCTAATTCAATTCCGTTTATAGAAATTATATTTGGATTAGGGAGTTTTAAAGATTCTAATTCTGCTTCCATTTTATTATTAGTTTTTACCTATTATTAAATCTTCTATTTTTTTAAAGTTTCCATTGCTAGGTACATGTTTTGAACCTTCTAATAAAACTATTTCGTTAAGTGATAAGAAAATTCGTTTGGCTCTTTTGATCATTTTTTTTCCAGGAAATAGGATATCTTTTTCAGCGGCTATAATAGTTATCGGCGTTTTTATATTGTTGGCAGATTGTTTGGAAATAACTGGTAATGGAGAAAAATCCATATTACAGTTTTGAAAAGTAGTACCCATAAATTGGATAGCAAAATCATCAGCCTCACTAAAAAGAACGTTTATTACTTTTTTTAGATAGGTATCATTATTTGTTTTTATGAACTTCTTTAAAGGTATAAACATTTTAAATAACCCTTTTAAAGGGTTACCATTTACAATGTAAACTGGTGAGATTACATATGCTTTTTTAATATGGGTTTCTTTGAATTCTAATGTCTTTAAAGCAATAAAACCACCAAAAGAAAACCCAACTAAAGTAACTTCTGTAAGCTTTAAAGTTTCTATGAGTTCTGTTATCCATTTTCCATAATCTAGCGACTTCATATCTAATCGATTCTCGGCACTTTTATTCGGTTGTGCTAATACATCAACTGCATACACACAATATTTAGAAGATAAATTGGGAAATGATTCTAATATTAATGGAGCACAACCTCCTGTACCATGAATAAGTAGTAAGGGCGGATTTTTAGTATCACCAGTAATAATGATATTTGTAACTCCGAAATTAGTTTCTATCAATTTTTCTGAATAATCGATATTCAGTTTATCTAGTTTCTGATTGTATAAGGTTAAGATTTTTTCTTTTCCTTGTTTTGATTTGAAAAACATTTTCTTTTTGTTTTTATATTGATATTGTAGTTGTTTTTTTCTAAGCTAGAATCGATACTCTATTCGCAAGTGCATATTTGGTTCTATTCCACTTTCGTCTTCTGAATAACCTGCACGCTTAGCAAATGTGTAACTATATCCTACTCCTATACCTGCTTCGTAACTTAAATGATTCCCTATATTTCTTCTAATTCCCCAAGTAGGTATAATGGCAAAATCACTTACCACAGGAGCATCGTCTGCATTAAACAAAGCCAATTCTGGATGATAACTAGTTTTTAAAGCAATAAAACTCCCACTATTCCCGTCAATTCTTTTTGAGTTTTTAGAGCGTTTTTTTAGGTTATAATAAAATCTTGGTTCAACAACTATAACAGGTGTGAGTAGGAAAGGAGAATCGTAATCATCATAATAAGTAGTTTCCCAAATTCCAAAATCAAAACCAATTTCTGTTCTCAGTGCTATGGTATTTGATAGTTTTGTTTCATTATATGCCCAGATTCCTAAAACTCCAGTTTGTAATCCGAATATTGATTTTTCTACGCTTGTGTTTTGAGATTTAGCGGTTATTGTTAGGCTACACAAAGCCAATAAAATTATAGTTTTTTTCATGGTAATATTGTTTTTAGTTCTTTTTCAATTTTGATGATCATGCTTTCGGCATTCTTATTTTTGGGATTGAGATTTAAAGATTTTTGATAGTTTATTTTAGATAGGTCTAATTGGTTATTTAAAAAATAACCTTCTGCCAAACTATCAAATGCATTTGCTAAATTTGGAAACTCAGAAACGAGTAAAGCAAATATCTTAACTGCATCTTCAATTTGGTTTTTCTCAATTAGTTTATATCCTAATCTATTTAATTCACTCTCTTCAGAAAAATTATAGGTGTTAGGATAATTTTTCTTTAATTGTTTATAATATTCGATACCATCATCTACATTATTATAACATTTTTGTCTTATGGAGAGATAAACTGATTTTTGCGGAATTTTAAAAGCGCTTCCTTTTGTAATGTTTTCTATGGCCTCAGCAATATTCCTAAGTTTTAAGTTTTTATTATTAGTCATTAATATGACCATTACATCTTCTTTTAGGTTATAATGTATTAAAGACTCGTAATTAAAAGAAGAACCTTGATGTTGGTATACCATTAACTCATTATTCTTAAAAACACCTTTTCCTAAAGCAGACTCACTATTTTTTGAAAAGGAATCGAATAATAGCAATAGGGATTCCTCTGAGATTATCTTACCTGAATGTAAACTATTAACCCAATTGAATATATCAGATATGCTGGGAAACACCCAACCTGAAAATTCAATATCACCAAAGCTATCATTCACTAAATCATTATTAAATGATGTTACTAGCTGAGCATTTTTGGAAGTTGCATCTATAATAGCATCTGACATATTACTAGGAATTAGAATGTTTTCTTGGATAAAATTATTGAAAGACATGCCAGATATCTTTTCCACAATCCTTCTTTGAAGAAAGATATTATTATTACTGTAGAGATAATCAGACCCAGGCTCAAATATTAAAAGGTCAATATTCTTTATATCAGTATATATATCTTTATCATTTTTTACACTATTCCATTTTACTTTTGGTAACCCACTGGAATATTGTAATAGATGTTTTATTGTTACTTTGTTAGACCAATTTGGAAGCTGTAAATCAAACTTTGATAGCTTATCTTCAAGATGAAGTAATCCTCGTTCTTTCAAGATCATAATAGCAACTGCATTGAATTCTTTTCCAATTGAACCAATATTAAATATTGAATTTCGATTTAAATGTTTTTCTTTTGAAGCATCAGTATAACCAAATTCATTTTGGTATATTATTTTATTAGACTTAGCAACAAGAATATTACCATTAAAAACCCCTCGCTTGTAAGATACTTTCATTAAAGAATCTATTAAAGGTTGATGCTTTTTTTGATTTTCTTTAATTTTATTAATATCGCTAGTGGTTGCGTTATGGTTATTTTTACAATTAAACAATAGGATTATTAATAGTAACATAAACTGATGTTTCGTTTTTAATCTATAATGTCTTCTTTTTGTATAATTGGAATTTAATTTTTTAACTTGATCACTTTTATTTACAATGTAAAATGTATTATTTACCTTCATTTAATAATTTGTTTATTAGATTTTACATGACAGTTTTGTCTAATTCCAAAAATTAATAAATAACCAATCATCCAAAATTCACCTATTGTTGCAGGTAGCGCAAGATATGTATTGAAGCTAAAATCAATGCCTGCATAGTGGATTAAGGTGCTTAGTACATAGCCAATACCACCTAAAACAATAACTCTTCCTAACCAAATTGGCATTATTTTAGATTTGATGACAATATATCCCATAGGAAAAAGCCAAAGCCCAAAGAAAAGCCCACCAATACCCCAAGCATTAGAAATTATTTGTTGAAAAACCTGAATTAGTAAAACTTTGTCTTCCATAGCACTTATATCAGAATTTGCAATACCTATTGCTGAGGCGATTGAAATTGCACTTATCATAATGGCTAAAGCATTTACCATTCCCCATATACCTAGAATCCACGCTTCCCATTCATAATTATCTTTAAATAATTTGAAAAACCAAACTGCGGTAAGAGCCTGAGAAATTACGATACCAAATTCTAATAGCAATCGAATTCTTGCTGTAGATTCTAATGCATCTAAATTTGTTAGTGTTTGTTCAGGATTACCAGACACGAATATTTGAGAATGAAAGACCATAAACCCTAGAATTCCTGTAATAGCCATCATTAAATACCATAAGCCAGTTATTCTAGCGGTCTTAATTAAATTTTTCTGTTTTGTATTTGCAATCATAGATGATTTATTTTATTATTTTATACTAATTCCGACTCTGTAAAAGAGTAATTGTTACAGTTTTGCCCTAATGGCACACAAAATGTTTGTATATGGTTTGTTGCGTGTTTTAAGCAACTAATTACCGACCAAGAAAGTTCGCGAAGGCTTTCGTAAATAAGCTAAAACCAGCAATTAATTTTATAAGGTGTAACCAAACGTATTTGTTGATATTACTAGCTTCGAAATCATTCCTCTTTATTAATATATTTTAACCCTTTGTATAAAGCTACTAATGGTACAGAGCGATGGTTTTCTTTTTCAAAATATTCTATTTCTATATTTAGAGGTTTATCCGATTTCTTTGTTATTAAAGTATAAAGAGCGTCGTGTCTTTGTTTATTCCTTTCGTAACTAGCCTCTCCTTGATTGGCAGTAGCGATATACAATTTTTTATCAAATGATATAGAGGAAATAGAATCAACTTTGTTTTTCATCATCTCTTCATTCCACCAAATACTTGGGTCTATAGAAATGTAAGCAATGAATACGCTATTTTCATCCATAAAGGAATTTAGTGTAAGTAGTCCTCCTAAAGAGTGCCCAACAAGAGTTCTAAACGGTTCTGTCTTATATTTTTTATCAATATAAGGGACTAGTTCTTTCTCAATGAAATTCAAAAAATTCCTTCCACCTCCCATAGTATTTGGTCTTTTGGTCTTAATTTTTGTAACTGTAAAATCTCGTTCTCGGTCAACATTCTCTATGGCTATAATAATACTTTCAGGCATTAAATTGTTTCGATTCCTATTAGAACTCATAAAATGTACTATTCCAGTTGCAGTTTTAAAATGAGTATATCCATCCAATAATATGATAACAGGATATTTTTTATCAACTTCAGATGAAGTATTGTATGAATCAGGAAGACTTATTAAACAGGTTCTTTCTTCATCTAAAATAGTAGATTTAATAACGAACTTACTTCCTACTATAATACCTGTTTCATTCTGTCCAAATGTGATTTGTACTCCTGAAAGAAGAATATATAAAATTACAAATGTCAAATTTTTCATAGTTTGCTTTATATGTTTGTTAACAATAGAATATATGGCCATAGATAAATTTTTAAAACCAACATTATACCTTTGAGTCATACTAACAGATGATTACAATGTTGGTCGTATTTCTTTTGATTACCTATTTGAAGACATATCTATACCCTACATTTATCATTAAACCATTAGCATAAATTGGGTTTCCAACGATTTTATCAGCTGACACACCAGTACCAACACCCCCTATTTCAATAAAGTAATTCGAAGATTTATCCATGAAAAATTCAAATCCGAATAATCCATAACCTCCAAAAACTGTACTTTCTGAAGAAAACTTACTAGAAGGAAGTAACAATGTTGTTCCCCCTTCACCATACAGCCGAATGAATTCACCAATCTTACCTGCAACTCCAAGAACCCCTATTGACATGCTCGAATATGGGGTCCAATTAGTGGTATTGGTGTTTTTCAAATGTTCGTTGAACAACAAGTTTGCTCTTACACGCAGGGCGACTTGCTTTTTAGCAAAATATGGACTTGTCAAATTTATACCTAACCCGAAGTCACGTTGATTTTGTTTGATATGAAACCCTAAACCCCAATTTGTGTTTATGGCTTCTGTTTCTTGTGCGTAAGTACCCGAAGTTATCCCGCCAATTAAAATACAAATAATTAAAATTATATTTTTCATGTAATTGAATATGTCTATAATTAGTATTTATCCTCTACAATAAACTTAAAACCAGCTAAATCCTAACCCTACATTAAAAATCAAGGCATCTCTTTGTGCATCTCCATCTAAAGAAGCATGACCTAAAACTAATTTAGACTGCACATTAAGTACAAAGTTTTTCTTTTTATACATTTCGTAACCAGAACTTACCATTACAGCTGTACCAAAATTCCAATCGTCATTTACATCATCTTTAATATCATATAATGCAGGCGAATCTATGGCTAAACCAATTCCACCATGAATCCACCACTTATCCTTTACCCAATATTGTACAGATGGAATGAACCCTCCAAAATTTCTGTCATTATCCTGAAATTTGTAAATATTTCCTGGCATAGATATAGTAATCGCTAATCTATCATTTAGCATATAACCTAACTTTAGATCTGGAAAAACAAAGGTTCCTTGAGATTCATCAAAAGTTTGAATACCTTCACTATCTTCTATACTGATGATGCCTCCACCTACTGTAAATTCAAACATGAATCCCTCTCTTTGGTTTGTTGTTTCTGTATTTGTGTTTTGTGCAACTGTTATACTAGATACTAATGCAAAGGCTACACAAGCCATTTTTAATAAAATTTGTTTTTTGATTGTTTTCATTTTAATTGTTTTTATTTTGATTAATTTAAAAGTGTTCGTTATTTGATTGATGATTTATTTTGTATTCTTAGTTAATACATCAAGATTTTTTTGTGTATTCTAACGCTGCACCAATGGCAATTCCAATAGAAAGCCACAAAGCAATGTTTGAAGTTAATAGACCTAATAATACTCCTGAAACTATACCCATAGCAAGTCTAATTCCTTTTTTACTTTTAATTAAATTCATAATTGTTTGTTTTTTGATTGTTTAAATTTCTAATATTTAATTACCTTTTTTTTATCTCTACAAAGGTGCAACAAGAACGGAATTAGCCTACAACCCTTATGTAGCCTTATGTATAAAGTTTGCTGATAAATTGAAAAATATGATGCAGGTATATAAATTATGATGCAAAAAGGCTTTTTTTATTACAAAAAATCTATTTCATCATAAAGAATAAAAGAAGTAAAAAAGAAGTATGAAGGGGGGCGTAAAGTTTTATTTTAAGAACTTTATTTGAGGTATATAAATCACATTCTTTTTATTACTTATTCTTAGAGTATTTAATGCTATTAAAATAAAATTAATACCATAAAAAAAACCAATAGCTATGATAAATGTACTTAAAGTTATATTTTTAACAAGTTCCATTTTTGAAATAACAAACAACAATATCGGAATAAAAAAGAGTAATATCGTCCAAGATATTTCAATTTTATTAAATCTTTCCCTAGCTTATTAATGTTTTTAATCTTTCCTTTTTTTGATTTCCAAAGTATAAACGGAATTAAAATTCCTAATAAAGGAAAAAATAGAAATGTTAGTGCAGACAAATTCAGATATATTAAATATTTTAATAGAGGTCAGTAGTTAGTTGCATATAATTTCCTTATGCTCTACTTTATGCTTTTCAACCATTTTTGTTATTAAGATATTAAATATTGTTGCTTTACTTTGTGATCGATTAATTCTAAAACAAAATTCATTAAAATATCTATTTAGATTAAAGTCACTTACCCAAGAATAAGTTGTTCTTATCTAAGATTTCACTTGATGAATCATTGTATGAAGTGCTTTAAAATTCATACCTCCATTACTCTTTCTATTTGAGTAATATTATAAGCTTTAGCAATAGGTCTGTAACCTCTCCATTTGTCGGTTATCACTTTAGCTTCTCGACTGATATGATTCACAAAAATATATTGCAAAGAACTAGCTGAAAAATCTTCGATTCTCATGGCATACATTCTTTTAACTTTTCCTTCTTGAGTTAATTCAACAGCAGTTATAGCTTTCTTTTTCTTAGCAATATAACTTTTTCCTACTTTTTCTTTTTCTTTTCCACCCAGTACAAATTCATCCACATGAACAATGGCAGTCATAAGATTATTTCCACTACTCTGCATAGCTTCTCTAATTTTGAGCATAAATAAACGTGCAGTCTTTTCTGTTATACTAAAACGAACTTCAAGATAACTAGCAGAAAGGCTTTTAGTACTTGTGCTCATTTCAAAAACACTAAACCACTATGGACTAGAAGTCCATAGGTTTGTAAATCTGACTAAAGTCAGGTGTACGGAATCAGTATTGCTTACTCAAGGATAAAATTGGTTGTATCATTGCCTGATTTACGATGATGTTCTAAATACTCATTTACCATTTTATCTGTTATATTACCTGTGCTCCAACATCCAAATCCTATTGCCCAAAAATGTCTGCCCCAATATTGTTTCTTTAGCATTGGAAACTCTTGTTGAATTTTTCGAGATGTTCTTCCTTTTAACTTCTTTACAATACTAATGATATCTTGTGATGGACGATATTCTATGTGCATATGGATATGATCTTTTGAAACAAATCCTTTCAATATAACTATATCTTCTGAATCACAAATTTGTATTAATAGCTTTCTACAGCGTTGCTGAATATCTCCAACCAAAACTTTATAGCGATACTTTGTACTCCAAACAATATGAACTCTTAACCTTGAAACGGTGTGACCATTTGTTCTTTGATTTCCCATTCAACAAAGATAAAAGTTTTTAGAAGCTAAAGCGAAATGCACTAAAGTGCATAGTTTTAACTATTTTTGAGACCAATAAACTCTTAGACCATTTCACTCTAGGAAAAAATGAATGTTAAAAATAACGAACAATTAACATGCAAATTACGAAAGAAAATTGAAATTTATGGTAAAAAAATTAAATCAATATTTTTAACTTTTAGTTTTTCTTAAAATCTTTTTTTCCTATTTATAAATTCTTTCAATGTAATTGTTGTAACATCCAAAAATTTTGCTTTTAACTGCAAACCATTATCTGATGTTAGGATTATTGGATTTTCAGATTTGAATTTTAGAGCTACGGACAGAATTAAATTATCAGGAGAGTGCTTATTAAAATCAATTGGAAGTAACGAAATATCTGACATCTCCATCCTTACATCTCTTTTAGAGTTATCAAGATTTAGTAACCTTAAAGCTTTTTGAACATTTCTCTGACCATTCTTATCCAACTTTGATTTTAAGTTATCAAGCTCATCTGTCACTTTTGCTGATAAGACTACTGAATACTGCTTATCTATTTTTGAAATTATTTCTGGATAATCTACAAATACGTTTGTGTCTATTA
This sequence comes from Polaribacter sp. R77954, assembly GCF_044595335.1. Lineage (GTDB taxonomy): Bacteria > Bacteroidota > Bacteroidia > Flavobacteriales > Flavobacteriaceae > Polaribacter. The sequence goes on from NZ_CP138992.1 coordinate 1,642,113, forward strand.
TATAAAGATTTTCTTTATTATTTTTAATCTCTTTTTTAGGTTTCTCATATTTTGATAAATCTATTTTATCAATAATTTTCACCTTAATTTTTTGAGATAAATTTGATTTTGAGATTAAATCAATAGAAGGTTTTGGTTCAGAGTGTTTAACAACCTTTATTAAAAGATCATTATACCTTTGTTGAAAAACACTACTAAACTCTAATAGTTTAAACTTTTCATTGTAAACTTTTTGGCCGTTTTTGTAAATAAACAGATACTCTAAATAAGGATAGCCACCTGCATCTTTTGTATAGCTAGCTATATCACATTGATAATACACCGTTAATAAATAAAAAAAATCTCTTATATGTAATTTTGCATTTTTACTTTGACTAACAATTATATTATAAATTTGCTCTAGTGAAATCTTATTTTCCATATACTTACCTAAATAACTTGAATTTAATAGAGATTCATATAAGAGCATACTATCTTCAGAAATTTTTAATTCCTTTTTATATTTATTTATTACATTAATTGAGTCTACATATTGATTATGCCGATTTCCATTTTTATAAGATATAGATTTTCCGATATCATATAAGAGCAGGAATAATATAAATTCTTCCCTTTTTTCTTTTGAAAATTATGAACTATTACAAGATTATTGAATTTAACGAAATGGTTTTGTTGACTATAAATTTGCATTTACTTTTAGTGAAACCAATTATCTTCATTTTTTTGCAAATGAAAAGTTATACTCTTATTGGCTTTTTTTGATTTTATAGGTGCTTTATAAATTGTATTTAATTTTCTGCTTTTAATTATATAGTTCTTATGCTTTATTTAAAGTTGCCAAAAGCACTTATAAAAACAATGCAACAAAGACGAAATTTGGTTTAAATATCTAATTGTTATTATTAATATCCTAAGTGAGCGTTGGAAGAGCGGCTATTTAGTTCACGACTTTTCTATTTTTTCGGGAGTTCATGAATAGCCACAATTAAAATATTTAGTTCCTATTTATGCGGCTGGAAGTGGCTATTTTACATAATGGCGTTATAGTGCCTGGAGTTTAAGGAAGAGCAGTATAACTGCGCATTATGTTACTTAGCTTTGAGATATGCAATGCAGCGATATCAAAATAAAATCTATATTTAATAAAGTTGATTTAACCAATGGTATTATTCAATGGGGAAAATAAGGCTATTATATAGTTTCTTAGAAGAAATTTATAATACTATTATTGAAATCCTTAATTCTTTTAATTATAGTTATTTCATTAATTTCTTTCAGTTTAATTTAGAATACAACTTCTATAAACGGAACTACCTAGACTGTCAATTCTATAAAAACTAATGATTCTAATGATATAAATAAATATAAAGATTATTCAATATTATCAAATAACATAAATAATGATCACAGATATAAAAATGAAAACTTGTTTTTTGTTTAGGGTGAACTATAAAACAACAATACACTTAATGATAAAATATATCCGAAACATGCACTGTATTAGACTCTAATATAATTAAGCTTATTTGTATTGGATAAATTATATAAAATTAAAATTTCCAAAATCTACATATTGAACTTGTGACACTCTAAATCCTTGGTTATTAGATTTTACTAATTGAAAAAATCAATAAAAACAATAAATCTCAGTGTTTCAAATATCACTATATTAATTCATCCTGTAATTAACACTCAGACAAATAAACAGATATTTATTAGGATCTATTTTTCAAAGAATTTAATCATTTTAAAAAAAATAGAGATGAGAAGTAATTACACTGAGAAGGCTATCATAAAAACAAAAAAGTAAATAAGTTGGAGTTCTTTTTTTATTGTAATAGTGTCACATAGCAAAAAAAGTGCATTTATACCACTGAAATATAAAAAACGATAATAGTGACTTTAATTATTAAACACATTATTTTTGAAATTTAAAATACAACTCATAAATTAATGATTATTAAATAATTATGATTATTTAGCTCAAGTATTGACCAGAGATGAGTGTTGTTATATCATTTTTGTTCTTTCAAATTTTTTATAAATCATTCTAAATGATGGAAGCTTAATAACTTATTCTACTTTTAAAAAAATAAAATCAATAATATTTGGCCATAATACTATATGATTTTTTAAATTTAGCAATCTAATTTTAAATTATTTATAATTTGAAAAAAATATTTTTCTTTTTTTATCTTGTTTTTTTTACTGCTTTAATTTCTCAATCTCAGGAAATTTTAGAGTTTAATCAATTGTCAGGAGAAAACTCATCTACACAAAGTATTACCTATGCTATAAAAAAGGATAGTATTGGTAATTTATGGATAGCCTCTGAAGAGGGAATTTTAAAGCACAACTCAAAATATTATAAGCTTTATAATACTTATAATGGTATTCCAGAAACATTAAGTAACAGAACATCCGAAATTTTTATCGATAGTAAAGGAAATATTTTTGCTGGTCTAGAAAAAGGAGTGTGTATTTATAATCCTGATTTGGATAAATTTCAGCTTTTGACAACTCAAAATAATATAAATCCGTCATTAGTAAATAGTATTCAAGAAGATGAAAAAGGTGCGATTTGGATTGGAGGTTTTAATGGACTATGGAAGTATAATGAGCTAACAAAAAAATTAATACCAACTACTTTTGATAAACCGCTAATGTCTATCACAATAGTTAAAAACACTATTTTTTGCGGAACTGAAAAAGGACTTTTTATTTATCATATAGCAGAAGAAAAATATAAGGAAGTAGCATTAAATGAAACTTTGAAAGATATTCATTTTACGGGTTTTATAAATAATCAATTATTAGTTGGTACAGAATCTGGTTACGAATTTTCACTAAAAAAAGAAGAGAACACATTTGTTTTTGATAAAATTGAAAATGCATTTGGTTTTCCAATAAAAGATATAATTAAAGGAGAAGCTAATAGCCTTTTTATTGCTACAGATGGAGATGGAATTTATCAAACTAAAAATAATACAGTTTTAGAGCATTATTTACAAGATTTTAACAACCCCTATTCGCTCTCAAGTAATGGGATTTACGATGTTGAATTGGATAAATCTGGAATTCTATGGATTGCCACTTATGGAGGTGGTGTTAATTACTTTAATTTCAAAAAACTACCTTTTATAAAAGTACAACACGAACTAAATAATCCAAATAGTTTGTCTAGTAATTTTACTAGAAGTATAGCCAAAGACAAAAATGGAAATTTATGGTTTGGTACAAAAAATGGGTTGAGTATATGGAATCAAAAAAAGAATACTTGGAAACACATTGAAAAGTTTGATAAAAACAATACTTCTCAAACCATAGTTTTGGCGCTTGAACCTGATGAGAAATTTATGTGGGTGGGTACATACAATTTTGGTTTGTACAGAATTAATATAGAAAACTATCAAATTTTAAATTATAACGATCTATACAAAGAGAAAAATTTAATTACTAAGATTTATACCATTAAAAAGGACAAAAACAATAATATTTGGATTGGTGGTATAGACAAAGAAATGATGGTGATTAAAGCAGATGGAAGTATTACTAAATTCCCACTATTATTTATTAAAGCAATAACTGAACTAGAAAACGGAGAAATTTTAGTTTCTGGTAGATATGGTGTGCATAAAATTAATCCCGAAGATAATTCTTTTAGGATTTTAGAAGATTTACAACCCAACCAAAATTCTTTAGCTTTTTCCACAATTCAGTCTATTAAAGAAAACTCAGAAAATAATTTAGTTATAGGTACAAATGGAGCTGGATTAATTTTTTACAACGTTACAACTAAAGAAATTAAAACAATTGATATTGGTTCAGGTTTACCTTCGGATATCGTTCAAGGAGTTCTTTTAGAAAATGATACTAACATTTGGGCGAGCACTACCAAAGGATTGGCTAACATTCAAATAAGTGATAAAGATACCATTGTAAATGTTTACGATAAAAGAGATGGTTTAGCAAGTACAGAATTCAATTATGGAAGTTATACTAAACTGAATAATCATTTATTGGCTTTTGGTGGTATTGATGGAGTTAGTTTGTTTAATCCTGATAAAATCACAAATCCGAAAGAAGAGCCAAAGATTGTTTTTGACAATTTTAAATTATTTAATAAAACAGTCAATCCTTCAGATGCGCCTTTAAAAAAGCATATTAACGTTACTAAAAACATCACATTAAATCATAACGAAAATTCAATTGGTTTAGAATTTTCAGGGATTGATCATAGCACACCAAGCAATATGAAATATTCTTGGATTTTAGAGGGTTTTGATGAAAAATGGTCTAAATCGACAACTAATAACCTAGCAAATTATACAAATTTAGAAGCTGGTGAATATACCTTTAAGGTTAAAGCTATTAATAAATATGATATTTCTAGCGAGGTAAGAACTATAGAAGTTAAAGTGCTTTCTCCCTGGTGGTTCACAAATATGGCTTATGTTGTATACTTTCTGCTTTCAATACTTTTGATATGGTCTATTATTCATTTTACGTCTATGCTTATCAACAAGAAAAATGCAGACGATCAAATAGAGTTTTTTAATAACATTACGCACGAAATTAAAACACCGATTACTATTTTAATGACTTCTTTAGATAATTTGACTAAGAAAAATGACTCTGAGGAATCGAACAAACACATTCAATCTACAGTAAAAAGATTAAATTCTTTGTTTGAACAGATGTTAAATTTCCATAAAGTAACTTCTCAAGATACGATATATCAAAATGTATCAAAAATTAAAGTTGATAAATACTTGAGTGCAAGAGTTCACAATTTTGAACCGTTGACGAAAGAAAGAAATTTAGAAATTAAAATTGAAAACCAATGGCCTGAAACCATTTTTCATTATTATAAAGATGTTTTTGATAAAATTTTCTTAAACCTGCTTTCTAATGCAATTAAGTATTCTTTTGAGAATGGTACAATAACGGTTAAACTAAATAAAACTAGTAATGGCGAGTTAAAACTTCAAATTGTTGATGAAGGTTTGGGGATTCCAAAAGACCAACAAAAATTTATATTAAAACGTTATTATAGAGCAAGAAATGCTATTAATAGTCAAAGCCCAGGAACAGGTTTAGGACTAATAATGACTAAAAAACTCATTGAAAAAACAGGTGGTACAATATCTTTTGACAGTATAGAAAATAAAGGAACCACGTTTACAATTATTCTAAAAAACTTGGTTTCATTATATAAAGATATTTCTGTTGAAGAAAATGAAGCTTTAAAAAACGAAAAATCTGCGGAAGAACAGTTAGAGTTAGATAAATTCTCTGATGCTAAAATTTTAATTGTTGAAGATAATGACGAACTAAGAGCTTTATTAGTAGAATCTTTAGGGAATCATTTTTTAATTTTTGAAGCTAGTAATGGTAAAGAAGGTATTGAAATGGCATCACAAAATTTTCCAGACATTATTTTAACAGATTTAATTATGCCAGAAATGGATGGTATGGAAATGGCTAAAAAATTAAAAGAGGACATTAATTTAAATCATATTCCTGTTTTTATGCTTACTGTGCTTCAAAACTCTAGCCAAAAGTTAGAAAGTATAGCAAGTGGCGTTTCTGAGTATCTTGAAAAACCAGTAGACAGAAAATTATTGTTGGCAAAAATTATCAATACTCTAAAATTTCAAACAAAATTAAGAGAAAAATACGTTCACGATAACGATTCAGAAAATGCATCTTTATTTAGAAATGAACAAGACAAAGACTTTTTAGATAATTTAGAGCAAAAAATTATTGAGAATATAGAAAACAATTCCTTCTCAGTGCACGATTTATCTAGAAGTTTTGGGATGAGTAGAACATCACTTTATATGAAACTTAAAAACTTGGTAGATTTATCTCCTCAAGATTTTATCATCCAAACAAAATTAAAACACGCCAAAAAACTTTTAATAAAAGGGGGGCTTAGTATTAAAGAAGTAGCATATAGTTCTGGTTTTTCTAATCCAAAATACTTTAGTACATCATTTAAAAAATTCTATAATCAAACTCCAAGTGGTTTTTTAGCCAGTCTAAAGAAAGAGTAAGGTTAAAAATAAATCTCTATATTTTTTCTATATTTTGTAATAAAACCCGCTATTTATTAGAGGTTTGACAATTATCAGACCTATTGTGATGTTTATTAAAAGCCAATAGTGGTATCTTATAGTAAATTGCACTACGTAAATCAACCAGAATTATGAGAAAAATATTTTACACAATATTGTTGCTATTTCCTATTTCGATGTTAGCACAAATTACTGTAAAAGGTAAAATAATGGATAAAGAAAACAATCCATTACCAGGAGCTTCAGTTTTAATTCAAGGAACAACAAAAGGAGCAATGTCAGATTTTAATGGTTTATTTTCCATAGATCTATCGAAAACTCCTTCAACTTTAATCTTTAGTTATTTAGGCTACGAAACAAAAGAAGTAATTATAACCAACCAAAAAGAACTTTCTATTGTTTTGTCTGAAGACTCAGAACAATTAGAGGAAATTGTGATAATCGGTTATGGTAGCTCAACAAAATCTGACGTAACTGCAGCTATTACAACAGTAAAACCAAATGTAGAAAATAAAGCAGGAGTTGCTGTGGCTGAATCTATTTTAAAAGGAGTATCTGGTTTAAATGTGCTATCAAATGGTGAGCCAGGTGCAGCTGTGTCAATTAATATTCGAGGAATTTCTAGTTTGAGTGGCTCTAACCAGCCTTTGTATGTTATTGATGGAATTGTTATGGATAGTGCAGAAGAATTTTTAACGGATCCTACAAATTTTCAAAATGCAAGTAAAAGTGGTATAGGTGGTGTTGCTCCAGAAGATATTGAATCAATTCAAATTTTAAAAGATGCTTCTGCAACAGCCATTTATGGCTCTTTAGGTGCTAATGGAGTAATTTTAATTACCACAAAATCAGGTAAAAAAGGAGCTCCAAAATTTACATATTCATCTTCTGCCACAGTTGGTAGTGCAGTAATTCCTTATGATTTACTAAACACAGAAGATTATGTGGGTTTAATGTCAGAAAAATATAAGTTAAACCCAAATTCAATAGCTGGTCAAGAATATCAATTTCCAGAGGGCAGAAGTCCTATTGAACTTAGAGAAGATGGTTTATATAATTTTTTAAATAGAAATGATGAAGATAATGATGGAGAATTAGATTTAATAGGTGTTTTTGAAGCCCGAGATTGGCAGAATCTTTACAGAAATACATTTTCAACAAATAACAGATTAAATATATCTGGAGGAACAGACAAAACCACATACTACGCTTCTTTAGGGTATTTAAAAAACGAAGGAGTAGTGCCGAGTGTATATTTAGAAAGATTAGATTTAAATGTAAACCTTAAACACACCATCAACGATAAACTACAAATTGGAGGGAAACTGGCTTTTACAAATTCTAAAAACTCAATAATAGGAAATGGTGGAGCAAATGCAACAGAAAACAGATCTATTTTTGGTCAAATAAATGACGAATTCCCTCTTGAATTAAGAGAAGATATTGCGCCATTAGAAGATGAAGGTTTTAGAATTACACCAAGAGGTTGGATAGATGAATATGATAATATCTCTAAAGAAAATAGATTTATTGGTAATTTCTTTACAAAGTATAAAATAACAAATACCTTAACTTACGATTTAAAAATTGGAGGAGATATTAGAAAAGGAGAGTTAGATGTTTGGCAAGGAACAGGCACGCAAGCCGGTTTTGTAAGAGAAGGTAGATATTCTTTTTCTGAATTAAATAGGTTTAGCTACAATATAGATCAAACTGTTCTTTTTAGACCCAAAAAGATAGGAAACCATAGATATACCCTACTTGGTGGTGTTGTTTATGCAAGTACAGATTCAGAAAATAAATATACTAGAGCGTCTAATTATACTGCAGAAGGTCAATTAAATGCAGGTAGAGATTTTTTTGGAGCTACAATTATTGAAACACCAGTAATAAATTTTGGGCCTCAAAAATTACTTTCTTTTTTAGGGCGTGGAACGTATGCTTATAAAGATCGATATAAAGTTTCTGGTTCATTAAGATATGATGGCTCAAGTAAATTTGTAGGTAAAAACAGATTCGGATTTTTTCCAGCCGTTAGTTTTGCCTGGGAAATGCACAAAGAAAAATTCTTAAAACAAAGTAAATCTATAAATGAGTTAAAATTTAGATTTGGTTATGGAGAAACTGGAAACCAAAGAGTAGGTAGTAATTTAACCGCAGTTAATTATAGAATTTCGCCAGAAGGTTACGCAACAAGTGGTTCTTTATTGCAAGCTTACGAAAAAACCAATATTGCTAACGAAGATTTAACTTGGGAAACTCAAAAGCAATTTAATCTTGGTTTCGATCTTAAAATGTTTAGCAATCGATTATCAATTACTTTAGATGCGTATGATAAAACTTCTGATGATTTATTGAATACATTAAGCATTGGAGGTAGTTCTGGAGATGACGTTATTGTTATTAATCAAGGCTCAATTAGTAATAAAGGTATTGAATTGGCAATTAATGGAAATGTTTTTGAAAGCGAAAATTTTACGTGGAATTTATACGGAACTTACACAAAAAATAAAGTTGAGATTTTAAATTTAGGACTTGAAGAAGCTCAATTTGGTGCTGCTGGAAGTTTTGTAGGCTACTTTGGAAGACCAATTCAGGTTTCAAGTACAAATACTGTTCCTACAAATGTGTATTTAAATGGTCAAGCACCTGGTTTGCTTTATGGGTTTGAAAGTGATGGTATTATTACAGCAGATGATATTGCTAATGGCTATCCAACTATAAATGGAGATACAGCAGTAGAAGGTTTTTACAAACTTATTGATAAAAATAATGATGGTGATATAAATAATGAAGATAAAACGATTATAGGAAACCCAAATCCAGATTTTATTGTTTCTTTTGGTACCAATGTAAATTACAAAAATTGGTCTTTATCAGCTGATTTTTATGGAGTTTATGGAAACGATATTTACAATGCAAATTATTTAACAGAAGTATATAGTGCAGAAAACAGATATAACAATACCAGAAGTTCATACTTAAATAATTATTATAATCCTCTAACAAATCCGACAGGAAACTTACCTGCATTAAATCTACAGAAAGCAACTTTAGATGAAGTTGGTGTTATAGATACTGCTGTGCAAGATGGTAGTTATTTAAGATTGCAAAGTATTAGTCTGGGATATACAGTTCCGTTATCAGAAAAATCTAAGATTGCTAGTTTAAAGTTTTTTGCATCTGCAGGAAATCTTTTCACGTGGACAAACTATAATGGTTTTAATCCAGAAATATCATCATTACGATTTACTCCAGGAGTAGCAGGAGTTGATATTGCAAGTCCACCCAACCAAAAAACGCTCACTTTTGGAGCTTCTATTAATTTTTAAACTACACATTATGAGATATAAATATATACTACTTGCAATTTGTTTTCATCTTTTTATTTCTTGCGATTCTTTACTAGAAATAAATGATGATTTAGCAGATTTAGGCGCATTAAATGATGAACTTTTATTTTCAACAGAACAAAATGTAGAGGAAGTTTTAAATGGTGTTTATGCAAAATACGCTTCCGAATTTTATCAAGGAGGTAATTTAATACAAATGACTTCATCTCACACTCCTTACTTTTCAGGAACAGGAGCAAAAGGTTTAGAGTTTGGTCAGTTTAATATTTCACCAACCTCTAAAAACTTAAATGATACTTGGGTAGAGATGTATGGTTGCATTGATAATGCTAATAATTTAATTGTTAAGGTTAATAAATTTGCATCAAACTTTTCTAATGCCACAAGATCTATTGGGCAAGCAAAATTTTTAAGAGCTTTAACTTATTTTGATTTAGTTAGAGTTTGGGGAGAGGTTCCACTAAGGGTAGATTTAGCAACTCAAAGTACATTGTACTTGGCAAAATCTTCTAAACAAGCAATTTATAGTCAAATTATAAAAGATTTAACAGAGGCTTCATCAGAACTTCCTTCGCAACCATATTTAGAAGGCAGACCATTGTCTTATGCTGCCCAAGCATTTTTAGCAAAAGTGTATATGCAAATGGCATCAGAATCAGGTTTATCTCAGTCTCCACAACAATATTGGGAGTTAGCATATCAGAATGCAAAATCAGTATATGATGCTGGTACATATACTCTTTTACCAAATTATGCAGATTTATTTAAAGAAGGAAATGAAAATACCAACGAAAGTATTTTTGAATTGCAATATATTTCAACAGGCACATCAACAAAAAGTGGTCAACACACAACAATTTTTCCTCCACAAAGATCTATATATAATCAAAGAAATCAAGGAGGTCAAGCTAGAGTTAACAGATTAGCTTTACACGATCATTATTTAGATTATAATGTTGCTGTTGATGAAAACCATACAGATACTCGAATTGATGCTACTTATATTAGAGATACCTATACAGAAATTGTGGCACCCAATAGAGTAAGAAACATCTATCCTACTCAATTCTCAGGTAACTTTGCTATAAATTTCATAAAGAAATACTCAGAATCAAATAATACTAATATTAACTCAGAAAAAAATAGAATTGTTTTTAGATATGCAGATTTGATATTAATGTTAGCAGAAATAGAAAATGAAAGAGGAAATACTGTGGAGTCTAAAGCATACATCAAATTAGTTTTAGATAGAGCAGACGCAACATTATATACAAAAGCAAATATCGATGCAATTGCTGGTGGAGAAGATTTACGCTTAAGAATAGCCAAAGAACGCATTTACGAACTGCTTGGTGAAGGTTTTGAATGGTTCGATTTAAGAAGAATAAAAATAGGCAATTCAACTTTTTTAGAAAACAGAATTCAAAGGAGAGAAGCTTTAATGAATGGTTCAGATTTATTTGATACGAGGAGTAGAACAAGTTATCATAATATTTGGAATCCTGATTTATCATTTGTGATAGGGAGTATATTAGAAAAAAATTATTTATTTCCAATTCCAGAAAATGAAATTATAGGAAATAATAATCTTACCAATGCAGATCAAAATCCTGGTTATTAGAATCAATTTTTAAAGATGATGAAATCTTACAATGGATAAAAAAAGAAAATACTTCTACACGTTTTTTGTGTTTGTGTTCGCAATTTTATTACTTACCTATTGTGGTAATAAAGCAATAAATGGAATTGCAAATAAAACCCAAATTTCAAAAAAACCAAATGTCATATTTATTATGGCAGATGATTTAACAACACAAGCCATAAGTGCTTACGGAGGTATTTATAAAGATATTGCCCCAACCCCAAATATCGATAAATTGGCAGAACAAGGGATGTTGTTTCAAGATGTATTATGTACAAATGCTATTTGTGGTCCTTCTAGAGCATCTATTTTAACTGGAGATTACAGTAATAGAAACGGTTATTATAAAAATGAAGGTGGAGGTAAGTTCGATAAAACCAAGTGGACTTTTCCTAAAGAATTTCAAAAAAATGGGTATCAAACGAGTTTATATGGTAAGTGGCATCTAGGCACAGAACCCCAAGGTTTTGACGACTATAAATACCATAATTCTGCAAGACAACAAGGAATGTACTGGAATCCTGTTTTTAATGAAAATGGAATTGATATCAAAGAAAAAGGATATTCAACAAATTTAAGCACTGATTTTGCAATCGATTGGCTAGCTCAAAAAAGACAAAAAGACAAACCTTTTTTAATGGTATTACAATACAAAGCACCTCACAGACCTTGGGAACCAGATACAAAATATGAACAATTATGGGAAGACATAGAAATGCCTTATCCTGCTACGTTTAATGATGATTATAAAGGAAGGGAATTAACTGCTGGAGATACAGAAATGACAATGGATTATTTCTCAAGAAGAGATATGAAGTTAGAAACGCCTAAGGAATTCAAAAAAGATTGGAGAAATCGTTTAAAGTGGGAATTTTATGGCTCTAAACCAGGTGAAATTGTACAACCAGAGAAAATGAGTGCTGCAGATGGTAAAAAATGGCGTTATCAAAAATACATCAAAGATTATTTGGCTTGTGTAAAATCTGTTGATGATAATATAGGGCGTGTTTTAGACTATTTAAAAGAAAACAATTTAGAAGAAAATACAATTATTGTACTAACATCAGATCAAGGTTTTTATTTAGGTGATCACGGTTTTTTCGATAAAAGATTTATTTATGAAGAATCTTTAAGAATGCCATTTATAGTTAGATATCCTAAGAAAATTAAGGCGGGTTCTGTAAATGAAGACATTATCACCAATATTGATTTTGCACCAACTTTGTTAGAACTTGCAGACATAAAAACAACCCAAAAAGTGCAAGGAAAAAGTTTTACTCCAATGTTATTTGGTAAAACTCCAAAAAAATGGGAACAAGCCATGTACTATCATTATTACGAGTTTCCTTTTTGGCACCACGTACAACCTCATTATGGCATCAGAACTCAAAAGTATACGTTAGCGCATTTTTACTATAATATTGATGTTTGGGAATTATATGATTTAGAAAAAGACCCAAAACAAATGCATAATATCATTTCAGATCCTCAATACACAAATGTGGTTTCCAAATTAAAACTCCAATTAAAAGAACTGATGGGCAAATATGAAAATAATAAATCCTTAGCTGATTTCAGAGCAATAACAGACACAGATTTTGGCGCAATTGTAGATAAAAGTAAAGGAGAACCATCAGTAAAGGAGCTCATAGGCAATGATAGAAAATAACTGAATTTCATAATTTCATGAATTTATTAAGCAGAAGTAATCCTTCTGCTTTTTTATTGTCAAATAATCGTCAATAAAGGGATACTATTCGTAATATCTACTTTTTTGACTATATCAAAACCTCTTTTGATGTTGAGTAAACCGTAAATACCTGCAATCAAACTAATTTTACTTCATCACAAATCTCGAATTTTTATTTGAGGTTCTATTTTATGAAAAATTTAAAACTCGTTTAGTTAGCGATTAAATAGCACAGTAAATATGAAAAAATTTCCAGAAGATTTTATTTGGGGTACAGCAACTTCTTCTTACCAAATAGAAGGAGCTGCAGATATAGATGGTAAAGGGCCTTCTATTTGGGATTCGTTTTGCACTATTCCAGGTAAAATTGCACAAGGAGAAACTGGCAATATAGCTTGTGATCATTACAACAAGTTCAAAGAAGATATTCAATTGATGAAAGATATGGGTGTAAAAGCATATCGATTTTCAATTGCATGGGCTAGAGTAATGCCAACAGGAAAAGGGGAAGTAAATGAAAAAGGAATTGCATTTTATTCTGATTTGATTGATGAACTTTTAAAAGCTGGTATAGAACCTTGGGTAACCTTGTATCATTGGGATTTACCATTGGCTTTACAGTTAGAAGAAGATGGTTGGTTGAATAAAAATATAACAAATCATTTTTCAGAATATGCAAAGCTTTGTTTTGATAGATTTGGAGACCGTGTAAAAAATTGGATTACCTTAAATGAACCTTGGGTAGTGGCTATTTTAGGCTATGGGCAAGGTGTTTTTGCTCCTGGAAGATCATCTAATTCAGAACCTTATCTAGCTGCACATCATTTAATTTTAGCACACGCAAAAGCAGTTGCTGTGTATAGAGAAAATTATGCGCATCAAAATGGGCAAATCGGAATTTCTAATAATTGTGATTGGCGTGAACCACTTACTGATAAAGAAGAAGATAAACAAGCAGCACAAAGAGCTTTGGAGTTTTTCTTAGCTTGGTTTGCAGATCCTGTTTATAAAGGAGATTACCCAAAGGTGATGAAAGAAAAACTGCAAGAACGTCTTCCACAGTTTTCTGAGTCTGAGAAAATACTAATCAAAGGTTCATCAGATTTTTTCGGATTGAACCATTATACAACAATGTATGCAGCTCACTCAACAGGTAAGCAAGAAGTCATTTCAGTGAATGGAAATGGAGGTATTTCAGAAGACCAAGATGTTAGTTTGTCTTTAGATAAAAATTGGGAGGTAACCTTAATGGATTGGGCAGTTGTGCCTTGGGGATGTAAAAAACTACTAAAATGGATTGATGAACGTTATGATCAACCAAATATTTATATCACAGAAAACGGTTGTGCTTATCCCGATAAACTAGTTGACGGAAAAGTTGAAGACCATAAAAGAGTCGATTTTTATCAAGGATATTTAAAAGCTTGCCAAGAAGCAATTGCTGAAGGCATTAAATTGAAAGGCTATTTTGCTTGGTCGTTTATGGATAATTTTGAATGGGCATCAGGATACGAAAAACGTTTTGGATTGCATTATGTAGATTTCGAAACGTTAGAAAGAATTCCTAAAAAATCCGCACTTTGGTTTAAAGAAGCAATCAAACAGAATAGCGCAGATTCAAATAGTATTAACAAAGCATTTAGTGAGAACCATAAAGTTTCTATGTAATTGAATGGAGGAGAATTTAATTCCAGTATTAAGCTGGTAAAAAGTATTGTATTCAAGGAATTCTTGAATAAAAATCAACTAAAAATATAAATTATGTCAGAAATAACAGGCTCAAATTCATTAGTAAAAAGCGAAGACAAAGTTCCTTTTTCAAAGAAACTAGCGTATGCTGCAGGAGGTCCAGTAGATATTTTAGGAGTTTGGGTAATGGTAAGTATTGCTTATCAGGTATTCAATTTCGAATTGAAAATGCCACCAACGTATGTCGCTATTATTTTAATGTCTTTGCGTCTTTGGGATGGAGTTATGGATCCTTTAATGGGTTGGATTTCTGATAATTTCCGTTCAAAATGGGGACGTAGAAGACCTTTCATTTTAGTTGGAGCAATTTTAGCAGGATTAACGTATCCTTTTATTTGGTGGTTTCCCACAGATATGAGTCAAGAAGGTATTATGTTTTGGGTAATTGGTTTTGGAATTATATTCTACACCTGTTTTACAGTTTGGGCAATGCCTTACCAAAGTATGTTAATGGAAATGACACCAGATTATAACGAACGCACAAGAGTTGCAGAAATTCGCGGATATTTTCAAACAGTAGCCGGTTTTTTTAACGGTTGGGTTTGGTGGCTAAGTATGTTGCCAATTTTCTTTATTGATGGAGAAGCGAGTCCTGTAAACGGAATGCGTTATATAAGTTTGATTATAGCAGTAGTAATATTGGTATTGGGAGTTTTACCAGCCATTTTTGTAAAAGAACGTTATTACGAAAGTGATTTAATTCAGAATCAGAAAAAAGTAAAATTAATAGATAGTTTACGAGAAACATTTTCGAATGTACCTTTTATAATTTTATGCGCATTAACATTATTCTTCTTATTAGGAACCTCAATTTTTGATAGCTATGGACGTTATGTTGGAACCTATTATGTGTTAGGTGGTGATTGGAATGAAGGTGCAAAATTTGCAGGTTATGGAACTTTTGTTTACACAGGGTTTAGTTTGTTATTTATACCCATTTTTAGAAAATTATCAGAAACAATAGGCAAACCAAGAGTGTTAATGATTTCTATGTTTATTGTAGTAATTGCTGTTACCACAACTTGGTGGACGTTTACACCAAATAATCCTTGGTTAATGTTAGCAAACACCGCTTTTATTGGAGCAGGTTATGCAGGTTTGTGGCTAATGATTCCTTCTATGCAAGTAGATGTAGTAGATTATGATGAGCTAAAAACAGGTGAAAGACGTGAAGGTAGTTTTGCTTCCATATTTTCTTGGGTCTTAAAATTTAGTTTTGTAATTGGTTTTCTGATTTCAGGTCCAGTAATTGAAATGACTGGTTTTGACGCAAATCTAGATGGAAATCAGGCTGAAGGTGTATATGATACTATGAGAATTGGCTTTTTAGTCATCCCAATTGTGGCACTAACTATAGCGATTTTATTATTAAGAACTTTTCCTATTACATCAGAAAAAGCCGAAGAAATCAGAATTCAGTTAGAAGAAAGAAGAGGGAAAGTTTAAGAGCTTTTAAAGAATAAAGAGTAAAGAGTAAAGAACAAAGAATATTGAGAATTGGAAAATTAGTTATTACCAACAACCATAAACCAACAAACATAAACCAAAAACTAAAAACATAAAAACATAAAAATGAAATACGGATATTTTGACGATAACAAGAGAGAATACATCATTACAAACCCTAAAACTCCCGTAAAATGGACGAACTATGTAGGAACTTTATCTTTTGGAGGAATTGTAGATCAAACAGGAGGTTCTTTAATTTGTAAAGGAGATCCTGCGTTAAACAGAATTGTAAAATACATTCCACAATTACCAGGATCAGATTTTAAAGGAGAAACACTATACATCAGATTTAAAGATGAAAATGGGAAGTATAAAATATTTTCTCCATTTTTTGTTCCAACTTTAGATAATTACGATTTATTCGAATGTCACGTTGGTTTATCTTATCAGAAAATAGTATCCGAATTTTACGGAATTAGAACAGAGGTAACCATTTTTGTACCTAATGAGGAAAACAGAGTAATTCGTAAAATTGAAGTTAAAAACATCAGTGGAAAAGATTTAGAAATTGATGTAATTCCAGTGGTGGAATTTACCCATTTCGATGCTTTAAAACAATACACAAATGCAGACTGGTGTCCTCAAACAATGACAATGAAAGCTGCTAAAAATGCAGATGGAACAGTACTTTTACGTCAGTATGCTTTTATGAAAAAAGATACTGAAAACAACTATTTCACTTCAAATTATCCTGTAGATTCTTTTCAAACAGATCGTAAATTATTTTTAGGTGATAATGAATATGGAACGTGGAAGAATCCGTTAGAATTACAAAACGAAAGTTTATCAAACTACGAATCAAATAGAGGCGATAATATTGCAGCTTTATTGCATAAATTAGGAACGGTTTCAAATGGAGAAACAAAAACCGTAATTACGCAATTAGGACAAGAAGCGCCAGAAAACGTAACCAAAGGCATTGAAAAATTTAAAGATGTTGCCAATGTGGATAAAGCTTTTCAAGAGCTATCAGAATTTTGGGACGATTATTTATCAAAAGCATCATTTAATACACCAGATGCTGCTTTCAATTCAATGGTAAATATCCACAATCCACGTCAATGTCACACAACCTATAACTGGTCTCGTTATTTATCTTTATACCAATTAGGTTTAGGTGCAAGAGGAATTGGATTTAGAGATAGTTCGCAAGATATTTTAGGTATTTTATCTTCAATGCCAGAAAAAGGAAAAGAATTAATTAAAAAATTAATTTCTGTAAAGAAAGAAGATGGTTCTGCAATGCACCAATTCTTCCCTTTAACTATGGAAGCAAACGAAGGTGATTCTCGTGAAGAGCCACACTTAAAAGATTTTTATGGCGATGATCATTTATGGATTGTACAATCTGTTTTAGAGTATATTAAAGAAACAGGAGATTATAAATTTCTTGATGAAGAAATTACTTTTTATGAGAAAAAAGTACCACTAACGCAACGTAAAAAAGGCACAGTTTTAGAACATTTAAAACGTTCTTTAGAGTTTACTAAAAATAATTGTGGTAAACATGGTTTACCTATGTTAGGTTTTGCAGATTGGAATGATACCGTAAATTTACCTGGCGATTCTGAAAGTATTTTTAATGCGAATTTATATGGAAAAGCTCTATTAGAAATGATTGCCCTACTAGAGTATTTAGGAGACAATGAATTGGCAGAACAATACAAAAAAGACCATACTCACATGAAAGATGTTGTAAATACACATTGTTGGGATGGAGATTGGTATTTACGTTATTTTGAGGACAATGGAAATGCTATTGGTTCGAAAGCAAACAGCGAAGGTCAGATTTATACAAACGCACAATCTTGGACAATTTTGGCTGGATTTGCAACTCCAGAAAGAGCAGAAAAAGCTTTAGATTCTGTTGAAGACAAATTGAATACCAAATTCGGAATTAAGTTAAGTTACCCAGGTTATAATGGTTATGATGAAAGTATTGGTGGAGTTTCTACTTATCCTCCAGGAGCCAAAGAAAATGGAGGTATTTTCTTGCATTCTAATCCTTGGGTAATGATTGCAGAAACAATGATGGGTAATGGAGACAGAGCTTTTCAATACTACAATCAAATTAATCCTGCTTCTAAAAATGATATTATAGACACGTTTGAATGTGATCCATATTGCTACCCACAAAATATTTTGGGTGATGAGCATCCACAATTCGGAATGGCAAGAAATTCTTGGTTGTCAGGTACGTCTTCTTGGACTTATCAAGCAGCAACTAAATACATTATGGGCGTTCGTCCAGATCATAAAGGATTAATGATAGATCCTTGTATTCCAAAATCTTGGGATGGTTTTACAGCAGTTCGTAAGTTTAGAAATGCTACTTATAACATCACTGTTACAAATCCTAAGAACGTTTCTAAAGGTGTAGTTTCTATGCTAGTTGATGGAACTAAAATTGAAGGAAATATCGCTCCAGTTTTTAGTGATGGTAAAGAACATACTGTAGAAATTACTTTAGGGTAAATTCATTAAAAAATCCTGCAAGGTTTCAAAAACCTTGTAGGTATAAATCAAGAAGCTAAATAATACCTATAAGGTTAAAAAAAGACATTGCAGCAAATAGCAATAACCAAATCATTATCTTATGAGAAATAAAATCACAAAAATGCTGTTTTTATCACTTTTTGCAACTTTAATGGTTTCTTGTGATAAAAAAACTGAACAGAAAGCTGTAGAAAATCAACCAAAAAACATCTTGTTTATTGCTGTTGATGATTTGAAACCATTGCTTGGTGCTTATGGTCATAAAGACGTAAAAACGCCAAATATCGATAAGTTAGCCGCAAACGGATTTGTGATGCAAAATAATCACTGCCAGCAAGCAGTTTGTGGACCTTCAAGAGCTAGTATTTTAACAGGAAAAAGACCAGATTACACACAAATTTGGGATTTAAAAACCTTAATCAGAGACAAAAATCCAGATGTGGTTACAATGCCTCAATATTTCAAGCAAAATGGTTATGAAACAGCTGCAGTTGGTAAAATCTTTGATTTTAGATCTGTAGATAAAGGAAATGATTCTATTTCTTGGACTTATCCTTATTTCAATTTCAAACATAAATCTAAAATTGGAAGAGAATACATTAAAAATAAAGAAAGAGTTTCTTATGAAGTTGTCAATGTTCCTGATAGTTTAACTGCTGATGGTGAGGTAGTAAGAAGAACTAAAAAACAACTGCAACATTTTGCCAAAGGCGATAAACCCTTTTTTATGGCTACAGGTTTTTACAAACCGCATTTACCTTTTGTAGCGCCACAAAAATATTGGGATATGTATCCTTTAGAAGATATCAAACTTCCAGAAGTTATGGAAGCTCCAGAAGGTGCTCCAAGTTATGCAACACAACCAAGTTGGGAATTAAGAGGTGGTTATGCAGATATTCCAAAAGATTACGATACACCAATTTCAATAGAAAAACAGAAAAAATTAATTCAAGGTTATTATGCTTGTGTTTCTTTTGTAGATCAACAAATTGGAAATGTTTTAGAGGAATTAGATAGATTAGGCTTTCGAGAAAATACAGTAATTGTTCTTTGGGGTGATCACGGATGGCATTTAGGTGATCATAATATGTATTGCAAACACACGAATTACGAGCAGTCTACAAAATCTCCATTAATTTTTTCTGCTGGAAAAGATAGAATTGGCGAAACGTTATCACCAACCGAATTTGTAGATGTTTATCCGACTTTATTGGATTTAGCTGGTGTAAAATCGCCTGGAAATTTAGACGGAGTTAGTTTAGTTCCAATAATGGAAAAGAAAGTAAAAAGTGTGAAAGATGTTGCTGTAAGTCAGTTTCCAAGAGATTCAGATAAAATGGGTTATACGTTTAGAAATGAAACCTATAGATATACAATATGGATTCAAGATGAAATGCCTTTTGAATCTAACAGAAATATAGATAAAGCTATAATTGTTGATGAAGAATTGTATGATTATGCAAAAGATCCTCAAGAAACTAAAAACCTAATTAATGAAGCTGATTATGCAGCAATTAAAAAGGATTTAAAAGCGAAAGCTGAAGCTTATTTCAAAAGTCAAGAAACCAATTAAATATGAAAACCTACATACAAGTTTTTCTAATAATAGTAACGTTATGCGTTACTATTATTAGTTGTAACCAACCCAAAGAAAATCAATTACCAAAAGCAATTTCTTACAATTTTACACCCAAAGATACCACTTGGAAAAGTATGTCGATTCGTGAAAAGATTGGACAAACAATGATTGTAAGAGCTTTTCATAAAGAGCAAGTAAAAGAATTCGGTTCAATTGATAAAATGATGGAAAAATATCCAATTGGTGGAATTTTTGTGCCTTATTGGGATTTTCTATTCACACCTCCAAGAGACCAAGTAATACCGACTATCAAAAATGCAATTTCAGATTACCAGAACGCATCAAAATACCCAATGATTGTTACCGAAGATTTTGAAAGAGGCGTTGGAAGTATTTATAATGAATTTACAAATATGCCTTCAGAAATGGCTTTAGGCGCAACAAATCAAAAGCATTTGGCGTATAAATTTGGAAATGCAATTGCTAAAGAATCCAATTCTATTGGAATCAATTGGTTGTTGCATCCTTTGGTAGATTTAAATATGAATCCGCTGCAAGATTTGGTGGTGGAACGTGCAATTTCAGATGATGCAACAAGAGCATATCCTCTTTTAAAATCTCAAATTGAGGGAATGAATGCTCAAGGAGTTGTGGCTACTATTAAGCATTTTCCTGGAGATGGAGCAACGATTAAAAATCAGCATTTAATAACCTCTGCAAACAATTTATCTATCTCAGAATGGAATGCAACTTTTGGTACGATGTATCAAAAAATGATAAATAATGGAACCCCTTGCATTATGGTTGGGCATATTCGTTTTCCAGCCTATCAAAAAGAGAAAAGAAATGGGGTTTTATTACCAGCATCTTTATCCGAAGAAATCATGGTTGGTTTGTTGAAGAAAAAGATGAAATTCAATGGAATTATTATGTCTGACGCCTTAAATATGGGAGGAGCAGCTGGGTATTATGATAATGAAATAGAAACTTCTTTAGCCGCTTTTAAAGCGGGTGTAGATATGGTTTTATGGCCAACTTTAAAATTTATGGATTCTTTGGAAGTTCGTATAAAACGTGGAGATTTACCAATGTCTAGATTAGATGATGCAGTAGAAAGAATTTGGGGAGTTCGTGAAAAATACAATTTGCTGAATAAGAAAAAAAATATTTTTTATGCAATTACTCCTGAAGAAACTACTAAAATTCAAGAAGATGCGCAGGAAATTGCAAATAGTGCTGTTACTCTGTTAACGGATGCTACTAAAATACCTTTAAAAGCATCAGAAAATAAAAGAATAGCTATTGTAAATATTAGTCATGAAGATAGAACGAATGATTTACGTTTTACACAAAATTTATTACAAGCAAAAGGTTTTGAAGTGGATACTATTTTACACAATCCTAATTTTCTAGATTGGGGAGAAAAACTGAATTTCTTTGATAAATATGACAAGGTTTTAGTTGCTTTCGAAAATAGGTATTTTAGTCCTTTAGGTGCATCACTTTTAAAAGATAAAGAAGCTTTAGGAGTTTGGACAATAGGTATGTTGCCACAAGATAAAATTATTGCAGTTTCTTACAGTAATCCATATTATGTAAATTACTATTTCGAAAATGCTTTTATAGGTATTAATGCGTATAGCTTAGATTTATTTTCACAAAAAGCAGTTGTAGAAACTTTAACTGGTGGCATTCCATTCAGAGGAACATCGCCTGTAAAATTAGAACATGATATGTTAAAGTAATATTAAAATGAAAAAAATTACCATTATTATATCTGCAATTTGTATTTTAATTTTGAATAATTTACAAGCACAAACTATTATACACGTTGCTACAACAGGTTCAGATACAACCGGAAAAGGAACAGAATCTAAACCCTATAGAACTCTGCAAAAAGCAGAGAACAAAGTTAGTGCTGGTGATACAGTTTATGTTCATAAAGGAACGTATAGAAATAGTGATTTTAATGATGGAGATATTTGGGAAGGAGAAAATTTATTGCAAATTACAGCTAATGGAACTGCCGAAAAGAATATTACTTTTAAACCCTTTACTGGAGATGAAGTAATTTTAGAATTTGATGGAACTTATGGAATTATAATATCTAACTCTACCTATATTAATGTTGAAGGTTTTATTTTAAATGGAATTGCAGAGAATATTACCAAAACTGAAGCGGAAAGTGCTTGGGGTTTGTACAAAGATAGTGATGGAGTTATACACGATTTAGCGAAAGAATTAAATATTGAAATTACAGACCCTAATATTGCTGGAACCAAAATAACTAAAACTGCTACACCAGGAATTAAAAAACCTAGTTACTATAATGGTAGAGGTATTGTTGCAAATAAATCGTACCATATAAATATACTAAACAATGAAGTTAAAAATGTGCCATCTTCTGCTATTCGTTGTCAACAAAGTGATAACACTACCATAGCTAACAACATAGTTTATAACAATACGTACTGGACAACTTTGGGTGTTGGTGCAATTACAGTTGCAGAAGCTACACCACAAGCAGGAAATACAAGTAATGCTGTAAAAATTATTTTATCGAATAATTATGTACATCACAACGAAAACAGGTTGGTTTCTTGGAATCCCACAAAAACCTTTGTAAATATAGTTATTGATGAAGGAACTGGTTTGTTTTTAACAAGAAATAGAGATACTTATTCTAATGGAGCAATTTTAATTGCCAATAATATTTCTACTTTTAATGGGGCTTCTGGTATTGTAAGTCATTTTACTAACAATGTTATTATAGAACATAATACGATTTAT